>CALUYW010000004.1 GCA_944325105.1 Candidatus Gastranaerophilales bacterium | reverse complement strand
ACATCAGTGTCTGTATCAATATCGGTGTCTGTATCGACGTCAGTGTCAGTGTCAACATCCGTATCGGTATCTACGTCTGTATCAGTATCTATGTCTGTATCAGTGTCTGTATCTGTATCAACATCAGTATCAGTATCGGTATCTACGTCTGTATCAGTGTCAACGTCAGTATCGGTATCTACGTCAGTATCTGTATCTACATCTGTGTCAGTATCTGTATCAACATCAGTGTCTGTATCAGTATCTGATGGCTCCTTAATTTTATCTTCGGTAATAATATAGATATTTTCTTCGCCTGAGCCTTTTAAATTATAAGCTGCGTCGCCAAGCTCAACAGTGTCAACTATTGGCTTATCATCTTTAATAAGGCTTATCTGTAGCGCTTGTTGTGAAGTTAAGTCACTTCCGCTTACTTTTTCTCCATTAAATTCAAATTTGGCAGTACTAAAATAAGGGTCATTTTGTATTATATCTTTTACTGCAACCAAGATATATGCCATAGTTTCCGGGTCGTTTGGATTTTCATTGTATCTGTCAAGCAATGTTTTACCATTGTTTTGATACTCATCGCTCGGATCTGCATAAAACTGCATTAAATCATACATAGTTTGGTATTTATATTCGTCATTTTCGTCTTTTTCATTCAAGTTGACTTCTTTTACTGTTGATTGTAAGTATGAAAATCTGTAGTCTTGTCCGTTTGTAATATTTTCAAGTGCACCGTGCTTTTCGCATCCTATAGCTATTCTTTGTGCTTCTACATCCCCCATATGAAGTGTGATTTTGCCTTTAAAATTACTGTCTTTCAGTAGCGAAAGGGCCTCATCTCTGGACATACCTTCAAAATATTGTGCATTAATTGCGTCGTCTCTGAGTCCGTCAAGAATATCTGAGTAAGTATCTGTCCAAGTTGATTCTACATATTTATTGTTTTTTTCAGCATCAGTGCTTCTGTAGTTTGTTAAGATTGCTTCTTCAGCGCTTCTGTATATTGGATATCCTGAAGGATCTGATGTTACACCGTCCCATTCTGGGTCAATTATGACGTATGGGTTATCGGAAACAAATCTTTCTTGGTCAACAAAAGTTGTCATATTGTGGTCATCGTATGAAGGCATAAAGTCTTCATGTGTTGAGTTAACAAGTTTAATCTCCTGTTCTCTATTATCAGGATTAAGTTTTGTGTTTAAAAGAACATCAGCAGGGATATCGGCTACATCGCCGTATAGAATTTCTCCTTCGTTATCGTTTATAGCTTCTAATATAAGTTCAGCATTTGCTTTTGCTTGGTCTAAGGCGACAGAGTATAAATTATCATCGTTAATTTTGCCAAAGTTTTCTTTAACAATTGTAGCCAAAGTATCTTCATCGCCAATAGAAACTTGAACTTTTTCTGTGCCTTCGGCATTTCCGCCTCTTGGTACATATACATATCTTACACTTTGATGAGGTGTTGTTATAATGGTGGCAGCATGGGTGTGATTTTCAAGTTCATCCAATATTTCATCACTTGCGTAAATATAATCTTCTTCAGGTAATTCTACCATTTCTTCAATCCCAATTTCAGGATTGTCAGGCAAAACATTCTTATCAACAGGCTTGTTGCATGCTGATATGTTCAGGGCAGTAAGTGCTGCCATAATTGTTATTTGTGCTCTTTTTAGTATTGAATCTTTTTTCTTTTTATTGCCTGTAAAAGTGACGCTATCAAAGCTATTTTCGCTAAACGGATTTACATGCAATGAGTTATTTTTGTTTTGGAGCACTCTAGGTGCATCGATTTTTGCTGAAATTTTAAAGTCTGACATTATATCTCCAATAAATTAATTAATGTTGGCATGTATACAATTCTACAAAACACATAAAATAAATGTTTGCACAATTATGGTTTTTTGTGGGAGAAATTTTACAAAAATTTACATAAATATGGGGCGACTGATTGTCGCCCCGCTAATTTGTAATTTATTTGAAAATATCATCAAATCCAAAGTCCAGATTTATTGAGAAGCCGTCATCCTTGTTGCTGTCGACTTCTGGTGGTGCATCACAGCTACTATCATTTTCTGTTATATCAGAATCGGTATCTGTGTCTGTGTCAGTGTCAACATCAGCATCAGTATCGGTATCAACATCGGTATCAGTGTCAACATCGGTATCGGTATCTACATCTGTGTCTGTATCAACATCAGTATCTGTATCTACATCTGTATCAGTGTCAACATCGGTATCAACATCTGTGTCTGTGTCAACATCGGTATCGGTATCAACATCCGTATCGATGTCAGTGTCTGTATCTGTATCTACATCCGGATGGTCAGGTTCATCAACTCCTACATCATCGTCTGTGTCTGTGTCAACGTCGGTGTCTGTATCTACATCTGTATCAGTGTCAACATCGGTATCAACATCTGTGTCTGTGTCAACATCGGTGTCTGTATCTACATCAGTATCAGTATCTATATCCGTGTCTGTGTCAACATCGGTATCGGTATCAACATCCGTGTCTGTGTCAACGTCGGTGTCTGTATCTACATCAGTATCAGTATCTATATCCGTGTCTGTGTCAACATCGGTATCAGTATCTATATCCGTGTCTGTGTCAACATCGGTATCTGTATCGACATCGGTATCAGTATCTATATCCGTGTCTGTGTCAACATCGGTATCAATATCTGTGTCTGTATCAACATCGGTATCTGTATCGACATCGGTATCAGTATCTATATCCGTGTCTGTGTCAACATCGGTATCGGTATCTACATCTGTATCAGTATCTATATCCGTGTCTGTGTCAACGTCGGTATCTGTATCGACGTCAGTGTCTGTGTCGGTATCAGAAGGTTCATTAGGTATTGTATTGTAGTTGCCTGGCGGTTTTGGTTTTGCGCTTCCCGTGTCGGTAATATTGTATGCGGCATCAGAAAGTTTTAAATCAGTTACTATTGGTTTACCGTCGTCACCTATGAGTGAAAGTTTTAGTGCTTGCTCTGTTGTCAGGTCTTTTCCTGCAACTTCTTCGCCATCTACCTCAAAAGTTGAATTTTTAAAGAATTCATTGTTTGTGATGATATTTTTAACGGCTGCTCCAATTAAAGCTTGTGTTTCGGGGTCGTCAGGATTTTCGTTATACCTGTCTAAAAGGGTTTTTCCATTTCCTTCTGCTTCATCGCTTGGGTCAGCATAGAATTCCATTAAGTCAAGCACTGAAGAATATTTGTAAATTCCCTCGCCAGGGTATTCTTCTATTACTTCGCCTGTTTTGACGTCTGTGTATATTGCGCTACCGTCTTCGTAGCGTTCAACTTTGTGTCTGCCGCCGTCAATTATCTCTGTTTCGACAACATCACCCATGGTCTTTTCTGTTAAGTCAACTTCGTCTGTTGAAGACTGCAAGTATGAAAATTGTACATCTTTTCCTTTGGCAAATACTGCTCTTGCTTCTTCTTCATCGCAACCAAGGGCAATTCTTTGTATTTCAGTAGGTTGTAAATTTATTTCGGTTGGTTCTGAAATACTATTAAGAGCATCGATTGCTTCTTTGCCGGATTTTCCTTCAACAATTGACGCATTAAGCGGGTTGTCTTTCAAGCCATCCATAATAACTGCGTATGCATCAGATTTGCTTGTTGTTATATCATCTTTTGTTTCGTCTGTATTTTTATAATTTGCTATAATTGCCTCTTCGACAGATTTATAAATTTGTCTGCCTTGCGGGTCTGGTGTTTTGCCGTCCCAATTTGGGTCAATCAAAACAGTAGAATTTTCAGGTATAAATGTTTCCTGGTCAACATATTTTGACGATGTTAAATCCGTATCATCCTTAAAGTCTTCATGATATGAATCTACGAGGGACAAGGTGTCTTGTGAGCCTTCGTTGTATAAGTTTGTGCTTAATAATACATCTGAAGGTATGTCTGCAACATCCTTATACTGAGTTCCATTTTGTGCATTAATTCTTTCAAGTACAAAATCTGAGTTTGCCTTTGCTTGATTTAGTGCGATTGAGTATGTATTATCTTCGTTTGCGTCTTTAAAATTTTCTTTGACAATATCTGATAACGTACTTGATTCGTTTATTGCAGCACTTGAGCTTTCAGGTGTGTATGTGTATGATTTTGAGCCATGAGGAGTGGCTATTACCGTACCTACATGGACATGTTCAGAGTCTCCTTCGTTGCCATTTTCAGCTGGAGTTTTTACTTTTACGCTTTCTATGGTACTATCTTTTGTCGGTATGTATATTTTATCTCCGGCGTAAATAACAGTATTCATTCTTTCTGTTCTATTGCCGCCGGTTTTGTTAATACTACCCCTTGTATTATCGGTAACATATTGATTTGATACATTATTTACTTCTGTTCCGTATATCTCTGGATTTGCCTCCATAACTGCATCCATTAGCACTTTTTGTTCTTCGCTTGACATATCGTCAAAGCCTTCGTATGCGTTGCTCATTATCTTGTAGAGGCTGTTGTTGTTTGTCTTATCAACTTCTATATATGTATTACCGTACTCGTCTTCAAGTAGATTTTCACTTCTAAGTTGCAGATTGTCCCCAATCCCGTCACCATTGAGGTCTTGTCCAAAGACATCAATTTCCTCAGGATTACCAGTTTCTTGTCCCGCGCTTGGTGTCTTACCTGCTTCTACTTGCCCTGCGTCCATAATTTTTTTTAGCGAATTGCTAATGCCATCTAAGAATCCCATCTTTATCTCCTATTTTAAAAATGATAACTTTCACACACCTTGGGATGTATTTAATCTGCTTATCGACTGTATTGGTAAAAAAGTTAATAAAAATAAGAGAAAAATTTACATTATTTAATATTTTATATTTTTCCTGATGTCTTTTGCAACTGCTTCGCCCATAGACATGCAACTGGACTGTACCCTAAGTGCCGCTTGTGCTTTAAAATCAGCACCAACTATTTTTCCTGCAACATACAAGTTTGTGTAATCTTTGGATTTTAATGATTCTATAGGAAGTTCGTAAGAGCAGACTTTATGAAGCACTGATTCATCTTTTTTATTAGAATGTATATCAATCGGGTAGTTTGACCTAAGCGCAGGATTTTGGAATTTCTTTTCATTTATGATGTCATCAACTGTATAGTCATATTGACATTTTACTCTGCAAACCTCTCTCTTACCTGTTTTTGAGGCTATATTTGATATAAATGAGTTTTTAAAGCCAGGGATGTAGTTTTTTACAAAACTATGCAGTCTTAAAATGCTGCTGCGCGCCTCTATTAGCCTTTTTGAGTATTCAAAAGGGTTGTTCTTATTGTAATCTGCCAGTCTTGGACAGTTAAACGCAACAGAATTCGGCATGTGTGCAACGGTAAATATCTGGAAATAGGCTTCGTCTGATGGCTCAAGTATACCTGCGTTAACGGCTTCGGTAAAATAGGGTTTAAGTGCCCACTTTTTTGAGTTGTCCCATGTGCATGCCGTACTTAGGTGTATATCTCTATCGATACGATAGGTAGTGGTAACATTTTTGTCGTCATCAAGGTTATCTAGAAAATTTTTTAATTCTTCTAAATCTACACCGGAAATTATAAACCTCAAGCTTGGCGGCTGTTTGCGTTGAGTATCCTGCCAAAGTTCGCAGTTTAGTAGTTTTGAAAATGAAGCATCGCCTGTTGTGTCGACAAAATAATTCGATACGATAGGTAGTGATAACAGTCCAGTGAAAATTTTAACTTCATTTATGTAATTTTCAAAAACACTTACGTCTGAAATTTCTGCTTCAAATAATATATCAACTCCTTTTTTTATTAAAATAGTGTCTAGCGTGTTTTTTAATATTATTGGATTAAACCAAGCGGGATTTTTATCTTCGTATTCGATTTGCGCACCTGATTCTTTTGCAGATTTTATAAGTTCGTTGTAAAAGTCTTGATTTAGATTACCCATATCGCATTTCATAACGGGAACAACAAGTGAACCTGTAATATCTCCGCCAAGATAGTTTTCTTTTTCGACAAGTAGAGTTTTAAGGTTTAATTTTGCACAGTTATAAGCGCAGGAAACCCCAGCAATGCCTCCGCCTGCAATAACAACATCGTATTTTTTCTTTTTTGTGCTCATTTTTACTCCAAATTTAATACTGCATATTTGAATGAAATATAGGCAAATTAGAATTTCACTATTTATAGTATTTTTAACCTTATTTTCATTCTTATCGATTGGTAGCTATAATATATATTATGTAACAAGGCCGATTATTTGCTTTTGGTATGCTAGACCATATAATTTATGTATAAAACTCTTAAAATCGCGCCAATTTAATTATAAAGTTATTAATTTAATTGGGCAAATTATTAAAAATTTAAAATTGGTTGCATAATATTATCATTATCTATCGTAGCGATAGTTAATAATCTCGCTTTAGATTTTAATTGCAAAAAAAATATCCGTACGCAAAAAAATATAGTGATGTATCACAAGAAAATTGAAATTATACTCAAAACAAAATTAACAAGGAGTGAGTATGCAAATTCAAGATGAGAAAAGTAAAAATAAAAAAATAAGAGTGATTTTAATAGAAGACCATAAATTGATGAGGGTCGGGCTAAAGTCGTTGTTTGAAAAATTTGACGATATTACGGTAATTACTGAAGCGGAGAATGGCAAAGAGGGTATCGAAAAAGTAAAAATTCATAATCCCGATGTTGTAATTATTGATGTCGGACTTGATGATATTTCAGGTGTTGAAGTTGCAAAGCGAATTTTGTCTTCAGGTGTAAATACTAAAGTTATGATATTAACATCACACGTGGGTGAAAACGAAGTAATGGAGTCACTAAGAGCGGGAGTTAGTGCTTATGTGCTTAAGGACATAAACTCTGACATGCTTGCAATGGTTCTAAGAAGTGTTAATGACGGCGCAATGTGGCTTGACCCAAAAGTGGTTCCGATAGTTCGAGAGTCTGGCTCCGGCGTGATACCTGCCAAGACAAAAAATAGGGCAAATTTCAAGGCAACTCACAGTAACCTTACCGAAAGAGAGTATGAAGTTCTAAAACTTGTTGTTGATGGTAAGTCTAATTATGAGATAGCACAAATACTAAAAATAAGCGAGCACACCTCCAAAGCGCATGTATGTAATATTATACAGAAGCTAGTAGTTGATGACAGGACTCAGGCTGCTGTTAAAGCGTTAAAGGAAGGTTTAGTATAATATTATCAATACGTATCGTTACGATTTGTAATGATAAAATAAAACGCAAACCAAAGAATGATTTGCGTCAAATAAGCACAAAAATTCAAGTTAAATAAAATTATTAAACACCACTTGCCTTCACAAGTATGTAATCGGTAAATTTTTTGTTTACTTTATTTATCTTATGAATTATTTTACAAAAATTTACAATAAATCCCGCTTTAGGCGGGATTTATTTATTTTGAATATAACCTGTCTTTAACTACTGCTGCTCTTTGGGTATGTTCTTCTATACCAAGATAATCTCTAATCAAGTCAAGTATTTTTGCACCCTTTTTGCTTGAAACGTCAGGGTTGTTTATATTTTTGTCAAAAATACCTTTAATCCCTTCTATAAGCGCCATTCCTCTTTCTGTAGTTGAGTTTGCGCAATTTTGTCTGTTGCTTGGTATTACTTTTGAAGCCTTGATGTGCTCATCTTTCAGGAATTTTTTTATTCTCGATTGCCCTGTTAGCGTAAGTATCTGTTTTTTTATAAATTGTGCATTTTTATCAGTAAATTGCGTGTCTCCAAGTGTAAAAAAATCAGTTATCTCGTCTGCGCTGACAGGTTTTTTCTTATTAGATAATAGCGCCCTTAGAATATTTTTTTTAGTATATACCCTTTGGTCCGCAAATTCTGGTAATTCGGCTATAAATTTCCTTGCGGCGCATTGCCCTCTTTTTGTCAATTGAGCCATTCCAAAAGAGGTCTGTGTCTTTAAATTTTTTGTTTGTTCTAATTTTACTTGCATAATACCGCCTTATAGTTATTAGTTAGATAGTCGTATTAACGTACCTAAAGAATATTTTTTTACAATACATTTTCATTTTTTACAAAAATTAATAATTAAATTTCTGCAAAATTGTCTTTGGCCTCTTTTTTTGCTATCCTGTCAGTTATTATATGGAGGGTTTTATGAAAAAAGTATTATTGACTTTGTTTATCTTTTTAGCTGTTTTTATGATGCCAAACAAGTCTATAGCTTTTGATTTGGCGGATAGGCATGATGTTTTTACCCCGGCATTTCAATTGCTTTGGAATGACTTAAAGGAATTGGTAGCAACAAAAAAGATTAATTTTAAAGGTATTGACCCTAAGGTCTCCTTTGTTCTCAATGCTAATAAATTTAGTGCAGATGATGTTAGTGAAGAAAATTATTATAAGATAGTTGCGCCTAAGTCATATGAACTAAAGGCCAAGATTCAAAGAGAAATTTTTGATAAGTTTGGCGAAACAAGTGCAGTGCTGGATGATATTGATTGGCAGTCAAAAGGTGTAAATGAGTATATCTTATATTCAATGTTGGTAAAAAATATTGAATTTCCCTATGAATTTGACGTTTTAGATAATCACTCCTTTAATAATTCGAAAGACAAATACAAATTTTTTGGTATTAAAGAAAATAACAGAAAGTTAACTTCCCAGGTTAAGCCTTTATTTTATCTTAATGAGTGGGATTATGCAGTGTCCTTGGAAACAAAATCCGGTGATAAAGTTATTTTGTACAGGACAAAGTCACCACAGAATGTTTATGATATATATTCCCAAATGGATGTAAAGATTAATAAGTACTTAAGGTTTGCAAAAGATGATGAATTAAAAATACCGTTTATATCTATTAATGAAAAAATCACCTACAATAGTATTTGTAACAGGAAAATTAACGGCACAAAATATATAATATCTCAAGCTATTGATGATATAAAATTTAATCTTGACAATAAAGGCGCGAGTCTAAAAAATGAAGCTGTAATGGATATTGTTGAAATGTCTATGCCTATTCCTACAAAGGGAGTTAATTATGATTTTTCAAAACCGTTTGTCCTCTTTTTGGTAGAAAAAGACAAGTCGCTTCCTTATTTTGCAATAAGGATTGATGATGGCAGATTTCTCGTAAAATAATTTTTTAGGGGCAAAATAATTTATTTTTGCCCCTTAATATATTAAACTATGTTTGTATCGTTTGGAAGTATAAAGATTAATAGTGCCTTTGGTATAAAGTGTGACAGGGGAAATTCTTCTACACCCTTTTGTTTGCGTAAAAATTTGCTTGAGCGAACTCCTGAAAGTGACATTTTTTCTCGCAAAATGTCGATTTCAGCTCGACTTCAAGCGGATAGAATTCCTTTTGGTTATGATTTTGACTTAAAAAGATTTAAAGACATCCCTTGTGCATATTGTGGCAAGGAAGTTTTGTCACAAGAGGGGGTCCAGTATATGTCAACATTAAAAGGCAATCAACTTGTCAGCGAGCTTGAAAGATTTAGTTTGCAGTCCCCTTCCAGATTAAGTTCTAATGAGAGCAAGGCGTTGGCACTCTTTGAAAAGACTGCATTAGATAATCCTGATAAAAACGGCAGGGAACTTTTGCCAATTGCATATACCAGAGCAAGAAACAGAATGTTAATCAAGCAAACATCTGTATTTTCTCGTATTGAAAAGTACGCAAAAGAGGTTAGGTCTAATGAACTTTTAGACTATATTGCTAAAGTTAAAAATCAAGACGTCGTTATTAATCCTGATATTTCTCCAGAAGAGTTGTCTGATTTTCTTGTAAATAAAATTAGGGTTGAGTACAGAAAAGAAATCTTGGCAAATGTAATTAATATAGCAGGTAGACAAACTGACCCAAAGCATGCTGACACTTGGGGTAAAATAATATCTGCTGCAAGTTCTATGCCATCTTCAAAGACAGACCCTGATGCTTATCTTGTAAAATACATTTCAAAAGCATTGCGGCGCGACCAAAAGATGGAAAATGAGCTTGTTCTTTTGAGTGATAACGAAGCTGAACTTTTTTATGTAAAATTATTAGCTCCATTTGCCTCTTCCGCAGAGCATATTAAGCCGTATTCAGACAACGGTGAATCATCTTACAGTAATTATTTGATTGCACATTCTCACTGTAATTCTCGACGCGGGAACAGAAAATGGTCAGAGTATATGCTTTCCTCTCCCGAGAGATTTGAGCATGTTTTACACAATTTAAAAGCGATTTCTTCCAATAAGTACATAGAAGACAATGCGGCTGATTTTAGTATTAAATCGTATATAAATGAAGTTACAAAAACTATTAAATCCGAGCTTGATGATGTGTCGGATTTACCTCGAGTTTGTGAATTTATGGACAAGCTCACTAATTTGGCCAGTAATTATACGTTTAACAGGCGCGGCAAAGAATCTTTGATAACTGCAGCAAGAATTGTTGAAACAATATTGCATGAATCCAATGACTCTAATGTTGGAAGAAATCTGGAAAAATATTTATACAGAACATTTTTTAGATACAAACAAGACAGGAAGAAGACTTTTGATAATTTAATCAGTCATCTTAAGGATTTTGGCGATGAAAAACGATTAAAAGCCATGGTGTGTGAACTTAAGCATAAAGACGATATTCTTGCTATGGAGTCGCTAAATCATCGCCTGTTATTAAAAATATTGAGTGATGAGTATAATATAAATTATGACTCAAGGCTAAGCAGAATGATTGAAGATTTAAAGCTCAATTCTAATTCTGATTCAGTTAAAAGTTCTGTCGCTCTTATAAAGAAAAAGCTTACTCCTCTTAGAAAGCAAGATGCATACTCTATGAAATTAATACTTGAAGCAAGACAAAATAGGGGTAAATACGATATTAGCAGTTTACACTCAAGAATTAATGACATTTACGGCAAATGAGTAATATAATGGTTTAAGTGATATCTTAACCTGTCTTTTAGTCTTTCAACTTGAGGATTTTTTATTACATCATAGGCACAAAATGTTTCTACTTTTCTCATTCCGCAGAATTGGTGCATTTTGTGTAGCGGTAAAAAAAGTTCATCTATACCTCTTACGTCAAAAAAACCGTCCGTGTTGTTAAAATCACTTTCTTTGGCTGCACATGTGAGAGAAAACATGTATTTCTTATCAAAAAACAGTCCGCCTTCTCCATATTTTGCGGATTCATCAAAGAAAATTTTTGATAAAAATACTTCATCAAAATATTTTTTTAACAACCAAGGCACGCTAAACCAGTTTATTGGGCATTGATAGATAATTATGTCTGCCCATCTGTATTTTTCCACCTCTTTTTCAACACTATAACCAAGCTCAACAATAGTGTCTTTTACTTCATGATGCAGCTTGAGCGTGTCTATAATTTCTTTAAAAAGCGTGCAATTTAGCTTGCCAGTTGCGTACCAGTAGTATTTATGTCCGTTTATAACAAATATTTTCATAACTCTAAAATTATGAGGCTTATTTGCCTATTTTACATCGCTCTTGCGGGTATTAAATATTTTCACTAATCTCGCTTAAATTTTTGCCACCAACGCTCTTATATAATCCTATAACACTTATAAGGGTATTAATTTGTGAATCTATTATATTTTTTTCTACCATTAATTCCCTCTCTTGCGCGTACAGCATGTCAGGCAGGCTTCCTCTGCCTGATTCATAGAGTTTTGTTGCTATATCAAGATTTTGATTTTCCAACTCAAGTCTTTCTTTAGCACTCAGCAGGTTTTTGTTGTAGATTTTTGCGCTTACAAGGGCGTCATTCACCTCTTTATATGAATTTAGAACTGTTTTTTTATAAAATTCAAGTGCCTCTTCATATTCATATTTTTTAAATCTTAAATATGCCATTTTTCTGCCGCCTGTAAAAATGTCAAGCACAGGGGCAACGCCAACAGATGATAATAGTGCGTTGCTGTTAAATAAATTGCTTAATCTATAGGCGTTAAAGCCAAATTGACCAAAAATTATAAATCTTGGCAATAGGTTTTTCTTTGCAACTTTTACATCTAAGCCCATTCTCTCAAGATTGTATTGTGTCATAATGTAGTCAGGGCGGGTTTCTATGATATCCGAGGGGATAGAATCAGGGAATTTAACATCGGGGATTTTAGATGATGAAATGTCCTCAATTTCTTTTATATCGTTATCTGCAAGAACTACTTTTATCTCTTCTTCAACTAAAGTACGCTCTTTTTGAAGAGTATTTAGTTCTTCTTCAAGTGATTTCAGGAGTTTTTTTTGCTCAATTACTTCACTTACAGAGGCCTTTCCTGCTTCAAATTTTTTGTTTGTGAGTTCTAGTATTTCTTTTTGCACTGCGACAAGATTATTTTGTATTTTTAATAATTTATCGCATTTTACAAGATTGTAGTAGGCGCTTGCAAAATTGCCCGTAACTGTTATGTACTTTGCTCGTTCTTCCTCTTTTATTATTTCAAGCTGCTTTTTGGCGCTTTTAGTCTTGGTGTGATTCATTCCCCATATATCAAACTCGTAGCTTGCGCTGATCGGAAATAAAAGATTGGTCTGAGAGAAATTTGGTATGAGCATGTTTGGGCCAAAGTACTGGTCACTTGAGCGCAAAACACGCTCTATATTTCCGCTCAGACCTATTTGGGGGAGTTCATTTGCAAAGTATTGTTTAACAATTTGTTCGCCTTGTTTGATTTTAAGTTGTGCAATTTTTAAATCATGGTTGTTTTTAAAGACCTTTAGCATGTACTCGTTTAATAGCGGGTCGTTAAATTCGCTCCACCATTCGATGTTCAGGTACTGTATTTCTTTATTTTCTTCTTGCTTATTCTGTTTTGCATACACCGAGTTACAGATAAGCAGCATAAGTACTATTAGTATTGTTGTCAGCTTCTTCATAATTTTTCCTAATGCTTGTAAAAATTTTTCTTGTGTTATAATCATAACACAAGAAAACAAAAGAAAAGCAAATTTTTATGAATACAATTGGTGAAGATGTAAAATATTATAGACAAATAACAGGAGCAATGCTTGTTGCTGCAGGTGTTTACACCAGAATTTATTCTCGTCAGTGTTTTAGAGAAAATAATTTTGATATAACTCCTGAGCAATTTGTGGTAATAGAGGTTCTAATGCATCGTGACGGCCTTTACCAAAGACAGTTGAGTGAAATTACCCTTAAGGACAGACCTAATATTACAAGAATTATTAATATTTTAGAAAAAAACGGTTATGTAAATCGTGTCGCAGATAAAAATAAAAGAAAAGTCTTTAAGATTTATCTTACAGATAAGGCGAAGAATCTCTTCCCTGCCCTTGCACAAGTTGTAAAAGAATACAGAAAGACTATGACCGAGGGTATAGATAAAAACGATTTAGAGACATGTATGAGCGTTTTAAACAAGGTTTTAGATAATTTATTAGATAAAGTAGACATGTGTGTGTAAAATGGAGTAGATATGGCCGAAAACAACGAAGAAAAGAAAAATAAATCTGAAGAAAATTCGCAAATTAAAAAAGAAAAACAGGAAAATAAACATAAACACAAAGTTAAAAAAAGAATAATTGTACCGATAATTACTTTTGCAATACTGGCTCTTGGTGGTATATATGCACTTTTGCATGCTCATTACTATCAATCAACAGATGATGCTTTTGTTGAGGGGCATATTGTTTCTATTGCTCCTCGCGTGTCAGGGCCTGTTGTAAAGCTCTTAATAAAAGATAACCAAGAGGTCAAGAAAGGCGATTTGTTGCTAGAAATCGACCCGAATGACTATATTGTAGCGCTCAAGCAAAAAGAGGCAAAGCTTTTGGAAGCGCGCGCTATGTTAAACGCTTCGCACAAAAATATCTTAGAAAATACATCTGTTTCAAATAAAACTACAAAAGATATTTCAAGCGTTAAGTCGCGTCTTGATTATGCAAAAAGAACCTACGACAGGGATTTAAAGCTTAGTAAAGACGGTATTGTTTCCCGTGAAGAGCTCGATAAGTCAAAAACCGCATACACTTCTTTAAACGCGAACTATCTTGCAGAGCAAGAGAAAAAACGTGCTGCTGACCTTGCAATTCAATCATCAATTGCTAAAAAAGAAGAAATCGAAGCACAGATTAAAAGATTGGAAAGCGAGATTGAAGAGGCTAAGTTAAATCTTTCTTATACTAAAATTTATGCTCCGCAAGATGGCAAAATATCAGCAAGAACCGTTGAAGAGGGAAACTATGTACAGGTGGCGCAACCGCTTATGTCAATTGTTTCGGATGAAGTCTGGGTAGTTGCAAACTACAAAGAAACGCAGCTTGAACAGGTAAGAGAGGGGCAGGATGTTATAATAAAAATCGATACTTACCCTAAAAAAAGATTTAAGGGTAAGGTTGATAGCCTGCAGAGAGCAACAGGAGCTAAATCAAGCCTTTTTCCTCCCGAAAATGCCGTTGGCAGTTATGTAAAAATTGTTCAAAGAATTCCCGTAAAAATAATTTTTACCGAGGATATCTCAAATTACAACATTGCTCCCGGTATGTCTGTTGTGCCAAAAATAAAAATAAGATAGTTATCATTACCTATCTATTCGATAGCAAAAAACAACTTAAATTAGTTTTTAAGTTGTTTTTTAACATCTTCTCTTATGTCTGAAAGCGGCCCGTTGTTTGGTTGCACAAGGTTTTGATAATATTTTTTGGCATAAGTGAACGGGAATTTTGGAATCCACCCCAGTTGGAAGAAAATATTAACAGTCTCAGCACCCTGAGAGAACATTAGCTCATCTATTGTTTCCTCGTATGCAGGAGAAATTGAAGTAAAGATTTTAAGCAGATAATCTGCAGCTGTAAGAGCCCCATAGCCGGAAACAAGACCTGTATCTGTTATAACTTTTGTGATTTTAAGTTCATTTCCGCCTACTCTTATTTTGCTTGTGTTGTCAGGTAGTGCAATTTCCCCTTGTGCTGCACGCTCTACTTCATACCATTCGCCCTCATACTTTATCATCAAGGTGTTTGGGTCGGGCATGTATATGTCATCATAGTCATTTTCAAGTATTTCCTTGCCCTCAGAGTCAATAATACCGTACTTATAATTTTTTCTTGTTAAAAACATTTGTCCAAAAAGTGGGTCTATCCTCGAATACTCGGGCATTATTATAATTTCACCTTTTTCGTTATAAAGCCCGTAGTCATTATCATTGCCGAGTTTAGCGTATTTTGCAAAAAACCTGTCGACATGCCTGTATTTAGGTTGGACTAGAATGTTGCCTTCAGAATCTATTATGCCGAATTTCGACCCCTTTTGGACTATCCAAGAGGATGTACCCAATCTTATTAACTTTTTGTATTTTGGCTCAACAAGAACATTCCCACTCTTATCTTTTAGACCAAATTTATTATCTTCGCAGAAAACCTCAATATTTTCGTTAGAAAGCGTGTTAGCTTGCTCTATTGAAATAGCAGGCGCAATTCCAAGAAAAAATATTAACAAAAATAAATAAAATATCCTTTTCATATTTTAATGATAGCATAAATTTAAACATGGTATAATTCTTATACGGACTTGGATTATGAAAAAAATACTTTTAAGTAAAAAATTTTGGGCTATTAGTGCAATATCGACAGTTGTAGCTATTTTATTTATTTTTCTGACATATCTTGTTATATTGCCCGCTTTAGTGTCAAATACTAATGTAATAGGCTTTGTGCAAAAAGTTGCAAAATCGTCTCTTGGTGCTGATTTAACAGTTGAAAAGCCTGTTTTAAAAACTTCGTTTTCTCCTGTTATTGAGTTTTCTGTTGATAAAATGTCTGTTTTTAGGGGTAAGGATGAAATATTAAATATACAAAATTTTGATACTTCAATTTCATATGCTTCTATTTTTAAGAAAAGAATAATTGTCAACAAACTGGGTGCAGACTATATTTATCTTGATGTAAATAAATTACTTGCGCTTGTTCCGGGTCAAGAAAATAAACAGTCAAAACCGCCTGAGATAAAGCCTGATTTATTTAATTCGCTTTTATATGTTAAAAAATGCATTATTAAATACCAATTTTCAAAAGACACAGGAATTGTGTACACGGGTAATAATTTTGAAATCACTGCAGAGCGAAACCCTAAATACCTTCATTTTGACATAATTCTTGATGTTATTAACAAGGGTAAGAAACTTACGTTTAAAATTAAAGACAATAACTGCGTGTACGCCAAAAACAGAAAATTTATTGTAGACAACTGTGCTCTTGAAGTTAATAAGTCAAAAATGTATCTCAATGCAGAACTCAGTGAGAGCGGTATAAAGGCTAATTTTAACTCAAGAAAATTTGACGTAGCAAATGTAGTAGAGCTTATAAGGACTAATTTTATTATCCCTAACGGGTCTGAGATGCTCTCTTACTTTAAAGATATAAGCGGCGATTTTAACTTTAACGTAGATGTTACAAACAAAGGTCTGAGCGGCTTTATTAACCTCAATAAAGGCAAGTTAACGCTAATCCCTCTTGCTGATTTAAAATTAACAATAAACTCCGGTTATGTTGACATAAAGCCTGATGTAATAACACTATCAGACATCAAGGGATATTATTGCGATGATAAGAATAATACGGTTGATATAAAAGGGACTATTAAGGACTACTACAAGTCATTTGAAACAGATGTTATAGTTAAGGCGCTTGCAAGGAAAGAATTTTCCAAAAACCATCTTTCAAAAATAGTCGGTTATCCGCTTGAAATAGTTGGTGTTGCAAATGCTCTGATTTACTATAAGTCTAAATTTTCAGACATGAATGTTTGGTGCGCTTTTATGCTAAAAAAAGGTAATGACATTTTAGTTGACGGCGCTTCGTTAAGCCCTGTTAACTACGATAGAGTTGCAACGGTTGACATTGACCTTGACCCGGATGTTATTAACATTAAAAAAATAAATTACTATATAGCATCAACCATTGACAGGAACAGTAAAATAAAGCCCTTGTTGACTATATGGTCAAAACTTGATGCTAAGACCTGCGCTTTAAAAAATATCGGTTTTACAATTCCAAGACCCTTGCCAAGTGAGTTTTTGAATGTTTTGATAGGTCAAAAAGTCTTTAGAAAAGGCAAAATTTCAGGTGATTTAGAACTTATTGCCGATACAAAAGTTCCGTATATAAAAGCTAATATGGCCATGGATAAAGTTGCTGTTCCTGCTCAAAGATTATTTATCAGAAGTGCAAAATTTACTGCCGAGGGGGATAAAATTCAACTTACTACCGTGGGTAAGTTCAAGCGTTCTGATTATAATCTCACAGGTACAATGTTAAATGAGATTAAACTGCCAGTGATAATAAAAGATGTTAACCTTACGGTTGATAATATTGACCTTGAGCGCATTATTGCCTCTATGAATGCTCAAAATACAAAAACATCGAATGCGGAAGCAAAACAAGAGTTAGTTGTGGCGGATGAAAATAACCTTGATGAAAACGCCAATATTGATAGTGCTCCAGTATTCGATACGGGTCTTTTGATTGTTGAAAATTGTGTATTTAATCTTGTTAAGGGTAAATATAAAAACGTAAATTTTGGCAATTTAAAAGCTACATTAACGCTTGATGAAAACGGCATTTTAAATGTATTTTCAAACAGATTTGACATTGCTGAAGGTATTTCTTCTTGTAAAATCAACTGTGATTTAGTTAAACACAAGTATCATTTGGTACTTGGGGTTAAGGATGTTAATTCTGATATTCTGGCAACATCAATATTGGGGCTAAGCCGCGAGATATCGGGCAAAGCAAGTGGTATAATAAGCTTAGATACCGATGATTCGCTCAAACTGGACGGTTTTATCAAATTTGCTGTAAATAACGGTACTATTGGTAAAATCGGACTTATAGAGTATGTTCTCAAGTTTGCCGCACTATTTAGAAACCCTATAGCAATGCTTAGTCCGTCAACGATTTTTGATATTGTAAATATACCTGAGGGTAATTTTGATAAAATAGAAGGTGATTTGGAATTAAAAAATAATGTATTAGAAAAGATTATTATAAAATCTCGTTCTTCACAGTTAAGCTCACTTATTGTAGGTAAATTTGACCTAACGACAAGGGATGCTACACTTAGGATTTATACTAAATTTTCAAGTCAACATAAAGGGTTTGGAGGATTTATGAGAAATCTTTCGCTAAACAGTATTGCAAGACGCGTTTCTACTAATTCGCGTAATGATAGCGCTTATTATTCTGCAGAGTTAAAATTCTTGCCACCTATTGATGCTGATGAAAAAGATTGTCAGGTATTTTTGACAAAAGTAGACGGTGATGTCGAGAAAAATAACTTTATATCATCTTTAAGGAAAATAAAATAAATACGGAGAGTGAGGGATTCGAACCCTCGGCAGGTAATTAGCCTGCACGGACTTTCGAGATCCGCACCATAAACCGCTCGGACAACTCTCCATAAATAATAATACTAATAAAATTCCATATTTGCAATTAAAAAAACCGGACTTTAAAAGTCCGGTTTTAAGTGTTTATTTTAAATCCCTGTATGAATTTTTAAACATATCAGAATATGTCGTGTGTAGAAGTTCGTGCGCCTTATGTGAATTAGGTTTTTCCAAGAACTCTTCATACAGTTTGACTATGTCAGGGTTTTGGTGCGATTTGCGAAGCGGTAGCTCTGAATCTTCTTTATACAGGCCTTTTGCTCTTTCTTCTTTAATTTTTGAATCATCACAGCTTCTTGGTTGTCCGCCACCGTTTATACAACCACCAGGGCATGCCATAACTTCCAGCAGGTGAAAATCTGCTTTGCCTTCTTTTATCTCGCGAATTGACTTTTCAGCTTCTTTAAGGGTTGAAACTACTCTTACTTTTACTTTTGTACCTTTTATGTCAATTTCTGCTTCTTTTGTTCTATGGTCTTTATCAACGCCACGAAGAGGCTTAAAGTCCAGTGTTTTAAGCTCTTCATGTGTAATAAATTCATAAGCCGTTCTAACCGCAGCTTCTGCGACCCCGCCTGAAGCTCCAAAGATTGTACCGGCGCCTGTGTATTGACCAAAGGGCGAATCGTTTTGTTCAGGGTTGATTGTAGCAAGGTTAATACCTGCTGATTTAATCATTCTTGCTATCTCTTGTGTTGTGAGCACAACATCAGTTTGTGCTCTGCCATTTGAATCAAACAGTTGACCGCGCACTGCCTCGGCTTTTTTAGCGGTACATGGCATAACTGATACTACGTAGAGATTTTCTTTTGTATAGCCCTCGTAATACTTTGGCACAAGCTCTTTAATTATGGGAGATAACATTCCCTGAGGTGATTTACAGGTTGATAAGTGATTTAGCATATCAGGGTGTTGAGTTTCTAAGTATCTGACCCAAGCAGGGCAGCAGGAAGTAAATAGGGGAAGATTTTCGCCTTTTGTAACTCTTCCTATAAACTCGCTTGCTTCTTCCATAATAGTCAAGTCTGCAGAGAAGTTTGTGTCGAAAACAAGGTCAAAACCAAGTTGTCTAAGTGCTGCATTTAGCTTACCTATTACATTTTCCCCTGGGTTTAATCCAAACTCTTCACCGAGCGCTACACGGACAGATGGAGCCATCTGTACTACAGTTTTCTTTTCTTTATCGTTGATTAAATCCCAAGCTCTGTCGATATCTGACTTGATTGTTAGTGCGCCTGTCGGGCAAACCGCTTGGCATTGACCGCAGAAAACACAGTCTACGCTACCAAGAGCCTTGCCAGCCATAGGTTGAACAACTGTTTTTGAACCCCTGTTTGCAAAGCCCAGTACACTATGTCCTTGAAACTCGCTGCAAGCGCGCACGCAAGCGCCACAGAGAATACATTTATTCGGGTCGCGAACGATTGACGGGTTGGAGTTATCTATTGGCAGATACTCTTGAGGTTTTTTCTTTGCAAATCTGATATCTTTAATACCGTATTCTTGCGCATATTGTTGCAGTTCGCATTTTCCTGACTTATCACAAGTTGTACATTCTCTATCGTGATTTGCAAGTAAAAGTTCAAGAACTATTTTTCTAATTCTTCTTGTTTTTTCAGTGTTTGTATGAATTTTTAAACCTGGCTCCGGCGGCATTGTGCAAGATGACTGTATGCCTCTGCCCTCAATTTCTACAACACACATTCTACAAGCGCCGTATTGGGTTAAATCTGGTCTGTAGCAAAATGTCGGTACGTTAAAACCGTTATTTCTGATTACTTCAAGCAAATTTGGCTCATTTGTATAGCTGCATTCTTTGCCGTTTATAAATAATGTGTTTGTCATATTTTGTCTCTCCTATGCCTGTGAAATTGCCTTGAACGGGCATGCGCTTATGCAGGCACCGCACTTGATACATTTTTCCTGATTAATTTTGTGAGGATTTTTAACCGTTCCCTCAATAGCTCCAACAGGGCAATTTCTGGCGCATTTTGTACAGCCTTTGCAGAGCTCTTCATTGATTTTAATAACTTTAAGTGCACTGCAAACACCCGCGGGGCATCTTTTTTCTTTAATGTGCGCAATATATTCACCTCTAAAGTATTTAAGAGTCGATAAAACAGGGTTTGGAGCTGTTTTACCAAGCCCGCACAGAGAACCCTCTTTAACGGCTATTGCTAGCTCTTCAAGTGTATCAAGGTCTTTCATTTCACCGTTACCGCGAACAATTTTTTCAAGAATTTTTAGCATATTCTTTGTGCCCTCACGACATGGAACGCACTTTCCGCAGCTTTCATTTTGTGTAAAGTGCATAAAGAACCTAGCAACTTCAACGATACATGTGTCCTCATTCATTACTACAAGACCGCCTGAGCCGACCATAGCACCCGCTTTAATAAGGTTGTCATAATCCATAGGTAAATCAAGGTGCTCTTCTGTTAAACAACCGCCCGAGGGGCCTCCTATTTGTACGGCTTTAAATTTTTTGCCGTTTCTAATGCCCCCGCCTATGTCAAATACAATTTCTCTAAGTGTTGTACCCATAGGAACTTCGATAAGGCCTGTGTTGTTTACTTCACCTGTTAGGGCAAATGTTTTTGTACCTTTTGACGTTTCTGTACCAAATGACGCAAACCAATCAGCACCTTTATCGATAATAACGGGTACGTTAGCCAGAGTTTCTACATTGTTTATAAGTGTAGGGCGTCCAAAAAGTCCGCAGTTTGCAGGGAATGGCGGTTTTGGTCTAGGCATACCGCGCTCACCCTCGATTGACGCCAAAAGCGCAGTTTCTTCGCCGCAAACAAATGCGCCCGCACCTTCTTTAATATGAATATCAAAGTTAAATCCGCTGCCCATGATGTTTTTACCCAGAAGATTTTTCTCCTCAGCTTGTTTTATGGCTATTCTAAGACGTTTAATTGCAAGCGGATACTCTGCTCTTACATAGATGTATGCTTCATCAGCACCTATTGCAAAGCCGGCTATAGCCATACCTTCAAGTAATTTGTGCGGGTCGCCTTCCATAACTGACCTGTCCATAAAAGCACCCGGGTCACCCTCATCACCATTACATACAACATAAGACTTGCCGCCTTTATTGGCTGCGGTAAAGCGCCATTTCCTGCCTGTCGGAAAACCGCCCCCGCCACGACCTCTGAGGCCTGATTTTTCAATTTCCTCTATAACCGCATCAGGGTTATTTTGCTCCAGAACCTTAGCTAGTGCCCTGTAGCCACCTTTAGCAATGGCTTCATCTATGCATTCCGCATTTATTTCACCGCAGTTTTTAAGTGATGTACGTGATTGTTTTGCGTAGAAATTGATTTCTTCATTCTTATAAACGTGATTACCTGATTTTGGGTCTGTATAAAGAAGCCTTTCAACAGGTTTGCCGTCTTTTATATGAGAGTTTACAATTTCTTCAACATCATCGGGTTTAACTTTAACATATGTAATGTCAAAATCAGGAATGATGACAAGTACACCTTGTTCGCAAAAGCCGTGGCAGCCTGTGGGAACAATGGTGACTTTATCATGTTCGCTTAAAATTGAAACATCAGCGCCAAGCTCTCTGAATTTTTCTATAACTTCGTTTGAACCGTTTGCAATACAGCCTGTACCATTGCAAACAAGCACCCTTAAGCCTTGTTTTTTAATGGCTTCAAGTGCTTTGTTTTTTTCTTCTTCAATATTTATACTAAGTTTTTTTACTTCTGTTTCCATTGGCTAACCCTCATTTTCTTCGCGCACAATAGTGTCGATAATTATTTTTATTGCATCTGTTGTCATTTGCGGATAGACCTTGCCGTTAATTACAACAACCGGAGCAAGTCCGCATGCACCAAGGCAGCTGACTGTTTCAACTGAAAACAGTCCGTCATCTGATGTGTATTTACCCTCTTTAAGGTTAAATCTTTCCATTAAATAGGTGTACACAGGCATTGAGCCCCTAACGTGGCATGCAGTACCGTCGCAGCATTTTACTTCATATTTTCCTTTTGGCTCAAGTGAAAATTGCGCATAAAAAGTTGCCACCCCATATACAGTAGCAGGTGACAATTCATCTATTTTTGTTCCAATGTAAGTGATGGCTTCTTGAGGTAAGTATCTGAACTCTTCTTGCACTTTTTGTAAAATAGCAATAAGGTTTGATTTTTTTGCACCGCAAGAGTTAATGATGTCATCAACTTTCTTAAAGTTAATAACACCTGATGTTTGAGTGCTCATGACTTCTCCTTTATTAACTAACAACCCATGAAATGATTATTGCACGCATTTTGATATAAAGCAAATATTAAATTGCCTAAATAGTCGCTTTAGACTATACTGTATATATTGTTATAGGAATTTGATAATGACCAAAGAACTTAATATTACTGTGTGTTTGGGTAGTTCTTGCTTCGCAAGGGGAAATGAGGAACATTTAAGTTTCATTGAAGAGTACGTCAGAGACAATAATCTTGAGGCAAAGATTGATATCTCAGGCTCAAGGTGTGAGGGAAAATGTGCAGATGGTCCTAATATTACAATTAACGGAATACTATACTCAAACATCACAAGAGAAAAACTAAATGAAATACTGGATAAAGTTAGGGGTTAATTATGGATAAACTCTACCCTGTTTATACCTTGAACAACGAATGTCATGATTGCTACAAGTGTGTAAGAGAATGTCATGTTAAGGCTATTAGTATTCAAAACGGACATGCTTCGGTTATCCCGCACAAGTGCATTGCTTGCGGTGATTGTGTTAAAGCTTGCCCCAATAATGCTAAACGCGTAAGAAACGATGTTGATAAAGTAAAAAATCTCTTCCGTGCGCAACAAGAGGTGTATGTTTCTTTAGCGCCAAGTTGGAGCGGTATTTTTGACTATAGTGCGGGCACTATGATAGCGCTCTTAAAAAAGCTTGGTTTTAAGCATGTGAGTGAAACCGCACTTGGCGCGCAGGAAGTTTCTATCGAGTGTGCAAAAATAATGAAAGAGCATGACAAGGGTCTGTTTATTTCAAGTGCTTGTCCTGTTGTAGTAGATTACATCAGGCTTTACAATCCTAAGTTTTTACAAAATGTAGTACCTATTGCCTCTCCCGCGCTAACACACGCTAAAATGCTTAAGGAAATTTATGGCAATAACATAAGAGTTGTTTTTATCGGCCCTTGTATAGCAAAGAAAAATGAGTCAGATTCTAGCCCTGAACTTATAGATGTTGCGCTTACTTTTGAAGAGTTAAAACTTTGGCTGCAAGAAGAGTATATTTCAATTGATGATTTAGAGCAAAAAGATGAATCTTTTGTTCCTGAGTCTGCTTGTGAGGGTTCACTTTACGCGCTTGAGGGCGGTATGAATGAAACTATTAAAAAGGGTGAAAATGCTGATGGTGTCACACTTTTAAATATTAGTTCAATTGAAAATCTGGAAAAAGCTCTTAAGGGTTTAGATACTAATCTGTTAAACAAGAAAATTTTTATCGAAGCTTTAGCTTGTAACGGCGGTTGTCTGGCCGGGCCATGTAACTCAAGTAAAAAATCGGAACTTATAAGGATTTCTGATGTTTTATCTAAAGTAAAAACAAGGGATGAAATACCAAGCGAGCCAAAGACAGTTGTGGAAAAAGAATATCTTAAAGTTCCCGTGGAAAAAGAAATATACAGTTTTGAGAGATTATCGGAAGCACTTAAAAAAATCGGCAAATTCTCGGAAGAAGACGAGCTTAACTGTGGAGGTTGTGGCTATAATACCTGCAGAGAGCTTGCAAGCGCCCTTATTTCAGGCGAAGCAGAGCCATCAATGTGTGTTTCTTACATGAGAAAAATTGCAATGCAAAAAGCTGCTGCAATGCTGAGGTGTATGCCATCAGCTATTGTTATGGTTGATAAAGACTTAAAAATTGTTGAGTCTAATGAAGCATTTATGAAGATGTTTTGTCAGGATATGATTGATATATTCTCTGACCGTCCTGAGGGTTTAAACGGCGCTTGTATAGACAGAATTGTCGATTTTTCCGACATTTTTAAAGAAACTCTAAAAACCTCAAAGGATATTCACAAAGAACACTACCCTGTTAAAAACAGACTTTATGATATTAGTGCCTTTACAATAGAGAAAAACGAGCTTGTAGGGGCTATAATTACTGATGTTACTCAAAGCGAACTCGGCAGGGAAAAAATAGCCCAAAAAGCACATGAGGTAATAAACAAAAATATTGCCATAGTGCAGGAAATTGCCTGTCTGCTTGGCGAGCATATGGTTGAAACAGAACTCTTATTAAGTACTATAGCACAAGACTATGAAACTTCTGAGGGCGGGGATAAGAAGTAATGTTTATAGATATTGATTGTGCTCAAGAAAAGAAATACAATCAAAACACCTATGGTGATTATTTTTTGTCAAAAAGATATCCTGATAAGGATACTTTAATTGCCGTACTTTCTGATGGGCTGGGTAGCGGTATAAAGGCTAACATTTTAGCAACGATGACTGCTACAATGCTTTTAAAATTTGTTGAAGCAAGTGCAAATATTAAACTTGCATGTGAAGTTGTTATGAACTCCTTGCCTGTCTGTCAGGTTAGAAAAATCAGTTACTCAACTTTTTCTGTTGCTCATTGCAGTGAAGATGGTGAAGTAAAAATAGTTGAAGAGGGCAACCCAAAGTTCATCTACATTAGTGAAGGCAAGGTTGTTGAGCCTGAGTATACGGTAATCGATTCTGATACGTTTAAAAATCGCCATATGCATGTTTATAAGTTAAAACTAAAACTCGGTGACAGGTTGATTTTTTGCTCGGACGGCGTAACTCAAGCAGGACTTGGCAGTTCAGATTTAAAACTTGGCTTAAGGCGCTCAGGATTGATAAGGTTTTTGCTTGAAAAAATAAAAGACACACCTGACATTTCAAGCAGTGAGCTTGCAAAGTTTGTTGTAAGAGTTGCAATTAACACAGAACCCGATAGAAAAGCAAAAGATGACACGTCATGTTGTGTTATTTACTATCGCGAACCTCGGCGTGCATTAATTTTTACAGGGCCTCCATATCATCAGGAAAAAGATAACGAATATGCAAATGAATTTTTTAAATCGTCTGCAAAAAAAGCAATTTGTGGCGGAACTACGGCAAATTTAATTTCTCGCGAGTTAAATATCCCCGTAAGATGTGACATAGCACGAAGTGTCGGGAAATTGCCCGCAGTGTCGCACATGGATGGTATAGACCTTGTGACAGAGGGAATATTAACTCTTACAAGGACTGTTGAATATTTAGAGAACGGATTTTGCGAGAAAGAAAAAAATGCGGCATATGAACTTATGCAGTTTTTATTAAGTAGTGATTGCATAGAGTTCATGGTTGGTGCAAAATTAAATCAGGCGCATTATGACCCAAATTTGCCGATTGAAATTGAAATAAGAAAAAATATTGTAAAAAAGATGGCAAAAATTCTTGAAGACAAGTATATTAAAAGAGTGACGCTTCGTTATATATAAGGAGAAGACATGGCAAAAGTTAAGGTAAAAATATGCATGGGCACAACATGCTTTGTTATGGGAGCATCAGAACTGCAGGAGTTAATGGATATAATTCCCGCTAAGTATGGTGATGATGTTGAAATTCAAGGTGTACCTTGCCTTGACTTGTGCTCTACTTCTTCAGAAGCTAAAGCGCCCTATGTTATGGTTGACCTTACGGTAATCAGCAAGGCAACTGTAGAAAGTGTATTAGAAGAAATTGAAAGAAAGTTAAAAAATGGACAAGAATAACCAAGCAGCTCACCTAAAAAAAGAAATATTAATTAAAACAATAAAAGCATTTTTATCCGATGACTTTGGCGAAAGCACGCGTTTAATTCCTTTTGAAATGCGACCTAAAGGCTATGAAGTACCATACAGGTGCTGCATTTATAAAGAACGAGAAATTTTAAGGAACAGAATTATAGCATCTCTTGGTTTTTCCATGGAAGGGGCTGATGAGAGGATATTACTTTCTAACTATGCTAAATGGGCAACCGAGAGAGAAAAGCCCGATGAACATACTTTAACTGTTCTTGAGTCTGCTTGTAAGGGCTGCGTACCAAACAGAATTTTTGTAACCGACTTATGTCAAGGTTGTGTGGCACGTCCATGTCTTGAAAATTGTAAGTTTGGCGCAATATCAATTGTTAACGGTAAATCACAAATCGATAGTTCTAAGTGCAAAAACTGTACAAAATGTATTCAGGTTTGCCCATATCACGCTATCGTTAAAATTGTTGTTCCTTGTGAAAACGCTTGCCCCGTGGATGCTATATCAAAAGACGAACAGGGGCACGCCAGAATTGACTTTGACAAATGTATCGCTTGCGGTAAGTGCGTAAGCTCTTGTCCTTTTGGTGCAATCCATGAAAAAAGTCAGATTATAGATATTTTATACAAAATTAAACAGGGTAAAAAAGTTGTAGCGATGATTGCTCCCTCTGTTGCAGGGCAATTACCATGTTCCATTTATCAACTGAAAACTGCGTTTTTAAAATGCGGCTTTTATGACGTTTTAGAAGTAGCCCAAGGTGCTGACATTACTGCAACAAATGAGGCTAAGGAGTTTCATGAAAGAATGAACGAGGGTCAGCCTTTTATGACAACATCTTGCTGCGCGGGCTACAACAACCTTGTAGATAAGCACTTGAGTGAAATTGCACAGTACAGGTCAGATACAAAAACTCCAATGTACTATAGTGCGGAAATTTGCAGAGAAAAATACCCTGACGCGGTTTCGGTGTTTGTTTCTCCTTGTGTAGCTAAGAAAACTGAGGCAATGAGCAACCCTAACGTCGATTATGTTATGAATTACGAAGAAATGGGTGCTATGTTTGTAGCTCATAAGATTGAGCTTAGTGAACTTGAGCCAAGTTCATTTGATTCTGAAGCTTCAAAAGAGGGTAGAAACTTTGGTATAACAGGCGGTGTGGCTAAATCTGTCGAGGTTGCAGATAATGGCAATTCAGAAGTTAAACCTCACCTTGTTAACGGTATAAACAAAGAATCCATTCGCACACTAAAAAGTTTTGCCAAAAAAGGTCAGTGCGAGTTTGGTAATCTTATTGAGGTTATGTGTTGTGAGGGTGGCTGTGTCGGTGGTAATGACTGTTTAAATAATGTCAGGACGGCAACAAAAGCCATTAATGAGTTTACTAAAGATTCTAAACCGATTGTTTAGTTTACATAATTGCCAAATACGCCATGACACTATAAAATATTTCTGTGTCAGGTGTATTTGGGGTGCTTATGAAAAGCAATAAAAAAAGTTTTATTCAAAAGAATATTTTAATGTTTCTTGAAAATAAGACTAACGACTTTGAGAATAAAATAGCGCTCGCAACAAAGACAAAATACGGCTGGAGGGAATTTACATACCGTGGTATCGGGCTTCTTTCAAGAAAAATTGCCTATTGGCTGATTAATGAAATTAAAATAAACACTTCAGATAGAATAGCAATTTTGAGTGAATCAAAGCCGGAGTTTGGTGCTTGCTTTTTTGCAACAGTTCTGTCAGGAGCTGTTTTTACACCACTTGATGTTAAGCTTACAGAGCATGAGCTGACTTCAATTTTATCTGATTGCACACCCAGAGTACTTTTTGCGAGCAATGCATACTTTAAAACCGCAAAAGAACTGCAAGAAAAGCTGGGTTTTATAGAACATGTAGTACTTATTGATAATACAGCCGAAGCTGAAAATTATTTATCAATCTACAATTTTGAAAACAAGTATGATACAAAGTTCAGAAGAAGAAACCTGCGCTCGGGAGCTATTTTAATCTATACATCAGGCACAACAGGAGCTGCAAAAGGTGTTGAGATTAGTTACCTAAATATGATTACACAAATTGAGTCGCTTGAGTGGGTAAGAGATGTGGTTTTTCCTGATTATGGCAAAAACGATATTTCAGTTTTGTCAATTTTACCCATGAATCACCTTTTTGAACTTACAGTTGGTTTTTCACTGTTTTTAAGCTGGGGACTTTCGATTTATTACACTCAAAGCTTAAAGCCAAAAGATATTTTATCTATAATGCGTGAAAAGAAAATCCGTTTTATGATAGTTGTGCCAGCGTTTTTGAAGCTCTTAAAAACAAGCATTGAAAATACTATAAAAAACTCATCTCCTGCAAAGCGTACAATGTTTAAAATCGCCTATTTTATTTCCGGATTTATTCCAGCGACTAAAATCAAAAGATTACTCTTTAAAAATATCCACGACTCATTTGGAGGCAATTTTACAGGTTGTATAACAGGTGGAGCACCACTTGATATATCTGTAGGGAAGTTTTTTGAAAGGATAGGCATTGAAGTCTATCACGGGTACGGGTTGAGCGAGGCAAGTCCAGTTGTAAGCGTAAATTGCACCAACAGAAAAAATCTGGCTTCAGTTGGTAAACCGCTGAAATGCTTTGAAGCAGTAATCGACAAGTCAACAGGAGAGCTGCTTCTGCGCGGTTTAAGTGTTATGAAGGGCTACTACAATAAACCTGAAATGACATCAGAGGTAATAGATTCTGACGGATGGCTCCACACAGGTGATATTGGTAGGCTTGATAAGGATAATTATCTTTATATTACAGGCAGAATTAAAAGTATGATAGTGCTCTCAGGCGGCAAAAAAGTCTTTCCCGAAGAAGTAGAGGCTGCGCTTGAGCAGTCTGATAAATTTAAAGAAATTTGTGTCTTTGGTGCAAAAAACAATAAAAATGATAACTCTGAAGACGTGTGTGTTGTAGTTGTGCCGTCTGATGAAATAGCAGCACTTAATAATGTATCAGACATTATTAGAGCAGAGGTTAAGCTTCAGTCAGAAAAACTTGCGCCCTACAAACGCCCTATAAATGTCTATATTTTAAATGAGCCTCTTCCAAGGACAACAACCAGAAAAGTCAAAAGAAATAAGGTAAAAGAGCTTGTGGGTATAAATTAAAAGTCGCGCGCCCTAACGCCTTTTTTCCAATTTTCTTCTATTTTTTCAAGTGCAATACCTTTAGTTTCGGGTACCAGGTAATAGACAAAGAACAGACAAATTATACAAATTACTACAAAGAACCAGAACGTATAGGCTGCGCCGATTTTATGCAGCATTAGCGGGAAACTGTATGTAACCATAAAATTAAATACAAAGTTAAAGAATATGCATATACTCATAGCAACGCCTCTAACTTTAAGCGGGAAGACCTCTGATATCAACGTCATACCAATAGGGCCAAGGCTGAACGCAAAGCAAACAATGTAGAACATCAAGCTGCCAACCGCAAACCACTTAACAAGTGAGCCAAGTTCATTTGAGAGTGCAAACACTCCGCCCATTACAATTAAGCTCAGCATAACACCTGTTAAACCTATGTAGAGCAGGGGTTTTCTGCCGATTTTATCAGAATATGCAATAGCAACAAAAGTCATTAAGAAATTGACAACGCCTATCAGACTCGTTGCATAAATTGCACTTTGATTACTGTCAAAACCTGCCATTTTGAATATTGTAGGCGCGTAGTAAATAATAGTGTTAATGCCTGTGCAGATTTGTGCAAACATTATACCGATACCTACAACAAAGGGCATAATAAGCCATTTTTTAAATTCAAATTTATTATTTGTTCCGGTTTCAAAAGATTTTTTTATTTCTTTAATTTCATAATCAGTATCAATATTTCCCTGAATTTTTATAAATGCATTTTTGGCATCTTCATCTCTTCCTTTTAGGACAAGCCATCTTGGAGTGTCATTTAAGAACAACATACCAATAAAGAGGACACCCGCAGGAACTATACCCGCTAATAGCATTAGCCTCCAGTCATGAGCCACATTTGCAAATACGGCGTTTACAACGTAGGAAAAAAGTATGCCCGCAGTTATTGCCAGTTGAAAGAGTGAAACAAACATGCCCCTTTTTTCTTTTGGAGATACTTCAGACAAATAAAGAGGCGTTGTAAAGTTTACTGCGCCAACTGCAAAGCCTGTAAATATTCTTGAAGCGATTAAAAATTCAACACTTGGCGCTACAGCACAAAGAATTGAACCTACAAAAAACATGATAGCAGTTGCTATTATCATTTTTTTTCTGCCGAAAATATCGGCAAAAGCGCCAGTTGTGAGAGCTCCTGTTAGAGCACCTATTAAAACTGAACTAACAAGAAAACCCTGTTGTGAGACACTTAAATCCCAAGTTTGGTTAATAAAAAGCAAGGCGCCTGAGATTACACCTGTGTCATAACCCGATAACAATCCGCCCAAAGCTGCCATAAGGGTTGTAAAATAAAGCCAAAAATCATGTTTTTTCATATTATTAGAATAACAGATTTATTAAAAACATGCCATATCCCCCTGTTGATGATAAAATCTAATTGTATATTAGTTTTGGAATTATTTTGAGAGTAAAGGCCTTAATAACATTAATAATATTATTTACTCTTTCTGTGAGAGCTTTATCCATAGAAGAGATGACCAAAATTACTCTTAAACAGGCAATTGATATTGCAATTGAAAACAGTATTGAGCTGCAAAGTCAAAAATTAAATGTTGAAATTGCAAAAAATAATATTAAAGCGGCAAACAGATTGCAAAACCCCTCTATTGATACAGGTTGGATGTTTGGTGAAGCGGGCTCTGGTAATCCGCATGGCATTGGCGTAAGCCAGATGGTTGAACTTTTTAAACGTAAACATCGTAAGAAAAGTGCCCAAGCAAGCTATGAAGTAAGTGATGAGGCTCGCCAGTTTACAAATTTTGATTTAAAAATGGACGTAAGAGAGGCTTATATAAGACTGGTCAGTGCTAAATCAATTGTAGATTCGCTTGAAGTAGAAGAAAAATCACTGCTAGAAATTAACAGGCTTGTTAAACTGAGATATAAGAATGGTCAGGCAAGCGAAACTGACGTAATTCAATCTGATATTTCAATAAATCATATAAAAACTCAACTTAATACCGCAAGAACCAATATCATGGCTGCAAGATTTGAATTTAACAGTGTTATGGACACTGATCCTATATATGATTCAATTGTCGAGTCTTTTGACGAAGATATTAATTTCAATCTCTTGCTCACTCCGTCGCCAAAGTCAGAAATTCCTCCCTTTAGCGACATTTTAGCACTTGCTGAGCAGCACAGATATGACCTTAAAATTGCACAAAAAGAAATTGAAGTGGCAAAAAATAACTTAAAAATCGAAACAAGCAAGTGCGTCCCTGATGTTGAAATAGGAGCAGGTTACTTATTTCAGCCGCTTGGTATGTCTGACACCGGCAGGTTCTTAAGTGGCGCTTATGTTAATGCAAGTCTTGTTAACTTGCCATTATTGTATAATTACTCCCCTGAGATTAAAAACGCAAAACTTGAAATTGAAAAAGCTGAATTAAAATATGCTGCAGCACAAAATAATGCTTTTGCAAATTTAAGCAGTGCTTATGAAAAGTTAATTAATGCAAGGGTTAACCTAAATTACTATACTGACAGTTTAATTGAAGATTCAAAAAGGATGATGAAAACTTCTAAGAAAAACTACGAAGAGGGTAAAACAGACCTTACATCTCTTATTTTAATTGAACAGTCATACAGGTCTATAATTCTTGGCTACACAAGTGCGCTTGCTGCATATTATTCTGCCTGGGTAAACTTCCTAAGGGAAGTTGATGTTGAAAGTATTGATGCCACTGCAAATCTTTAAATTTATTATTGACATATTTTTTTGTTAATAGTAATGTTAGTCTATCCTAACAATATGTTAGGCATATCTAACAGTAAACAAGGAATTGTATATGAAAGTATCTTCAATTGGTAAGTTTCTCGACCAGCCTTTACTCTCAAATTCACTAAGCAGAAAAATGCCGTTAATTTTAGCCTCTTCTGCTGCGGCTTTTGGAATTAAAGATACTCTTGAGCAGCAAAAAGACGAGCGCAAAAAAAGAGCGGTTAAAAACGCGATAATCCTTGGCACCATAACGCTTTCTTCAGTTCTTGCTTCAAGATTTATAAAAATCAAAGGTGAAAGTCTGCTTGATGCAATTCCTAAAGAAAAAATCTTACTTAAGCAAAGACAGGTAATAGATAATTTTGTTGCTGAAAATAAAAATTTAGCGCAAGATACGGTTAGTATTCTAAATAAGGCAAAAAATAAGATACTGAGCCTAAAAGATACTGACTGCCTGCTTGAGCAAATAAGTGATAAGAAGAACAAAGACAGACTTGTTACAACTCTGTTTGGCGGCAAAGATGATATTACTTCAGGCAAAATATTACAAGAAATATCTAAACTTTCCATTATGGGTTTTATACCTGTTGCTAGCGGAATTTTAGGAGGTATTGCGGCCGATAAGGCAATAAATGATTATTCAAAAGAAAAAACAACAAATAAACTCAAAGAAGGTATATATCAGTTTTTTGCCAATATTTTCCTCTGCAATGTAGGTGCAGGAACTTTTCTTTACACAGCTGAAAAAATGCATGAAAAAGGTCTTATAAAAAAACTTACTCCTCTTAAAAAAACAGTTGTAATTCTGGGTGGAATACTGTCGGTCGGAGTATTTGGGGGAAGTCACATTGCAAACTTTATCGGCAATAAAGTTGTAAACCCGATAGTTGATAAATTTAATAAAAATGATGAAAAAAAGCAGTGCAAAAAAGAGGAAAGAAAACCCGAGGCGCTTGATATTGCTCTGCATACGGATGATATTGCAACAGCAGGAGTTCTATCGGGACTAAAATGGATTGAGCCTCTTTTGCCTGTTATGTATCTTGTTTCTGGTTACAGGAGTGCTATTGGCTATAGAAATACAAATCTTGACAAAGATAAAAATCATACACATAATTAGTGAATGAGTGAAAAGTTGACATCAAGTTTAGAAGATTATTTAGAGGCAATTTGTGTATTCATTAAAAAAAATAGCACTGTAAGAGCCATTGATATTGCTCGTATACTAAATGTAAGTCGAGCCTCTACAACTGAGGCCCTAAAAAAACTATCCGAAAAAGGTTTAATAAATTATGGCAGATATGATGCTATTTCTTTGACAAAAAACGGAGAAGAACTTGCAGAATTAATAATTGAGAAACATAACTCTTTGTATGAATTTTTTGCCAAAGTCTTGGGTTCATCTCATGATGAGGCTCAAGAGAATGCCTGTAAAATTGAACATATTATATCACCTGATGCTATGCGTAGAATAGTTGCCTTTACAAACTACTATTCAAAAAAATATGGCGATGAGTTTGTAAAAAAAATTGATTTATAAAATTTTCTTTGTGTTATTATGATAACACAAGGAATTAGAAATGCCGAAAAAACAAGCAACAAAAAGGGTTAACCCTTATATCGTGGCGATTACAATACTATTGCCAGCCTTTATGTCGATGGTAGCATCATCTGCTACTAACGTCTGCCAACCGCACATAGCGGGCTACTTTGGAGCAACACCCTATGAAGCAAACAGTATAATAACCGCTTACATTATCTCAGGCGGAATCATGCTCCCTATATTTGGCTGGCTTGTTAATACTTTTGGCAAAAAAACTGTCGCATATTGGAGCGTAGCTGCATTTTGTATAGGTTGTATTTTGTGTTTGCTATGCAGAGATTTACACATGCTAATACTTTGCAGAGTTTTTCAGGGTGCAGCAGGGGGTGCGCTTTTACCGCTGGCACAGGCAGTATTGCTTGAAACATTTCCACCTGAGAAAAAGGGTGTAGCAATGGGTTTTTTTGGCTTTGCTGCAATGTTTTCTCCACTTTTTGGCCCGTTTGTGGGTGGATATTTGACGGATAATTACTCATGGAAGTGGGTATTTATTATGAATATTCCAATATGTTTAATTAGCCTTCTTTTGATTAAATTTTTTATACAAAGTGATAAAATTTCAGATAAACCAAAAACTAAAGTAGACATGGTTGGTCTAACTGCAATTATAATTGGTATGGGCTGCATGCAGATAGTTCTTGATAAAGGTGAGCAGTTTAACTGGTTTGACACATATTGGATATACTGGTTGACACTAATTTCCGTTGTTTCTTTTGTGTTCTTCTACATTTGGGAATTAGAAACAAAAAAACCAATAGTTGATGTTAGAGTTTTTAAGGACAGAAATTTTCTTGTAGGTACAATGGTAAGTTCTTTTATAAATATTATGCTCTATGGCACATTGCTTTTAATTCCATCTTTCACTCAAAATATGCTTGGTTATTCTCCTTATTTTGCAGGGGTTTCCGTGTTTCCAAGAGCAATTTCCTGTTTTTTGGGTTTATTAATTATGGGTAAAGTTGCAGATAAAGTTGAAAACAGGCTTTTAACAGTAATTGGGTTAATCATAATGGGCTCGTCAGTATTTATGTTCTCTCGATTGAATACCACTTCTTCTTTAGAGAGCATAATTTTGCCAAACATAATCTTAGGCATTGGAATAGCAGTCACTTTTGTACCTGTCAGTGCTTTATCATTTCTTACATTGTCAAAAACAAAACTTGCTGATGCTGCAGGTCTTCACGCTCTTTTTAAAAACATTGTTACAGCAATCTCAACTTCTGCGGTATCTACTTTTGTAACCAGAGTATCACAAATCCACCAGAACTACTTGGTAGCATATTTGTCCCCAACAAACTTAAATTTTCAATACAAGCTAATGGTTATGAAAACAAAGTTTATGACCTATTTTTCACCATATTTAGCTGCAAAAAAAGCTAACGGATATTTATACAAACAAATGCTTTTGCAGTCAAAACTGTGTGCGTTTTATGATGTATTTTTACTCCTAGCACTTATGTGTATTCTTGCCATACCATTAATTATGCTCTTTAAAATGCCCAGAAAAAGAAAAATTACAACAACTGTTAGGGCTTATTACAGAATATTTAAGCACAGAGGTATTATATAAAAGAAACGCCCCTTTTGTCGGGGCGTTTTATTGTTAACATTGCAAATGGATTATGAGTTATACTTCGTCTTCAAGTTCTTTAAATAAATCATCTTCATCACCTGTTGGAGTCTGTTCGTCACCAAGTGATTCATCTGTCACAGCTGCGTCTTCGTCGTCAACAGGAGTATCCGCAACAGGAGTATCTGTTAAGTCTGGTTCTTCTTCGACATTACTGTTTGCTTCTTCTGCCGCAAGTACCGCTTCTTGTTCTTTTTCAGCAAGCTCATTTGCAATTCTGGTGCCTTCAAGTTCTGCCTCAGCTTCGGTATATTCTTTTATTAAATCCAGTGTATCTTCACCAAAGCCAAGTTGAGCATATGCATCATCAATCTTGCCACGTAATTCAGGCATTACTTCATTGTTATATTTATTTAGAAAATCTTCAAATTCGGCTGTATTGCTTGGCTCTTGATTAACAACTCCAGATACGTCAACACCTTGCTCGCCCAGGCTTTCTAAGTCCATATTGCCTGAGTAATTTTCAACAAGCCAGCTTTCATCATCAAGTGTCTGATAACCGGTTGTGCTGATATTACTATCTGGATTATTTTCATCTTTAATTAGACTAATATCAAATGTACCGAGCATTTGATTGTTTTCATTATCGCTAAAGCCAAACGGACCTGTTACGCCTTGTTGTATGTCATCATGTTTTTGCGCATCTATGCTGATATCCTTAATATTGGCCTGCTCCTTAAACTCGTCTATCGACATTGCACGTTGTGACTTAGTTCCGTCAGAGTCAATTTCAGTTACCATTACTTTTACGTTATTTGCAGCAAGCTCATCACCCGTAATTTTGCCATCCGCTACACCGCTTTCACCATCACCATCCATGTTTGCCATTTCGCTCCAGCCGTCACCGCCTGCAGCATCAGCTTCAGCACCGACAAAGTCACTGAGTGAATTAATTTTACCGTCGCCGTCTTCGTCATAGAAAAAGTCAATCTGCATTTGTCCTGCCTCGCCGTCACCATCCAGGTCGAATAATTCTACATCGCCAAAGTTTGCACCTATAGGGTCACAGGATTTAGCAGCAGCAGCCGCTTCTTCTGCTGCTTTTGCAGCTTCATATTCTTGTTCTTTTGTATCAATTTGATTTGCGTAGCTCTTGTCTATTTCGACCTTTTGTCCAAGTTGACCCAATAAATTGCTCATAAGTGCCATATTGGTATCAGCTGATAGTAAATGTACAAGTGCTTCGCTCATTGAAGGATTAATTTCCGATAGTCTTGAGCTGACATTATTTTGAAACTCATCTTGAGTCATGCTGCCTTCGGCATTTTTGTACCTGTTAAGCTCTTCGCTTACAATTTGCTCAGCTTGTTTTTTCTGTTCTTCTTCTATTTCTTCCATTTTTTCTAACGCCAAAGAAATAGAATCTTCAACCTTGTCTTTTAAGTCTTCAATCTGCTCTTTTAATACAGTCATTGATTCTTGATTAGCTGTTCTCATGGCCTCAAGTTTATCAATTTCTTGTTGAATTTGTGCTGAGTCACCCGTAGCAGTTGTTGCTTGAGTTTCGCTTGTTTCTTCTGTTGTGCCAACTTCGTCAACACTGTCAAGTGCTTGAGCTTCACCGGATAATTCAACATTTGTTGCGGTTGCAACAGTTTGCTTTGATTCTTCCGTATCTGTTACCTGGTTATTTTGGATTAGAGCGTTGTACTCGTCATCAGTCAGGTATTTTCCCATATCTTCCAGAGAAACATTGTACTGATCGCCACTATCATCTCGCAGCACCAAAGTATCTTGACCATTGTTTTTAGCAATGAAAACAAACTCAAGTTTTTCGCCATCTTTAAAATTTGCTCCAGCATTACTTAGAAAACCGGAATCTTTTGCGATTTTGCTAAGTAAATCTTCAGATAAAAAATTGTAACTCATAACGCCATCCTTTACTAGTTAACAATAATACCGTTATGGGTTACGTCATTTTTGTAAAAAAATTTAGGATATTTTTCAAAATATTAACTTTTTGTTACAAAATGGATTTGTGTAATGTAATTTTACCTGACTCAAAAGTTTCTTTTAGATTGATTACTCTCTGATTTGGACTTCCTACCCAGTGAAGATTATTATCCAATTTATCTTTTTCGAAACGTCCGTCAGCTAAGACATCAACATATTTTAGTTCCTCTATGTCTTTTACATCTTCAAATAAAAAACCCGTATAGACCCAGATTGTCTTATTTGGATACAAATCGTGCGTTTTTTTAATCAGTCTGCACACTTCTGCTCTGTTAAGCGGGTGCAAAGGGTCGCCGCCGCTAAATGTAATACCTGCTATATGGTCCTTATTTAGTTTTTCAAAAAGCTCGTCTTCTGCATCTTTATCAAAAGGCAAGCCTCCTGAAATATCCCAAGTAATAGGGTTTTGGCAACCGTCACAATGGTGCGTGCAGCCTGAAACCCACAGCACAGTCCTGAGACCATCGCCGTTAAGCATATCGTCCGTCGTTATATCATGATAATTCATATTACATACTCACTCTATCTTTAATCTCTTCCATTTTGGCGTCATTTAGTCTTGTGTCGCCATTAACTCTTGAATAAGAGAGATAGCCGTTCATTCTGTCAATCTTAGTCAGGTTTTTGCTGCCGCACTTTGGACAAATATCCATGGATAGTTCTTTGTGACCACAATCATCGCAATAGGCAAGGGAAAGGTTTACGCCCTCATAAAATCCCTTATCCATAGCGCGCTCAACAAGTGTTTCGATTGCTTGAGTGTTGTATGATATCGGATATTTAACGTATTGGATTTTTCCACCGTTAAAAAGGTTCCAAAATCTGTTTTCTAAATCCTGTTTTTCAATTGGCGTAACGCTTTCAGCCACATGGCAGTGGAAACTGTTTGATACATAGCCTCTATCAGACACTTTAGGCATTATTCCGTATTTTTTTCTAAATTGTTTCACTTGCAAACCGCAAAGGTTTTCAGCAGGTGTACCGTATATTGCATACAAGTGTCCGTCTTCTTCTTTAAATTGCGCTACTTTTTTATTTATATACTCCATAACTTCAAGAGCAAACTGACCATCTTCAACAAGGGATTTTCCATTGTAGAGTTCTTGAAGTTCATTTAGTGCGGTTATACCAAAAGAAGCGGTAGCGGCTTTTAATAAAGGTTTAATTTTATCAGATGGTTTAAGGTGTCCGCCATAGAAACCGCCCTCACAATAGGCCAGAGGATTAACCGACGCCCTCATTTCACCCAGATACTCATAGGTTCTTATATGTATTTTCCTGATTAATTCCATATAGTAATCAAGTACTTCATAAAAATCCTTGCTTTCTTTTCTTGCCTTAGCTAAAATCATCGGCAAATGTAGGCTCACTGCACCTACATTAAAGCGGCCAACAAAGATAGGGGTGTCATTTTCATCTGCAGGTGTCATACCGCCTCTTTCAAACCAAGGGGATAAAAACGCTCTGCAGCCCATAGGCGAAATTACTTTTTTGTATTTTTTATAGATTGAAGCAACATACCCATCCCCTGTAAGTGAGAGCCAGTCAGGATACATCGCTTTTTTAGAACATTTTATACCTGCTTTGTAAAGGTCGTATAATTCGCAACCCTTAGAGTGCAGATTTTCATCATATAAGAATACAAGTTTAGGGAACAATACAGGTTTTTTGCAAGATTTTTTACCTTGTCCGCCTTCACGAATTTCCAACATGGTCATTGATGCCATCTTTTCAAATTCAGATGTACCAAGTCCAAAAGTCATTGTAATAAAAGGATAATCGCCGCGAGATGATGCAACAGTATTAAATTTATACTCCCAACCTTGAAAACCTTGCTCGAAGTCGTGTTTAATGTCTTTTAGCGCCTCTTCTTTTGCCTTATCAAAAGACAAACCAAGGCAAACGTACCTGTCATAGCTTAAGTCATATGACTTTTGAGCATACGGAGCAAGCAACTTATCTATTTCAGCAACGGTAAAACCGCCGTATTGTTGGCTTGCAGCTGCCATTACAATATCGCCTATTACATCAAATGCAACATCTAGCGTTTTTGGTTCATTGTACCAAAGATTGCCCATTTCAAAGCCGCCTTTTAATACGTTTGCAACATCAAACAAACAGCAGTTCATGGTATCTCTGCGAGCAGACATGTCGTGGATGTAAATATAGCCCTCTCTTATGGCTTGCAAGTCATCAACTGTCAAAAAGAATTTTTTATAGAGCTCTTTGTTTAACTGATTAAAAATCAATGAGCGCTTAGTAGAAACGAGCGCAGAATCTGAGTTTGAATTTTCCTTGTCGCCAATGTACATGATTTTTTGGCTCTCTTGGAAAACCTTATCCAACATATGAACAAAATCTGTTTTGTAGTTCCTGTAGTTTCTGTAGCTTTGAGCGACTTTTGGATTAATTTCTTCAAGCACACTCTCTACAATATTGTGAATTTCTAAGATATTAATTTCTTCTTTTTTCATTTGTGAAACATTTTTATTCACATATGCACAAATTTTGTCTATTTCTGTTTCGCCAAATTCAATCAACATCCTTGCAGCTGACTTTTTAACTGCAGAAACAACTTTTTGAACATTGTATTTTTCTTTCGTACCATCTTTTTTTACTATGCAGATATTTTCAAGAATAGCACGCGAAGCATCAACCACTTGGTTGGTAAACTCCAAATTTGCCTCTCTTGCCCTTTTAATTGCATCTGTTACTAGGCGCGAACTTGCTTTGACGACATTCTCGTCATTACTCAATGCGTTTTGCATGGTGTAAATCCCCTTATTAGTCTCGTAATATCTTGGTTAATTAAGTATTCCGACTGTAACGGCTGCGGACCAGTGAGGGACTTTCACCCTTGCTTTCCTTAATTCTTTTCTTATTTTAATACACAATTTGAGCATGGTCGAATATTTTTTTGAAAAAATAGCACTAATGAAGTATATATTGTATTAAGGCACGTTAATAAAAATTAACAACATTAAAATATTAAAATGTCACTATTTGACAAGCATGTTTGGATAAAATATAATTTTGTTGCAGTTTTTACCTGCAACTTCCAGTATCGCATAAGCCCTTACAAGGCTAGTTAACAACACAGTAAAAAAAGGAGAAAATAATGGAATGTACTATAGAAAAGACCGCGCCCTGCTGGCAAGGTTTTAAGACTGGCGCGTGGAACGAAACAATTGATGTGGTTGATTTTATTAAAAGAAACTACACACCGTACGATGGAGATGACAGTTTTCTGGTAGGTCCTACGGAAAGGACATTGGACATTTGGAATACAGTTAAAGACCTTATGAAAAAAGAGCACGATAACAACGGTCTTTTGGACGCTGATGTTTCAACACCATCTGCAATTGATGCTTATAGAGCAGGCTATATAAACAAAGAAAAGGAATTAATAGTTGGTCTGCAAACTGATGCTCCATTAAAAAGAGCTATTATGCCATATGGCGGTCACAGAATGGTTGAGGCATCTTGTAGGGCATACGGACTTCAAGAAGATGAAAAAGTAAAAGAAATATTTACAAAATACAGAAAAACGCACAATGAAGGTGTTTTTCAAGCTTATACTCCTGAAATTCGTGCTTGCAGAAAAAGTGGTATTATTACAGGCTTGCCTGACGCATACGGCAGAGGCAGAATAATAGGTGACTACAGACGTGTAGCTCTTTATGGTATTGATAGATTAATTGAAGAAAAACTTGAAGAAAAAGCCTCATCAGACTCTCTCAATATGACTGCTGATATCGTTAGGGAAAGAGAAGAAATATCAGAGCAAATTCTTGCACTTGAAGCTATGAAAAGAATGGCTGAAACTTACGGCTATGATATTTCTAAACCTGCTAATAACTTTAGAGAAGCAGTTCAGTGGACATATTTTGGCTATCTTGCTGCAATTAAAGACCAAAATGGCGCTGCTATGTCACTTGGCAGAGTATCTACTTTCTTAGATATTTATTCTCAAAGAGATATCAAAAATGGCACTTTAACTGAGTCTGAAGCTCAAGAGATTATGGATGACTTTGTAATCAAATTAAGAATGGTTAGATTTTTAAGAACTCCTGAGTACAATGAACTCTTTAGCGGCGACCCTGTTTGGGTTACTGAATCCATAGGCGGTATGGCAGATGACGGCAGGACTTTAGTTACAAAGAATTGCTACAGAATGTTACATACCCTAACAAACCTTGGCCCGGCTCCTGAACCTAACATGACGGTGCTTTGGTCAGTAAATTTACCTGATAATTTCAAAAAATTCTGTTCAAAATTATCAATTAATACTTCATCAATTCAATACGAAAATGATGATTTGATGCGACCTATGTTTGGTGATGACTACGGTATAGCATGTTGCGTTTCTCCTATGATAATAGGTAAAGAAATGCAGTTCTTCGGTGCTCGTGCTAACCTTGCTAAAGCGCTTTTGTATGCTATTAACGGTGGCGTTGATGAAAAATCATTTGTTCGTGTTGCGCAAGGTTTTGAGCCTATTACATCTGAGTATCTTAATTATGACGAGGTAATGAAAAAATTCGACTCTATGATGGAATGGTTGGCTAAGACATATGTAAATGCGCTAAATATAATCCACTTCATGCATGATAAGTATTATTATGAAAAAGCCCAACTTGCCCTTATGGAGCGCGATGTAGTCAGAAAATTAGGCTGCGGTATTGCAGGATTTTCTGTTACGGTCGATTCGCTTTCTGCTATCAAGTACGCAAAAGTCAAACCTGTAAGAAACGAAGAAGGTATAGCGGTTGACTTTGAAATTGAAGGCGATTTCCCTAAATTTGGCAATAATGATGATAGAGTTGACTCCATTGCAACCGATTTAGTTGAGCGATTCATGAGCAAAATTGAAAAATTGCCAACTTACAGAAATGCTATTCCTACACAATCAATTCTTACAATTACTTCAAATGTTGTGTATGGTAAAAAGACAGGTAACACCCCTGACGGCAGAAAGGCAAATGTACCTTTTGCCCCAGGTGCTAACCCTCTCCATGGCAGAGACAAGTGTGGTGCTCTGGCATCGCTTTGCTCGGTTGCCAAGTTGCCTTTTAAACACGCAAAAGACGGTATTTCTAATACTTTCTCAATTATTCCTAACTCTTTAGGTAAAACTGAAGACGATAGAGTAAACAACTTAAAAGGTATGCTTGACGGCTATATGTCAAATATGGGTCAACACCTGAATGTTAACGTATTAGATAGAGAAACCTTAAAAGACGCTATGGAGCACCCTGAAAACTATCCTCAACTTACAATAAGAGTTTCGGGATATGCGGTTAATTTCATCAAATTAACACGAGCTCAACAAGAAGATGTTATCTCAAGAACATTCCATGAGCGCTTTTAGTAAATAATGCAACGCGGCACGATTTTTCGTGCCGCTTTTTAATATAAATATGGATAATAATCTGGCATACATTCACTCAATAGTTACAGGTGGCACGGTAGATGGCCCCGGGGTAAGGTATGTAATTTTTTTTCAAATGTGCCCATTTAGATGTAAATACTGTCACAATCCTGACACATGGACAAAAAATGTACTAGGTATAAAAACTCTGGACAGTGTTTTTTCTGACATTTTAAAATATAAAAACTTTTTTAGCTTTTGTGGTGGTGGTGCGACAGTATCAGGGGGAGAGCCTCTTTTGCAGGCAGGTTTCGTTGCAGAACTTTTTAAGAAACTAAAAGAAGAAAAAATACACACGGCTGTTGATACTTGCGGATATACTGATATAACCGAACAAGTAAAAAAAGCCGTAAAATACACTGACCTTTTTTTGCTTGACATAAAGCATCTTGATACAGACAAGCATATTGCATTAACGGGAAAAGACAACAAAAAAACACTTGAATTTTTGCAATACTTATACAAAAATAACAAAAAAGTGTGGATTAGGCAGGTAGTAGTTCCAAATCTCACAGACGATGACAACTACATAGATGAGCTGATATCACTTTTGAACAAGTACAGTCCAATAATAGACAAGGTTGAGCTCTTGCCCTACCACAAGATGGGTGAAGAAAAGTGGAAAAAACTCGGTTTAAAATACGAATTAAACGCTGAGCCTCCAAGTCCCGAGAGAATGAAACTTATAAGACAAAAAATTGAAAAATCCGGGTTTGAAGTTTTACTTAGTTAGTATAAAATTTTCATTTGAATATTTTTCAACGAGTCCTTGTATAAGTTTTTTGTCAAAAATCTCTCTTTTTTCTTTTGGAATAAGAGATAAAATTTTTGACGCGCGAGAGTGGCTTATATTGCATTTTTTAACAAGATAATAGCCATAGTCGGTATGCAATCCAAGCTTTGCACAAAGGTAATATTTAAGTGAAAAGCCCCACCTGTAAGTCTCATAAAAATCATAATAATATTTGTCTAAAATAGTATAAAGCGCTTGCAAATCATATTCTTTTGAATAATTTGCATTAAGGTAATCTGCTATTACTTCTGTCTGCAAATTGCCTGCGCCCCTACCCATTCCATAAAGCGAAGAGTCTAAAATAATTTCTCTGTCAATATTAGAATTTAAAAACTCTTGTGCATTAGCCATAGAAAGCTGCAAACTGTTGTGTGTATGCAGACATAGGGAAATATTTCTATCTAAATATTCATCTGCAAGTTTTATATATCGATTAAGCGACTTTTTGTCGAGTGAACCTATCGAATCAACTAACGAAAATCCAAAAGGGGAAAGTTTGTTAACTTCATCAATGAGGTGTTTAACCTCATCTTCATTGTATAGTGTAATAAATGTAGGGTTTAAAAAGATTTTATATCCTTTGCTTATCAAGTCTTTTGCAGATTTTAACGCGTCGTTAATTTGGTACTTTTTAAAAATTACCCTTATTGTATTGCAGCAGTCACTTTTTACCTGAGGCAACAATGAAATGTCAAAATCCGAAGCTTTTAGCATAAGGACAAGTTTTTGTATATCAAAATTCCTTGGCAAAAATTGATTTACCTTGGCTATATCACTAAAAAGAGTGCGGTTAGACCCATTATTGTTTTTTGTCAAGAAACCACACTCGATATATTCAACTCTGGAACGGTTAAGGATATCAATTGTATCTGAGATACAATTGTGCGCAAATGCCCAGTCGTTAACATAACCGCCATCTCTCAGTGTACAGTCTAAAATTTTTATATTTTTTGCCATTAAATTTAGAATAGCACAAAAAATTTTCTAAATTTTAATTAACAAAAATTTCGAATCCATAAGCGCTCTTACTTTATGTTCATGGTCTTTTTTAAACATTAGTATGTCTCCCTCTTCAAGTAGAAATTTTTCAGCATCAAAATGCATTTCAATTTCACCTTGCAAAAGATAGACTGCGCTATTACATCCGGAAGTATGGGTATCGATTATCTCATCCTTTTTAAGGGCAATGATATTCAAGTTGCTGTCCCCATCTTCAAGTAGAGTCTTTTTCTGCATTTTTTGGGAATTTAACTCTACTAACTCATTTGCCTTTAACACATTATAATACATAATTTCTCCTTATCTTACAAAGAAATTATGCGTCATACTTAATCTAAAATCATCAGACAAAACGACAATAGAAAAACGGAGAGGGGGGGATTCGAACCCCCGGTGGAGTTGCCCCCACACAAACGTTCCAGGTTTGCACCTTAAACCACTCGGACACCTCTCCTGGTGCTTGTTATTAATCTTACCTAAAGAGAAATGTCTTGTAAACACCAAAGTTAAATTTTAATACCAAACTTAACTTCAAGCATTTTTAATATCGCGTCAAGCTTATTATTTACATTGAACTTTCTATATACGCTTGTTAGGTGAACCTTGACTGTATGTTTAGAAATAAACAGATGTTTTCCTATTTCTTTATAAGTATTGTACTTAATCGCACTCAACAGTACTTCTTGTTCTCTTTCTGTTATTCCAAATTGCTCATCAACAGGTTTATCTATTGGCATACAACCCAATGCACTCATGTTAGAAATAACCTTGGCAAAGAAATTACTCATACATTCGTCAAAATAATAGTCACCGTTTAAAACCTTTCTTATAATAAACTCAAGCTTTTCTTCGGGATAGTTTGACAGACAATAAGCCCTTATACCCAATTTTGCCAATTTGAAAAACTCGGTTTCATCAGGTGCGCGAGTAATAATAAAAATTTTTAAAAGCGGATTTTCTATCTTTATTTTTTCCAGTTTTGCAAATAGTTCATCACTTAAAACAAAAGAGGAAAAGATAGCTAAATCAGGTGAAGCTTCAGAGATTTTGGTGACTATATCATCTTCATAGGAACACTCACCTGCTCTTATCAAATTTTCACTTTCAAAAACTTTTCGCCTAAGAGACGCCCTACAAAGTTTATTTGAGTCAACAACGAAAACTTCTCTTTCTTTGTGGTCAGCTTGATTTGCGAATTTGTGGGGAAATTTAGAAGATTTTTGCATACATATCCTATCTGGCTATAAATAAGATTTACATATACATAATATTTGTAAATAAATTTTTTTGCCAAATTGATTCATATTATAATTAAAATTATAAATAAAAAGCCTGAAATATAGTAAAATCAGGCTTTTTTGCTATTTACATTTTGTAACAAAATTACTGTTTTTTCTCAATGACTATTTTGTCATCTTTCATATCCATAACCAATTCATCGTTTGGTTGATAGTTTCCTGTAAGGATTTCTTCAGCAAGAACATCTTCAACTTTCTTTTGGATAACACGTCTTAACGGACGTGCACCATAAGTTTCAGAGTAGCCCTCTTTTGCAAGGTAATCCTTAGCGGCATCAGTCACCTCTATTTTTAATTGTCTTTCGTTTAATCGCTTAAACAGGTCGTTCAACATCAAATCAACAATTTCACGTATTTCTTCTTTATTTAAGTGAGCAAACACAATGATGTCATCGATTCTGTTTAAAAACTCAGGTCTGAACGACTTTTTAAGTTCTTCCATAACTGTTTCTTTGAGTTTTTCATATTTGTCTTTCTTTTCATCATTTGTTACGGAAAATCCTAACTTAGCAGTATTTTGTATCATATGTGCACCGACATTTGATGTCATGATGATAATTGTATTCTTAAAGCTTACATGTCTACCTTTTGAGTCAGTCAAGCGACCGTCATCAAGAATTTGAAGCATTATGTTGAATACATCAGGGTGCGCTTTTTCTATTTCATCAAAAAGGACAACTGAGTACGGTTTTTTTCTGATAATCTCAGTCATATGACCACCGTCATCATAACCGACATACCCCGGGGGCGAGCCAATAAGTTTTGCAGTGGTATGTTTTTCCATAAACTCTGACATGTCAATTCTGACCATATTGTCTTCAGAGCCAAACACAGCTTCTGCAAGTGCTTTTGCAAGCTCGGTTTTACCTACACCTGTCGGGCCTGAGAAAATAAAGCTTCCTATCGGGCGATTTGGGCTTTTTAGACCAACTCTTGCACGTCTTATTGCTTTTGATATAGAAACAACTGCCTCATGTTGACCAATAACACGAGCGTGCAGTGTATCTTCAAGCTTTAACAATCTTTGAGATTCACCCTCGGTTATTTTCGTAACAGGAATACCCGTTATTGTTGAAATTACTTGTGCTACTTCTTCAACACCGACAGTAGGCTTGTTTTCATCCTGTGTATTTCTCCAACGCTCTTGAATTTCTCTTATTTGGTCTTTGAGATTTGCTTCATCATCTCTCAAATCAGAAGCCTTTTCAAACTCTTGGTTCCTTATAGCGTCTTCTTTTTCTTTGATGATTGCTTTTAGTTGTTTTTCAAGTTCTCTGCCTTCGGGAGGAAGCGCTGAGACATTTAAGCGAACTTTTGAACTTGCCTCGTCAATTATGTCAATTGCTTTATCAGGCAAAAATCTCTCTGTTATAAATTTACTCGAAAGTTCAGTTGCAGCAACTATCGCTTCATCAGATATATGAAGTTTGTGGTGTTCTTCATATTTTGGTTTTAAGCCGCGAATAATTTCAATAGTCTCTTCAACTGAGGGTTGATCGATTATAACAGGCTGAAAACGACGCTCAAGAGCAGAATCCTTTTCGATATGTTTTCTGTACTCATCCAGTGTTGTTGCACCAATTACCTGAATTTCACCTCTTGAGAGTGCTGGTTTTAAGATGTTGGCAGCATCAATAGCACCCTCGGCAGCTCCAGCGCCGATTAGTGTGTGCATTTCATCAATTACAAGAATAACATTTCCTGCTTGACGAATTTCATCCATGATTTTCTTTAAGCGCTCTTCAAACTCGCCACGATACTTTGTGCCTGCAACAAGTAAGCCCATGTCAAGCTGTATAATTTTTTTATTTTCAAGAATATCAGGAACTTCACAATCAATTATTTTTTGTGCCAACCCTTGAGCTATTGCAGTTTTACCTACACCCGGTTCACCTATTAAAATCGGATTATTTTTTGTGCGACGTGCAAGAATTTGAATTACTCTTTCAATTTCTTTTTCTCTACCTACAACAGGGTCTAATCGCTGCTCTTGAGCTGCAAGTGTTAAGTCAGTACCAAACTCGTCAAGACTTGGTGTTTTTGCCTTGCTTTGTGAAGCACCGGGTGTTGCAGTTTGTGCTCCTGAGGATGATGTTTTAGACTCACCAAGAAGTTTAATAACATTGCTTCTGCATTTGTTAAGGTCAACACCAAGGTTTTCAAGGACTTTAGCAGCAACTCCTTCGCCTTCTCTTATTAGACCCAAAAGCAAGTGCTCGGTGCCAATATAGTTGTGACCAAGTTGTCTTGCTTCATCCCAAGAAAGTTCAAGAACCTTTTTTGCACGAGGAGTAAAAGGAATCTCTACCGCCACAAAGCCGCTTCCTCTTCCGATTATTTTCTCAACCTGAGCACGAGCTTCTTTTATTGTTACACCCATAGATTTAAGTGTTTTTGCAGCAATGCCCGTACCTTCGCCAATTAAACCAAGCAGCACCTGTTCGGTACCAACAAAGTTATGCCCGAGGCGCCTTGCTTCTTCTTGAGCCAGCATGATGACCCTTATTGCCTTTTCGGTAAATCTTTCAAACATTGTTATAAACTTCCTAATATTGTACTAATTCTATAGAATAATTTTACAACAAACACATATTGTTTCAATTATTTATTCAATCATATCAACTCTGCGTTTATGTCTTCCGCCTTCAAAACCGGTTTTTAGCCAAACATCTACAATATCAAGTGCTAAGTTTTGACCGATTACGCGCTCACCTAAACAAAGAATATTTGCATTGTTGTGTGCGCGAGATACTCTTGCAGAATAAGTATTTTCAAGACATACCGCACGAATGCCTTTAGTTTTGTTAGCAGTAATTGACATGCCAATACCTGTGCCGCAAACCAAAATTCCACGGTCGAAATTTCCAGCAGCGACTTCTTGAGCGACTTCTTTTGCAACAATTGGGTAATCACTTTGCTCAAGTGTATAAATACCAAAATCTTTGTATTCAATATGATGCACACAAAGGTATTCAAGAATTTTTTCCTTAAGGTGAAATCCGCCATGGTCACAACCAATTGCAATTTTCAAATTTTCCATAGTAAAACGCTCCCATTAAACTGTATGTATAAATTATACAGTTTTTTTGAGAGCGTGTAAATAATTCAAATAAGACTATTTGCCGTACTGTTCATTTAGCCTGATTAAGTCACCAATAACAGCATCGATATTTGCGCCGTTACTTGTGCCTTCACCTGTAAAAACAACTTTAAGAAGTCTTTCTGCCTGCTCTTTTGCATCGTTAACTTCGCCCGGCCTTGAGCCAAGGAAACCAGCTGATGATGTATATGCACCACCGTCTGACATAAAGGCATCATAAGCATCTCTGAGTGCGTAAATGCTTTCTTGGTCGTATCCTGTGTCAGGCTCTATGGTTTCTACATCAAGGTATGAAGCATATTCTTCCATTCTGCCAATTTGAGCATTAAAATTATCAATAGACATTTGCTTAAGGGTGTCAACTTGCTGCTGAAAGTCCTCACCATTACTTACCTGGCTTAGAACGCTAAAATTATTGTATTCATATGGACGACTTACCCAAAAACTCATCATAGTCTCATAGTTGTAGGAATCCTGTGCACCTGTTAGTAGTTTTTGCGTTGGTGTCATATTATCTAACTTATCACTTGTGTCATTGTAAAGCTCATACATTTGTGCCTGAACTTCAAGTATTTCAAGCCTTGCATCATTAATAATTTTCGCCTGTTCAATTGTATAGCGACCATACACAACATCATCTTTAAATCTGTCAATCAAATCACTTGATGCCGCTTGCTTACCAAGCTCCGTATTTTGAGAGTACAACCCTGACAAGTCGTCTATAACATCTCTATATGTTGTAAGGTCTGTAAAAATTTTGTCAATTTGTGCAAGCTCTTCGTCCGTCGCAGTCTGAGCAACCGCCTTATTTTGCAGCTCGGTATATGTTGCAATCATTCCATCAACAAACTCATTTGCATAAAGCTCATTTGATTGAATTTCATTGAAAAACTGTTGTTTATCATTGTCGCTCACGGGCGCAGCTGCTCCCTTTGCTTCGCCTGCTTTTGGCGTAGCCCCCGCGTCATTGTTTCCTGTAGGCGGAGGAGTTGTTTCTCCTGTCTCAGGATTGTATATGCTTCCATCTGCATATGTTATTGTGCCATCCGGGTTGTAAGTTGCACCGGGCACATCTTTAAACTCGCCGTCTTCACCTTTTGAATAGTGTTCGGAAGTGCCATCTTCGTAGCGTACAATTTTTGTTCTGCCACCGTCCGCAATCTGGGTTTCAACCGGCATACCATGAGGCATTTCTTTACCGCCGCCATCTTCCAATACCTTACCCGCATCAATACCGCTTTCAGGCACCGAAGCCTTACCGCTGTCGTCAAATGTAACGCCTGCATTAACTGCCGCATCTTGCCTTTGCTGCGCTGCTTGCTGAGTTGCCTGAGCCTGAGTAAGTCTGCGCTGAGCGTCATCTGCTCTTCTCGTTAATGCATCCAGATTTGTATTTAATGCATCTAAAGTTTCTTGTTGTTTGTCTTCTGCAGCCTGATACTCATCCCTAAGGTCGGTTAGTTCTTTTTGATACTGGTCGAGTTTATCTTTTAACTCTTGCAGTTGTCCTTGCTTTTCTTCAAGTTTCGCCTGCTCTTGTTGCTGCTCTTGCAAAGCAGCTTCATATTTTTGCTGGGCGTTTTGAACTTGTTGTTGTGCATTATTGTAAGCAGCTTGCTGACCTTCTTGTGTTGAGTCAATACTGTTTAAACTTGCCTGAGCAGTTTGAAGCTCCGTAAGTGCAGTATCAACAGCAAGATTTGATTGAGCAACAGATTGTTCAAGTGTAGCAACTTCGCCTCCTAATGTGGCATATTGCTCGTTAGTTGCAGTAACATTTTGGTTGATTTCATCTATTGCATACTCTATGGGTAAAAATATCTGTTCCCCCTCATGAATAACCGTATCAATATTGAACTCGGTATCACTAATGCTATTGTTATAGTCAATAATTTCCTGCATTATTGTACTTATTTCATAATCAGATGCACCTTCACCAGCCTGGTCTTTTGCTATATTCCATAAGCAATCGCGCCTAACACCATCTTGTGCCGCAGTTCCCCATCTGGTGACCTGAACCGTATTAATACTCTGTGCCTGTCCTTGCGGAATTTTTCTAATGTCCATATACCCATCCTTTATAACCAGTAATGCTTATTTTACTTATCGGCACAAAGAAAGCTTTAATTAAGCAAAGTTGAGTACAAATTTACAAAGCTTAACAAATTATTTTTTCTTGTTTTATTAGCATATTTGTTTTATTATTATTCCGTATACGGTACATTAATGAGGATATTCAAATGACAGAAAGAAAACTCGTTGGAACAGGCGAAATGTTCAAAAAAGCACTTGCCGGCAAATATGCTATTGGTGCTTACAATGTTAACAACATGGAAATTTTGCAAGGTATAGCAGAAGCTGCTGAAGAAACTCGCTCACCTATTATTTTGCAAGTTTCTGCAGGTGCAAGAAAATATGCTAACCAAACTTACTTAATTAAACTTGTTGAAGCTGCACTTGCTACAACTACGGTTCCGATTGCTCTTCACTTAGACCACGGTGCTGACTTTGAAATTTGTAAAGCTTGTATCGACGGCGGTTTCTCTTCAGTTATGATTGACGGTTCAAGATTCCCGCTTGAAGAAAATATTGCACTTACAAAACAAGTTGTAGACTATGCTCATGCAAGAGGCGTTTCAGTTGAAGCTGAGCTTGGTAAATTAGCAGGTGTAGAAGACGATGTTAAAGTAGATGCTAAACACGCTACATACACTGACCCCGAAGAAGCTGCAAGATTTGTTAAAGAAACCGGTTGTGACTCTCTTGCTATTGCAATCGGTACATCTCATGGTGCCTACAAATTCAAAGGCGAAGCAAAACTTGACTTTGAAAGATTGGCTGAATGCAAAAAAGCAATTTTTGACGCAGTCGGATATGATTATCCTATCGTTCTTCACGGTTCATCATCTGTTCCTAAAGAATTTGTTGCTAAATGTAATAAATTTGGCGGTAACTTGCCTGATGCACAAGGCGTTCCCGAAGAAATGCTTGCATACGCTTCTAAACACGGTGTAGCAAAAATCAACATTGATACCGACTTGAGATTAGCTATGACATCTACAATTCGTGAGTTCTTTGTTGAACATCCTGAAAAATTTGACCCAAGAGAATATATGGGCCCCGGTAGAACTGCCGTAAAAGAAATGGTTATGCACAAAATGAGAGATGTTCTTGGCACAGCCGGTCACGCTGATGACTAATCTATAACAAATATTTCTCAAATGAGCCTTGTTTATAACGAGGCTCATTTTTTATTGTCAAGGTTTTTTTGACAAATTTTAAATATTTAAAAAAAAATTTACTTTATGAAATATTTGCTGATTTTTATAGCCCATTTGTGCTATAAAAGAGAGGAAACGGATAATACTTCACACATAAAAGGGGAACAATCTAAATGAGTGAATACCTAAGTAAGGAAGAGATTAAACAATGGAGAAGCTCTCTTGAAAAAATTACTTTAGAGGAATATGCAAAACGTCTGGGAAAAACACTTAAAGAAGAAAAGCAAACACGAGATATAGTTGACATAGTACTTAAAAATGAAAAAATTGCCGCCTCGGTTTCTGAAATAAAAAGCGAAAAGCCAAAAGATAAAATCCTAAAAATAGCCTCAAAATCTGTTGAAATGCAAGAAAAAAACACAGATAAAGCCGAAAAAACAAAAGATATTTTTTCATCATTAAATATATCTTTCAAAAAATCACTAACACAAAGGGAACAGGCAGTTTTAGAACATTTTGTCAAGAATAAAAATCAAATCGTATATGCCAAAGACCTTGCAAGTGTGCTTGATTTGCCTACCGATTATGTTTATAAATACATTAAAAATCTTAGAACAAAGATAAATGAAGACATTCTCCAAAATGCTACAAAGGGCGGATACAAACTAAATATTCAATAGTGTTAAGAATTTGCCCGTTTTAGAAAAAAAATTTATAATTTAAAAATGGAGAATAAAATAAAAGAAATTTTCACCCTTTTGTCATCTTCAATTAATAGAGAAGATATACAGAAGGGTGATTTTTATAAAAAAACACTTACTGACTTATCAAATGTAATACAATTTGACTATGGTGCCATCTATTTTGTTGACGCTGATAGCTTTGTCGCAAAACAGATAGTTTCCGTTGATACAGAAACACTTATTTTGAATGAAAAAATACACAAGTGCATTGCAGAATTTGAAAAACCGACTTTTGTTCTTGAAAAATTAAACTATGGTAAAAAAAATTATAAATATAGCGCATTTTCAAAACTATTAATCAGAAAGTCTGTCTATGGAGTTGTGGTTATTGCAAGAGATACAGAGTTTAGCGAGTTGGAACTATTATCTTTTGAAACTTATTCGGCAGTATTTTCTTATTTAATAAAAGATTATGAATTAAATGACGTCTTTAAAATGCAGCTAAAAACCTTGCAAGAGACAATTATTGAGAAAAATAATGCCTATGATGTTATTGAAAAACAACATAAAAAGCTAATTGAGCTCGACAAAACAAAAAACGCCTTTTTGGCAAATATTTCTCACGAGTTAAGAACACCGCTAAATGCAATCATTGGTTTTTCACAAGCTCTCGGTTGTAAAATATTCGGTGACTTAAACGAAAAGCAAGAAGAATACATAAAAGATATTCAAATATCAGGCTTACACCTTTTAGGAATGATAAACGAGATTTTAGACTTGTCAAAAATCGAATCTAAAGCCATGAAAATTTCTCTCAGTGAGCTTGATGCTGCTGTTGTAATTCAGGAAGTCATAAACATACTAACGCCTCTTTTTGAACAAAAATCAATCAAGGTAAACTTCTCAAATCAATGCAAAAAGCACATAATGGCTGATTATCAAAAGCTACAACAAATATTGTACAATCTTTTGAGCAATGCCATAAAATTCACACCTGAAAAAGGGAAAATCGACATCAGAATATCAACATCAGGTAAAGATTTTATATTAGAAGTGCAAGATAACGGCATTGGAATTGATAAAAAATATCACAACAAAATTTTTACCAAATTTGTACATTTAAACAATCTGTACACAAAACCTCAAAACTCAACGGGGCTTGGGCTTACAATAACAAAAGAGCTTGTCAAACTTCACAAAGGCAAAATAACTCTTGAAAGTGCCGTAGGCAAAGGCACCGTCTTTAGAGTTCAATTAAAAGGAGCAGTCATAGCGTGAAAAAAATTCTAGTAGTAGAAGATAATAAAACAAACATGAAGCTCTTTTGTGACATTTTAGAGTATAAAGGTTATCGGGTAACGAAATGCTATGACGGTCAAGAGGCATATCATATGCTTCAAAAAGAAACTTTTGACCTTGTAATACTTGATATTCAACTACCTATGCTTGATGGCTTTTCACTTATAAAGAAACTAAAAAAAGAAAATATTGAAATGCCAAAAATAATCGTAGTATCGGCATTTGCAATGGACAAAGATAAGCAAAATGCAAAAATGCTCGGCTGCCAAGAATACCTGACAAAACCAATAGATATCATGAACTTTGTCTCAACTGTCGAAAAATATACAAAATAACTATTTATCAAGCACTTTGTGTGTTTTTAGATTTTTACAAACTCCACAGTTAGAACATTGAACGTCACATGGAATTGTTGTTTTTGCTTCTTGTGCAAGTTTGTATTCATTTATTAGCCAATCTTTGTCAAGTCCGGTATCTATAATATCCCAAGGCAACTCTTCATCAGCACTATAAGCTCTTGTAGCCTCTTTTTCAATATCTATATTGAGATTTTTTGCAATACTATGATATAGCTCAAAATCGATATTTTCTTCCCAAGAATCCAAATACGAGCCTTTTTTATAAAGTTCATAGATAAAATCAGCAACTCTTTTATCTCCTCTGGTTAAAAATGCCTCAAGCTGAGAAACTCTTGGTGAGTGGAAGTTTAATCTGGCATTTTTTATCTCATGTTTCCTTGATAGCAGGAGAGCTTTTTTTCGCTCAATTTCATCAAGCGAGTTTTGCGGATGCCATGCAAAAGGAGTATGAGGTTTTGGCACAAAAACAGAAATAGAGCAGGTAATGGCAGGTTTTCTATAGCCTCTTTTTTTACACTCAAAGTTAATAGTTTTAATTAAATCCGCGATAGCTAAAACATCTTCATCGGTTTCAAAGGGTAAACCTATGATGAAGTAAAATTTTATTTTATCCCATCCGTTTTCAACACAAGACAAAACCGCACTTAGAATCTGTTCCTGAGTTAAATTTTTATTTATAATATCTCGCATGCGCTGGCTACCAGCCTCAGGAGCAATTGTTATGGCACTTTTTTTCTCTGCCTGCATTAGTTTAGCAAGCTTAGTGGAAAACTTGTCAGCCCTTTGGCTTGGCAGGGAAACATTTACACCCGTGCCTTTAAAACGGTTGTTTAATTCTTGAATAATTTCTTCTATTGAACTATGGTCATTTGAAGAAAGTGACAAGAGAGAGTACTCATCGTATCCTGTATTTCTTACGTAATCACAGGCAAGAGAGATAATGTCATCCTTATTTCTTTCTCTAATTGGCAAATTCGTATGGGAACTTTGACAAAAACGGCATAACCTGCCACAACCGCGCCTGATTTCAATCGTGGCCCTGTCGTGAACACTTGTAAAATGAGATATTGGAGATTTAACAGGGTGAGATTTTTTGTCGGGCATAAAAATCCTTTTTTTTGTTTTTTCAGGATAAAATGGGCAATATACACCCTCAATTTTTGACAATTCCTCAAGTATTTTTAACCTGCTGAGATTTTTTATTGAATTATACTTTTGCAAAACCTCAATACATACTTCTTCGCCATCACCTATTAAAAACAAATCAATAAACTTTGACAATGGCGCAGGATTAAAGGCACAAGGCCCGCCTGCAAAAATAATCGGGTCGTCGTTTTTTCTCTCACAGCTTAAGACAGGCACATTAGAACACTCAAGAAGCTTTAGGAGTGTTGTGTACGACATTTCATATTGCAAAGCAAAACCCAGAAAATCAAAGTTTTTAAGTGGCTCTTTAGACTCAAGGGCATACAAAGTCTTATTGTTTTTTTCTAAAAGCTGCAAAAAATCTTTATCAGGAGCATATGCCCTGTCTGCCATAAAATTACTTTGTGAGTTGATAACATGGTATAAAATCTTGTGACCAAAATTGCTTATACCGATTTCATATTTATCGGGAAAGACAAACGCAACTCTAACTTCCGCTGAGTCAAAGTCTTTATTTTGGCTTAAATATTCCGAACCTATGTATCTGGACGGGCGTTCGCAAGAGTGCAGTATTGGGGCATATTCTTGTAAAAATTTTTGAGAGTTCATGCAAGATTTTCCGAATTTAACTTATCTATATCTATTATTTCACCCTCAATTTTACCATTAAAATAAGCATCAAAAAACAAATTGAGTTTAGCACCTTCGACAAAGAAATTGTATACAAAAGTACCTTCTTGGGTTTTTCTTGCTATTGAAATAATGTACCTGATATCTTTTGAATATTCAATCAAGTGTTCAATGTTAAACTCCAGCCCATTTACATCTTTTTTCAGTTTTATATATTCAAAACCTAGATACTCTTTCAGCTGTGCTATTTTTTTGTTTCCATTTGGGACAAATCTGGTTATCTTGCTCATATCTTAATTTAACTACAGGATTGTCTTTTTTACAAAAATTTAATATATATTAATAAATCCGCATTTAAGATAAACTCAATGCGGATTTTTTACAATAGCTTATTTGTGCTTATTTTAAATTTTAGACTGCTTTTTGTTCTTCAGCTGGCTTTTGTTCTTCTTGGACGGGCGCTTGCGCGTTTGCAGCGTCAGTGGCAGGTACATCACCAAGTTTTGCAAGTGCTTCTTGAGCGGTTTGTTTAATATCAGCATCTTGGTCATTTAATGCTCCTTGAAGGACTTGTTCTACTTCAGCTTTTTCTTCAGGTTTTGCAATGTATTGAAGAGCTTGAATAGCTGCTATTTTTAATTCTTTATTGGGTTCATTTTGAATTGTATTTACAATTTCGTTATAACCCATTAAGTCTTTAAGAGCTAAGTTAGCAGGAGCTTGTTTTCCTTGTTCTGTTTGGAATTGAGCGTATTGAGCTTCATTATCTCTTGAAAGTTTTTGAACCATTGCTAAAGTGAATAAAGCAAAGATTTTATTTTTGTTTGCAGCAACTTTTGGTGAAAGTTGGTCAAGTTGAGCTTGTTCTTCAGGGGTTAATTTTTCACCTCTGTTTTGTTTTTCTGCAAGAGCTTTTTGTTCTTCTGTTGCATCCGGAAGTGCTGTTGTATCAGTGTTAATAACATCAATTAGGGATTGTTTTACAGGGTCAGTTGCTACTTGAAGTGCGATGTCGGGAGTTGCTTGAGTAAAGTTCGCAATTGAAGTTATTGCTTCAGCCTGTGTATTATAATCGGCACTTTTCAAGTCGCGAATTAGTGCATCAGTATCAACTTTGGGAGCAGTTTCTTCCTGTTTTACTTCCGGCATTTGAGGTTGCTCAACAACGGCGGGCTGTTGTGCTTCAATTGTGCTCTCAGGCATTACCTGAGGTGCAACAGGAGCCACAGGAGCTTGTTGAGGGATTATAGGATTTGCCGCATATTGTTGGTAAGGAGATTGAACCATCGATTGAGTTTGCGGCCCCCATGCGGACGTTTGCGGCATGGCATAAAGTTGATTTGAATAATTATATGGAGCCTGCGCAGGAGCAGAACCATAGCTTTTCGGTTCGTAAATATTAATGCTTACTGCGCTTGGTGTTTGCGGGTATTGTTGTTGAAAATACTGCGGTTGAATCATATAAATCTCCTTTAATAGATGTCATTTAACAGTTGTAATAAATCTTGTGATTAAAATAAATTGCTAATTTTTGATATTTTATTAAGTTTTATTAAGAAGGCAGAATTATCTGTCATCAACGGACAATTATCTTCTTAAATAATCTGTTTTTTCAAACAAATTTGTACTGTTTTTAATAAAATCCCACGCTACGGACAAACCAAGACCTATGGCACCGAATTTTTTCATACCGTCTCTCTTTGCAAAGAAAGTGAGTGCAGAGAAACCAAGTGTTGCAAAATTATAGCATATACCCTTAATTGCACCTACAGTATAACCAGATACGGTATTCCATACTTCAGACAGTTGCAGAGGGTATTGAAAATCCATAATCCATTGCTTAATATCATTATGTTTTGCGCCCGGGTAATTTAATTTTGATGCACCGATATTCTGAGCAATAAAGTCATCAGCGTAGTTACTTTCGCGCTTGATATTTGCTTCTCTTTTGGCAATTGAATGAATATCATAAACAGACGCTCCTGTTGCCATAAGCGCAGCTGCTTTTGATGCTACATTTAGTAGTGTCATTATGCCGCCTCCTTAGTTTCTTGTGCCTTTGGTTTTTCTTGAACAGGCTCATCCGACTCAAATTTTACCTTTTGACCAGCGCTCATATTGAGAAGTATTTGTGAGGCTAACAGTGAATCTTCACCGTATTCTTTTTGACCGTCTGCTTGAATTGCTTTTAAGATTTCAACAGTTTGGTCATTACCTGTGGCATATCCTGCCTCAAGTGTAGTTAAACCAAGAAATCTTACTGCAGAGTTAGGGTCTTGCAATATTTTATTTAGCAACGCGGTAAGCGCTGCATCGTTCTTTCGTGCAGAATCTTCTTTAAATCTTTCAAGAACATCTTTTGCACCCATCAGGCGAACTTTTGAATCTTGAGAATTTAGATAATTTTCAAGTGATTTTATGTAATCATCCGTTAGAGGAATTTTTTCTTTTATATTCTTTTCCTCTTTTTTCTCTTCAGTTTTTACCTCTTCTTTTACAGGCTGAGGTGCCGGAGGCTGAGGGTTTTGATTATCACCTACTGCATTTAAAGAGTTATTATTAACATTGTTATTATAATTCATAGGATATTGCATTTGCATAGGTTGAGCGCTATACAAACTGCCTTGAGGATAATTATAAACCCCGCCCTGATACGGCTGACACATGGGGTTAGTAGTACCTACGGTCGGGTTCATGATATTTATTGAAACAGCACCACAACTTGCCATTGGCATTGTCTGAGGCATATATTGCTGTTGATTATTTAGAGGATAACTCATATTCTATACTCCACTTCCTTATATTAATAAAATCCTCAAAGACAAATAATGTGCCTATTTTGAATAAAATGTTACAAATTATTAACTTTTTTATAAAATTTTTTGTGATAATATTTAGTAAAAATACTGTTATCAAGGAGAAAAAATGACACCTGTCGATATGAAAGAAAAATATGAAATGGTCATAGGTCTTGAGGTACATGCTCAACTAAAGACCAATACCAAGATATTTGCACCCGATGGTGCTGCTTTTGGTAAAGAGCCAAACACACAAACGTCAGCTATTACACTTGGCATGCCCGGCGTGCTTCCCGTTTTAAATAAAGAAGCTGTTAGAATGGGTATTTTAACAGGGCTTGCACTAAATTCTGAAATTCCAAAAAGATGCAAATTCGACAGGAAACAATATTTTTACCCTGACCTACCAAAAGGCTATCAAATCTCTCAATTCGATGAACCGATTTGCCTTGGCGGCTGGGTGCAAATTTCAAATAAAAAAATTGGTATCACAAGAGCACACCTTGAAGAAGACGCAGGAAAACTTGTGCACGCTGGCGCTGCAGGTCTTTATGGCTCTTCATACTCTCTTGTAGACCTTAACCGCGCAGGAACTCCACTGCTTGAAATAGTATCCGAGCCTGACATGCGCTCATCAGAAGAAGCAAGAGAATATGTTGAACAGTTAAGAAATATTTTAAGGTATATAGGTGTATGTGACGGCAACTTAGAAGAAGGCTCAATGAGAGCTGACGCCAATATCTCTGTAAGATTAAGAGGACAGAAAGAATTTGGCACAAGAGCTGAAATTAAAAACGTAAACAGTTTTAAAGCACTTGTTAGAGCCATAGAATATGAATTTGAAAGACAAACGGAAATTATTGAGGATGGCGGCGAAGTTGTTCAAGAAACACGCCTTTGGGATGATAATAGCGGAACAACATCATCAATGAGGGGCAAGGAAGATGCCCATGACTACCGTTATTTCCCCGAGCCTGACCTTATGCCGCTTGAAATAAGCAGGGAATGGATTGATGAAATAAAATCCGCAATGCCCGAACTTCCTTTGCAAAAAGTTGAAAGATATGTAGGACTTGGCTTGAGCGAGTATGATGCTAATGTCATTGTAAATCAAATGGACATAGCACTATTTTATGATGAAGTGCTAAAACTGGGTGTAAATCCTAAAGTTGCATCAAACTTCTTAATGGGCGAGGTTGCTGCATATCTTAAAGAAGAAAAAATTTCAATAAATGAATCAAAACTTACCGTTGAAAATTTTGCAAAACTTCTTTCTCTTCTTGAAAAAGGCACAATATCGAACAACATTGCAAAACAACTTGTTGTTGATATTCTAAAATCAGGTGATGATGCTCAAGAACTTGTAGAAAAGAAAGGTCTTAGTGTACTATCAGATGCAAGCGCACTTGAGGAACTTGCAAGAAAAGTTGTAGCAGCAAATCCTGAACAAGTTGCAGCATACAAGGGTGGAAGAGACAAGCTCTTCGGTTTCTTTGTAGGACAAATAATGAAAGAAACAAAGGGTAGAGCAAATCCTCAAATGTTAAATGAAATTCTAAAAAAAGAACTGGAAAAATAATATTTTTTTGGTATTATTTACTTAAGAATTTAATATTTTACCTGCCGGTGTGATGCAAAATGCGCGAAGCGTGTTTTAGAAAATATGTAGACCAATTTCATCACATAGCAGACCATGACAATTGAATATTATTTACCTGCCGGTGTGATGCAAAATGCGCGAAGCGTGTTTTAGAAAATATGTAGACCAATTTCATCACATAGCAGACCATGACAATTGAATATTATTTACCTGCCGGTGTGATGAAATTGGTAGACGTGCCAGACTCAAAATCTGGTGTGGTTCACCCCACGTGCCGGTTCGACTCCGGCCACCGGCAGATAAATAAAATACAATCTCCCTTAGATGGGAGATTTTTTAATAGAGTCTAACCGACCCCACGTATCTGACGAAGTCGCAACCTCACGGTCGCTCAGTCGACTCCGTTCAAGGGCAGATAAATAAAATACAATCTCCCTTAGATGGGAGATTTTTTAATAGAGTCTAACCGACCCCACGTATCTGGCAAAACATGTGTTCAAAAAAAATTTTTTCATGTTTTTTAATAACTACATGTTTGACGCTTGATTGTTAGCGTGATAGTATAGCCATAAATAAAGGAAATAAGGTGAAAATCCTTAACTGGACCGCAGCCGTAAAGTCGGAAAACTTATAAATTCTTTAAGTGCGTGCACCGCTTAAAGAGAATAAGTTCCTTGCTGCGGTGAATAGCCAAGGAACTTTTTAATGTCTACATCTATTTCAACTGTAAACAACAATCGAGCCAATACATGTCCACATGGGCTTCCTCTTGGTGCCTGTCCCATTTGCAATGGCATGGGCGGAGGTTCTTCAACAAAAAAAATGGACGAACCAAGGCGACCCGGCGAGATGACATACCAAGAGTGCTATGCACAATGGAAACAAATGCAGCGAGTAGAAGCTCGTGAACAAGCACTGCAAGAGGCAATGTTAAAAAATGCACAGCTGGCAGAAAAATTTCAACAACAGCTGAACAACTTCGCCTCAAGTGCATCAAATATACTTGATAAAATTCAAAATACCTTACCTAAACCCGTTGCAAAGGTGTTTGAGGGAATATCAAACAATATATTAAAACCAGTACTGAATATTGTCAAAGATTTTCCGCAAATAATAAAATCCCTCCCAAATGCAATAGAAAACATAAGAAACGAAATAGCAAAAGTGGCTGAAAAAATAAGTGCCATAATAGGTGAGGTACAAAACTTTATAGAAAAGAAGATATCTGATTCTATAAAATCCTTAAAAAAACGCTTTAGAAATCTGCTAAACGTACTTGGACTTGACGAAGAATTTGAAGAAGATGAAAAAATTAAAGATGAAATCTCGGTATTCAAGGAATTTGAAATAGAAAAACTAAAGGAAGCCATAAGAAAACTAATTACCCCTAAAGACAAGGAAGAAAAAATTGCCAGACGCAAAAATGAACGCGGCAGCACCAAAGTATAATCAGGTAGGAACAAGATACCTGACAAACCGCCAGTTAAAACAAAAAAACGCCACACTTGAAGGTGTAGTTGTAAATAATTTTATCAAGGACAATACACAAAATGATGTGCCAAACCTTGATGACACGTATAATGCGCTCGTTATTTCAGAAAAAGAAGATACAAACATTAATGATTACCTTAAAAATACAAACACGCAAAGAGGATATGATACAAAAAAAGCCATGATGCCCCTTGTGTTAGGCACTGGCACTGTCTTTGTATCAAGTGCACTGCTAAGTTTACTGCTTAAACGCTCAGCTAAAAAAAACTTAACCGAACCTTTTGTAAAACAACTTCCCGCCATGGGTATGAATTTGAATATCGTGGAAGAAACGGGTTTTGCAACATATATGGCACTACGTGACCCCAGTAGAAAAAATGTCATGGCAGCAATAGCAGTTTTTGCATTTAGCACGCTTACACTCACCGCAAAAAAGTTTGTTGAAGGTATTAAAGAAATATGGATAAAAAAACAAGATGCAGACATTCAAAGAGATTTGCAAGAAGACTTAATATCTGTTGAAACAGAGGCTTTCTCAGGAAAATTAGCAGTACTCAGGAACATGCTGAGCTCAAAAGGTGAGTATTTGAAAAAAGCTTTAAATACACAAACAAAAAGCGAATATCTTGACACCTCTGTTTATTCCGAACATTTCAACTTTACTGGTAGCAACAAAAATAACAAGCAAGATAAAAAATCTAAATTCAAAAACATTATTAACCCTTACACTGCAATATCGGCACTAATGCTTTTTGGCGGACTTGTTTTAGGAGTTTTCACACTAAAAAATATTAAAAAGAGCGGACAGATTCAAGACAAGTACATAAATGACTTCATAAAAAACAAAAAAGATATGCTTCAAGAAGTCATAAATAACGGAACCAAGGACAAGGGACTTATTACCGATATTCTTATAAAAATGGGAGCAACAAAAGAAAAGGCTATAGAGTGCGCAAAGCAAGCGGGTTTTAGCGAAAAAGATACAGAGGAAATAGCTTCGAAAGTTTCTTATAGTGTTGAAAACATCTGGGGAAATGCTCCTACCGGCATGAGCACAGAGAGTGGAAAGTCATTCTTTTATTGTTACCTGAACGAAGCACGCGGACATCTTTATAACTGGCTAATACACAGTGACAACGTATTTTTGAAACATTTGTTCTTTGCTATGGCAGCAGTAAGCGCCACAAGCTTTGTTGCGCAACAAAGCGCGGAAGCCATGAAAGATATAGCAGTTCTAAAAGAAAATGCCAATACGGAACTTAATTTACAAAAGAGACTTGTTGAAGTTGAAATAAACAACTTTAAGGCAAAAAAAGAAAGTGCCGTAGCGCCTCTGATTGAAGAATTTGAGCGTCAAAGAAAAGAGGGAAAATCCCCATCTGAGCTAAAAGTTATGGCAGATAATATACTGCTTGAAATCAAAAATGGCCCCCCATTTGTTTATTCATAGGTGAAATTATGCAAATAAATCCAATTGTAGCTTTCAGTATTCAACATTTAGGAAAAAACATAAAACCTGCTAATGATTCTAAAAATTATTGTTGCTTTGATAAACAAAAAATTGAAAAAATTGTTGCAGAAAGAGAGGCAGCAATACCCTATATAGAACAAGTGTTAAAAACAACAAACGATACAAGAGCAGTGTTGGATGGGCTTTATATTCTTAATTGTATGCTTGACAACGGAGTCAAGGGTATTGAAAAAACATACCCAACACTAAGCCGTTTTAATAAATCAACATCCCCCGATATACAGGTAATGTTGAGCGGAATATACAGAAAAACCCTTGTTCCAGACGCATTTGGCCCGCTAAATCGCATGCTTATGCAACAAATATTATATCCAAATAGTCCATATTTTGACCCGACAGAAGAAATAGGCGGAGCAATTCTTGAGTACATTAGAAGTTACGGGGCAAAAGATACGTATAAATAATATTTATGTTTTTTTTAAAAACTATAGTAGAATACTTATATGAACAGAGGATTTTTAAAAGGTTTTACGCTTGCGGAATTACTGGTAGCAACACTTGTATTGTCTATTATGCTGGTTGTAATGGCTCCCGTTATGACAAAAAAAGCAAAAGCGCGTGTCGAACAAAAGGTTGAAATTGTCCAAGCACAACAAGAAACGCTTCCTGTTGGGGCAATTGTGCTATGGTATGGGCCAAATATTCCTGAAGGTTGGGTAGAGTGTAGCGGACAGATAATGAGCGATGCACAGTTACAAGAATTAAGAAACACCATTGCCATATCCGATTATATTCCCAATCTAAATCAAATATTAAGCACGGCCGATACGAACCTCAAGTGGATAATAAAATCAAAGTAGATTATTTATTTTCTATCTGTGCAAGAACTTGTGCACCAACAAGGTTCTCCAGTATCATACGAGATGCCCAAAAGTCCGATTCTGCTTTTTTGGCTGCATTTTGTGCATTCCTATAGTAAACATCTGCTATTATCAACTCTTCTCGGGGTGCATTTTGAGATTTGTCGTAAATTTCTCTTCTTTTTTCCAGATTATCAAGTGTCATCGACATAATTTCTTTTTTTGTCAGGTAATCAATATATAAATTTAAAAGCTTCTTTTGTAAATCATCGATTTTACGCACCAAAAGAACCATATCAGCATCATTTACCTTGGTAAATTTATAGTTAAGCTCTTTGTCGTCTTTGGTCAGTGCTCCCAGCAAACCTCCGCCAATCAGTGCACCTGAAGCCATATAAGGGTTAGAACTTAGTGCAGTTCCTGCTATGGTCGAAAAGCTCGCAATAGGCTTAATAATTTTTTTGATTATATTTTCATCAGGCTTATTTTCATCAGGGTTAGAGAGTTTGTAGATTGTATATTTAATGGTTTCACTTCTTTGTGCAGCGGCATTCCAGAGAATCTGGAGGTCTGCAAGCAAATCGGTCGACTCTATGTTTAGATCATACGAAACATCATCAGCAAGTCTTTTTAAACTCAAATCAGCATAAGAGCTATCGTATGCAGCCTCCTTAATGCCTGTTTTTTGCGTTACCGTTTTTCCCTCATTTACCGTCTTTACTTCCTTAAAAGGAGACTCGGGAGTTTGCCCAACTCCAAGACGGTTAGCAGGCGGCATTGGATAGTTAAGCTCATTTAGTGTTATGGCGCACACGGGAGCTGATAAAAAAAAGATGAATATAAGACTTAAAGCGCATTTATTAGTGTTTTTTAACATTGTAAGCCTCAATATTTACAGGAATCTCTTTCTTGGAAAAGTTAATATCATTTATATCAATATTTTGTGTCTTCAGATTATATTGAGCAACATTAAGATTTTCCGTGGTTTCCTTTCCTGCAAGTCTTTCAAGCATCAGGTGATACTTTTTTACATCTTGTTTGATTTTATATTCTTCAATTAATTGTTCTTCCCACTGAGCTGAAGCAACAGAAATTTCCAAGGAGTCATTTTTCTTAAGAGCTTCATTATAGTTTTTATTATAGAGCAAAAGCTGTGCTCTGCAGTCTTTTAGACGCATAAGAGCGCCTTTGTAGTTATAATATGTTACAACAATTTCATCCTGCAAATCTTCAATTAATGCTGCAAGCTCAATTGCCTCAGTATCGGTCAAAGGAACATCCTGAAGTTTTTTGTAATTATCCTTATTAATCCAATTATTAGCCAAACGAGCTGCTGCAAACGACGCTGATTGCAAGGTATAGTGCATGCCCATAAAAGAAGGCAACATCGCGGCCCCGCTTATAAGTGCGCTCATACTCTTTGCCATTAAAGACGAATGGATACGTCTTTGCTCCTCAGGAATTGCTAATTTTTTAAGACAAAATTTGATAAGGGGATTTGTATCAACCGTAGCATTCCACAAATTTTCCAAATCTTCAATATCACTTTGCTGCTGCTTATTGACGATAATTTGCGCTTGTTCTGTATCATTAATAAACAATGACCCCTTAAGAGTTTTAACCTGTTCATCATACTCAATTTTATGCTCCTGCAGATTATCCGGCTTTATCTCCTCCACAGCCATACATAGGGGCATACAAGCATTGATTATTAACAAACAAGAAATTATTTTCTTAAGCATAATAACTTTATAGCATGTTTTTTGGTTAATACCCAAAATCGTCGTTTTGAGTATCTTCCTCATCTTGCAAAGATGACAAATCGTAATTATAAGTTGAATCAAAATCCTCAGGGAGCTTGTCGTTATCAGGCCAAATTGTACCTTCATCGAAGCGACAAGCACTCATATTTTCACTCGTACTAAAGTCACTCTCAGTAAGGTCAGCCTCGTTTAGCACACAACCGGCCATATCAGCATCACTAAAGTTTGAATATGTAACACTTGAGTAACTAAAGTCTGTACCATTCAGTACGGACTCGCTAAAGTCACATTCGGTAACAGTAGCTCTTGAGAAATTAGCACTTGTAAGGTCACAACCCGTGAAATTTACGTTAGTTAAAGAGCATTCGGCAAAAGTAGCACCCGAAAAATCGATATTTGAAAAATTAACATCAGATATCTCGCCAGCTGCAAAATCACATTCACTAAGGTCAATACTATCAGCATTATCCATATAGTAGTTGTTAAATTCATCTTTGTTATTTAACACAAGGCTTACGATTTCATCTTTTGATTTCATGCTCATTTATCCTTATTACTCCCGTTTTACTATTTTCCGTCATATTAACTTTAAGTCAAGTAAAAAAACATTAACCATCAATAATTTGAGTCTGTATAGCCAAAAGTACCGCCTGAACTCTATTATCAACATTTAATTTTTTATAGATACTATTTAGATGTGTTTTAACCGTAACTTCTCTGACGAAGAGTTTTTGAGCAATATCTGCATTACTTGCACCCTTGGCCACAAGGGTCAAAATCTCTTTTTCCCTAGAAGTCAACGGTGAAATAGGTTCTGATGAAACAAAAGGCAGGGCCGCAGCATGTTTTTTTTCATTTGACCACTTGTAGCGCCTTAAAAGCGCCTCAATTCTTGCAAGCAAATTGGGTAAAATAAAAGGCTTTGTAATATAATCATCAGCACCAAACTTCAGTCCTGAGACTTGCTTATTTTCTTCATTTACAGCCGTTAACATAATAATCGGAATATGCTTTGTTTTGTCATTTTCACGAATTGACTTAAGAGTTTCCCATCCGTCAAGATTAGGCATCACAACATCAAGCAAAATAAGGTCAAACGGGTCGCTCTCTTCATTTAAAATTTTTAAGCCTACTAACCCGTCAGTTGCAACCTTTACATCGTATCCATACATTGGCAGAGCATCTTCAAGCAGCTTTGGATTATCATCTATAATTAAAATTTTGCCTAGTGCACTCATTAAAATTCTATCCTTATATTTAGCCTAAAATATTTTCTTTTATTGCCTTAATAGCAGCCTGTGTTCTATCGTCTACCGACAACTTCTGCAGTATATTACAAACATGGACTTTTGTTGTATTCACAGAAATGTTTAATTTCTTTGCAATTTGCTGGTTTGAATTCCCATCGGCAAGAAGAGAGAGGACTTTTTTCTCTTTAAGTGTAAGGTTGTATACATCATCTTTTTTTTGTTTAGAGGAATTACCGGTACGCTTTGTATTCAATACATACTGAGAAACGGTAGAGTCAAACCAAAGATTACCCTTTAAAATATCCCGCACAAGCTCTATAAGTTTATCAGGCTTAATGTCTTTTGAACAATAAGCACTTATGCCCGCCTCAAGGCACTTTATAACCTCTTCTTCTTCGTTGTGCGAAGTAAGGATTATAACCTTGAGATTTTTATACATTTTTTTTATTTCTTGGGTAGCCTTAACACCATTTATTCCCGGTAAACCAAGGTCCATAACAACAAGCTGTATATCCTCAAGTGCAAGCTTGTCGTATGCCTCTTGAGCGCAAGATGCCTCAAAAACATTCTCTATGAAATCAGCATCCCTAAGAGAAGTTTTAAGAGCAAAACGAGTTAACGCATGATCCTCTACTAAAAGAATATTGTATTTCTTACCCATTTTTAAATTATATTACAATTATTTCCTCTTTTGCAAGACACTTTGCATTATTTGTATTTTTTTGATATCTTACAAACAGAAAAAGGAACAAAACAATGATTGAAATAAAAGATGTGGAACATGTTGCTAAACTTGCAAGACTTGAACTGAACGAAGAGGAAAAAGTAAAATTTTCAAAGCAGCTTGGCGACATTTTAAAATACGTCGAACAAATGAATGAAGTTGATACAACAGGTGTAGAGCCAATGAATCACGCTATGGAATTTTACAATGTCATGAGAGAAGACGTTGTAAAATATGAAAACACTCGTGAAGAACTTATGGCAAACGCTCCCGATGCTGAATCAGACTTCTTCAAAGTTCCAAAAATCAACTAGTATATTTTTCGGGGAAAGATAATGACAAAATACATATTTATTACTGGCGGTGTAGTAAGCTCTTTGGGCAAGGGCATTGTAGCCGCCTCTTTGGGCAATCTTTTAAGAGCAAGAGGCTTTAGTGTTACTATTCAAAAGTTTGACCCATACATTAATGTTGACCCCGGAACAATGAGCCCATTTCAACATGGTGAGGTTTTTGTAACTGACGACGGAGCTGAAACAGACCTTGACTTGGGGCACTATGAAAGGTTTACAAATACATCTTTGGGTAAATTTAATAATGTTACATCGGGAAGTGTTTATCAAACCGTAATTAATAAAGAGCGCCAAGGTGAATATCTTGGTGCAACGGTTCAAACCATTCCGCACATTACAAATGAAATCAAATCCAGAATTCAAAAGGTTGCAAAACAATTTAATCCCGACTTTTTGATAGCTGAAATCGGCGGCACAATAGGTGACATAGAGGGTTTACCATTTATCGAATCTATAAGACAATTTCGCTCTGAAGTGGGTATTGGAAACTCAATTTCAATTCATGTTACCTTGCTTCCCTATCTGCCAACATCAGGAGAGCTAAAGACTAAACCATCCCAACACAGCGTAAATACCCTAAGAAGTTTTGGTATTCAGCCTGAAATATTGGTACTTAGAACACAAGTGCCGGTTTCTCAATCCGAAAAAGATAAAATCGCTCTTTTCTGCTCGGTTTCAAAAGAATGTGTTATTGAGTGTAAGGATATGGATACAATTTATGAAGTTCCTCTGGCGCTTGAAGAGCAAAATCTTGCTCAAAGTGTATTGAAACTTCTAAATTGCAAATCAAAAGCTCCAAATCTGAAGAATTGGAAAGATTTAGTTGATAAAATTAAACATCCAAAACACAAACTGACAGTTGCTCTTGCAGGCAAATACACGGAATTAAATGATGCTTATATTTCTGTTGTTGAATCACTAAAGCACGCAGGTTGTGCTAATGATACCAAAATTAAAATAAAATGGCTGGCTTCAGAAGAGTGCACAAGTGAATCTAAAGCAAAAGAAATGCTAAAAGACGTTGACGCTCTTGTAGTCCCGGGCGGCTTTGGCTTTAGAGGAATTGAGGGCAAATTAAATGTCATTAAATACGCCAGAGAAAATAATCTGCCATTTTTAGGCTTATGTCTTGGTATGCAATGTGCGGTAATTGAGTATGCGAGAAACGTGGCAGGCCTAAAGGGTGCAAATTCTACAGAATTTGATGAAAAAACACCATATCCCGTTATTGACCTTATGGCAGAACAGAAAAATGTCGGCGGATATGGCGGAACAATGCGACTTGGCGCTTATGAATGCCACTTAAAAGACGGCACAAAATCTCAAAAAGCATACGGTAAAAAGATAATTTCAGAACGCCACAGACACAGATATGAATTTAATAATGATTATAAAAAAATAATTGAAGATGCAGGGCTTGTGATAAGCGGAAAGTCTCCGGACGGTCTTTTGGCCGAAATGGTAGAATATCCTAAAAATGACTGGTTTGTAGCATGCCAGTTCCACCCTGAATTTAAATCAAGACCCGAAAACGCTCATCCGCTCTTTTTAGGTCTTATAAAAACTGCACTTAAAAACAAAAAATAAACTAATCAGGTTTAACAACTCTTGCAAAACCCTCTACGCAAACATCAAGGTTAGAAAATATCACCCTTGCAACATCAGGTGAGGGATAGATTATTCTTGCATAAATAATGGAGTTTGTATCCCAATTATCCTTGGTATCGATTGCACGAAGAGTTCCGTATTGGGTCGCACCCTGCACAAAGCTTAAAGATTTTTGATTATCCGTGTTGTTGAATACAATCTGGTAATGCCCGCTCGGGATGACTTTACCATATGAATCCATAAGAGAACTCGATAAGACAACATTTGGCTTTGTGTTATTAATTTCTTTTGCACTCATACCCATCTCGCCCAAGCCGTCTGATTTAAAGTTTTTTAATACAGGGTCGTTTTCAGGTTTATTTCTATTCAAAAAATCCCTAAATTTTTGGATAAGGCCTTTTCTTGGCGTGGTCATTTTATTTACAACTTCATTAAATTCTTGTTCAGATACGGGTTTTTGATTTTTGAAAGGATTGTCAATAAAATCCATGTCCATATCAAGCATACTCTCTTCAGCAAATGCAAAAGAGCTGGCAAAAACTAAGACCAAAAATGTTGTTAATAACTTCCTCATAAATACTATAATAATAAATTTTTTAAATATGTAAAGGAAATTTACAAAGATTTGAAATAAAATTAAAAACTGTATAATTATAGTATGAACCACAATATTCTTCTAATTAGTGCACTAATAATTTTTGTTTTTATAATACTGAGAATATATTTTCTGTTTCTTTTACATACAGAGGAAAAAGAGCCTGAAGAGCTAACGCTTGACGAAGCAATAAAACGAGCCCAACAGCTATACGCCAATGGTATGCATCTTGAATTGCAGAGGTTTTTAAAAAAAGAACTTACACAAAAGTACCAAAGCCTTGAACTGCGAAAAATTTTAATAAGGTCATACCTTGATATAGGCAATACAAATCTTGCCGCACTGCACTTAGAAGCAGTCCTTAAAATTGACCCAAGTGATTTAGAAGCAAGGGAAGAACTTGCAAAAATATATCTGCAAGATGGCAATAAAAGAAAAGCTCTTGCGGTTTACGAATCTATATACGCTCACAACCCCACTGATATAGTCGCAATAAAAAATCTTGCGCAACTCTATCGTGACTCATCTAACTGCGAGAAAGCCATAAAAATGTATACTCTGCTTTTAGAGGCCGAGGATGACCCGCAAGAGGTTTCGAAAATAAAACACACGATTGCACAACTTTATCTGCTTGAAGGGTACACTGATGACGCATTGAAAGTATATGAAGAAATACTGGAAATAACTCCCGACGATACAGACGTAATAAAAATAATATCCGAATTAGCTTTCAAAAAAAATGACTGGGAAAGGTGCCTCACTTGCTATGAGAAACTGGGGAAAATTAAGGGTGAAAACATCGAACTTTTAGAAAAAATCGCCCTTATGTATTTCAATATTAAAGACTGGGATAATGCGCTTTTGTCCTATCGAAAACTAATTGACATGGAAGGTTCACAAAGTACAAATTATTTGCATTATCAAAACAGATACTGCGAAATACTTATCCACAAAGGTATGGCACAGGAAGCAATTGATATCCTTACAAACTTAATAAGCGACTTTCCGAGCGAAGAATCGCTTGCATACACTCTTGCACAAGCATACACAGGTAGCGGTGACTACGAAAAAGCAGTTAATCTCTATGAAAATCTGATAGAAAATCTTCCGCCCGAACACACGGAAATCCTAAGGAACTATATATCAGGAATCATATCAAATTGGGCAATAGATTTATTTAACCAAGGAGAATATTCAAAAGCCTTTGATAAATTTTTTGAAGGATTAAAATATAATCCTGAAAATGCAGAGATATACTACAAACTGGGCAAGTGCAACTGTGAAATTAAAAGTTTTCAAGATGCAATAGGACACTTTAAAAGAGCCATAGCAATATCACCACAAGAGTCTAAATACTATTTTGGACTGGGCTATGCATATGACGAACTTGGGGACATAAAAAATGCTAAGACAGCGTTTTTTGACGCTATAAGTATAAATCCCCTTGATTTAAAATCAAGGAAAGCATACTCCATTACCCTTACAAAAGAGCTGGAATACGCTAATGCCGTTGACCAATTCCTTGAAATCCTAAAATCAGACCCTAATGATGCCGATACAATGTACAATTTGGCACTGGCGTACGAAATTTTGGGCAACAAAGAAAATGCGCTATCATACTACAAAAAAGCCCTTAGTGTTCAACCCGAACACCAAGAGGCAGCACACAATCTTGAGCTGCTTGAGGCTGAAACGGCAAATCAATTTTAACTTATTTTACTTTTTTAAATAAATTTAAAAACCCACCCTTCATCTTTGAAAAATCAATATTTAACGCAGATTTTATCGATTTAACCTTACCGGATATAAATTCTCCCACATCAGAAAATGCCTTTGAAATTCTTTCTGTTGGTATTTTCTTGAGTAAAGTTTGTATTTTCTCAGGCAGCTTTACCTTTCCTTTTAAACCGGCATAGGTAAGAACTGCAAGTCCCCCTGCAGCAAGAACTCCTGATATCAAAGCGGCAAAGTTATTTTTTTTCTTCTCTTGCGGCTTTGCCAAATTTCCGGCTAAATAGTCGTAAGAATTGAAAGTTTGAGGTATATTCAAGCGCTCATGCAGCGTAGACCTTGTATCGGTTATATAAGCCGCAGCGTCAAAACCAAGAACTTGTGCAGATGCTCTATCCAAATTTGTCGGTAAAACAGGTTGCATAATAAACTCCTTAGCCCTACATGTATATAAAAAAAATTTTATTAAAAAATTGCCTCAAGAATATAGTTTCTGGTATAAGTAACATATGAAAAATATATTCTTAGAAGAAAAAAAACCGCTTATACTCTTATCAATACTATATCTGGTTTTATTAATAATAACTTGGGGACATTGCGGGGATTTAATAACAGACTGCGGAAGAGAAGCATACATACCATATGCAATTTCAAAAGGAAGCGTACTATATAGAGACATATTTTGCATATATGGCCCTTTCCCATATTTATTCAACACGTTTTTTTATAAGATATTTACCCCAAATTTATCCGTCTTATACATAATAGGGGGTATTTTTGGAGCTTTTTATATGCTCGGCTTATACCTCTGTTCAAGAGAGTTTCTTTCCAAGCTCTTAAGCTTAAGTATTTGCGTGCTTGTCATGTTGAGTGTGGTATTTAGCACAAGCATATTCAACTTTATATTTCCATATTCTTATGCAATGGTTTTTAGCGCAACTTTTGCAATATGGATATTATATAATCTCTTGAGGTACATAAAAACCAAAGAAAAAAGCCATGTATACACATCTTTTGTTTTATGGGGAGCAATTTGTGCCAGCAAGCCGGACTTTGTATTAATTATAGTCCCTATATTACTGTTAATTTTACTTTACGGAAAAGAAAAAATATCACTATTGGTAAGGGCTCTTGCATTTTCTTTAATAATTCCGACTATTACATTTCTAGTCCTTTTTGCGCAAGGGTTAAGAATTTCAGACATAGTAAAAAATTCAAATTATCTGACAAGTATGATTAAAAGTCACTCGTTAGCGGTTTTTTACTCAAATTATTCTCTTTTAAGTTTTAACAGTCAACATTTTTTTTCTAATTTAGTTGATTTAATTGCACTCATCTTTCTTTCTACAATTTTCTTTGCTGGATTTTTTTATATTTTAAGATTAAAAAATAAAAAAGTTAAATACGCGCTATCAGCACTCATTACCGCATTCTTTTATTTTATAATTTTTCTTCAAGAAGAAATTCCAGAAAAAATATTTGCTCTGCTTCCTTACATTTGCACACTAATTTTTGCTTACAAAACGTATATATATGTAAAATCTAAAGACTACAAAAATGTACATCTGGTTAGCGAATTAACGCTTATTTTGGTCTCTTTGCTTTGTACAATAAAAAACTTTCATTCTCTCATACTTGGCTTTTACGGCGCATATTCTCTTGCAGGTTTACTATTAGCTATTGTTTTATTTATTAAAAATGTCTTTGAGAACAACATACTTTACAACACAAAACGCCAGTATGAGAACGTACTTGCCCTCTACATCGGTATAATAACATTGTTATTTTTGCATTTGCTCTTTGCAGGTGTATTTAACGAAAATACGCAAGTAAAAACCAAGTTTGGCGGTCATAAAACATCAAAAAATATCGGACAAGCCTTCAATGAAACTCTTGACTACCTAAATCAACACGGCAAGGATAATTCAAGCTTGGTTGTGCTGCCCGAAGGAATTATGCTTAACTTCTTATCGGGTTACAAATGGGATTTTTATCAGACAAGTTTTATACCTCTGGACTTTGATGCATTTAAGGAGGATAATATAATTAAAGACATTGCCGCCAAAAAACCTGATTTTGTAGTATTTACCTCCAGGAATACTTCTGAATATGGCAGTAAATACATCTGTCGAGATTATGGCTTTGAAACCTGCAAATATATAATAAAGAACTATACGCTTGAGGCGGCCTTTGGAGACAAGTTCAGAATATTTATTTTTAAGCTTAGAAGACTGTACGAAAATGAAAAAGAAAACTAAAATTGGAATAATTCATCACGGTTGCGCAAAAAATCTTGTAGATACGGAGCTAATGCTCGGTATGCTTGAAAAAGCAGGTTACCAAACCACACTTGACGTCGAGGATAAAGATGTAAAAACCGTTATAATAAACACCTGCTCGTTTATTTGTGATGCTGAAAAGGAGAGTGTTGAAAGTATTTTCGACATGGTCGCTTTGGGCAAAAAAATAATAGTCACGGGTTGTCTCCCCCAAAAACATAAAGAAGAACTGAAAAGCCTATTAAATGAAGTATCCGGATTTATAGGAACATGTGACTTAAGAGATATTGTAAAAGCAGTTGAGGCAGACAATTTTTATTCTGTTAATGAAAATCCATGCTACATTTACCCTGAGGACATTGAGAGAGCACAAATTACCGTTGGCAGTTCATCATATATAAAAATTGCAGACGGTTGCAATTACTCTTGTGGTTACTGCGTAATTCCTGCGCTTAGAGGCAAATATAAGTCAAGAAAGATTGAAGATATAGTTGCAGAGGCCAAAAATCTTGCAAAAAAAGGTGTAGCTGAAATTGTTTTGATAGCACAAGATACAACCAGCTATGGAATAGATTTATATAAAAAACCGTCTCTTGACAAACTTCTTTGCGAACTGAATAAAATTGACGGCATTGAATGGATAAGAGTATTATACGCATATCCCACCAACTTTACGCAAAGTTTAATTGACGCATATAAAAATCTGAATAAGGTTGTTAAATACATAGATATTCCCCTTCAACATTCGCACCCTGAAGTATTAAAAAGGATGAGAAGACCCGTCATTGACCAAAAAGAATTTATTAATAAACTAAGGGAAGAAATTCCCAATGTAGCTATTAGAACTACATTCATCGTGGGTTACCCCGGCGAAACCGAGGAAGAGTTCGAGCATTTATACAATTTCGTCAAAGAAATGAAATTTGACAGGCTTGGAGTCTTTGAATATTCGAGGGAAAAAAATACATATTCATACTCACTAAAACCACAAATAAGCGCAAAAATAAAACGCAAAAGAAAAAATCAAATTTTGAAACTGCAAAAACAAATTTCAAAAGAAAATAATTTAAACTTTATTTCTAAAACAATTCAATGTATAATTGAAGAAGTTCACAACGACGGCACAGCTATAGGCAGAAGTTATGCCGATGCCCCCGAAGTTGACGGACTGGTTTACATTAGAACTAATGAGTATCTTACACCCGCTCAAATTGTTGAAGTAGAGGTCACGAGCACTGACAGTTACGATTTAGTTGCTAAGCTATGAGATGTCTGGAGTAAAAAATGAATAGCAAAAAAACCAAAACGAATGCGGATGAGCCCGTATTGTCGATAGGTAAAGTTGCTCAAGCACTTAACCTGCACCAAAGAACACTTAGGATTTATGACGAGCAAGACCTTCTTGTTGCAAGACGTTCAAAACAAAATAGGCGCCTCTATTCACTAAATGACATAGAAAGAGGCAAACTTATTCAGTTTTTAACAAGAAACCTTGCGATAAATCTGGCGGGCGTTAGAATTATTTTAAAATTACTGGAAGTAGGCAAAGTAAAACCCGAACTTTATATTAATTACATAAAAGATGTTGCAAAATCTGCAAAAATTGACAACAAAACACAACAATACAACATCGAAAGACTCTCAAAAAGAGGAAAAAAACTCAATAAAGCGGCTAAAGCTTAACTTACAGAGTTTACGATTTGCGCATAAGTTTGTGCAGCTTTATAAGAACTTCTGGCAAGGGGTGCAAAGATACGATATTTTATCCCTGCATCTTTTGCCATGTTTTCTAACTCTTGAAATTCTTCAATAGTATAGTATTTTTCAACCTTTAAGTGCATTTTTGACGGCGCAATATATTGTCCGCATGTCAAAATGTCAACTCCTGCGTTTTTAACATCGCAAAAAGTTTGATATAACTCATCTCCGGATTCACCCAATCCGACCATTATACCTGTTTTTGTAATTAAATCAGGTTTAGTGTCTTTCATATATTTTAAGACATTCAAAGATGTCTCGTAGTCCGCCATTTGCCTTGCGCTCTGGTATAACCTTGGTACTGTTTCTATATTGTGATTAAAAACATCAGGCGGATAATCAATAATTTTGTGGAGCGCTTCAATTGAACCACAAAAGTCTGGTGTTAAAATCTCAACCTTAACATCGGGCGCAAGTTTTCTTATTTGAAAAACAGTTTTTGCAAAGTGATTTGCACCATAGTCTTCTAAATCATCACGAGTAACAGAAGTGACAACTGCATATTTTAAACCCAACTCACATATCGCTCTTGCAACATTATAAGGTTCATCCTCGTCAACTCCAAGCGGTGTGCACTGGGAAATATTACAAAATGCACAATTTCTTGTACAAGTTTTACCTAAAATCATAAATGTAGCGGTAAGACTTGTATAACATTCACATTTATTAGGACACCTTGCTCCGTCACAGACTGTATTGAGATTATATTTTTTAAGCAAATCTCTTACTTTTTTTGCGCAAGCATCGTCCACACTTGCAATCGGACGTTTTAAATAATCAGGTAGCCTCAATCTATCCATGTAAAAGTGCCTCTAAAATTCCTTCACTGTATGTAGGGTGAGGAAAAATAATTTCCTTTAAATCATCTATAGTAAGCTTGGCTTTCATTGCAATTGAAATTTGCATAATAAGCGCCGAAGCCTCTTTTGAAACAATATGTGCACCCAGAATATTACCGTTTTTTGTAATTATTTTTATAAAACCTTCAATCGAATCATCACACCAAGCTTTTGGCAGATATGACACCGGAAGTTTGTAAATTTTATAAGCAGTTATATCATCTAAAATATCTTGTTCATTTATGCCTATTGAGGCAATCTCAGGCGAACCGTAGATTACCGAAGGAATATCAGGCATTTTAAATTCTTTTCCCTTATAAAGGTTATTAAAAAGTGTGTACGCTTGATAAGATGCGACATGTGCAAGCATTTTTTCACCCGAAACATCTCCAATAACAAAGAGATTTTGAACATTTGTTTTACAATTATCAAATATTTCTAAATTAAAATCGTTTTTAAATTCAGGAAAGACTCTTTTCCTGCCTGCAGCACAAAGAACTGTATCACAATAAATCTCAGTACCATCCGAAAGGAAGGCTTTTTTGTTGTTAAAGGATTTTAGATAAACTGACTTGTAGTACTTAATTTTTGAAATTTTGAAAATCCTCTCTATCCTTGCACTAATATCCTTGTCCATTAAAGGAAGAAGATTTTGAGCCTTTTCAACCACTGTAACGCTGCAACCGAAGCTATTCAGGATTCGTGCCCACTCAACGCCAATAGCTCCTGAACCAACAATCAAGATACTCTTTGGCAACTCTTTAAGAGAAAGCAAATCATCAGAACTTATAATATTTTTTGAATCAAACTCAAGACCAGTTATCTCAAGAGGTTTTGATCCGGTCGCGACAATAACTTTATCCGCCTCATAAATCTCCTCGCCCGCAACAATTCGTGCAAATGCGCCTGTTACTTCAACTTTAGCTTCATTATCTACTATAATCAACCCGTCGTTAACCAGCTCTTTTCGCACTGCATTCGATAATTTTGAAACAATTGCATCTTTTTTTTCAGAAAAGGACGCATAAGAAAATGTACTGGCATCCATATTTAAAGGAAAAGTTTTACACGCACATGAAAAAACTTCCGAGCGGTTTAACATTGTTTTAGTAGGTATACAACCCAAATTCAAACATGTCCCGCCAACGGAAGATTTTTCAAAAGCTATTGTTTTAAGACCGCATTTAAGTGCCTCTTGTGCAAATCTTATACCGGCAGGCCCAAGGCCTATTATTGCAACATCGAATTTCATATAAAGATTTTAGCACAAAACCACAAAGTTAGTTTTTTTGTTTATTAATCATGTCTTGAATCTTTTCTATGATTTCTTCACCTTTTTTCTGTACTTCATCTACTACAGATTCTGCTTTCTGCTGAATTTCTTTTGCGGCATCAGAAACCTTACCATATGCGTCTTTTGTGCTCTTACTTATTAATTCGCGAGTCTCTTCACCTGATTGAGGCGCCAATAGCACCCCAATTACGGCACCGACTACACCACCTACAATAAAACCTGCTACAAATTTACCTGTTGACATATTTTCATTCCTTTCTTACTTTTTGTTAAATAAATTTAAACCAAAGTTTATACCTTTAACAAGCCCGCTCATAAGTCCTTTCATCTTGCATCCGACTACACTTGAGGCGCCCAAAAAGCTTTTTATAGCAGTTTGTACTCCGCTAAACTGTGTATCCGCGTTATTTGCTATTGAGTTAATAGATTGGGCAGCCTCTCTGAGCTCCTTTAAAGTTGGTTCAATCTCGTTTTGCACACTTTGTGCAATTGAATCAACATTTTTTGAAAGCAAAATTAAATTAATAAATAACTTAGCCAGCAAGATACCCAAAACTAAAACCACAACCGCGGTTACAATCAATAAAACAGTTAAGCTGACATTTACAGGGCTCATTAAAATACCTTTCATTAAATTTCATAAACATCTATTTCGCAATTTTTAGCATGCGCAAGTTTTTGCGCTTTCAAATTATCATTGAATTTTTTATATGTATCTTCAATTTTTTCTTTTGAAGACCTTATCATATCCATGGCTTGCTTTTTTGCCATAGAAATTTCAGGCGAATATTTTTGCATTAGATCTTCACATGCATCTTTCAGCTCGCGCCTTGACTCGGCACCCGACTTCGGTGCAAGAAGAATACCTGCTGTTATACCACCTATTACACCTGCCAAAATACCAATAGCAAACCCAATTGAAGTGTCCTTTTTTGACATATTTAAACTCCTTAACTAAGAATAGATAAATTATAACATTTTTTATTAAGCTATAAAACCCCTTAGAAAGATTTATTTAAAAAAAGATATAAATTTGAAGTAAAATTAATACATTAGTAGGATTTTTAAAATCAGCTTGCCAAAAAATATTTTGTTGTTATAATAAAAAATGTCAAAAGACAAATATTCCTCAGTAGCTCAATGGCGGAGCAACCGGCTGTTAACCGGTAGGTTGTTGGTTCGAGTCCAACCTGAGGAGTTTTTTATTGGAAAGGCTGTTTTTAATGACAGCCTTAAATATTGGTTTAGGCTCTATGACTAGGTTTTCGCCATCGCAAGAAAAGTTCGAACACACTATTTTTACAATCCTTCTTTTTGTTCGACATTTCCATTGAGAAACGCACTATGATTGCATTTGCAAAGTCTAATAAAGAGTTCAAATGCTTAAAAATTCTTAGAATTTGCGCAAGCAAAATTAAAAATTCAGCAGCGTTTATAGTGCATACACAAAGGGATGAGCGACAGTTGAAAATAATGAATTTAAATAATGTGAATTTTTGCGCATATCTAAGATACAAAGACAGATACATCCCTGATAAACAAGATCAGACAAGAGATATTATAAGGGCACATGTCGAAGAACAACTAGGCCCGGAAATTTTTTATGCCGAACAATTAAAAAAAGAAAGAATGGCTATGGTCACACATACCAGCCACTTACCCAATACATATAAGCCAACAAAAAGCAAGAGGAGGGTAGATGCAGCAATAATTAATAGCGCTGGCATATACGCCTTTTCGGAAAGAAGAAAAAATGAGCTATATAGTGGTGCAGAACTATCACAACAGCCGGAAAAATTAAAAATTTTAAAGAAAGCAGGTATACAATCAATAGTTTCGCTTCTGCCGTATGAAGATTACCGCCAAAATGCAAATGGGGCCGGGCTTAGGTACACAAACATATCTGAACTTGGAAATTCTAATCTAAATGTATTTGATATAGAGAATGACTTAATAGACCAATTAATCAGGCACCCCGAGCTATACGCCAGCAAGGAAAAAGATGGGAAAATAGCAGGACTTAAAGAATTTGTAAAAATATTAAACGGAGAAAGTGATGATTTTCCTCTCCCAATATATTTTGGCTGCCAGCTCGGGACAGACAGAACTTTTTTATGGTATCAGCTTTATTTAATTCTTAAAAACGAAAACCAAAACAAACCACTTAGTGAAGAAACAGTACAAAAGCTTGTTAAATACTCTCAAGAAGTTAAAGACTCTTTTAGATGGTAAATACAATCTCCTGTCAAATAGCCGAACAATAAATTAAAATTAATTATAAACAAACATTGCCGTTTTGAATAAAATCATGTAGAATAGCAAGAGATTGTGTATTAAAGGATTTATATTATAAAAAAGATGTGTTTATCCCTCATGGTACTTATATGCTGCATGGGTGTTGTCAACACACAAGTTTTTAAAGGGAAAGCCGTTGAAAAGATATCAACAAAGAGCCCTAGTGAAATTATAAAAATAAAAGCACTAAGAGATTTAAACTTGGGAAACGGTCTAATAATAGAGAAAAATTCAATCATAACAGGCAAAATGACTGATGTGGTCTCACCCGAGAAATTTCATAAAAACGCGAGTTTTACATTTATTCCTACATCATACACAGACCCCGAAGGACTTGAACACAGTATAGATAAAGAAGTAAAAGCTATATACAGGCAAAAACTAAAACCTGATTTTAAACATTCAGAGATAAGTTTTGGCATGTCATCAAACGGTAAAAACCCGCTCAATTCGGCATTTTTCTTTTCGCCATCATATTTTTCTAATACAAAAAAGATTATTAAAGGCGAAGGAAAGGAAGTTTGGGAAGATTACAAAAATAGAAACACCCCTTGGGGCTACGGCGAAGACATAAATATTAAAGCAAAGGAAGTAATTTACTTTAACTTCCCGGATATTGAATAGATATCCCGACAAACCTCTTGAATTTATAATTCATGCAACCCTTGACTAAATAGTGTTTGCATGCAATTAAAATACTTGAGGATTAATTATGATAAAAGACCTTACAAGAGGAGAACCGCTTAAATTAATAATTTTATTCTCAATACCATTGCTTATTGGGAACGTGTTTCAGCAACTCTACAATATTGCCGACCTTGTTATAGTTGGCAGATTACTTGGAGTAGAGGCTTTCGCCTCAGTAGGGGCCGTAGCACCTTTGTTTTTTTTGATAATGTTTATTATAGTGGGTCTGACAAACGGCTTCTCGGTAATAACGGGGCAAAGATTTGGTGCCAAAGACTATGATGGGGTTAAAAATTCGGTTATAGTCTCGACAATACTAAGCTCGGTAACTGCAATATTTTTCACCATAATATGCACAATTTTGATGCACCCATTCCTTAAGCTCTTAAATGTACCGCAAAACATCTATAGCAATGCATACTGGTACATTGAAGTAATAGTATTAGGGCTTGTTTCAACAACCTTTTACAACCTGCTTGCAAGCATAATCAGGGCGCTTGGCGATAGCAAAACACCTCTTTATTTCTTAATTTTAGCCTCGATTGCAAATATTTTTCTGGCACTGGCGTTTATTCAAATATTTAAAATGGGTGTAGCAGGTTCGGCTGTGGCCGTTGTTCTATCGCAAGCAATATCTGTATTTTTATGTTTGTTTTATGTAAAGAAAAAATTCCCAATTCTACATATTAAAAAGAAAGAATGGCTTATAAAATTTGACAAAAATTTCAGAGATTCTGCGTATGAACACCTAAAGGTTGGCATACCGATGTCATTACAATTTTCAATCATTGGAATAGGTGTTATTGTAATACAAAGTGTATGCAACAGTTTTGGTTCTAATGTTATTGCAGCGGTCACTGCCGCTCTTAGAATAGAGCAAATAGCAACATTGCCAATGATATCATTCGGCGTAGCGCTTGCATCATTTGTTGCACAAAACTTTGGCGCAAAAAAATTCAGAAGAATAAGGACAGGAGTTATTCAAACTTCTGTTTTAAGCATTGCCTTAAGTGTCTTTATGGCCATTGTAATGCGCTTTTGGGGAACAGATATAATAAGAGAATTTATCGGGAGTGCTACAAATGAAATAATTGAAATTGCACATCAGTACCTTTTGATAAGTACATTTTTTTATATATTTCTCTCGCAAATTTTTGTCTACAGAAATACTCTGCAAGGTATGGGCGAAGTTATTTTCCCTCTTGTTGCAAGTATAGCAGAGCTTTTAATGCGTGCTTTTGCAGCCGTATACCTGGCAATTAAATTTGGGTATATTGGAATGTTTTACTCAGGCCCAATAGCCTGGGTTAGCGCCTGCTTAGTGTTATCATTCGGCTACTATGGAAGCATTAAACCAATTGTTTATAAAATTAAACAACAGGGCGCTAAAGCCACTTAGTCATTTTGTGCAGATAGCCATATTCTCCAATACAAAAGAAAATAACAACACAAAAAAGAACAAAAATAACTGCACTGCATATTAGAAAAAGTATAATATCGCGTCTAAAACTTAAACCCTTAAGTTCAAGAATTTTTGGCTTTTTTGATAAAAGAACAAGCAAAACAAAGGCAAGTGCATCAAGTGCCAAAAATATCGGCACAAAAACTTTGAAAAACTTGATTAAAACAACTTTCTTATTAATAGCAGGAAGTTGACTGCTTTGAACTGCACTATTTTGAGGCAATACTTTCTTATGGCTATCCGACACAACCGGTTTAACCGTATTTTGAGGTATTTCTGCCGATTGGTTTTCAGGTAAAAGCCTATAGTCGAGATTATAGTTTATATTTATCTCATCGACATTTGAAAATTTCTTTGGAAAAGGTGCAAAAGGAGAAACTTTTTTTACTGCAAGCAATGCATTATCTTGCATTTGCTTGTTACAGTCAGAAAATAAAATTGCTATAGTACCAAGTGCGCCATTGTTTTTAACAGTAAAAAACAAAGTTGTGCGGCAAGCCCTCTCGTGTCTTTGATTTGCAGTTATATCATACCAAGAGGCTTTAACATCTTTTTCAATCTTTTCTAAATAAGGGTTCCAAATTTCCATATCATCTGCACAAAGTGCAGGCATGGAAATAAAAACAAATGCAAATAATAAAAACAATACTCTCATAGTTGAAATATAGCACTTAATAAAAACCTTGCCAAATTTGTAAATTTTTTATGATATAATTTCCCTATGCTATCAGGTCCGTTTCTGGAGAAAAATTTCATAGGTGCAACAGACAACTTTGACAGCGCAAAGATTGTAATGCTTGGCATGCCATTTGACGGCACTTGCACAAATCGTCCCGGGGCTCGCTTTGCACCACAGCAAATACGTCTTGAGAGCGTTGGTATTGAGGAGTATTCAGCTTATTTTAATACAAATTTGTCTGATTTAGATTTTTATGATGCAGGAGAGCTAGAGCTGCCCTTCGGTGCACCTAAGGAAGCTTTGAATATAATTGAAAAAAATACAAAAGATGTTTATTCTCTAAATAAAAAAATCCTCGGTATAGGTGGCGAGCACCTTGTAACTCTGGCCACAATAAAGGGGCTTTTGGAGTATCACAAAGACATAGCGGTTGTTCAGTTTGATGCACATACCGACTTAAGGGCTCAATATCTGGATATAGAGCTTACACACTCAGGCGTTATGTTGCAGATTGCAAAGCTGGTAGGTTTTGAAAACATAATGCAAATAGGTATCCGCTCCGGGGAAAAAGAAGAGTTTGAATTAATGAAAAAACACGCCACACAGGCCTTTGACCCATCAGAGCTTAGAAAATTTAAAGATAAAAAAATCTTTGTAACAATAGATTTAGATGTACTGGACCCATCCATTATGAGCGGTACGGGAACACCGGAGGCAGGCGGACTAACATACAAAGAACTTATGAGCTGGATTGTGGAACTAAAAAAATATAACGTGGTTGGTGCCGACGTTGTTGAACTTGCACCCGATTATGACATCACAAAAGTATCTACCGCAACTGCCTGCAAGCTAATTAGAGAAGTTTTAAACATTCTTTAAAATTCTTGTTTTTTTATCCTTACTTATCCAAAATAGACGCAATATTTTCTTTTTTTTAGTTTTTAATACATATAATCAATTACAAGGTTAAAATGAATACGCATATTTCGCTGGCTGAATACATAAATCATACCAAAAGCAACACATTGCAAATACAAAATATAAAAAAAGTTTCATCTTCACCTACAAAAACTCCCTCACTTGAAATAAATTCAGATGATATAAAAGATGAATTTGAAAGCGCAAAAAAACAAAACGGGCAGATTGAAAAACTTGCCGATAAAATAAAAAGTGCACTAAAAATAGGCTATAGTTCAAAAAAGATTGAACAATCGATTTCTGAATTAAATTCCGGTAAAAAAACAAAACAAGATGTCGAAAAAGAAATAAAAAATTACAGACGTTCTCAGGAAAATGCTGCTCAGACAATTGGAGATATAGCGTCAATAACCGTAGCAGGCTTGGTATTTTTTGCATTACATAAAAATCTGACTAAGGGCAAATCAATTATTCAAATAAACGAAAAAGTTTTAAAGAATAAGCTCGGCTCTTTTTTAAGCAAGACGGAAGACACAAGCTTAAATTCAGCAATAAAAAACACTCTTTCGAAACTTAAAAAAACAGAAACACAAAACAAAATATATGACATTATAACAAACAAAAAGACTGTTAATCTCGTATCCGCACTACCCGCAATGCTTGTTGGCGGCTTTATTAAGTCGACTCTGCTAAAACTAAACAGAATAGGGACATTGCAATACAAAGCAGAATATGACAAAGAAAAAATGTCAAAAGATGAAATTAAGCAAATCAAAAAAACCAACAAAAAGGCTAAAAGAAATGCTGATTTTAGAAATAACATTACGGGCAACATAAACGGCTTAACTATACCAATAGTTGGCATATTGGGCCCGATTGGCGTTCCTATATACATTGTAATTAATAGTTTATCAAAGTATTTTATAGGAACAAGAGAAGATAAAGGCGAAAAAACACCAACATCATTCCTGGATAATCTAAGCACTTCTAAAATCCTAAATATAATGGGTGCAGGACTTATAGCAATACCATTAATAAGAAACGGTAAAATTGCAAAAGAGCTTGAACAAAATGCGCAAAAAGTTGCAAAAGAATTGAAAAATTTAAAATTACCTGCCGACAAAACAATAAAAGGCCCATATGAAGAGCTTCAGGAGATTTTATTTAATAACAAGACAATTAGTTCCATTATGACAAGTCATATTGATGATACCGAAAAAATACAACTTTTAAGCAAAGAGAACATCTTTGCACTTAAATTTAAGCAAATTTCTCAAGATGGAAGTTCGCTAACTCAAGCGCTAAGGGAAAAATGCCCCCAAACATGGGCGCTTGATGATGCACAAAAAGAAATAGACAGAGTATTTGGCAAAAACACATACAAACTAAGGCAATGTGTTGGCAGTGGTACTGTTGCACAAACATTTGTAGCGCAAGACAGTAACGGAAAAAATGTATGCATTAAAATGCTACACAAAGGAATAAATAAAGAAAAAATAACTAAAGACAAAGAGGCTTTTATAGCCATGATTAACTCAAGTACCAGAGCTCAAGAAGAAAAAGATTACTTAATCAAAAATATTGAAAACATATCCAGGGGAATAGAAGCAGAGGTAGATCTTCGAAACGAAATGGAGTCAGCAAAGAAACTTGCACAAACAATCAAAAAGGCAAATGTGGTCAAACCTATTGAAGTAAAAGACAATATATATGTTATGGAGCGCGCAGAAGGAATAAGTCTATCTGATTTTAATGAATTTGGAAAAAAGATACGTATGGCAAGATGGGATGTTGATTACTACGGCAGTCTAGACACTATGGACTCGTATGACAAAATCCGCTACGAAGATGTCAAAAAACAACTTGAGGAACTTACTGCGCAATTCAAAACAAAAGTCGGTATTGACATAGACTTTCAAGATTTAACAAAAGAAGAAACCATAAAAATGCTGAAACAATATCAAGATATCTTAACCGAGCAGTTTTCCAAGGCAGAAGCACAAGGTAAGATAATCCATGGCGATATTCATCCTGGCAACATATTTATAGATGTTAAAAAATTAAAAGAAGGCAAAGGCTGTTTTACATTAATTGACACAGGAAATGTAATTGAACAAACAAAAGAACAGTCAATAAGATTTATGAATTTAACTAACTACATCAAGAACGCAGACATTGACAATATTGTAAATTTTGTATTGGATGGGGCAATATTACCTGATGATATGAATAAATCAAAAGCAGCTGAAATACTTCGCACAGAGTTACAAAAAGCCTTTTTTGATAAACAAACCGGCATTCCTCTTTTAACTAACGACACCCTATTAAATTTGACAGATAATATAATGAAAAAAGTTGGCATAATTCCATCTTCAACTCAGGGTAATTTGCTCAAAGCCAAAAAATCAAGCAGCAACTCTTTATCTGAACTTTATAATGCATACTTAGACAAATTTGGAGCAAGATTTGACGATTATGACGATTTAAGTGTCGTGCAAAAAACCACAATGATGACCAAAGCAATTGCAGAGCTCACAAAAGATATTACAGCGCTTCAAACAAGAAATAAATTCAGAAATATGATGCAAGAAAGAGCTAATTTGTTAAAATTACCGCTAAGCGAAAGACTGAAGCTTAAGAAAAGTCCAAACACCCCAAAACCCAATTCAGAAGAAGCACTAACATATTTTCTTAAACAATATAAGAGCAATTTTGATATCAATAAATTAATGGGCAATTTTTCCGAGCTTGCTTCATAAGTAGTGCAAAATATTTATCTTTCAAAACGTAAGAAAACATAAACACTCTTTGACCAAGTCTTTCAGCTCACAGAGTTCTTTATCATTGTTTATTACAAAATCCGCACGTTTTATTTTTTCTTCTTGTGATTGCTGAGAATTAATTCGCAACATCGCATAATCCCTTGTGTAAGAATTTCTCTCAATAAGTCTTTTAAGCCTTACTTCGTCAGGAGCAAAGACAAAAATTATCTTGTCAAACAAATCCTCAAACCCGGCCTCAAATAAAAGCGGCACTGAAGCAAAAACTATTTTTTCATGACAATTTTTATCAAAAAAACTTATTATTTCTTGCCTAATTAATGGGTGGATTATATCTTCAAGCTTTTTTAATTTATTTTTATCGCTAAATACCGTCTTAGCCAATTCTTCTCTTTTATTAGTACCAAAAATTTGCTTTATTATTAAAGACTCTTCAAGAATTTTGTGTGAAGCACTATCGGCATCATAGACATTATAGCCAAGTTCTTTTAGTATACTCTCTACACAAGATTTACCCGAAGCAATATTACCCGTTAAGCCGACTTTAATCATGACTTTATTTTACTTAAAAAAAGTAGTATAATTCAACAAGATATTTATGGAGGAGTAAAAATGACATCTAACCCTATGACACAAGAAAACATTTATGAAAATGTTGTTCTTGACGGCGAACCGATGAGTGTGTCGGGAGCAGTTAATAAAACAATTCTTTTACTGTTGATTACATTTGCCGTCGGCGTGTTCACTTGGACACAGGCATTTGCAGGGTACATGGATAAAGTAATAATGCTAATGTGGGGCGGTATAATCGCAGGGCTTGTGCTTGCAATTATTATGCGATTTAAACCACAAAATGCCAAATTGTTATCTATCGGCTACGCGGTTTGCGAAGGACTTGCAATAGGCGGAATTTCAGCAATGTATGAAATGCAATTACAGGGAATTGTTGCAAATGCTGCTTTGATAACATTCTTAACACTGTTTGTAATGCTCATTTTATACAAAACAGGACTTATAAGGGCTACGGATACATTTAAAAAAGTTATCTATACCGCCACATTTTCGATTATGATATTTTATCTTGTCAGCATTGTAATCGGCTTTTTTAATCAAAACTTTATTTCCATATGGAACACCGGCTGGCTTGGAATTGTCTTAAGCTTGATATTCTGTGCCGTTGCTGCTCTTAACTTTATTCTCGATTTTGATTTTATTGAACAAGGTGCACAAAAAATGGCTCCAAAGTACTTTGAATGGTTCGGAGCATTTTCACTGCTTGTTACAATAGTATGGCTATACCTTGAACTGCTAAGGTTGCTCGCACAACTAAGTAAAAACAGATAGGAAATGAACTTTAGAAAAATAGAAGAAAAAAAAGTACCAGAGTTAAGTAGGGAGTTGCTTGAATATGTCGGCGACCCCCTGCTTTCTCATTTGCTTGCACTAAGAGGTATAGACACAGTACGGGAAGCAAAAAACTTTCTTGAATGCGATAGTCAAAACCTAAGTAAGCTTGACGTTTTTGCTGATGGAGAAAAGGCTCTAAACAGAATAAAAAAAGCAATAGAGAATAAAGAAAAAATCCTTGTTTGGGGAGATTTTGACGCAGACGGCGTAACTTCAAGTGCACTTATGCACAAAACGCTAAGCGCACTTGGTGCTGATTTTGAAGTTTTTATACCGGACAGAGAAGAGCACGGACATGGGATTAGTCTAAAAACAGCACTACAGATTATCTCAAAACAAAAAATAAAAGTGCTCATAACCGTAGACTGCGGAATTTCAAACACAAACGAAGTAAATGTAATCAGCAAACTTGGTACAGATGTCATAATAACTGACCACCACAAACTTGAAGGAGAGTGTCCAAAAGCTTTTGCAATACTAAACGCACAAGCACCTTATTCACTAAGAGATAATCTCAATCTTGACGAAATAAAAAGTCTTTCACAATTATCAGGTGTAGGTGTTGCCTATAAGCTTGCACTTGCTTTAATTGACGATTGTGACAACAAAATTAAAGACGAGCTTGCAATTTTAGCCTGCGTGGGAACAATTTCCGATGTTGTACCCCTGCTTAATGAAAATAGGGTAATAGTTTCAAAAGGGCTCAAGCTTATAAACCAAAACAAGCACAAAGGTATATCACTTCTTTTTGAAACAAGCGGAAGAAAAAACATCACAAGTACGGACGTTGCGTTTATTTTAACACCGAGAATAAACGCCGTAGGGCGCCTTGGAAGTGCAAGTTTGGCGTTTGATTTTTTAATTGAAAATAATGAAAGCTCGCTATCTTTTATCCTTGAAAAATTAGACAATTACAATAAAATTCGCCAGAGTCTATGTGAAAATATTTTTGCGCAAGCGAAAGATATGGTGAAAAATGACAAAAAAACAAACTCGCAAAATGCACTTGTTTTATTCAATAATGATTGGCACATAGGAATAATAGGCATTGTTGCTTCAAAACTCGTTGAAGAATTCTCTAAACCGACATTTATGGTAACAACAGATGAGAATGAAGTAGGCAGGTGCTCTATACGCTCAATTGAGGGGTATAATGTATATGAAATACTAAAAAGAAATCAGGATTTATTCCTTGGTTTTGGCGGGCACTCGCTTGCGGGGGGATTTTCATTCGACATCAAACAGCATAGTTTTGAAGAAATAAAAGAGGCAATTTTAAACACAATTGATGAAATAAAAACAGATAAACAAGATTACAACTGCATTTATGCAGATAAAATTCTTGAAGCAAAAGACCTGACTACAGATTTTATAAAGTCACTTGAAAAACTTGAACCTTGCGGACAAGACAACCCAAGTCCGATTTTTGCACTAAGAAATACTCTTTTTAAAGGGTCAAGGCAAATAGGAAAAAAATCTAACCATTTAAAGTTCTATTGTGCAAAAGACGGAATAAGTTTTGAATGTGTCAAATGGAACGAAGAACAACTATTACTACCTCAAGACACCCCGATAGACATTATTTTCAGTGCGAGCATAAATGACTTTAATAATCAAGAAACCCTCCAGCTCGAGGTAATTGATGTTTATAGTGAAAAATATACACCAAAAGCCCATCAAGGCAAACTAAAACTCTATGACCACAGAAAAAAAACAAACATATTAGAGCAAATATCTGACTATCTAAACAAAGATAAGCCGGATATTACAATCTGGGCAAAAAATATCAATACATTAAATATTTTAAAAGACTATCCCGAAATAAACTCGAGGCTTACACAAAAATTAAAAAAATTTGAAAGTATAATGTTTTTTGACTACCCGTCAAATCTTGAAGAATTTAGAGAAATTCTTGAGAATGTTTCGCCATCAAAAGTTCACCTTATGAACAATAAGTACAATGAAAACATTGAAAATGCAATAAAACTGCTATCCGGAATGTTAAAATATTCAAATAATCATAAAAACGGAGAAATAGATATTGAAAAACTCTCGCAAGCAACAGGAGTCAGTGAACAGTTTACGCAAATCGCGCTCGAAATATTTGAATCTTGCGGTTTTATAGAAATTCTTGATATAGATAAAATAAAATATCTTGAACCTGCAAATATTGATAAAGTTTGCAAAAACTCACTCTATGAGGTATTGATTGAGGAATTTTCAAAAATCAACGAATTTAAAAAGCATCTTGCCGAAGATGAACTCGACAAGATGCAAGAACTTATTTCATCCTTTATAGGATAAAGCTTACTTTTGTTCCGTATCAAAGTTAGAATTAATATATTTCTTTGATTTTTCAATGTTGCTTAATTTTTTCTTTGTTTGTTTTACTTGTTTTTTTAATTCTTTAATCTGTGCCTTAAGTTGGTCATCCTGTGCCTGAACAGTTGCCAATTGGGAATTATAGTTTATCAACTGCTCGCGAATTTCAGCAGATGCATCGTCAAGATTGGTAATAGCTTTTTTAAAGCTTTCTTCTTGAATACTGCCCGATAATGTGTTTACCGCAGGTGTAGAAACACTGTTTGAAACAGGAGTAAGTTCAACTTTTTGAACTTCATTTACCGAATCCATAGACTCAAACACAGCATCTTCAGCTAGTGCAGCAGAAGAAAAAATAAGAACAAGTGATAGCGCTAATACTAATTTTTTCATAATCCAATCTCCTTAATATATTCTGATTTTATCCTCTAGAACTAACTCGCGCAAGGTATTTAAGGCAAAATCAATCAAACATATTAAATTTGAGAGGATTATAAAAAAACTAGATATCTTCTACCCAAATAGCGTTAACAGGGCAAATTAAAGCTGCATCGATACAATCTTGCTCGTTGCCTTCAATATGAGACTTATCAACATGTGCTACATTATCAACATGAAATACTTCAGGGTTAATAGCCTCGCATGCTCCGCATGCAGTGCAACCATCCATTATAGAAACTATCATTTTAATCTCCTTATCACTCATTGACAAGAATATATTAAAATATAATTTATAAGTTCATATTACCCGATAGGGTAGAATTAAGTTTATTCAAATATCTTTTACACTGCATAGAGCGACTGTAACCCAGCATTATGCCAAGTATAAAATCCTGTTCGGGCGTAAGTTTGGACAATTTATTCCCTATAAAGGCAGATACAATATCAATACACTCTTTTGAACCAAAGAAAATATTGTCTTTTGTACCTATATTTTGTACTCTGCAATGAAGATGATGCTTTTTTATTTTATCCTTATATCTCTCTCTAAAGTATGTATTTACAGTAATCAACGCCAAAAGCTTTGTGCCCTTTTTCAACTCATAAATGTAGGCATTTAATACATCATCCATAAAACTCTCCTTGATAATATAGACTCAAAGAGAGCAAAAAAGTTTCATCTAATGCCTTTTTAAAACTCTTAATCCGGCCTTTATATAATTGCTTAATTGAGCAAATGAGCGAATTTTCAAAAGCATTTTTAAAATATATAAGGGTCTGAGGTAATATTCTCTAACCATTTTTTTGTGATATTCAAAAACCTCTTGGGAGCTTAGCTCATGCGTCCTAACCGTCGGGAAATAATACGGATGAGAATAGTCCAGCTCACCAAGAGAACTGTTTTCAACATAATCATAAAATGTTGTACCCACAAGAGCGGTTGCGGTATAAAAACTTACATAATCTGTATTTAGTTTTTTGGCAAAATTCAAAGTATCTTTTATTGTTTCTTTTGTTTCCCAAGGAAGCCCTATTACATAATAGGCGTAAATTTGAATACCTGACTTTTTGAAAGCTTTCACAGTGTTTACAATTTGAGAAAGAGTGATTTTTTTACCCATCTTATCCAGCATATACTGCGAACCACTTTCTACTCCTATTGAAACCAGCCTGCAGCCGGCTTTTTTCATAAGCATAATTGTTTCCATATCAGCACTGTCAGCACGAGTATTTGTAGAAAATGTTATCTTTAAACCCGACTCTATAATTTTTCTGCAAAGGTCTCTTGTCCATTCTTTATCCAGATTAAAAATATCAGACCAAAATATAAAATTATTTATTCCATATTTTTCAACACATTCTCTTATCTCGCCTATAATATTTTCTGCACTTCTTTTTCTTACTATACGACCATTAAGAGGAGTTGCAAGGCAAAAAAAGCAATGATAAGGACAACCGCGTGAGACTTTTATCACAGCTTGTTTTTTATTGTTATCAGGCCTTATATACAACGAGTTATCAATTAAGTCGCGAGCGGGATAAGGTAAGTCATCCAAATTTTCATTAAACGGTCTTCGCTGATTTTCCACAATTTCATAATCATCTCGATAACATATACCTTTAATTTCAGATAAAGGCGAGCCATGCAAAATCTCTTTAAGAGTTAATTCGCCTTCACCACAAATTGCAATATCAATAAAATCATGGCTTTGCAAGACCTGTTTTGCCAAAAAAGAAAAATGAGCACCTTTGGCTATTGTTGTTATCGAATCGCCAAAAACCTCTTTTGCAATTCTAAGCGACATAAGGTCGTTTTCAAGAGTAGGCGTTGCAACATTTACCAAAATATACTTTGGTGCAATCTTTTTTAAGTCAATTGTAAAATCATCATAGCTTGATACGGGGTAAGAATAATCCCTTATAATGGGCTCAAAGCCAACATCTCTTGCAATAGAAGCAAAATACATCAAATCAAGAGGAGCAAGAGGCGGTATGACTATTAAATCATCTGTCGGCTGCTGACAACGCTCTTCCCTGTTCATGACAGGAGAGGGAGGATATATTAAGTAAATTTTTTTATTTTCGTTCATCTTAATTTAACTTTTAAAGCTACTCTTATTATGTTGTTCAGTAAATTTTCACTTAAAAATCTTGAGGCAAAAGCACAAATATGAGCATCAATGCCGACATTCACAGCGCATTTAGGGTTTTTGGCACGCAAACACTTATAAACCGCACATCCTACTTTTGCAGGGTCTAGAGCGTTCAATGCATTATCTTTAGCATTTTTAAGCATATAATTTCCAATATCATCATACTTGCCCATAAAGTTTTTAAAATTATCTTTGTTTTGTTCAATACTATCAGTCCAAAACTTCGTCCTAATAGCTCCGGGTCTTATTGAAACATATTTTATACCCGTTTCATTGGAAAAGGCTCTTAAAAGTATATCTGCTGCTCTTTTTGAGAGACAATACGGCGATAAAAACGGATACACACCATATGACGCCATGGAGCTGACATTAATAATTTTACCATTACTTACCAATTGACTTGAAAAATTCTTTATAACTCTAAGAAGTCCGAATAAATTAACGTCAAGCTGTCTTTTAAGCTCATCTTCAGACAAAAATTCAACAGGAGAAGCAACAACAATACCCGCATTGTTGACTATTGCGCAAAACCTTAGACCGGATAATTCTGATTTTAAAGACAAAAACGCTTCATTAGAAGTGATATCTAAATTGTATTTAAAAAGATTTTCATGCTCCAAATCAATAGAACTTCTTGAGGTCACATAAACCGTATAGCCTCCATCAAGCATTAGTTTAATTGCCTCAAATCCGATTTGTGAACTACCCGCTATAACAAGAACATTTTTGCACTTATCCATAGGAATTTTATACCACAAAAAATACATAAATGTCATTACACTTAACATTTTTGACCGAATATAAAAATTATGATAAAAAAAGTATATGTATGAAAATCTAGACATAGTTACAATAGGCGAAGGACTTGTAGAGCTCTCAAGTCCGACATCGCTAAAATTTGCTCAAATTTTTGATAAATACTACGGCGGAGATTCCCTATGCAGCGCAATAGCAGCACTTAGATGCGGAAGTAGTGCGGGCTACATAACAAAACTGGCAACGGATAATTTTTGTGAGTACTTGCTTGACGCTTGGGGTTCAGAGGGGCTTGATACTTCACACGTAAAACTCAGTCAAGGTCAAAACGGGCTATATTTTGTCGGTAAAAAAGAAAACAAAAGCGAGTTTGTATTTTACAGAAGAAAAACGGCCGCCATGGGCTTATCCGTTGATGATATTGACTTTGGTTACATAAAAAACGCAAAATGTGTTTATGCGACAGGTTTTGTACAATCTCTATCGTTAAGCGTAAGAGAGGTTGTAAGAGAGATTTTTAAATTTGCAAAAGAAAACGAAATACTTGTAGCATACGACCCGAATTTTTCAGACAAAGTTTCAACACCCGAAGAAGCAAGAGAGTTTTTTGAAGAAGTTGCGCCATACACAGATATTATCTTTATGAATACAAAATCTGACACACAAGCCTTATTTGACACAACCAGCATTGATAAAGTTCAAAAAGCTATCAGCGACAGAGCTATTAAAATAAGTGTTATAAGAGAACACAAAAACGGAGTTCATCTTTTAAACAACGGAAGCTACAACTATATCAAATATGAATCTTGCAAAGTTGTAGATGCAACAGGCTGGGAAGCAGCCTATAACGGCGCATTTTTAAATTATTTCCTTAAGGGATATGATACGGTAAAATGCGCAAAACTCGCCAATGCCTTATCAATACTTCAAATTAAAAGTGTTGGCGCTATAAAATCTATACCGGACAGAATAGAAACAGAGAAATTATATAACGAGATTTATGGCTAAAAAAGTACTTATATCGGGTTACATTGGATTTTCAAACTTTGGTGATGATGTTATCTTTGCTATTTTAACACGACACCTTAAAGCGAAAGGCTACAGTATAACTGCACTTTCGTCAAATCCAAGCAGAACAAAAAAGCAATTCAAAGTTAATACACTAAGATACAAAAATCCTTTTGACATTATAAAAGGAATAGCCTCTTGTGATTATCTTATAAGCGGAGGCGGGAGCTTGTTACAAAACTCAACAAGCAACCTTAGCTTATTGTATTATCTTTGTATTATCCTGCTTGCAAAAATAATGTTTAAAAAAGTCATTATCTTTGCACAGGGTATTGGCCCTATCAATGGCAACTTTTGGCAAAAGTTTACCGCATTTGCTCTTTCATTGTGCAACTTGGTAACTGTAAGAGACCCACAAAGTTATAAATTACTCAGCAAATGGAAAATAAAATCTCGTCTCCTGTGCGACCCCGCTTGGGACATACCTGTTTTACCAAGAGAAAGTAGAGGATATGTCGGCATACAACTACGCTCATGTGCCAATATGCATCCTGATTTTATAAAATTTCTGGTTAAATATGTGGGAATATATTTCTCGGATAGGAAAATAATTTTATATTCTTTTCAAAATTCTCAAGATTTAAAAGTATGCTACGAATTTGAAAAAGCACTAAAAGCCCAATGGCCGCAAATGAAATATGAAATACGAAGCGAAAACACTATAAAATCAATAGTAGAAGGCTATTCGAACTTAGAATACCTTATTGCCATGAGATTTCATGCTTGCTTACTTGGTCTAAAGTACGGGCTTAAAGTTTTTGCACTCTCTTACGACCCTAAAGTCACAAATCTTGCACAAGAGTTCGAACTGCAATGCATAGACGTAACAAAGAAACCCGATGATTATAACGATAAATTTGGTATGTTTATTCGCTACAAAGAACATAGCGAAATAGCCGAAAAAAGAAAATCTGCCTTCGACTGGAGTGCAATAGACAAATACATGTCAAATTAATATTTTTGTCATATAATAACTTTACATAACTACCCTAAGTGAGGAAAAATGTTAATTCCAAGTATTGATTTAATGGATTCAAAGGCAGTACAGCTGAAGCAAGGAAAAGAAAAAGTTCTTGAAAGAGAAGATGTATTAGAGCTTGCTAAATATTATGCAAGATTTGGCGAAATAGCCGTTATAGACCTTGACGCCGCACTTAACACGGGCAAAAATAACGAAGAGCTAATAGCTAAAATTTGTAAAATCGCCCCCTGCAGAGTAGGCGGCGGTATAAGAGATAAAGAAAAAGCAAAGAAAATGCTTGCCCTTGGTGCTAAAAAAATTATTATAGGTACGGCAGCTAACGAAGAATTTTTATCAAAACTGCCTAAAGACAAGGTAATAGTCGCAACTGACTCAAAGAACGGAAACATAACTCTTGAAGGCTGGCAAAAAGAAACTCAAATAAAAACAGAACAATACGTTAAAAGATTTGAGGACTATTGCAGCGGATTTTTATACACAATTGTTGAAAAAGAAGGTATGCTTGGGGGCACAAATATTGAAGCATTTAAGCAAATCCGAAAAATCACCGACAAACCAATAGTTGCTGCAGGCGGCATAACAAGTATAGATGAAATTAAAGAACTTGAGAAAATGAACATATCTTCTCAGCTCGGTATGTCAATATACACTGGAAAAATCGACTTAACAGATGCATTTGAAGCAATTATTGATTTTGAAAAATGCAATGGTCTTGTACCAACCATAGTACAAGACGTAAAAACAAAACAAGTGCTCATGTTAGCTTATTCAAATCGTGAGTCACTGAGAAAGTCTCTTAACGAGGGCTTAGCAACATACTATAGTCGCTCGAGAAACGAGCTTTGGACAAAAGGTAAGACAAGCGGCAACACACAAGAATTGGTAGCGGCAAGATTTGACTGCGACGCCGATACCATACTTTTTAAAGTCAACCAAAAAGGTAACGCATGCCACCTAAACAGATTTAGCTGTTTTGAGGATAAAGACTTTACCATAAACGAGCTATATGACTTAATTTTAGACAGAAAAGAAAAGCTGCCCGAAAACTCATACACTACAAAGCTCTTTAAAAACGAATTCTATCTGAAAAGAAAAATTATGGAAGAGGCCTTTGAAAGTGTCAACTTTGAACTCGGGGACGGTTTAAGCTGGGAATCAGCCGATTTAATGTATCATATGCTGGTATTTATGGCCATGCACAACACTACATACGAAGATTTAATTAATAACCTATCGTCAAGGACAAAATAATGAAAATCATTCACTCGCAAGAAATTTTAAATGATAAAAATCACGAGTTTTTTAAAACAACAACTCTTGATAATCTTGTGGGTGTAAAAGAAATCATTGAGGACATTAGGCAAAATGGCGACAATAGCGTCATAAAATACTCAAAAAAATTTGGCGACGGTGATTTTACATTACCTGACAACTTTATTGTAAATGAAGACGAAGTTGCTCAAGCTTTTAGCTTAGTACCTGAAAATGTTATTGAATCTCTTCAAAAATGTATTGATAATATACGCGAATTTTCACAAAAACAATTTGAATGCATAAAAAATCTCGATATAGAAAAAAACACTTCGCAACTCGGACACAGAATTATCCCTCTAAACAGGGTTCTATGCTATGTACCGGGAGGAAATTATCCACTGCCCTCATCTGCAATAATGACCTGTACGCCCGCTAAAGTCGCAGGAGTAAAGGAGGTTATTCTCACATCTCCAAAAATAAAACCACAGACAATAGTTGCTGCAAAATTAAGCGGAGCGGATAAAATCTACAGACTGGGCGGAGTGCAGGCAATAAGTGCTTTTGCATACGGAACAGAAACAATCGAGCCTGTTGATAAAATTGTAGGCCCGGGGAATAAATATGTTACGTATGCTAAAAAATACGTGTACGGGCAGTGTTCCATTGATTTTCTTGCAGGACCGTCTGAAGTGCTCATAGTGGCGGATGACGATCAAGACCCCTCACTTGTAAGTGCTGACATACTTGCACAGTGCGAACATGATAAAGACGCAAGAGGGTATTTAATATGCTTTAGTGAGGATTTTGCAAATAAAGTTATAAAATCAGCTAAAGAGCAACTAAATAAACTCGAAACAAAAGACATTGCAAGTATTTCATTTGAAAAATCTACAGCAATTGTTGTTAAAAACATTGATGAGGCAATTAAAATTTCAAACCAAAGAGCCCCTGAGCATTTGGAATTAATGTTTGATGGAGCAGAAAAAATTTCGAATAATTTCACAAATTACGGCTCAATGTTCATAGGTGCCAACTGTGCCGAAGTATTTGGCGACTATTGTTCCGGCACAAACCACGTTCTGCCTACAAACGCTGCAGCAAGATACACAGGCGGCTTGAGCGTTTTTGACTTTATAAAAATTCAAACCTATCAAATGCTATCAAAAGAATATTCAAAAGAGTTGTCTTATTTGGCATCTGAAATTGCACAACAGGAAGGACTTATGGCGCACAAACTTGCAAGCGATTTGAGGAGAAATTAAATGAGATTTCAGTACAATGAAAAAGAAAAACTGCAAATAAGAGTTTTTTCTCGCCTTGCTGCGCTTTTGTTTAAACTCAAAGAATTTACTTACTGGTGCAAAAATGTAAACTACCCCAAGGAGCCCTGTATCTTTGCACTTTGGCATGCACATCAGTGCGGGTTATACTCTCTTGAAGGCAAAAGCAAGACAAATGTCATGATTAGCCGCTCAAAAGACGGAGAAATAATAGCACGTGCAGCAGAAATTATGGGGCTCAAGACTGTGCGTGGCTCTATCACAAGAGGCGGAGCAAGTGCAACACTTGAACTTGTAAACAGAATTAAAAAAGGCGACAACGGAGCAATAACTGTTGATGGCCCAAAAGGCCCAAACCGCGTGGTTAAAAAAGGTATTATTGAAATAGCAAGAATAACGGGCGTGCCAATTGTTCCAATTACTTGGTACTCACCATCAAAAGGCTATATAAAACTTAACACCTGGGACGAGTTCAGATTTCCGCTTTTTTGCAGAAAGATGCTTATGTACTATGGCGAACCTATTTATGTAGACCCTAACGCCAATGACACTGAAATAGAAAACAAAAGAAAATACCTTGAAGATACCATGAATAAGCAATATGAAATGGTGAAAAGAGACTTTAAAAAGCTTATGAAAGACTAGTGCTTTGCAGTTTTTTTACAAAATCAGGGATTTTATACGCCTCGGTTGTACCTACAATTATCTTCCACTCAGGCAGTGCTTCTTGCAGTTCGTCTTTTAAATCCGATAATAACCCCGGGATAATTATCTGCTTATTTTTTACTTTATTTAAAACATCATTAGCACTTACAACCTTTGAAGCAATTTCAGCAGTGATTTTTTGTGCTGACCAAGCGGTTAAGACACTCATACCCTCGCTTGGCGTAATAACAAGGTATGAACCACATTTAAGTGATGAAAGCTCATTTGCAACCGCAAAATAACTTAGCGCAAAGTTTGTTGTAAGGAAAATTAAAGCGTTTTCATCAGGATTATTAAACTCATATACCTTTGACTCAACCTGCAGAGGCTTCTGAGGGTCAGTATATATGTTCAGCCTTAAGGTTATCAACGAAGAGATAAGAGCTTCATTTAGCTCGTCAAAAATCAGAAGATTAACATACTTGCAAACAAGGGTTGAAGCAGTAGCACAGGCATATAAAATGTCTTTTGTACAAAGTCGCATATACACGGGCTTTGAGAACTTTTCATTTCTATTAACTATTGCCTCGTGCCTTATTTTTACAAGCTTATTTACGGTATCTGAGTAATTAGTATATTTAACTTCACATAAATCTGATAAAAACTCATCAGTTATTATTTCTATGTTTTTTTCTTTAAGCTTGGCAACATCAGAGTCAATAGGGTTTTTAAAATATACCGCGTCAATTCTGTATTTTTCACCAATACATTCTATTTCATAATCAAGAATTTTATCCAGTTTTTTATTGTAATCAGTGTCATTAGAATCCAGCATTATTGCAAGTACACACGGGTTGATAAAAGTTTTCTCATGGCGATACATAACAGTTTCGCCGCCAATTTTTAAATGCCCCAAGCTAAGTGTCTGCTGCTGGATTTTACTGTTATGTTCGAGCATTTGGCGTAAATTGTCAGGAATAAAAGGGCAAAGTGAGGGTTCTGCCTGAGATTTTGACAATTTCATGGCAAACATCATACAAGTAGAGCAACCGCACTTTTTGCAGTTAGCATTTGCCTCTTTTTTGCCCGCAGGCAGATGTTTAAATATATCCATAGCTCCTAGTGACATAAGACCTCGCTATGCTGGTTTTTTAACACTTCAATACACTCAGGGTGCCACATAACAACAACATTGGCTCCTGCAGCAATTAAAGATGAAGCGGTTGAAATCTCCCACATTTTAGCCCTCTGAGTTAATTCACCCCATGATGAAGAAAAGTCAGCACTTTTAGACTCTTTTGCTTTATATGACTCTTCGCCAGCACATACAATAATCGGCATATTGAGCATTTTATCACCGTCTTTACGTGCCAAGCAAATACGCTCAATAATACTGTAACCATAGTCAATACCATAGCCAATACAACCCATCTCGGGGTCAATTAAAATGCTATTCGCCTCAATTCCGGAGTCAATTGATAAAATATTAAGTTCCTTAGTCAAATTAATATCAATAGGCGTCCTTAAAACAAAATGGTGATTATATTTTGCTGCTTTTGCAATTTTAATCAACTCTTCATAATTTGCAGCCTGAATTGGAGAAATTATTAATTCTCTGTCGCAAATAGGCAAAATTGCCCCTGCAAGCTCTATATCCCATTTACTATGACCACTAAATCTTACCATCAAAGGAAAATCACAAATTTTTAAGACCGATTTAAAAAAATCAGTACACTTTAGCAAAATACTGTCTTTTTCACTTTCCTGAGGTTCTTGAATATTAAAATAAATACAAATAGCCTGTGCATCTGATGTCTTTGCTTTTTGTTGCACTGCCCTAAAAAAATCTACAGGGTTAAAGATAACATCACCCCAGTATTTTTTTAATACGGGAGAATAATTCTCGCTAACTTCATATGGAAATTCCAGTATAAAAGCAGGAGGGTTGTTTAAACCTTTTGAGAAATCTATATTTAGAAAATCAAAACCCTTTGACACCGTTACTGTTGACCTCTTTGCTCAAGGATTTTATTCATAATTTCGCTAAATTCAGTCTCATCAAGAGTTTCTCTTTCTAATAGCTCTTTTGCGATTTTTCTTAGCATATCCTCATTTTCGCTGAGCATTTTTTTTGCAATATTATATCTTTCATCAACGATTCTTTTTACTTCTTTATCGATATCAGCTGCGATTTCCTCGCTAAAATCTCTCTGATGCCCAAAATCACGACCCATAAAGACATGCTCTTGGCTTGTACCGTATGCAAGATTTCCCATTTTCTCTGACATGCCATACACTGTAACCATTTTTCGAGCCAATGCAGAAACTTTTTCAAGGTCATTTTGAGCACCTGTTGTTATTGATTCAGGGCCATAAATCAACTCTTCTGCTACCCTTCCACCCAATATCATAGTAATTCTATCTAACAGTTGAGACTTTTTAAGAGTCAAGTGGTCTTTTTCAGGAAGTACGGTTGTAATACCAAGTGCCATACCGCGAGGAATGATTGAAACCTTGTGCAAAGGGTCACAATCCTTAAGAAGTCTTGCTAAAAGTGCATGACCTACTTCATGGTACGCGGTATTTTCTTTTTCTTCGTCAGATATAATTCTTGATTTTTTCTCAGGGCCTGTCATTACCTTATCAATGGCTTCCTCAATGTGCTCCATAGAGATTTCTTTCTCGTCATGGCGAGCACTCAGAAGAGCAGCCTCATTTAATAAATTCTGCAAATCAGCACCAGTGAACCCGGGAGTCCTTTTAGCTAAAACTTTTAAGTCAACATCTTTTGCAAGAGGTTTATTTTTGGCATGAACTCCTAAAATCTGCTCTCTGCCTAAAATATCAGGACGATTTATGATAATTTGTCTGTCAAACCTACCCGGTCTTAAAAGCGCGTTATCCAGGATGTCAGGACGGTTTGTGGCTGCAAGAACAATTATATTTACATTTTCATCAAAACCATCCATCTCAACAAGCAGTTGGTTTAAAGTCTGCTCGCGTTCATCATGACCGCCACCCATACCTGCGCCTCTTTGTCTGCCAACGGCATCAATTTCATCAATAAATATAATACAGGGCTGGTGTTTTTTAGCCTGCTCAAATAAATCCCTTACACGAGATGCACCAACACCAACAAACATCTCGACAAAATCAGAACCTGAAATAGAAAAGAAAGGTACTCCGGCTTCGCCTGCTACAGCTTTAGCCATAAGGGTTTTACCGGTACCGGGGACACCGACCAAAAGAACACCCTTTGGAATTTTTGCACCCAGTTTTGTATATTTTTCACCATTTTTTAGAAAATCGACAATTTCTTCAAGTTCTTGCTTCTCTTCATCAATTCCCGCAACGTCAGCGAAGGTCACTTTTACTTTGTTTTCTTGCATAAGCTTTGCGCGGGATTTGCCAAAGTTCATGGCAGCAGAGCCGCCTTGTTGAATACCTCTCAACAATAGTATTATTAAACCTATAAAGAATATCGGTACCAAAAGCGAACCAATAGTGCCCAAAATTGAACCTTCCTGAGGTTTTTTGACATTAATTTCTACATTGTTTTTTTCTAATTCTTCAATCAAATTCGGCGCATTTTCAGGAATTTGTACCTTATATTGAAAAGTTGCAGGCTGATTTACATTAGAAAAACCTACCAAATCAGGCTTAGGGGATTGAACTTCTTTAGAGTCTTTTTTGTTTTTATCAACAGGGATTGCACTTAAAGAGTTTTTAGAAAGCAAAACGCTTTCAATCTCACCCGATTGAACTTTTTGCATAAATTGAGAATAAGAGATTTCACTGCTGGTGGTAGAAGGGCCCGCAAAAGCAACAACTGCAAGCAAAAGCGCTATAATACCAACGATTATATAAACTCCCATAGATTGATTTTTGTTCATTTTTACCCCTGTAACAAAATATTTCTGTTGCCATTATATCAAAAGAATAATAAAATGTTAATCAGGAATACATTTATGTCAAAAGCTTATCTATCACTAGGTTCAAATTTAGGAGACCGCTTGTCTAACATTCAGCAAGCGGTAAGACTTTTAACAAGTGATAATAATATAAAACTTCTGCGCGCATCATCATTTTACGAAACTCAACCATGGGGTCATAGCGAGCAAAATTGGTTTATTAACGCAGCAATTGCCATAGAAACTGATCTTTCGCCGATTGAACTGCTCAGAGTTTGCCAAGACATTGAGTCAAAACTCGGCAGAATTAGAGAGGGAAAGCCAAAGTGGAGCGAAAGAGTAATAGATATAGACATTTTATTTTACGATAATTTGGTATTTAAAAATGAAATTTTGGAAATTCCTCATAAATACGTCCATTTAAGGGCTTTTGCACTTGTACCAATGATTGAGGTTAACGCAAATCTTATACACCCTGTGCTAAATAAAAACATAATAGAGCTCCATGAAGCGCTTGATGACCCAGAGGATGTATTTTTATACGGCACAGTTATGCCCGAGATAAACAAATGAAGAAAATTGCAATAGTCGGCGCAGGCCCCTCGGGTGTTTATTGTGCACTTTGTCTTTTAAGTTTTGGCATAAAAAATATAGAAATATTTGAAAAAAAATCCCCCTTGTCTACCCTTTTGCCCACGGGCGGGGGCAGGTGCAATCTGACACACAGGGGTGATAATATTAAAGAATTTGCCAAAAATTACCCAAGAGGCGAAAAGTTTTTATACTCAATATTTTCCAAACACTTTGTAAGTGACACGCTTGAATTTTTTTCAAAAATTGGAATAGAAACATACGTTCAGGAAGATGAAAGATACTTTCCAAAGTCGAATTCTTCATCTGATATGAGAAAAAAAATGCTCAGTGCACTTTGCACTATTAAAATAAAAAAGCAAAATATAACCTCAAAAGACGAGTTAAAAGAGTATGATTTTATAGTAATTTCAACAGGCTCAAAAGACAGATACAGACTAGCTCAGGACTTTGGACACTCTATAATTGAACCAAAACCCTCGCTGTGTGGGCTAAAACTTTCTCAAAATTCTCCAAAATACCCTCAGGGCGTTGTTTTAAAAACAAAAGACGGAGATGTGCTTTTTACAAAAGACGGTATTAGCGGGCCTTTGGTGTATACGATATCTTCCCTTAGAGCAAGAGAGAAATTCCCATATAAAATAACGCTGCCGCTTATAAATGAAGATAAACTTACACAACAAATTAAAAACAACCCTAAAAAAAGTTTTGGAAACATGGTCTGCGAGTTTATTCCAAAATCACTAGCACGTGTTATTTTGCAAAACTATGACAAACAATGTGCAAACGTAAGCAAAAAAGAAATAGAAGAACTAAAAACAATAACTTTTGAAGTTGTTTCAACCGATAACAAAGGAGAGATAGTAACCTCAGGCGGAGTGAACCTGAAAGAAATTGATAAATACTGCAGGTCAAAACTCGAGCCAAGAGTATTTTTCTGCGGAGAAGTCATGGACATAGACGGCTTTTGCGGAGGCTACAACCTGCAAAATTGCTGGAGCAGCGCATATTGTGCAGCAGAAAAAATAAGCGAAATTATCTTACGCAAAGAAAAAATTTATAAACAAGATTAGCCAGCGCCTCATCATCTTTAATTGCGGAAGATATCTCAGAAATTATACTCTCCGTTGTTTTATTCTCTTTAAACATATAAAGAACATACGGCTCAACTTCAAGAGAAAATGCAATTTTTTGCAAAGTCTCAACAGTAGGATAAGATTTACCTCTTTCGATATTACTTAAAGTAGCCTGCTCTATGCCTACAAGCTCTGATAAATATTCTTGTGTAAAGTTTTTTGACTCACGCAAATTTTTTATTCTTTTACCTAGACACGCTTTTATATCATACATAGCAACCTCTTATATATTCTCGCAACAAATTTGAAAAATATTTATATTGCTACGGCTATATTTTTAGTTGATTTATATTGTGACAAAATATATAATATAATTGCTAATTTAAAATTACCTGGAAAATATAACTTTTAAACATAGAATTAAGGAATACGAAAATGAGAAGGAATTTTACCTATACGCGTTCTCACGCGTTTACACTTGCAGAACTTTTAACTGCAGTACTTGTGATATCGGTTATTATGGTAGCTCTTGCTCCTGTTATAACAAAGAGGATGAAAGATAATATTACCGTACAGACTGATAATAGAGAGGGGTTAGAGATATATACCAATCCGGGTACTTATACATTTGATGTTCCTGTCGGTATTAATACATTATTTATTCAAGGTTCGGGAGGAGCTGGAGGTGGAGGAGGAGCAACCGTTAGTAATGAAAAAACGGTTAGCTTTACAAGTAATTCAAGTTGGATAATACCAAATGGTGTTAATCAGGTTACTCTTACTATCACAGGTTCAGGTGGTGGTGGAGGGGGAAGTAATGGAAGTGCAACAGGTAAAACACAATGTCCAAGCCCGTCGGAGGAATTCCTTGCTATCAGAGGAGCTAGTGATGAGAGTGATTTATGTTATATGAAGGGATTTTTAGACCCGGACGCTTCCCCGTGCAATAGAATGTATGCAACAGTTTTAAACCCAGGCGAAACTTGCGTTACCAAATCCTGTGCTTGGCGATACAATAGTACAGCTAATAGCTCAGTTTCTTATAACGGTCAAACGGCAAACAGTACAAATGGTGCACTCCCAGGAGCAAATAGGGCGGTTTACACTCTAAGTTCTGCCCACAACGCTTGCGCATTTTATAAACAATCCCCATGCGTGGGCAGCACTGCTCCTTATGGGACTTATAGATTACCCAACAGGTCTGAACTAGAAAAAATAATAAAATTTAAAAATGAGTGGTCTGTGCTAAAGGGCTCGGACGGGCTTAATCTTTGCTCGCGCGATTGGCCTAATTATAACACAAATGCGGACCCAAGGGTCTCATTTTGTATGCATGGTACAACATGTAGCGGATGCACTAGTGCATGGTGTTTCCCGTATGGAATTGCAGGCGATTCTGGTATAATTTTATTTTATGATCGATTATCCGAGGGCGGACTTTATATAGCTTCCTACGCTGACCCGTCAAGTACAAATGCAACAGTTAAGTGCGTGACTCCCCTAAAGTACTACAACGGTTTTAGCGGCGCAGGTGGCTCCTCAGGTGCTGTGATGGAGAAGACAATTAATGTTCTGCCTAAGGATGTGTTTGAGAT
>CALUYW010000003.1 GCA_944325105.1 Candidatus Gastranaerophilales bacterium | reverse complement strand
GCAGAACCTCCGCCGCCACCCGGCAGTGCTACCTTATACACAATATCAACTCTACCGTTTGCTCCTTTACCTCCACTGGCACAACCTGATGGTGTTTGTACTTTTCTTGGGCACGCTCCTCCGCCTCCGCCATATCCGACTTGAGTTGGGGTGTATCCTATGCCATTACTTCCGTTTCCATAATCAATATTCCCCCCTTTGGCGCCACCTGCACCTGCACCGCCTGTATTGCCGCTGCCTGCTGTAGCTTTCCCTGAATCCTTTTCTGAGGCAGGTTTGCAGTTGCTTGTCGGAGTACATCCGCCATTTACTTTATTTGAAATAAGAGTAACTGTTCCGTTAGCGTTTGATTTTGCTCCTCCGCCTCCATATCCTCCACCCGCGGAGTAAGTGTTGATTATAGCCCCATTTCTTTTATGTGTGACTTTTGTGGTACCACCGTTGCCTCCATTCTTACCTGCACTGCCCCCACTGCCTCCTGCTCCTACTTCTATTGTCAAAACATCTTTTGGGAGTACGCTAAGTTGCAAATTTTCAATTTTGGCTCCGCTATTGCCTCCTGCACCTGCGTAGGGTGTCCAGCTATCTCTGTTTCTTACGCACAATACCGCCCAAGCGGCTTTATCATCAACTGTGGTTTGTACTTTCAAATTCCCTCCGTAATAGTATAAACCACTTTCATTGGTAAAAAACGCATGTGGCACACATGTATTAGCTGCTGCACCTGCACAGTATCTGTACCATTGACAATTGGGAACTATACCAGTGAATGGGTTGTAGTCACCACTTGCAGAGCGTGAGTAGCATAAATCAATACCCGAGCTTCCAAGATAGTTTTTAAAGTATGGGTCTTCAAGGAGTCTTGTCATTTCACTATTTTTTATTAAACGTCCAGTTATTAGAGCTGGTAAAGTTGGACTGGCAGCCTGAAAGGGATAGTCTGAACCGCCGTAGCTTTTCGCATAAATGCACCAAGTTGCCATTACAGGTCTGGTGCATACCGTTGTATGTTTGGCGGCTACGGGTAATCCTTTCCAACAGCAGTTTTCTTCGGTGCATGATTCTCCGCTGTTAACCACTTTTATTACACTTGATGATATACTTGGCGGAACATTTGTCACACAAAGGTCTTGCCCGTTGTCTGCTGCATATGGAATTCTTCTTGAGCCACTTTCGCAGGTATCACTTTTATTGTAGCCATAGCCTCCCCCTCCGCCTCCACCGGCGCCGGTTATTGTTAATGTAACCTGATTAACACCAACAGGAACAGTCCAGCTTGTATTATTAGTTATACTTATACTTTTATCAACATAAGTAGAACCTCCTCCACCTCCTGCTCCTCCCGAACCTTGAATAAATAATGTATTAATACCGACAGGAACATCAAATGTATAAGTACCGGGATTGGTATATATCTCTAACCCCTCTCTATTATCAGTCTGTACGGTAATATTATCTTTCATCCTCTTTGTTATAACAGGAGCTAACGCCACCATAATAACCGATATCACAAGTACTGCAGTAAGCAGTTCTGCCAAAGTAAAGCCTTTTTGGCCTTTTAAAAATTTCATTTTCATATCCTTTTTCGCTCCAGATTTCAGGCTATATGCCTGAGTAACATGAATAAAATACCACTAAAATTGAATTATGGCAAATAGCACGATTGAGATAATAAGACAGAACATAAAAAAATACAGAAACGAAAAGAATTTAAGCCAAGTCCAGCTTGCCATGAAATGTTCTCTTTCATCTGAATATTTATCTGAAATTGAAAGGGGAAAACGCGCTCCGTCTTTAAAAAGGCTTTTAATGATAGCGGATGCGCTTGGTGTTGAACCTCACAAATTATTTTTAAAGTAATAAAAAAGAGGCATAAAATATGCCTCTTGAAAAAATTTTTAAATTAGCGTTTACATCTCATCCGCTATAATTTGTTGCATTTCTACGTCGGGTCTTCCCAACACTCTCACTAACTCCAACACTGATGCCTTCATCTGGCATTTTTGAGAAGAATTGTTAAAAAAATCTGTGTAAAAACAACCTTCGCAATTACAACCTCTTTTGTAACATTCCATTGCCGTTGTTGTCCATCTTCTCACAGCAACTGCACGCCCAAAATCCCTACTTTTCAGCACGTTTTTCCCCCAAATCTGTTTGTCCGCTATAAGCTCTTAAGCCCTAAAGGCTTGTCTTTATTGAATTTAATATTATTATAACGCCTGAGAGGGTTTTATCAAGCGAATTTGGTGTAAATATTACGCTTTATTACAAACTTGCAATGGCTTGCATGGTGCGTCTTTGGCGAGTCTTGAGCTCCTCTTTTATGCCCTGTGACATGGTTTCCATGATTTAACACATGTAAAACCCATGCGTGACGCATGATTTCATGATTTTAAGTGTAAAAATAATTATTAAGAACTGTAAACATTTGACAAATCGGCAAAAAAATCCATGCTAAATTTGGCATGGAATTATATTTGTAATAAAAAAAGCAGACTCTATTTGTCTGCTTTTTTCCATAAACTCCGTAAACTTTAATCTTTTAGTCCAGTAGCGCTTCAAGGATTGCTGCATTTTTGCTTGCGAATGAATTTTCTCTGATTTTTGTACGTTGGATGTAAGTTCTCAATGCCTCACGGATAAGTTCGCTGCGTGAGCGGTTTTCGTTGTCTGCTACGTGATCGATTTCATCTAAGAATTTTTCGGGCATTGAAATAAGTACTCTGGCCATTTTTTTCTCCTTTAATTATCTGTTTTTCTAATTTCTTTCTCTGTAATGGGGATTTACTGTCTATTGTCGTCTCGTACATATATAAAAAATATATCTATTTAAAAATTGACTAAAAAAGATATATTTTGTATATTACTTGTAACATAACTTAACAAAATACCCGAAAAAGCCCTATTTACCGTACTTTTTTCTTGTTTCTATATCTATCTCAAAAATTTCTTCAAGTGTCGGATTTGACATTGGAGTATGGTCGCAAAGTGCCTTGTAAACTGTTTTTTCAATATCAAGAAAACTTATTTTGCCCTCAAGGAAGTTATTTACGGCAACTTCATTTGCGGCATTAAGCACTACAGGTGCGCTTCCGCCTGTTTTGCCCGCTTCATAAGCCATTTTTAGACATGGGAACTTATTAAAATCAGGCTTTTCAAAGCTCATTTGCTGCCCGTAGAGGCTAAAGCCGTCTGTTTTTATGCCTTTTTGTCTTGTGGGGTATGTAAGAGCGTATTGAATAGGTATGTGCATAGAGGGAAAGCCTACTTGCGCAAGTATTGAGCCGTCTTTAAACTCTACAAACGAGTGTACAAGGCTCTGCGGGTGGATTACAACCTTAATGTCACTGTAGTCCATATTAAAAAGATGATGTGCCTCTATGACCTCTAAGCCTTTATTCATAAGGGTGGCACTATCAATTGTGATTTTTCTTCCCATATGCCATCTGGGGTGCTTAAGCGCCTCAAGTGCGTTAGTGTGCCCCATTTCTTCTCGTGTTTTATATAAAAATGGCCCGCCTGAGGCTGTTATAATAAGCTTGTAGGCTTGATTGTTTTTATCACCCAAACACTGTAAAATTGCCGAGTGCTCAGAGTCCACGGGTAAGATTTTTACGTTATTTTCGCGCGCTTTTTTCATCACGATATCCCCTGCCATAACAAGGGTTTCTTTGTTTGCAAGAGCTATGTTTATTTTGTTTTCTATGGCGCAAAGTGTTGGCTTTAGGCCGATTTTACCTGATGTTGCAACAAGTATAATGTCGTTTTGAGTGTCCGAGCACAACTCCATTAACCCCTCAATTCCGCACAGGACTTCAATTTGAGGGAATTTAGATTTTATAAACTTAACATCCTCTTCTCTTTGAACACTTACGCGCTTAGGGTGATATTTTTCGATTTGTTTAGACAAAAGTGTGATGTTTCTGCCCGCAGCAAGTGCTAAAACTTCATAATCTTCAAGGTAATCAAGCACTTCAAGAGTTTGTGTGCCGATTGAACCGGTTGAACCTAACAGAGTAATCTTTTTCATAAAAGCATTATATTAAAAACAGGGTTTAAAACAAATTATTTTCATACAAAATCAATTATTCTCTGATGCCTCATCTTTTTTAATGAAGTCGCAAAGCTTTTCGAGGCGCTTATCTTCCATAGCGTCAATGAGTGCTTGAATGTCATCAAACTTTTTAAGCGCAAAACCGGTTTCCGCCAAAAGCACGCAAGAGTTGCACAAGCGATACTTACCGTATTGAATTGAGCCTGCAAGAGGCGCGTTTTTTCCGCAGGCGCTGCAGTCAAAGTATTCGTTTAATGAGTCGGGATTTTCATCAACATCATCTTTAAACATTTGCTCTACGACTTGCTGCATGTTTGCAACGATTTCTTCTTTACTTGTCATTTGTGTCATTCCTTAAACTCATTGATATCCCCTGCATGATATTTTGAAAATCTTCATCAGGCAGGCAGGAGGCGGTTTTAAATACTCTTGATAAAGGCATGGATTTATCATACCATCTGCGCTTATTTTCTTCTTTATAAAGCCCTAAAACCCTGTCTAAACCAAGGCTCAAGGGGACTTCATCACGCTCGCGGTTGTTGGACTTTATAACGTCAATTACTTTTATAACTTCTCTTGCAATTTCATAATGAGAGCGTATAGAAAGCGTTTGCAGCACTTCAAGGACTTCATCCGTCCAAGGTTTGCTGTCGTACCAGCGTTTTTTCGTGTAATTTTGCGCATTTGTCATCATACAACAATCTTAGACTTATTTTTCTTCTTTGGCAACTTAAATGTGGTTATATCGTGTCGTCTAAAAAATCACAAAGCACGCAATTAGATAGCATTATGCCTTTTTTTGTGAGTTTGTAGCCATGTAAAGTTTTTTGAATACACCCTGATTTTTTATATTTTTCAAGCTGCTGCTTGTATTTTTTATCAAAATCTATATTAAAAAGCCTGTTTATTTTATCTGTTCTGATGCCTTTTGTTTTTCTAAAACCTAAGAAAATGTGTTCCTCAAGCAGATTTGAGCTTTCATAGTGCTTTTTTTCGGTTGAGTTTTTTAAATATTTTTCAAAATCCGTTTCGTTTTGGTAGCGTTTATTTCTGACAAACCCCGACGCTCCAAGTCCAAAACCCCAGTAGGGCTTGACGTTCCAGTATGTCATGTTGTGTTTTGAAATATATTTTTGCCTGTATGCAAAATTTGAAAACTCATAGTGGCAGTAGTTTTTAAACTCATTAAGCGCCATTTCATACATGTCAGCTTGCATGTCATCATCGGGGAGATTTTTTGGCGGATTAAGATAAAAGTCGCACCCCTGCTCGATTTTAAGCCCGTATAGCGAGATGTGAGGCGGGTTTATATCTTTTGCAATTTTTAATGTTTTTTGCCAGTTTTCAAGATTTTGCTCGGGCAGACCGTAGATTAAATCCATACTGTAGTTGTCAAAGTCTGCAAGGGCTATATTTTCTACGGTTTTGAGTGCTTCTTTTGAACTGTGGGCACGGTTGATGATTTTTAGTAAATTATCGTCAAACGACTGCACGCCGAGGCTTATGCGATTTATGCCCAAAGAGCGAAGTTGTTTTAGTTTTTTTAAATTAACTGTTTTTGGATTAACTTCAAGTGTAATTTCTGTTTTTTTATCAAAATTAAAACAGGCTAAAATCCTCTCTATGTCTTTTATTTCAAGTAATGAGGGAGTTCCGCCTCCAAAGTATATCGTGTTTAGTTTTTCGCCTTTATAAAAAAAATTAATCTCCTTAACTAGCTCTTTTGTGTAAACGCTTGCATTGCAAGGGTTTAAGCCTGATAAAAAAGAGCAGTAGGCGCATTTTTTTAGACAAAAAGGGATGTGAATATAGACACTTTTGGGCATATTAATATTATAATATAGATATAAATATTAACGGCAGGTTTACTATGGTGTTCTGGCAGCAAAAAAAACAAAAAACTCAAATGGAGATAGAAATACTTGAGCAGTCAATGGTTGTGGGTGCTTTGATAGAAAAATATGTCAAAAACTACGCCGTTGTGCTTGATATGCCGCTTGATGTTAAAAATATAAAAATAATTGCAAGCGGTTCATCTTACAACTGCGCTTTTATCGGTAAGAAATTTTTTGAAATTATATCGGGAATTGAGGCAAGTGTTGAGTTTTCGGGAGAATTTTTGTGTGATGTAACAAAAAAAATCGACCCTGACACGTTGTATTTTTTCATAAGTCAATCAGGCGAAACCTATGATACAACATCTGCTGCAAAGATTGTAAAAGAGGCGGGCGGCAGAGCTCTTGCCATTGTAAACAATGAAAACTCTACCCTGTGGGATTTGTGCGATTACAAAATAAACATTAATGCAGGGGTTGAAAATTCAATTGCCGCAACAAAATCTTTTAGTACGTCTTTGTGCACTCTTTACTTGTGCGCGCTAAAAATTGCGCAAAATAAGCTAATGAATGTCGCAAAGTATATGAAAAATATTAAAGATGTAGAAAAAAACATCTCAAGCGTGCTTGATTTAACTCTTGATATAGATAAAGCGGCAAATTTTCTTTCAAAATATGAGGCGTTTCCTGCTATAGGGCAGGGTATAAACTATGCTCTTGCAAGGGAGTGTGCGCTTAAGATAAAAGAGACATCTTACATAGATGTAAATGCTTATTCTATGGGCGAGTTTGTCCATGGGCATGTGGCAATTTTGAACAAAATTGATACTCTAATTGAAATTATTACAAGTGATTTTTGTGAATTTGAGACAAAAACACTGTCTAAAATAAGAAAAGATTACAAGCCAAAAAGTGTTGTCATAACCGATTCGCAAGAGGACTTTGAGGCTGCTGTCGGTGTGGTTTTTCCCTATTGTGAAGATATGCTTGTGAGGATTTTAAGCGTTGTTTTTATTGTGCAAATGCTTGCGCTTAAAATTGCACTTAAGTTAAAAAGAAATGTCGATAAGCCTCAGGGGCTAAATAAAGTGGTGAATTAAAAATCAACCAGCTCTGACAAAGTCATATTAAGTGCTTTTGCTATTTTTATTAAGGTCACATATTTAGCCTCAACCGTTCCTTGTTCAATCCTTGACAGGGTCGAGGGTTCGATGAAATTTTTGTAACAGATATTTTGCAAAGTCAAATTTCTATCTTTTCTGAGTTTGCGAATTCTTTCGCCCAGTGCTTTTGTATATTTTTTATTCTCTTCTTGCATACATGCAATTTTAATGTTATGATGAGCATAATTTATTGCATACATGCAAAAAATAAGAGTTATTACAAATTCAAATAAACTTTGAAAACTTAGAAAGCAGGTAAAATACTAAAAATCTAAAAGCTCGGAAACAGTGATATCAAAAGCTTTTGCAATTTTAACAAGAGTTAAATATTTAGGTTCAACAAGACCTTTTTCATACTTTGCCAAATTAGAAGGGTCAAGGAAGTTCTTGTAGCAAAAGTTTTCCCTTGTGAGGTTTCTGGCTTTTCGCAGGTCGAAAATCCTCTTCCCGAGCGACTGTAACAATTTTTTGCTTTCATCTTGCATGAATATAATTTTAATGTTATTTATTATTTATTAACTGGTACAAAACACCAAAAAATGTATTATTATAAACTGGAGAATATATGGAAAAGCAGTTTTTACAAAAACTTATAAAAGACGCTGACGAGCTTTCCGCGGCAGAGGGGCTCTGCAGGGTCACGCTTGGCGCAATGGAGGCAATAGATAACAATTGCACCGATACAAATGTTGTAGACCTAAATCTGGCTCTCAGCGTTGTAAAAGAAAAAGTTGCACTGGTGAGAAATAATATCTGCGATTATATCGAACAAATAAAGAAAAGCTAATTGCTTCAGACATCCTAACCATACAAAAAAGCCCCATTTGCAGGGGCTTTTAAATTATTTAAAAAGGTTTTGTTTGAGAGAGTTTGTTTCTTAATTCTCTAAACCTTGCGATATCTTCCTGAGCTTTTGAAGTTTCTTTAAACAACACCTGAGTTGCAGGGTGAATAATGACAATAGCGTCCATATGAACTTCAAGAAAGTCATATCTTCTAGGAGCGCTGGAGGAGTTTTTGCCCATAATTTCGGCATTTGTAACGGCAAGGAAACGTCTGTCTTTGTCATTTAAAAGTTCGGTTAATTCACGGTTAGCTTTTGTAAGTTTAGACACGTGAACCGTTCCTTTAATGTCGTGGTCTTTTGTTAAGATGCAGACCTCTATGGGCATTGTTTGTGTGCTGTCGTTTGCCATTTTTTGCTTAACTCCTTTTAGTATTATTATATATAATATATTATTTTTTGCACTATGTAAAATTTTTGTGTAAAATTAAATGGTAATGAAAAAACTTTTTTTAACAGTTTTATTTACGGTGTTTATGAGTAATATTCCTGCCCTAGCTGCTAAGGACGCGCTTTTGCAGGTATCTGACACCGTGCCTTTAAAAATTGAAGAACAAAGTGAATCAGGCGTTGAGTACGCTAAGCTGTCTAAAAAAGACAGAATTATTACAAAATCTTCAAGAAAAATCGATGCTATTTACCCCAGTACAAAAACAAACAAACTTGGAATATCTTTCCCCGGAAATCGCGGCCCAAACCAGCTTGTAATTTATAAAAGAGAATACGGCAGAAGAACTCTCACAAACGAGTTTGGTAAAGAAGCGGTTGTTGTGGGCGATACGGTTGTGCGCTTAACTGGTGCCGACTCTATAATTCCTCATGACGGCTTTGTAATAAGCGGCCATGGCAGTGCAAAAAAATGGATTAGCGACAATTTAAAAGTTGGTACAAAAGTTAGAATTGACGCAAAAAACAATGTCTTACATTCTTTTACAACAATAAGCTCATATCGCTATTGTGCAAAAATAAAAATCGAAGAAGTTGAGCAGATTTTAGAAAAAACAAAAAAACAGTATAAAAACAGAGACGATAAAAAGGTTAAAGAATACCTTAAAAAAGCAAAAAAAGAACTAAGACGCTCTTATGCTTCAAATTCAAATGTTTCTTTGCAATGCGCAAAAGACGCTATAGTTTCGGCGCAAACCGCGCTTAGCTATACTCTTCCATACCTTGAAAACGAACTGAAGGGTGTGTGGGTGCGACCTAAAGAAAAAAGCGAAGCTGAAATTGAGCGTACGCTTAATGAAATGGCTCAGCTTGGAATAAATACAATATTTCTTGAAACATATTTCCACGGTAAAACCATTTTTCCCTCAGACATTATGAAAAGCTACGGTTTTGAGGGGCAGAACCCTAATTTTAGAGGCTTTGACCCGCTTTCTTGCTGGGTCCGCGGTGCTCACAAGAGAAACATGCAACTGCACATCTGGTTTGAGTCATTTTATATAGGCAACAAGCTCCCTCAAGAGGATGCTTATAATATTCTTGCGGTAAGACCTACTTGGGGCAACCGAAATAAGGATAATTTCCGCTCAAATGAGCCTGTGGCGCATATTAGCGAGCACAGAGGATATTTTATTGACCCTGCAAACCCTGAGGTGACGGAGTTTTTGAGAAAATTAATCCTTGAAATATGCGCTAAATACGATATTGACGGCGTAAATCTTGACTATGTAAGATATCCGCTTTCGGCAAAAACTTCTTCATCAAACTATGCCGCTTCAAACTGGGGCTATACACCCTATGCAAGAGAAGAATTTAAAAGTATCTACGGTATTGACCCTGTTGATATTAACCCTGATACTGCTATGTGGAATAAGTGGGATACATACAGGCAAGATAGAATTACAAAATATGTAGGCAGCATTAAAGAAGCCTTAAAAGACCGTGGCGTGGTGCTCTCGGCCGTTGTTTTTCCTGATTATAAAACAAGCCTTGAAACTAAACAGCAAAACTGGCAGAGATGGAGCTCTTATAACTATGTAGACGCTCTTACCCCGCTTATTTTAACCGCTGATTACAATCTTGCAGACAGTATGTTGATTGAAATGAAAAGAAAAACCTCAGCAAAAACAAAAATTTATCCGGGGCTTTTTGTAGGTTTTATGGAAGGCGAGAGCGAAGATTTGCTTAAGCAAATCCATATAATAAGAAACCAAAACCTCGAAGGTGTGGTGCTCTTTGACTGGGCTCATATGGACAAAAAGTACTCAGACGTCCTTAGGGCGTGCGTTTTTGCAGCTAATTGCAGGGATGAAGATAAAAAATAATTAATTTTTAGAATTTTCTTTCATCGCTTTGTTTTTTGCATGTTTGTTGACACAAAAATCAACTATGCCGCCAAACAAAAATCCGCAAAGTGCTGTTATTGCCGTAGCACCTGCGCCATACAGGACTTTTCTGGTTTTTGTAAAAGAAGTTATTTTATTCTCGGTCGCTTTTTTAGCTGCTTCTGTGAGCTCTTTTACATATTTGTCATCTGTTAGGGATTTGTATGACTGATAAATTCCATAGGCACCAAATCCGCCTGTTCCTACTATTCTGCCAAGGCGGGTCATTTGATACTTTTTGCCGTTAGGGGCGGTTGCTTCTATACTAGTAACTCTCATAGCCTTCCTTTTATTCTCTACCTATATTATAAATTGTTTTTTTATTATTTTTCGGCATGTATATTATTTTTATATAAATATTGTAATAATATTTAATAATGGAATTTATACACTTATTTGTGCTATTATTTTATAGCCACGCTTCACGGGGTGTTGCAAGCCCTCGACCGAAAGCTTATGTCGGGTGCAAAGCCTGCTATGAGGCGCTTTGGATGTAAATTGAAAGCGAAAATACTGTTGATTGTGCAATTTTTTGCGGCGATTATGCGGCGAACCGTGTCAGGATGGAAACATAGCAGCACTAAGTCGAGGTTAACGGGTGCGAAACTTTGTAAGGGAGGTATTTTTTATGGATGTTTATATTTTGAGTGACGATAGGCAGGGCGTGGCATTATATTTTTTTGCATTGTGTGTTAAAATAAAGATATGTTTAAACCTACACGTCAGGAATTTTGCATAAAAGTTTGCCCGAGTGATGAGATTACTCTTCTTGAAAATACGCTTAATTCCATGTCAAAAGAGGGCTGGGATTTGTATTCTATCTATGAATCGGATAACGGTACAAAGATAGTCTACAACTGTATTTTCACCCGTGAAGTTGAAAACTTTTATGACGAGAGCGAATTTGAAGATATTTTGGGCTTTAAATCTCAAATGGAAAAAATGCTCTATTCAAAAGAGCAGCCCTATGAGCTTTGTTTAAACATTCAAAAGAAAATAAGAGAAAAAAGAGATAAAATCGAAGAGATAAAAAAATTCCTCGAGACTGCAAAAGATGAGGAGCGCGAGTTTTTAAACGAAGAAATTTCAAAAGAAATAGACAAACTAAACAGTCTAAAAAAAGAACTAAAAAGCCTGCTTTCTCCCTCTAAAATGGTTCAAAACTTAGGTGAAGAAAGACTCTCCATTAACTTAAGTGAAGAGCTCTATTGTCTTAATAATTCTGATTCGGAGCAAAATCTCCTTGCTCAGACGATAAAAGTACGCCAAGAGTTGACTCAAGAGCTGGGTTATATTATTCCCAAGGTTCAATTTGTTGAAAACCCCGAGCTTAATGAATATACTTTTACAATTTCAATCCATGCAGTTCCTGTAGTGAGCGCTTGCGCGTATCCAAATCATCTAATGTTTTTTGAGGATGAACTAAATATCGATAAATATCCGAAAAACACTATAAAAGCCCATGATGAACTAACGGACAGAAAAATTGTCTGGATAGAAGAACAGTATTGCAAGGACTTTTGGACAAGAGGAATTACACCTTGCGAGTATGTGGTTGAATACCTTAAATACTACGCTATAAGCCATGTTCAGGAGATTTTTAACTACAGTGACATAAACCGCTATATAGAGCTTGTCTCTGAGCATAATTCTTTCCTTATAGATTCAATACTGGGTGATTTTATCTCGGTATCCGAGCTAAAATATATCTTCTGCAGTCTTATAAGGGAGAGAGTAAGCGTAAAAGATGTTGTGTTTATTTTTGAGAAAATAAATGACTTCTCTGATGAATCTACAAAATCAGACTTGCTTGATAAATTAAGAATTGCTCTTTCCCGTCAGATTTGTTATTCTTACGCCAATGAAGAAAAGCAAATTTTTGGCTATGAGGTTTCTAAAGAGCTAATTGACTTGCTTGAAGACAACTCTGAAGAAGAATTAGGCGGAGTTGTAAAAATTGACGGCAGCAAGTTCTCTAAATTTAAGAAGAAATTAATGGAAGTTTTATCCGAGCCAAAGACCGTTCTTATTGCTCCTCAGCATTTGCGTCAGCTTTTATTTGTGCTTATTTCTCAAATATACACGGATGTTCCGGTTCTTTGTTTAGAGGAGATTACTCCCGAGTTTGAACTAAAGATACTTGGTGTTATCTAGTTTTTTCCTTGATTATTTTAGTTAATTTTAAAAGCGCGGTGTAAGTTGGCAGAATAATTAGTTTTTCATTTTGCTCAAGCGATTTTAGAGCATATTCAAAAGTTTTTTTGATATTGTTGTCTATTACCATTGAGCCTAAGTTTACATCGGCATATTTTAGCCTTAGCGCCATATCATCGGCTCTGGTTCCGGTTATAAAGATTTTGTTGTTAAATCTTCTAAGCACTTCAAAATCCGCATCCCAAAGCCAAGAAACATCTCTGCCATCTGCATATTTATCATTTATTGCAATTAAAATTTTTGTATTTTTTATGTTTTTTAAACCTCTTAAAACCTCAGATGCGCCTGTTGGATTTTTTATAAGGTATAATGATACGTCTTTGCCTTTTACTGTTATGCTTTGCGCTCTGCCAAAAACGGGTTTATAGTTATCAAGCGCGCGGGCAATTATCTTTCTGTCAATTCCCGTAAGATAAGCACAGGATATGGCCCCAAGAGCGTTATAAGCGTTGTATAAACCTGAAAGGTTTAGTTTATACATGATATTTTTGCCGTCAAAATTGATATTTAAAATGGAATAATTTCTAAAGACCTTAACTTCTGCCGATATATCGGGCTTTGGTCTTTTTATATTGCAATCGCAGCTCCATAAGCCAAGCTGAGAGTAAAATCTTTTTGAATATTTAAGCGGTTTTTTGCATACAGGGCAATATATTATTTCACTTGGGCTTTTAGATTGTGAGTCAAAGTCGCAGAACTCAACATTTTCAAAGCCAAAGTAGTAGACTTTTCTTTTTTTTCTGCCTGCTATCATGTCGTTTTTGATATTTTTTTCTATATCATAAAGACTCGGGTCGTCGGCGTTTAAAATCAATTTTAAATCAGGATTAATTCTTATGCCGTCTTGAATTTTTTTCTTTGTAATGTCTAATTCGCCGTATCTGTCAAGTTGGTCTCTAAATAAGTTTGTTACAAGCAGATAATCAAAAGATATGTTTTCAAAAATTTCTTTTAAGTAGGCTTCATCAGATTCAATAACAAAATTATCAACAGGAGTGTCAGACCCGTGTTCTTTAAAATTATTGTACAAACCAAGGGCAATGGCAGTTGCTATGCCGTTTGGCATATTTGCGCCAAGCTCGTTGTGGATAACGCTTTTTTGTGCTTCTTTTAAAATTTGCGCCAAAATTCCTGCGGTTGTAGTTTTTCCGTTGGTACCCGTTATGGCAAATTTATAAGAAGTTACATAGTTTTGAGATTCTATTAAAAAATTAGGGTAGAACTTCCTTAGGTATTTTCCCGGAAGTGATGTACCTTCGGAGTTTATTTTCCTTAGGAATTTATGTATTTTATTTGTGTAATCTAAAGCCTGTTTAAAGTTCATTTAAAATCGCCTGCCCTGCGTATGGAATAATCCTTTTAGATAAATTATAATACACAAATGGAGCAATACATATATATTTTTACAATAATACTTGAAATAATTGTTGCCGTGCAGTTGTGTTGTGCGATTGTACGTTTGGATAAAAAGGTTGTTGCCCTCTCGGATGAAGTTAGAGTACTTAAAACTAAGATTGCTCCTGCCATAGCAGAGTTTCGCTCAGGCATTAAAAAGTTTAACAAAATTGCAGGTTTCATAATTAAAGCAAAGAAATTTGCGGCACTAAGCCATATTTTATCAATAGTTGATATTGTTAGTATTGTCTTTTTGTTTAAATCTTTTAGAACATATAAAGGCCTTAATAAACTTAAGTTTTTGCGTAAGCTTTTTTCTTATTCTATTGTTCGCTCATTATTTTCATATTTAAAAACTGCCATCTGATTTTTCAATTTTTATTGGTCAAAAAGTCTAATCCTAAAATTGCCAGTTGAGGTATTTTTTTTGGATATCAAAAAGTTTAGACTTATAAAAAAGAGAAGAGAACATTAGATGTAAGGGAGTGTTCAATGCTAATCGAAAAAAGATGTTCACAAAATGAAGAATGTGTATTTATGGAATTTAGAGATGTCAATAAAGAGTTTCTTCCATGGCTGGAAGATTTAGCGTTGGAGTACCACTGTCGAGTGGAGAAAAAAGAATGGAGAAGCAAGTACAACAACTACGTAGTATATGACTACGAGCCTTTTTGTTCTGACGGGTTTGAAATAAGCCTTACTATTTCTTCAAAAAATGTCTGTTTTCTTAATTTTGTCAGATATTTATACGAGATAAAAGTCCAAACAGTAAATTATTTAAACAACTGCATTGCTATTTAGGCGCTTATTTGCATTTGTTTCAACAATTTTCTTAATGTATTGTCCGTAGTCATTATTATATTTTTTAGCCAAATCAAGCAGCTGCTGCTCGTTTATATACCCCATTCTCCAAGCTACTTCTTCAATGCAGGCAATTTTCATGCCTGTATTTATCTCCATGGACTTAATAAAGTTTGCAGCCTGAAGCAAACTTTCGAAAGTTCCTGTATCAAGCCAAGCAAAGCCGCGTCCTAAGATTTCAACATCGAGTTTTTGGTTTTTAAGATAAATATTGTTCAAATCGGTAATCTCAAGTTCGCCTCTTTGTGAAGGTTTTAGAGTTTTTGCGTATTCAACAACATTTTTATCGTAAAAATAAAGACCCGTTACTGCGTAGTTTGAGCGCGGGTTTTGAGGTTTTTCCTCAATTGAGACGGCTCTGTTGTTGGCGTCAAATTCAACAACGCCAAAGCGGTGCGGGTCATTTACTGCGTAACCAAAAACGGTAGCGCCCGTTGTTTTTTGCCCTACACGTTTTAGCATGGAGGAAAATCCAAAGCCGTGGAAAATGTTATCGCCCAATATAAGAGCACAGGGTTCATTGTTGATAAAATCTTGTGCTATAAGGAAACTATCGGCTATACCTCTTGGTACATCCTGTATCATATAAGAAAATTTAACGCCGATTTGCGAGCCGTCACCTAAGACTTTTTCAAAGTTTTGAATGTCTGAGGCGTTTGTGATGATTAGAATATCCCTTATTCCTGCAAGCAAAAGCGTTGTGATAGGATAATAAATCATCGGCTTATCATAGACAGGAAGAAGTATTTTCGATATCGGTAAAGACGCCGGATAAAGCCTTGAGCCTGCGCCCCCCGCAAGAATTATGCCTTTCATTTATTTTCCTTATTAGTTTTCTTCTTTTGTTTCATTTTTAACTGCGGCATTTTTTGCGGCAGCAAGTTTTTCTCTTACTTTTGTTTCAATTTCAGCTAAAATATCGGGATTAGCTTCTAAGAATTCTTTTGATTTATCTCTGCCTTGCCCCAGTTTTTCATCGTTGTAGCTAAACCAAGCGCCTGCTTTTTTAACTATATCCATATTAACCGCAACATCAAGTATATTGCCGATAGCGCAGATGCCTTTTCCGTATATTATGTCAAATTCTGCAATTCTAAACGGCGGAGCTACTTTGTTTTTAACAACTTTAACTTTAACTCTGTTACCGATGTCCTCACCGTCTTTGTTTTTAACCGAGTCAATTCTTCTTATATCAAGTCTTACTGAGGCATAGTATTTAAGAGCGTTACCGCCTGTTGTAGTTTCAGGGTTGCCAAACATTATGCCGATTTTTTGTCTTAATTGGTTAATGAAAATAACGGTTGTATTTGTTTTGCCTACTATACCTGTTAATTTTCTCAATGCCTTTGACATAAGTCTGGCTTGAAGCCCCATTTGCTGCTCGTCCATAGCCTTTTCAATTTCTGCTTTTGGTACAAGAGCCGCAACAGAGTCGATGACTATTACATCAATAGCGCCTGAGCGCACCAGTTCTTCTGTTATTTCAAGAGCTTGTTCACCTGTGTCCGGTTGAGATATTAAAAGCTCATCTACATTTACGCCTAAATTTCTTGCATACTCAGGGTCAAGAGCATGTTCTGCATCGATAAACGCTGCTATGCCGCCCTTTTTTTGAGATTCTGCTACGATATGCTGAGCAAGGGTTGTTTTACCGCTTGACTCAGGGCCGTATATTTCTATAACTCTGCCTTTTGGCACGCCGCCTATACCAAGCGCTATATCAAGAGCTAAAGCGCCTGTGGGTATGTATTCTACATTTAGAGTTGACTTGTCGCCAAGGCGCATAATCGAGCCTTTGCCGAAGTCTTTTTCTATTTTATCAAGTGCAAGCTTAAGAGCCTTGTCTTTGCCTGCTTTTATCTCATCAAGTTCTTTTTCTTTAACAGCGTCTGCCATCTTAGTTCCTCTTACTTCCCTAATCTATAAAAATATTATATAATAAAACCTATGAAAACTGTACAACTTAACAATTTTGAAATAGGTAAAGACAAACTCACTATTTTTGCAGGTCCTTGCGTTATAGAAAATATGGACATGTTGCGTCAGTGCGCAAAAAGACTTAAGGAAATTTGTCTGGAACTTGATATAAACTATATTTTTAAAGCTTCTTTTGATAAGGCAAATCGCTCCTCAATTACCTCATACAGAGGTCCGGGCCTTAAAGAGGGGCTCTTAATGCTATCAAAAATAAAAGAAGAGTTTGAAGTGCCTATAGTGACCGATTTTCATGAGTCAAATCAAGCATCTGAGGTGGCTAAAGTCGCTGATGTACTGCAGATACCCGCTTTTTTGTGCAGACAAACGGATATGCTCACTTCTGCCGCTAAAACAGGTAAAATTGTTAATATTAAAAAAGGCCAGTTTTTATCTCCATATCAAATGGAGTCTTTGGCTAAAAAAGTTCTTGATTGTGATAATGACAAAATTTTAATCACCGAGCGCGGTACGAGCTTTGGTTATAATAATCTTGTGGTTGATATGCGCTCTATTGAGATTATTCAGGATATGGGCTACCCCGTTGTGTTTGACGCTACTCATAGTGTGCAATTACCGGGCGGCAGAGGAGAATCTTCAGGCGGTGAGAGAAGGTTTGTACCTCTACTTGCAAGAAGTGCAATAGTTTCAGGTGCAAGAGCGCTGTTTTTTGAAATTCATCCGTGCCCTGATTGTGCAAAGTGCGACGGGGACAATATGATAGCTCTTGATGATGCGTATAAGCTTTTTAAAAACCTTAAAGATTTATTTGAGCTTAGCAAGAAAATCATTTAATCTCTTTAAAGCTATCGCTTATATGCTCTAAAAATTCCGTATATAAGAGTCTTTGTTTAAAAAGATACTCTCTTAAATCTTCATTTATGTAGTCAAACTTTGCAAACATGCCCATTTTGTTTAGTGTGTAGTTTAATTTTGCTTTGTTAACAAAATAAATTCTACTGTGATGTTTGACTTTAACATTTTTTGAGATGCTTGATTCCCGTAATTTCATCTTATACATATTAAACCTCAACTTTTACGGTTAAGATTTTAATATGTATTTTTCAAAAAAAACTAATGTATATTCCTACCTTAAATATTTAAAAAATATTGGCATAAGAGGTCATATAATCTGTAATGACGCTAATTAACATGGGCAAAATCCAAATCATAATCAAAGCTCCCATAATGGGCTTAAAAAGGAAGCTCAATTGAAAGACGTTTACCTGCGGGGCGGTTTTAGAAATTATACCAAGAATAATATCTTGTCCTAAGGTTGCAAGCAAAACAGGCGCTGCAAGCTGCATACCAAAGTATAGGACGTTTGATGTAAGTAAAACAAGGTAATCAGGGTTTATAACCTGCGATAGAGGAATTATTGTCTGATACATTCCAAATACGTCAAAACTTCTTATAAAAGCGTTAATTAGCCAATACACCCCGCCCGCACTTATAAAAATAATCAACCCCAAAATTGTGAAATAGTTACCTAAAATAGATGTTTGAGAACGTGTTGTTGGGTCAAGTACCATAGCAGAAGATAAGCCCATTTGCATATTTATCATATCACCGCCTGCACTTATTGCAGCAAGCACACAGTTTGCAATGTAGCCTAAAATTGCTCCAAATGCGTAGTTAAGTAAAATCGCCAGAAGTATTGAGGTATGCTCGGGTATGGGCTGCGGCTTTATAAGCATTGTCACAATAACCGTAACAATCAGTGCAAGTGCAATTCTTACCATAGAGGGAACTTCTTTTCTGTTAAAAGGCGGTGCAAACTGCATCAGCCCCAAAAGGCGGCTGAAAACCATTATTCCTGCGCCCAATGCAAGATTGAGCTCGGGAAAAAGTTTTGCAAATTGTGCCAAAAATAAATCCATGGTTTTTAGGGTTCTATTCTGCAGTTACCGACTATTGCACCCATTTTTTTGTTGTCGTTACTTATGTTGTAGTTAATTGAGCTTGAATTGCCGTCTTGCATAAATATTTCAAAAGATGAGCTTGAGGTGTTAAATGTCTTTATAACAAGGGTGCTTGCTGCTCTTTTGCCCTGTTCAAAAGGCTCATTATCAAGGAAGAAAAATCTTAAATTGCTTCTGTCCCCAAGGTTTACATTTTCAATTATAGAAGGGCAGCTTATTGTATATCTTGAATAAGGTCTTAAACCCACATTGTCGCCTTGGCGAAATATACTGTTGGCGTCTATTTCATAAGCTAATGTTGAACCTGCAAAAAGCAAAAGTGCAAGTGCTGTTAAGATTTTTTTCATTTATTTACCTCCCCATTATTTTATTTCTTTCAATGAAATTAGGTGTCGGGTTTGCTCCTCTTCTTGTCGGGCCGTAAAGGTTCTTTTCCGCTTTATCGACCCAAGGGAGTTTGCCGGGGTTTTTCATAATTTCATTTAAGTCTTTTTGAGAACCGTCAACCTTGTCATACATTTCATTTGTAAAAGGACGGGTGTATTTATAGTAGTTTGAATCAAGGACAAATTCGTCATTTTTTGGGACTACATTAAAGGCAATGGCTGTGCCTTCCATGATAAACTCGGTCAGGATTTTAATATACCACATGCCAAGAACTACAATGGTTAAAAACACAAGTAAAATCTTTGGCGCTGCAGCGATTGTTTGCTCTTGCACCTGAGTTACCGCCTGCAAGATACCTACAACAAGACCAATGCCCGCTGCAACGAGTACACAGGGCAGTGATACCATAAGCATCACCATAAAACCTTTAGCAAGATATTCTACGAGTATTTCCATCAGTTAAAGCTCTCCACAAGTCCTTTGACAATAAGACTCCAGCCGTCAACTGCGATAAATATAAGCAGTTTAAAGGGAAGAGAGATAATTGTCGGTGATAACATAAACATACCCAGAGCAAGAAGAATGTTTGCCACAACAAGGTCAAGGACAATAAAGGGTATAAATATTATAAAACCTATTTCAAAAGCGGTTTTTAATTCGCTTATTATATAAGCCGGTGCTACTTCCCAAAGTGTCAATTCATCGGGGTTTGAGGGGGGCTGCTTTCTTGTTTTTTCGACAAAAAATGCTAAATCCCCTTGCCTTGTCTGCTTTAGCATAAATTCTTTAAGAGGTTTTGACCCTTCTTGTATGCACATTACAAGGTTTCCGTTTTTATATGCAGGTTGTCCCGCTTTTACCATCTGGTCAAAAACAGGTGACATAGTGTAGAAAGTTAAAATCATAGAAAGCCCTATAAGTACAATAGCAGGCGGAACGCTTTGCGTACCAAGAGCAGTCTTTAGCATTGAAAAAACTATGGTAAATCTTAAAAAAGAAGTCATGCACGAAAAAACTAACGGCAGCAATGAAAAAAGGGTCATTACTACCAGAAGTTGTATAACGGGATTCATATCTTTTAAAAGTACATCCATATTAAAATCTTTCTTTTTTTGAATTTATTTCTTTTAAAATACTTCTCATGACATTTTTTGAGCTGTTGTCGGATTTTTTAAGCTCAACAAGTTTTTCTTCCAGTGTGTTTATGGGTATTTCTTTTTTTGGTGCTTGAATTTGCTCTGTTGTTTGATTTTTTTCTTTACTTTTAAGTTTGGCAAGAAAAGTTGTTGAGTCAACGTCAGCTGCTATGAGGAATTTTTCATCTTCCCAGTTTATTACATAGAGAGATTTTCTCTGGTTTAGTCTTAGCATATCCTCAATTTTCAGTTTTGAAATATGCGGGCTTTTTTGGTTTAAAACAATATTTTTATAGACCGCAAATGCTATAAATATTACTCCAAGCATTGCAAGCGTATAAAAAATAAAAGCTATAATGTGTGTCGTCATTTTTGTCCTTTACTTTTCTTCTTCAAAATCCGAGTAGTCAAAGTCTTCTTCTACGTCATTTTTGGCTGCAGGCGGGGGAGCACTTTGGGGTTTTGGTCTTGCTGCTGCTTGAGGCTGACCTTGTGCTTGTGAGGGTCTTTGCTGGTTTTGTTGTACTTGTTGAGGAGCTCTTTGAGCCGCTTGAGGTTGAGGAGCTTTTTGAGCACTTTGAGCCTGCGCTTGGGGTTTTGCGCCTTGAGGCTGCGGTTTTGGCTTGTTTGCTTCTTCGCTTACAATCTCATTAATTTTAACGGCGTATTTATCATTTATAATGACAAGTTCGCCTTTTGCAACGGTTTTGTCTTCAACAAGGAGAGAGATTTCGTTGTTAAAAATAGACCCCAAGTCAACAACAAGCCCTTTTGAGATGTGCTTTAGCTCTCCTAAGGTCATTTTAACCTTTTTAAAGCGTGCACTAACTTCTATTTGTATATCATCCCACATATTTGTATCTGTAATCTCCTCTCTGTCGATGTCATGTTCTTCTTCATCAAGCTCTATCATTAAAGCAGGGTCAGGATTTATTTTAAATTCCTTTTCGGATGCACCGGTTATAATTTTCATTTTGTAAACGGCGCTTTTCTCAAGCAGTATTATGTCCCCTTCTGCTATGTTTTTCAAATCGTTAAGGGTAATTTTTGAGCTTCCTGCTTCAATGTCGAGTATGGCGGATAAGTCTTTGAACTCTTCTTCACTGAAGTTTATTTGTTTTTTAAGTTCTTTTTTATTAATTCTTGAGTAAGGCAGCGTGACAATTATTTTTGAATTTTTATCTTCTTTATTTTTAATTACTATTACAAAGTTATAAACATCTTTGTTTTTAAGCTCGATTTTACTTAGTTTTTCTGGAGGTATAAGGCTTTCGCCGAATGATTTGTATATAAAATCACAATATGCGTTAAGGATTTTTATTTCAAGTTCGGATAAGTCGATAAGCTTAAATTCAGGGGAATTTGAGCCGAATGTGTTGTGCAAAAATAATCTTGCAAACTCATCGGAGAGTCTTATTGTAACAGGGGGGGTATGTACGGCGGGTATTTGGCTTGTGAAGAATGATTCACCTTTTAAGTATCTGTCATCTTTAATTTTTTCAAGTTTATTTATATCAAAAAGACGAAATTCAAACTCGTCTTCCCAGAAGTTTTGAGTTGATTCTTTAATTTTAGGCAAAAATGAGTTGTCAAACTCCGCAAGAACGCTCGAAATTTGACCACATTCTTTTTCATTGAAGATGTTTTCAAAACTCCCCTGTGTGCTCAATTTTACCTTATTCAAATATACTTATCCGTAATTATTATATATTTTAGTATAAAGTCGGGCAATTTGTTAATTTTTTATACATTATTGCTCATCGGGTGTGTTTTTTTCAAAAATATTTTGTTTTTCAAGTTTTTTAGGGTCGACTTTTACCATAAAACCGCACTTTGAGCAGGCCAAGACTCTTTTTGTCGAATCAATGGGGACAAAGATATGCTCGCATTTTTGCTCTTCTTGTACATCAAGTTTGGGGGATTGTTTTTTAAAAAGTTTAAAACTCCCGTCTTTACTTTTTTTATAAATACTTGCTATGAGTTCAAATATATACATATCCTGTTTTTTTAATTATAATTTTATTATATGAAAAATCAATTTAAAAAGTTTATATCTTCAACTGTTGACTACCACAACTTCAGAGGTGCTCTTGATATAGCATCCGAACTTAACTGCGGTATAGAAATCAGCAGATTTGGCAGACTTAAGGATATTGAAGATTCTTTTGATATTACAAAAAAAGAATACTTGGCTGCTCTAAAAGATTTTGACGGGGATGTGACGCTCCATGGGTTTTTTTCTAACTTAAATGTTGCCTCAAAAGACCCGCTAATTCGTGAGGTGTCTGAAAAAAGGTATTACCAAAGTCTTGAATTAGCATCGGAATTTGGTGTAAAGACGGTTATTTTTCATACTTGCTTTAATAATTTACTAAAGCATAGAGAATACAGGCAGATGTATTTTCAAAGGAATATTGAATTTTTCCATGAGTTTATTCCTTATTTTGAAAAAGAGGGAATAATTGCTACTCTTGAAAATGTACATGAAAGCGACTGGGAGCTTATAAGAAGTATTGTCGCTACCGTTAATTCTCCAAATTTAAAAGTTACAATTGATATAGGACATTGCAATTTGCACTCTGATTATCCGGTGTCGGAGTGGATTAGAAACTATGGCATAATGCTGCATCATATGCATTTTCACAACAATTACAGAGATGAAGACTCTCACAGTTCGCTTTTAAACGGTTCGCTTGATATTGAGCCTGTTATAAAAACCCTAAAAGATATGTGCCTTTTGCCTCAAATTACTTTTGAGATTTTTGATAGGGATGCGCTTTTTGAGAGTGTAAAATATTTTGATGAAGTGGTAGAGAGGGTTAATTAAAGTCAAAAAGATTTTTTACTTTAACGTCAAGAATGTCGGCTGCTTCAAATATTTTTCTAAGACTCAGAAACTTTTGACCATTTTCTACTCTTACAATATATTCTCTTGACAGATTAAGTCTTTCTGAGAATGTTTCTTGGGTTAAGCCTTTTAATTCTCTGTATTTTTTAATATTTTTACCGAGTAAAATTAATCTTGACATGTGAACTATTTTGGCGTAAAAATATAAATATGTCTGTGACCTATAATTCCGAGAATTTATGATAAATAGAAAAATATATAACCTTGCAAAAGAGGCGTATAACTTGTCTTGTATAGTAAAAAATTATACAGAAAGTAATCTTGATATAAATGAAGTTTTAATATTAAGCACAGCAATTAGAATAATGCATAGAAAAATTGATTTTTTGTATGCTGAATTAATTCAGCTATATAAATAATTTTATTTATTCCTTTTTATCCCTGACTTCAAAGGTTATTTCCCACTCTTCTTCTTTTTTTTCGTTTTGTGTTATGTCAGGAATTTTTTCCTCTACAAATTCGGCGTCCTGCAATGCTTTGGTTTGATAATCATTTATCGTTGATATTTCATGTGGAATATATACTTTTTCTTCAGGCGCAGCAACCGTTTCATTTGCAATCTGTTCGGTATTCTCTTCTTTTTTTGCAACTGTTATAATTGCAGGTTGTTTTGCCTCTTGCTTAGTTTCTTTGGGTGTTTCATCAAGCGGCAGCCAAAAACCAAAAGTCGAGCCCTCGCCTACTTTTGAATGAACAAAGACTTTTCCTTTATGGTGTTTTTCAATTGCAATTTTTACAAGGTGCAAGCCAAGCCCTGTACCTTTTATTGTATGGGTTGCATTTTCTATCCTAAAGAATCTGTCAAAGATTTTTTCCTGATATTCAGGTGCTATACCCATGCCCATATCTTCAATTGTTACTTCAAGGTATTTAGGGTCTTTTGCTATCTCTGCGCGGATTTTAACACGGGAATTATCGGGAGAGTATTTTATGGCATTTGTTATAAGGTTTGATAAAACTCTCTCTATGCTCTGCTCGTTAAATGTAACTTCGGGTAAACCCGGTTCTTTTATTACCGAGAAAGTGATGTTTTTTTCTTCCGCAAGGATTTTATGGTCTTCAAGAGAGCGCTCTATAATTGGCATAATGTCTTGAGTTGTTTTTTCAAGTTCTACGTCATTTTGCAGTTTTGAAAAGTCTAAAATGTCGTTGACCATTTTATTTAAGCGGATAACTTCTTGATTTATTGTTCCTATGAACTCTTTTTGCTCGTCATAGTTAAAGTCTTTTCCGTAATGGTAAAGTGTTTCAGCGTAGCTTGTCAGTATGGTAACAGGTGTTCTCAGTTCATGAGAAACATTTGAGATGAAATCGTTTTTGAGTTTATCTACTTCAGCTTCTTTTGTAATGTCGATGAGGATTATAATGTAGCCCATGTAATCATGCACCTTTGAATACATAGGCGATATAAGGGTTTTAATTACATTGTTATCGACATTTATGTTAAATTCAAGGGGTTTTTTCTCCATAACATCAAGCGGAGTGTCTTTGAAAATGCTTATTTTCTCCCTAAAGCACATTTCTCCGTTTCTGTCGCAATAGTTCTGAATTGAAGTTCCCGCTAAGTCCATCGGAGTTGCGGAGAGGATTTTTTGCGCAGCAGGGTTTACTATAGTTATTTTGTCAAAGTTATCGCATACCACAACCCCGTTTGCAATGCTCATCAGCACTGCCTCAAGCTTGTTGCGCTCAAGTGTTAATTGGTCAACATTTTGCTCTTCGTAGGCGTGGAGTCTTTTTGACATGTCATTAAAGGCGGAAAAGAGTTCTTTTATTTCCCCTGAGGATTGTCTGTAGTCAAGCACCGTACCGAATTTGCCGCTTGAAATTTCTTTTACGCCGTGATGCAATAGTCTAAGTTCGCGGGTTATAAGGAATGTGTTAACTACAATAACGATAGTAAAAATAATCCACACAAGAGTGAAAACAATAAGCATGGAGTTTTTTGTAGTATGAGCTACAATGCTTGCCATATCGGCACTTAGCCCTATTTCTACTATGCCTACAATCCTGCCGAAAGAATCTGTCATAGGCGAGCTTATGTTTATTCTTGTTTCTTGTGCTCTGCGGTTGTATGCGTCTGCAGTTGTGTAGATTATTTTGCCTTTTTCATCCTTAAAAGTAATAAATGAGATATCCTTATTACTTGTTAAAATGGAATTGGCATGAGTTCTTAAAAGACTGTATTTGTATTCTTTTGGAGTATCTTTTGTAAGTTCGTAGCTTTGTATGGCAAGGGTTTTAGTTAAAATTTGTCCAAAATTGCCGTAAGAATCGTAGAGTTTTTGCTGAATTTTACTTATAGCAAAGACTGCAACCCCGACAATAAGTATTGTTGAGATAAGTAACCCCGTAATAATTAATTTGTTTTGCGCTGTTAAATCGAACTTAATCTTGTTCATCTCAGGCAACATTATAACATAATAAAACTGTGTTATAATCCTTTTATGCAGAAAAAAATAATTACAACAAATAAAAAAGCATATCATGATTTTTTGATTTTTGATAAGTTCAGCGCGGGACTTGTTTTAACAGGAACTGAGATAAAATCAATAAGAAAAGGTGCGATAAATTTAAAAGATTCCTTTGTGAAAATTGAGGATATGGAGGCTTTTTTATATAACGCTCACATAAGTTTGTACGAGCAGGGGAATCGCTTTAACCATGAGGAAAAGCGGGTAAGAAAGCTGCTTTTAAATAAAAAAGAAATTTTAAAAATGCTTGGTAAAGTAAAGCAGGAAAACTACACTATAGTTCCGCTTGAGATGTATTTTTCGGGCAGATGGGCAAAGCTTGATATAGCGCTTGCAAAGGGTAAAAAACTCTACGATAAAAGAGACGCGCTAAAGAAAAAAGACATACAAAGGGATATTTCAAAAGCTGCTAAGCGCTAAGGTTTGTTATTTTTGCCGGTTGCTATGTCTTCTACCCCTTGTACATATGGAAGTATTATGCTTCTGCCGTTTTCAGGGTAAAAATATATGTAGAACATATCGCTCAGGGTAACATTTTTCCAATCCAGTCCGAAAAGGTCATACTCGCTTTCGTATTTTGCAGTTTTCCAATCTGTTTTTTGTGTGTTTATATCGGTAGGTTTTCTGTCTCCGTCAACATCAACGTAGTATGTAAGTGGGTTTATCACGTGGTATCTGAGACCGTCAGTTGTGTAATATACGGGATTTCCATTCGAGTCTTTGGTGTCTCTTACAACTCTTAGATTGTTTTTAACTAATCGTATAAATTCTGCATTTTCTGCATCAGTATTTTTATTGTAATCTTCAGGCGTCATGCCATCTTTAAGAGATACTGATTGCATTGCACTATTGAGTACGGAAAACGCTTTTTTTGCGGCGGTTCTGTACTCATTTTGTCTTGTTTTGCTTACGACTATAGGTATTGTCGTGGCGGCAATTACACCTATTATGATGAAAACTATCAGTATTTCACCCAGTGTAAATGCCTTTTTGCTATCCGTAATCCAAGGTATCCTAAAAAACATATAAATGCATTATAAAGTATTTTGAATTTATGTGCAATGAAAAAAAGATTTTACTTTTTTGCAGAATTATTCTTGAAAAAGGAATCCTTGGGGCGTGCAGAATTTGACTCTACTATTTCATAGTATTCATTTTTATTGTAATCTATACCCCATTTTTTGGTGTTTAGTTGTATTTTTTTATTTTTTTTATTTTTTTCCATTACATTTCAAGCTCAAGGCGCATTGACACATTAGTTACTCTTATAAGCAGTTTAAATTTATCCACTTTTACTATAAAGAAAGTCTTATCCTCTTGTTTTTCAGAGATTCTGAATTTTATACTGCTATCTGATAAGTATTCTCTAAATTGATAAAGCAAAAATACATCTTCATTAATATAGCCAAAAACTGCTTTTACTCCTTGACGTTCAATGACCATAAAGCCTCTGTTGGGTGCAATTTCAACAGATGAAAGTACTTCCGGTTCTATATAGGGCTCTTCTTCTTCCAAAGATTTTACAGCGGTTTCACTCTGTTGGATTTCATACTCTGGATTATCCGAATTACTCAGATTGTCTGTAATGTCCGCAAAAGATTGTATTTCATCATTCTTGTCGTTTTGAATAAGCGGATTAGTTGTTGTATCTACTTCGCCCAGAGCTTCAAGGTCGATTTTTTCTGTATCGGCAGTAGTTTTATCTTCATTCATGTTTTTAAGCAGTCCTTTTTTCTGGTTTTTGTTTAATATAACAAGCATAATGATGCCTATGAAAGCTACAAGAGATGCAATTACAAGTATAGGGTTGTCAATTATAATGTAATAATAGGGTTTAAGCGGTGATAATTTATCTTTTAAGATTTCTATAAATGATACTTTTGTGTTTTGCTCCTCTATGCTATCGGTCATGTTGGCAGATTCATTTATTTCGGGAGCGTTAGTTATGTCTTCAGTGACTATATTTTCGTTTAATTCTTTTTGTTCTTCTTGCGGTTGTTTAATTTCTTTGTTGATGATGTCAGTATGTTCGGTTTGAATTTCTTCAACGGTGGCAATAGGCTTTGCAGAAGGAGCTTTTTGCGTTACAGGAGTTGTTTTTTGTTGAATTTTTGCAGCTTGTTGTTGAGATGCTTTTTCTTGTCTTAGTTTTTCTTCTTGCTCTCTTTTCTGTGCTTCAAGTTGAGCCTTTTTTTGAGCCTCTAATTGTGCCTTTCTTTGCGCCTCTTCTTGAGCTCTTTTTTGCGCTTCAAGCTGGGCTTTTCTTTGCGCTTCTATTTGTTGCGCTTTTTTTTGTGCCTCTATTTGCTCTTTCTTTTGAGCCTCAAGCTGAGCCTTTCTCTGTGCCTCAGCCTGAGCTTTCTTTTGAGCTTCTATTTGTTGCGCTTTTTTTTGTGCTTCAAGAGCTTTTTGCCGCTGTATTTGTTTTTGATTGGCTTCATATTGTGCCTGACGTTGCTTTGCTTGAATTTGAGCTTGTTTTGTATTAAATGCACTGTCAAGCTGTGCGAGTTTTTTTGTATCGATTGAGGGTGCAACAGAACCCGACGTGGTTGATATTTTTGGGCTTATATTAACAGGTTTTGTTGTATAGATTGTAATTTTTGTATAGCCGTTATTCAGGTCTTGCCCTGCGTATGGGAACAGTTTAACCTCGACATTTTTAATGTCGCCTACGGGACTTACCGAGCCTACCGAGTGGAATGTTTCAGGTAAGAGCATATAGTAGCTGGTGTTTGTTTTTTTAATGACTTTTACGGGTTCACTGTAGGGTTTTTGAGTGTAAAGTTTTACGTTGTAGTCATTTGAACCGTATTTTACAAGGTCAACTTTCAGCAGACTGTTTTTAAAATCACTTTCAATTGAAAAAGCGCATGTGCCAAAAGTTACTATCCCCATTAGTATTAGTAAAAATTTTTTCATTATCTTTTTTATTCCTTACCTGTTTTGTGCAGGGTCAATTAAAATTTAATTTTATATTATAATGTTTATATCAGCAATTATACAATGAATTAATTTTTTGGCAAAGAAAGGGTAAAAATGGATAATGCGCAAACTTTTAAATCAGGTTTTGTAGCAATAATTGCGCGTCCTAATGTCGGAAAGTCAACTCTTTTAAACAGGCTTGTAGGCCAAAAAATTGCCATTACAACCCCTGTCGCACAAACTACAAGAAAAAATATAAAAGGAATTTATTCGGATTGCGATTCTCAAATAGTTTTTATAGATACCCCCGGTATTCATAAACCTCTAAATAAGCTTGGTGAGGCGCTATCCGAGCAGACAAAAAGCGTACTTGAAGATGTCGATTTAATACTTTTTCTTGTAGATGCCAATGACCCTGCGGGTTTAGGGGATAAGTGGATAGTTGAAAATTATCTGAAAGAAATAAAAACGCCTGTTTTGCTTGTGATGAACAAGGCTGATTTGATAAAAGACCTTGCAAAAAGGGAGCTTAACGCCTATTCTTACAAGTCTTTATTTAATTTCCCTACTGATACCATAAAAATAAGCGCAAAAACAGGAAGAAACATAGATGACCTTATTAAAAAGATAAAAAACTTTATTCCCGAAGGTTTAAAAATGTATGATGAGGATGAAGTTACAGACCAGACAATGCGCGATATAGCAAGTGAAGTGATAAGAGAGAAGATAATTTTTTCCACAAAAGATGAAATTCCCCACTCTGTAGCGGTTGTTGTTGAAAATTATAAAGAAGAAGAAAATATCGATAAAATAAGCGCGCAGATTATTGTTTCAAACGATTCGCAAAAGAAAATTTTAATAGGCAAAGGCGGCTCTATGCTAAAAAAAATCGGAACATCTGCCCGCCTTGAGCTTGAAAAAATTGCACAAAAGAAAATCTTCCTTGAGCTTTTTGTCAAAGTTGTTAAAAACTGGCAGAAAGACAGCGCATTTATTAAGTCTTTAGGTCTTGATGTAAAATAATTTTAAGTATTGGCAATTTTTGATTTTAAAAATACTTTATAGATATATAAAAGGTATATAATATCATCATGGAAAAAGATAAACTCACATTTATTGAAGAAAAGAAAATTGAAAAAGAGTCAAAGGAAAAAGACTCTGAGTTTCAATTTAACCTAAATGCTACAAACCCCATAAAAGCAAGGTTTGCAAAGTTTTATCTTGACAAAAAACAAATTAAGCCTGATGATTTAATTTAACATGCAATACATTAAAAACAGCGTTTTTCTTTACCTTACGCCCCGCCAGCGCTCGCAGTTGGTGAGCTTTTTGAGGTCTTTTGCAAAAAAACATCCAAAACTCTCTAAAGATGAGCTTTTAGATAAGTTTATAGAAGAAGAAAACTACTACAATGATGTAGGCAATGTTCATTTTGAGTTTGCTCTTGAGAATTTTTCAAATGATGAATTTTTAGAAGATATTAAAAAATTTTTTGAGTATATTTTTTGGGAAAATAAACAAAAAGAGGCCCAAAAACCCCTTATAGAAAAGCAAAAAGCTATCCAAAAAGAGGCGAGAAAGCGCGCAAACGATTTTAAAATGTCAAAATTAAAGCCCACAAAAAAGCAGCTGTGGTATTATGAAAAAGTGGCGCGCGCTCATAATGTCGCACAAAAACCGCTTGAGGGCGCTACAAGGCTTGATTTAAGAAACTGGATAATGGAGATAATCGAGCCAAACGGCAAGGGAGAAGAAGATTTTGCTGAATGAAACACTAAATGAAATAAAAAAAATCCTAAACGATGCTAATGTCGATGAGGCAAATGTCAAAGCAAGAATAATTCTTCGTGAAGTGGGAAATTTGAGCGTTGAGGATATGCTTTTGCAAAAGGATGTACAAAATAAACTGCAGGTGCTTGATTTTGCCCACAAGCTTGCAGAAACAAAAGCGCCCATACAGTATCTTTTAGGTTATGCAAATTTTATGGGAGAAAAGTTTATTGTAAACTCTTCTACCCTCATCCCGCGCGATGAAACAGAGATTTTAGTAAACTGTGCTCTTGATAAAATAAATAAATTAAAAGAAAAAAAACAAGATACGATAAATGTCCTTGATATCGGCACAGGAAGCGGGTGTATTGCCTGTATGATAGCAAAAAATGCCCCCGAGGCTGAGGTTTTGGGCGTTGATATAAGTTCTGACGCCCTTCAAGTTGCGCTTGAAAATGCTCAAAAGCTTGATTTGATTAAAAAAGTCGTATTCAGAAAGTCTGATTTATTTTCATCTTTAAGAGAGGGTGAAAAGTTTGATTTGGTAGTGTCAAATCCGCCTTATATTAAAGAAGAAGATTATAAAAACCTTGATATCGAGGTTCGTGATTTTGAGCCTAAAAGTGCGCTTTTTGCCAATGATAACGGGCTTGAGTTTTATAAAAAAATAATTAAAAATGCTGCAAAATATGTAAATTTTGGCGGCTATATCGCCTTTGAATGTGCAAAATCTCAGGCAAGGGATATCTGCATTTTACTTGAGAGAAACGGTTTTCAGGTGAGTGATGTTATAAAAGACTTAGCAGGAATTGACCGCGTGGTAGCGGCCCGTATGGTTCTTATTGAGGAAGAATTTTAAGCAAGAGAGAAAATTTCATAAATCTCATCGTCGCTTAATTCGGTGATTATTTTCTCACCCGCAAACACTGCAGCGTCAGCAAGTTCGCGTTTGTCTTTTATTATTTTGTCTATTTTTTCTTCAAATGTTGAAAGTGTTATAAACCTGTGCACCATAACATTTTTGTCTTGTCCGATACGGTAAGTCCTGTCTGTTGCTTGGTCTTCAACCGCAGGGTTCCACCATAAGTCATAGTGGATAACATTTGACGCCGATGTCAGGTTAAGCCCTAAGCCCCCCGCTTTAAGCGACAAAATCATAATTTTTTTGGACACCTCATCGCTAAATTCTTTAATCATCTGCTCTCTTTGCTTAACATTAAGTGAACCGTGGAAAAACAGCGGGCCAAAGTTAAATTCATCTGCTATAATTTTTTCCAAAATTGAGCCCATTTCCTTGTATTGTGTGAATACAAGGGCTTTTTCGTCATTTAATATTATGTTGTGCAAAATTGAAATGAGTTTTTGGGTTTTGCCTGAGGCGCTTTGGCTCATATCACCGTGTTTCAGGTAGTGATAAGGGTGGTTGCAGACTTGTTTTAAAGAGGTAATAAGTTTAAAAATAGCACCGCGTCTGTTTATGCCGCCGCCTGAGTTTGCAATATCGTTCATGGATTGGTTTAGGACTCTTTCATAAAGTGCTGCTTGAGATTTTGTCAGGTAGCAGAACTCGTCAAGAACGACTTTTTCAGGTAGGTCGGAAATAATTGACTTATCAGTTTTAAGACGTCTTAGCATAAAAGGCGAAATCGCTTTTTTGAGCTTTTGAGCGCGGGTTGTTTCTTTAAATCTTTCAATAGGCACGGAGTAGTTTTTGCCAAATTCGTTAATTGAGCCTAAATAACCTTTGTTAATAAAGTCAAAAATGCTCCACAGCTCGCTTAGGCGGTTTTCAACAGGAGTACCCGTCATGGCTATTTTCATATCCGCTTTTATTGTTTTTACGGCTTGAGTTTGTGATGTTTGCGGATTTTTGATATTTTGTGCTTCATCAATTATAAATAAATCCCAACTGTGTTTTTTGAACTCTTCTAAGTCAATTCTTAAAATTGCATAAGTTGTTAAAATAACATCGCAATCCGTGCTAAATTCTCTGTTAAAACCGTGGTAAATATATGTTTTAAGACATGGGGCAAAAGTTTCAAGCTCTCTTTCCCAGTTGCCCATAAGAGTTGTAGGGCAAACTACAAGCACGGGCTTTTTGAGTTTGTTTTCTTCTTTTAATTTTAAAATAAGGCTTATGACCTGAATTGTCTTACCAAGACCCATATCGTCAGCTATAGCACAGCCAAAGCCCTTGGTAACATTGGTGTATAACCACCTGAAACCGACTTCCTGATAAGGTCTTAGCGTGCCTGTGAGATTTTTTGGCAGAGAAATTTCTTCAACACGAGTAAAGTCTGATATAATGCGCGCAAAGGCTTCATCATAGTCAAAGTCGTACTCTTCAATTTTCCCTGATAGCGCATGGTGCAAAAGCTGCATTTTATTCATTACAAAATCAGGCTTTTTCTTAAGTCTTTCAAGGAGTTTTTGCGTTTCATCACGGTCTATGAGGATGTATTTGTCTTTGTATTTAATAAGCCCGTTTGTATCTTTGGCAAGTTTTTGGAACTCTTCGGCGGAGATTTTTTCGTTTTCTCCTATTGCTACCTCAATTGAAAAATCCATAATCTCATCAAGCGAGATTGTTGAGTTTGTATTGAGGTTTAGGAGTTCTTGAACATCGCTCAGGCGTTTTTGTTTTATTTTTGCATTAATTGATGCACGAGGAATTATGACATTTTCCATGCCCTCAGGTAGATTTACCTCCATGCCCGCTTGAGCAAGGTAGTATGTAATTTGTGTAATTAGCTTATAAACCCCTGATAAATCAAGCTCAAGAATTACATCCTCTAAATCTTCAATGTATTTTGTCGCCCAGTTGATTTGTTTTTCTATGAGCGTTTTTTGCATTTCATCTAAGTCTTCAAGGTCGATGATTTGATTTTTTGTTTTATCTTTGGCTAAAATGCGCATTAAAAACTTCTCATCATCAATTTTTTCAATATTAAATACAGGGATGATATCATATGTGCCAAGCGACATTTCATCAAGCCAGCTTTGAATATCAAGCCCTAAGTCGTTGCCTTTGAGTATTCTTTTGTGAGAAGTATTTTTTGTAAAATAAATTGCAGCCTTTAGGTCTTTAAACTTATAGTGCTTAACACCTAAAAACGTGAATATAAGGTAGTTTAAGTACCTGTCGATGAGTTTTTTTGTAGTGTCCGTATCAAGGTAATTATTCTCAAGTATGGCTTGATAGCATCTTAGATAGTCTTTGTTTTTAAAATAAGGCTCCCAAACAATTGAGAATGTGTCTTTTTTAAATTTTACCGACGGTATAAAGTTTAGTTTTTCGACCGTTTTTTTAACAAATTGAAAAAGGTCGAAGTAAAATCTGTAGTTTTCGCTCACATCTTGCGCAAGCTCTTGACTTTCGTCAATGCCTGTGAAGTATTCAAAAAGCATATCAAGCGTGATGTCATAGCCGTATTTATCTTCGCCCAAGATGTTTTTGTACTTGGCTTTAAGCTTGTAGAGCGAGCCTTTTGATTTTAGATAGTATTCAAAATTATAAGGCGGAGTAACAAAAATCTCGGCGTTATTGTTTTTTGTTTCAAAAATAATATCTGTCGTGCGCAGAATTTGATTTTTGGTATCAAAGGTATCCGAGAATTCTTCCTCGATTAACTCATATACAAGAGATAACGTATAGCGAAAGTCCTTATTCTTTTGAGAATAAGGGTTTTGGTCCAAATTCAAAAGAAGTTTTTCTATATCGTTTTTCTTAAAAGTAAGATTGTCCGCAACTATCATTTTATTTATTTTAATATAAACAAAATTTGTTGTATAATTATTTTTATGAAATTTGCAGTCAGAATTATTAAAAATACTTTTCACCCTTTAAAAATTGCTGACGGGGCCAATTTGCACCATGGGCAAAAGGTTCTTGTAAGAACGGAAAAAGGCGAAGAGGTTTTTAGTGTATTTATTGTTAATTCTGAAATTATGAAGCACTGGCAAAAATATAAGCCCGAGGCTCTGCCTTTAATTCGTACAATTAATGAAAACGATAAGCCTGTTTTAGAAGAGCAAAAAAAGCTTGAAGTAGAGGCGTTTTTCAAGTGTAAAGCGCTTGTTGAAAAGCGTGGTTTGGTTATGAACTTAGTTCAGACACGCTACACATTTGACAGAAAAAAAATAACTTTCTACTACACTGCGCCTGAGAGGGTGGATTTTCGCGAACTTTTAAAAGATTTAACTCAGGAATTTAAAAGAGTAAGAATAGATTTAAGGCACATTGGGGTTAGGGACGAAACCTCAATTTTAGGCGGTCAAGGCGTTTGCGGTCAGGATTATTGCTGCTGCAGATTTTTAAAGAAATTTGAATCGGTAAATACTAAACTTGCGCGCGACCAAGGAATACCAATGACACCGGGGAAAATCACGGGCTCTTGCGGAAGGCTTTTGTGCTGCTTAAATTATGAATATCCAAATTACCTTGAAGCGGCAAAAACCCTGCCTCCTGTAGGTTCAGGTGTTATGACGCCCGATGGCGTAGCCAAAGTATTTTCTCTAAATTTCCTTAAAAAGACAGTGTCCGTTAAGCTTGAGGACGGTAAAATTAAGGAATATTCAAAAGATGACATCGAGATGTTAGACCAAGAGGTAAATATTGAAATCGACACTACTCAAAATGCCCTTGATTACCACGAAGAGGGCGAGGTTGTGGATTTAAAATCTCTTGATAATGATAAAAACAGTTCAACGGGAAATATATAATGATTGAGACAAAAGAAATTACTTCAAAAAAACTGGCAAGTGTCATTGCCCGCATATTAGATGACTTTAAAGCAGATGACATTGTGATTTTAAATGTTGCAAACGTGTGTGTACTATCTGACTATTTTGTTATAGCTTCAGCTCAAAGCTCAACTCAGGTAAAGGGTTTAACCTCTACTGTGAGAGAGAAAATTAAAGAATATTTCGGCAGAATACCCGCAGGTGATGAAAACGATGTTAAAAATCGCTGGAACTTGCTTGACTACGGTGATGTAGTGGTGCATATTATGCACAGCGAACAAAGAGAAACTTATGCGCTTGAAAAATTCTGGAATCACGCGTTTAAGCTTGAGCGCGACGAGTGGGAAGAAGAGTCAAAAGAATTTGCAAGATATGAATAAAATTTAACCCCTCTTAAATTAAGAGGGGTTAAATTTTTATGTATTTTATTGAGCTTATGCTTCTTCTTGAGTTTCTTCTTCAACTTCAAGAGTTTCTTTAATAGTTTCGGAAGCACTTACTTCAACATTTAATTTAGCTTTTACCTTAGATGACAATTTCACTGTCATAACAAAGCTTCCGATGTGGTTGATAGGATTATCAAGAATGATAGATTTTCTGTCAACTTCGATACCTGTTTTTGCAAGTAATTCTTCGGCAAGTTTTTTAGTTGTGATTGTACCGAAAAGTTTTCCTGATTCACCTGCTTTCGCGCTAAGTGAAATAAGTTCAGCAGCTTCGATTTTTTCAGCTTTTTCAAGAGCTTCTTGGTGAAGTTTTTCTGATTTAGCTTTGATTCTTGCAATATTTCTTTCTCTTGCTGCAAGTGAACCTTCGGTTGCAATTTCTGCCACATTGTTAGGCAACAAGAAATTTCTTGCGTAACCGTCTTTTACATTGACCAAATCACCTGCTTCGCCGAGGTTTTGGACATCTTTTTTTAATATAACCTGCATGGTTTTCTCCTTTTTGACTTGTGTTTATCAATAATTCTAATTAAAACATTTTATAAACACAAGTATTATGCTTAATTTTCCTTAACTTTAGCTTTTTTGTCTTTTTTTGTTTCTTCTTTATCCGAAGTTTCAGCTTTGTCTTGTGAGTTTTCTTTTTCTTCCTCGGACTCTTCTTCCTCTTCAGGAGTTTCTTCTTGAGCTTCCTCTCCTTGAACTCCGGCTAGAACGGCTGCTCTTTCTTTAATAAGTTCTTCAAGTTCTTCTACTATTTCTTGAGCCTTAGCTTGAGTTTTAATAGCCTGCTCTTTAATTGCCTCATCTATTTCTTCATCGGTCTTGGCTCTTGTTACGGGAATTGCAAGATTTAGAGTTGTAGAATTGTCTCCTGCGTTAATTTCAAGTTCAAAAAGCTCTTCATCAATTTCCATGTATTTTGAAATTGTTGAAACAAGCTCTTCTTTGAGCATTTGCATGGCACGTTCGGAGAAGCCTACCCTATCTTGCATAAGGACGGTTTTTAGCCTGCTCATTGCCATGCCTTTTGTTTCATCGTGTGTATTTTGATTAACAAAGAAACTGAGGACTTTATTATATAAATCTGAAAATATATCTCTCATCTTAAGCCTTCACTTTCTTTGAAAAGAATTTTTTAATTTTTTCCATAATTGTTCTTGGCTGGTCGATATCAAGGAAAGGAACTTCCTCGCCCTGAATTCTTTTTGCAACATTCATATAAGCTTGACCTGCAAGAGAATTTTCATCGTTTACAATAGGTTCACCCTTGTTTGTTGATGTTATAACCCCTGTATCTTCAGGTATAACGCCGATAAGGTCGCATGAGAGAATTTCAACTACATCATCTACGCTCATCATGTCGTTTGTTTTGATAAGGTTAGGGCGTACACGGTTTACAAGTAAGCGGTATTTTTCAACTTCTTCTTTTGCTTCAAGTAGGCCTATTATTCTATCTGCGTCACGAATAGCACTCATTTCGGGAGTTGTAACAACAATAGCTTCATTAGCGCCTGCAACGGCATTTTGGAAACCTTGTTCAATGCCTGCGGGACAGTCAACTAAGATGTAATCAAAATCCTCTTTTAGTTTTTCGCATATGTCCTTAAGCTGTTCTGCCGTTACTGCGGATTTGTCGCGTGTTTGAGCAGCGGCGAGCAAGCACAGGTTAGGATTTTTCTTGTCTTTTACAAGAGCTTGTTTTAATTTGCAACGCTCTTCAACAACATCAACTATTGTATATACGATACGGTTTTCAAGACCTAAGAGCAAATCAAGATTTCTAAGACCTATATCAGTGTCAATAAGGACAACCTTGTTGCCGTCTTTAGCAAGGGCTGTGCCAATGTTAGCAGAGGTTGTGGTTTTTCCGACTCCTCCCTTGCCTGATGTAATTACTATTACAGAACCTGTCATCTATTTTTGCTCCTTTTTAATTAATTTTAAATAATACGATTGAATCATCCACAATCCTTGCTTCTTCAGGTGTAAAGACCGAAGATTTAATGATGTATGGAATATTTGTGCCGTCAGGTCGTCTTGAATAGCAATTTGCAATTCTTAACTGTACGGCGTTCATTTTAAGTGCGCGAATTTTTGCATCGCGATTACCTTTCATACCGGCATGGGCAATTGAGCCTAAAACTCCCCACACGGTGATATCTCCTGTTGCCTTAATCTCGGAACCCGGGTGGCAGTCGCCTATTATTACTATATTTCCGTCAAATTCAAGAACTTGACCCGAGCGAAGAGTTTGATTAACATAAATTGTTTGTTTTGAATCAACTACAACGGGCTCATCTGTCGGAGGAGCGTAGTAGTCGACTTCTTCCCAAGTTTGTTTTTCTTCCTCTTCTTCACTGTATGCTTTTTTGTATGTTTCCATAGCTTGTTTGTCATCTTCACTGAACTCTACGGATTTGAATTCTTCAAAGCCGTTACCCGAAGAGTCCGATAGGTTATTTCCGCCCATATCTGCTACATCGCTTGGAAGTCCGTTGCCCTTAAGTTCTTGAGGTTCTGGGGTTAAATTTTCTGCTGTGCTCAAATCTTCATCCTTGGCGGGTATTTCAAAGGCTATTTCTTCGTTTTTAATCTCATGTTTTTCGACATATTGAGGGGTTTGAACTTTTATGCCCATATTTTCACAAATATTTTTTGTGGCTTCGTTTATTGTTTCTACAAAATCAAGCTCTGATGCGTAGCTTGCAATCAGTGATTGTATAGAGAGAATTTGTGCTTGATTTAGAGTAATATCGTTCAGTTTGAGCCCTATTTTTCTTTCTCTTGAATTTGGTACTTCAAAAGCAGATGAAACACTTGTGATTATCTCCCCTGTGTTTGTGCATCCGGTTAAATCAATTATAAATAATTCACTGTTCATAACTAATCCCTGCTAATCTTCTCAATATCAACAATAGCGTAAATTTGAGATAATTACAATTAAATATAAAGTCATGTAAAAAAAAATTAGCAAAAAATTTTTTATTTGTGCGTTAATATTTAGGGAAAGAATAAAAAATGCGAATACACAGTATTAATAATGCCATCACATATAAAGGTAATACGGATTTAGCTCAAGCAAATACGGAAAAGAAAGAAAAATTTTCTAAAACTGCAGCAGCAGGTGCGCTAATTGGTGCTATTGCTCCCGTTCTTGTAATCAGTAAAGCAACAAAGGGCAAATTCAGTTTTGACATTTTTGAAAACGACAGCTTAAAAAAAGACTTGGCAACGATTTTAACCGTTAGCACAAGTGCTATATTAGGCGGACTTTTGGGTGGTTTAGTTGAAGCAAAAAATCCTGAAGATAAAAAAGCAAAGATTAAAGAATCTCTCTTTGACATTACAACTGTTGCAATACCGACTTTTATAGCAACGGGTGTTTTGGGCGTTGCAAAAAAGATGAATGTAAAAAATATTATCCCCAAAATTATTGCCCCTATAGCAGGTATAGGTATTGGCATGCCATTGGCTCAAAAGGCCTCCGGAGTTGTTGATAAGTTTTTACATAAAGACGACCCGAATGCTAAAGTTAAAGAAAGAAAGCTAAAGCCGCAGGACTATATAGTTCATGTTGATGACCTGCTGGCTCTTATGATTATTTCAAAAGTTCCGTTTGCAAGCAAAATTCATGCTGACAAGATTTTACCTTTAATATATGCTTGGTGCGGTTTTGAATCAGGTTCAAAAGTTGCCTCAAATAAAGAAAATGCCTAGCTAACTCTTATTTCATCGGACGCTTGTACTTCGTCTATGCTTTCGCTGAAGTGTTTTCTGAATTCTTCTTTGGCATTTAACATGGTTCTTGCTATTCTGTTTGAGCCGTATAGTGCTTTTATGTCTGAGTTTTTGCTTTTAACAAAGAATTTTTCGACATTTGCAAGAGTATATGTTCTGTCAAGTTCAAGAGGTTCGTTGTCTTGAGTTCTTCTTACAAATTTTATCAAATCTTTGTCACTGAGTTTTGCCTTCATGCCTTTTAAAAGCATTGTTTTATTGTATTTTAACCCGCTGAAGTGGTTAAGCGGATTTCTCTCTTTATTTTGAGAATTTGATAAGACATTCTCGCAAATTATGTCCAATATTTCTTTTCCGCTTACATTGCTCAACAGTATGCCTGCATCTTCTTCCTTTATTCCGTTAAGTGTCAAAAGCAGATTTATGTTATTTACTTCGCCGGAGTTTTGTGTTTTAAGAGGGCCTCTTATGGCGCTTGCGTTAATGGCAAAAAAATCGACTTGAGGGTATACCTTTTTAATTCTGTTTAAAATTACATCTGTTATATAGTTTGCAAGGTAACTGTTTTCGTATCTGACGCCTTTGAGGGTTAGTTCATCAATGTTTTTTTGTGCAGGTATAAGATAGCTGTCCTGAAGGTCGTTTTTGAACACTTGTCGATAAAATTTGTTCATTTCATTTTGATGTTCGACATTTTGGTCAGGATAGTATGCCCTTGTTCTTATATCTTCAATAGTCCCGTCGTCGCCAAAGTTTATTTTAACATTTTCAAATTTTCTAAAGTTTTGATATAACTTAGTTATTAAGGTTGAATCTGAAAATCTGTCATAATCCAAATGTTCATGCGCGCCAAGAATTATGTTTACAGGTAATTTTTGTTTTAAAAGTTCGTCTTGAAAAATCCCGTCAAAGTGGTCAAGCAACACTACCGCGCCTTTTGGGTTTTGGCTTTTAAATTTTTCAATTTCATCTCTTACTGCTTTTATTGAATTTTGGACTTCATCGGGAGTTATTTTTGTTTGAGGTTTGTATACATCATCAAGAAAAGCTACGCCTGCAAGCTTTTTGTTGTAGTAGCTCATATTTCCCGGTGATATTCCTAAGAACAAAACTTTGTGTGTAAGGCTTGGGTCTTTGTCGTCATCTACTTCTATTACTTTAGATTTTAGGGCATAGTTTTTTAAATCACCTGATTCTTCAAGATTGGCATTTGTCATAAGTATTTGCGTGCGCATTCTTTTTGCACAGTTTGCAAATTCGTCATATCCTGCGTCAAACTCGTGATTTCCGGGCGCAAATACTGAAATTATGTTTTTTGATAAATTGCACAGATTTGCCATCAATTTGTTGAAAAATATTAATTGGTATCTTTGTGAATTAAAATTAGGGTTAGACTTGTATCCCTCTACATTTCCCGCCATGAACCAGTCGCCTGCTACGGCTACTACATCTTGTTTGCCTTTTCCCTCTTTTAAAAATAAATCTTTTTTATTTTTTTCTATTTCTTCCCAAAAATTACTTATATTCTCAAGCTGCCCATGGGTGTCTGAGAATGCTGTTATGCTTACGGTTGCGCCTTTAAAAGATGTATTTTGAAAGTTAATCGGACTGAGTTTCATGGTAGTTTTATAAAACCTGTAAATAAAATTTGTTTATCTGTGGTTTAATATGTTAAAATTTCTATCATGAAAAAATTTTTTATACTATCTTTATTCTTTTTTTTGACACTTTTAAAGGCGGATGCGCTTGAGCAAGAAGAGCTAAAAGATGTAGGCATTGCAAAATATGCAGTGATTGAGGCTAAGGCAGATTATTCCCCTGTTAGAGTTGCGCCTGATGAGAACGCTAAGAGGTTTTCTCATTTAAGAAAAGGTTTTGTAACTTATGCCGATAAGGAGTATAAAAATTTCTACAGGGTAGATTTAGGGCTTGATGATTACTATTGGATGGAGAAAAAATACGCTGACATTCAGGCGATAATCCCTCAAAAGCGTATCCAAAAAATTGATGAAATAAAATTTGACGAAAATAAAGAAAAATACAGCGTTTTTATACCGCTTGATATTCAAAATTCATATTCTTTTAAAGAAGTTCAAGACGGACTTGAGTTTTATTTATACGATGTAGATTGCCCTGATATTGTTATAAAAAATAAACCGGGCAGTTTTAGTTATGATACAAAAAATAATACCTTATGCTTAAAATATATCTCTCCTGCGCTTTTTGGCTATGATGTAATCCCTCACAAAAAAGGGCTTGTGTTAATGGTTAAAAAGCCTCCGCAAATTAACAGGAAAAAACCCTTAAAAGGCAGAAAAATAGTGCTTGACGCGGGTCATGGCGGAGAAGAAAGCGGAGTTTGCGCTTTTGGACATAAAGAAAAAGACGTAAATTTAAAAATTTCAAAACAAACTAAAAAAGCTCTTTCTAAAAAAGGTGCAAAAGTCTATATGACAAGGAAAAAAGACAAATACGTTCCATTGTATGACAGAGTTGCTTTTGCGCAGGAAAAAAAGGCGGATATACTCTTAAGTATTCATCAAAATTCGCTACCCAACCCTAAAGATGTTGTAGAAAAGCATGGCGTAGGGGTTTATTATTACAATAAACAAGCCTATGCGCTGGCTGAGTCTATTCAAAAATCGCTCTTAAAACAAACAGGCTTTAGAGATGACGGTGTTAATTTTGCCTCATTTGCGCTTACACGCCCGACTTATCCTGTGAGTGCACTTGTTGAATGCGGTTATTTAATAGACAAAAACGAAATGCAAAAGCTTACAAATAAAAAATTTCAAAAAGAGCTTGCCCGCGCATTGGCTCTTGGTGCGGAAAATTATTTAAGATACCTGATTGTCTTTTAGAGCGCCTAAAAATGCTACATTTAGCCAGAATAATATCTGCAGTTGAGGCCTAAACCATACCGTATCAAAAAGCCCGTGAATCATTGTGGGGAAAATACTTAAAATTAGTGAGAAAACGACTATTTTTGTCCTTATTGGAGCAGTTTTTATCAATTTCATCGAATCCCTGTAGAACATTACAAGGAATGTTAAAAAGGCAATAAGGGCAAATATTCCGCTTTCAACCGCTATTTCAAGCGGTACACAGTAAGAGCCCAGAGCATCAAAGCCCGAGCGCATATAGAGTCCGTAGATTTCTCTAAAGTTTTTATTACCCACGCCTATGCCTAAGAAAGGGTTGTCCAGAAACATTCTAAAGGATGAGGCGTAAACATTCATTCTAAAAGCAATAGAGGAGTCTTCTCTGAATTCAAAAATTGATAATATGCGATTTGTAATAGCGGGATTTGACATTATAAAGACAAGGGCTGCACAAATTAGCGTCAGCGCAAGGTTTTTGTATCTTTTTCTGATTGCCTTAAAGCCGCCTAAGTAGTTTTGAATGTAGTATATACAGCCTAAGCCAAAAATTGCATAAAACCCTGCTATACCAAGGTATCCGCCGCGAGAGCCGCTATAGATTACAGCTATTGTACCAAGCAAAAGTAAAATCAAAAACCCTAAAAACCTTTTGTAGTGTTTGTTTGCAAGATTTATCATTGAAAGACACCAAAGGGATGAAAGCCCCGTTACCAGATATCCCGCAAGAAGATTAGGGTTGTAAGGTTTTAGCGTTCCGTAAGCGCGTGAAATCACCTGAGTCGGGTCAAGGTTTGTTGTATCTTGCCAGCCTGCTATTGCAAGTATGCCCGAGTTATTTTGAATAATTGCAATAATGCTTTCAAAACTTATAAGCCCTGCAATCATAAGAATTGTAGGGAGGATTTTTTCTTTATTGTCCCTAAAGTATGATAAGGCGCTAAAGTAAAAGTACATATAAACAGCGGTTTTTAAAAACCCTTTAAGGCTCAGTGCAAATAGTGTAGAGCCAAAAAGACTTAAAACCACAAAAGCAAAATAGACCATTATGGCTTTGTCAAAAAGTGAGATTTTTGTCCTTGCACCTTTTTTTAAAAACAGTTTAATGCTCTGCAAAATGCTAAAGCAAAAGGCAAAAACTCCAATGTAGCCCGATTCGCAAAAAGCGCAGGACACAAGTGTCAGCGCTAAAAAAATGTATATTATGGAATCTACGTTTTCAAAAAACATAGATTCTCTTGCAAGTGCCGCAAATTCGGTATTTTGAACTCTGTGCAAAATACCGTTCTTTAAGCTTATAAAAATACTTTTTGTGCCCGGTTTTCTATTGAACATCCTGATTTTGATTTACCTGTTTTTCTAAATCGTCATCATTTGTTGTGTCAGGTTTTGCTACTACCGTAATGTTAGATACAATGCCGTTTAGCTTGTAATCTGCTCCCTCAAGAGTAATAGGCAAGCCTATTTTAATTTTGTTTCCGCCTACAACCGCTCCGTCACGGTCTTTTGTAATTTTTGCTTTATCAAGCACCGTTACAAGAAAATCATACTGATAAGGCGATGTAACATCATCAACAACGGTAAAAGGCTGTTTCATATTAAGAGTAGGAACTATAGCTTTTTTTCTGTCGTATTTAACGTCTTTGATTTTAAGCTTGGTGTAGGGGACATTTCTTATTGTAATAAATGTCTCATCACCTGCTTCAAAAATGTTATTTGAGGCGCTTATCGTGACACCTCTTAAAAATACTTCTATCTCAACGTCTGCCGTTGTTTCAATTTGGTTTGATGAAGTTGCTCTCTTGCCAAACATTGTAAGTACGCCGACTAAAAGCGCAACTATTAATACACCTATAATAATCAAATCAAAAGTCCTTAGTTTTTTGAGAAATTGCATATATTTCTTCTCCTTATAGTTTTTCAAGTTCGGATTTTAAATCTTCAACACTTACACTGTGGCAGCCAAAGTATCTTATAACAATGCTTGCGGCAAGATTACCTATATACATAGCCTCCTTGGCGCTAAAGCCTGCACATAGTGCAAGTGTAAACGCTGCAACAACGGTGTCTCCCGCACCTGTTACGTCAAAAACTTCTTTTCTGTTAAAGGCTTCAACTTCGCTAAACTCGGTTTCATTTTGGCATTTTTCAAAAAGCGCCATACCCTTTTCTCCTCTTGTTAAGAGAACTTTGTTCAGGTTAAGAGATTTAATGAGCGAAGTACCTGCTTTTTTAAGGGTTTCTTTATCTTTTATAAAGTAACCTACATATTTTTCACAATCGGGCTGATTAGGTGTTATAGCGTCAGCGCCCGAGTATTTATCAAGATTTTTTTGAGCGTCGGCAACGATAATTTTATTGTGCTCTTTTGCAGTATCTATTGCAGCTCTCACTATATCATCCGTTAAAAATCCTAAGTGATAGTCTGAGAGTATAACCCCGTCAAACTTTGGAATTGCTTTTTTGATTGTTTCTATAGCTTTTTTTTCTGTTTGTTTGCTCAAATGGGTGACTGTTTGTCTGTCTATTCTTACTATCTGCTGAGTAATGCTTTGAGAGCAAGAGCCTGAAATGCGGGTTTTTGTAGTGGTTTTTCTTTCTTTGTCTTTAACCATATATTTTGTATCAATGCCCTCTTTTTTAAGAGCATCCAGTAAAACCCCGCCGTAGTAGTCATCTCCGTACACTCCAAGAGCTGCAGCTTTTGAGCAGTTAAGGGTTGAGATGTTATGCGCAGCGTTTGACGCTGTACCTAAGATGATTTTTGTTTCGGTATGTTCAAGAATTAAAACAGGTGCTTCACGAGAAATCCTCTGTGTTGCGCCGAAAACCATTTCATCTATGCCAAAATCACCGATAATAAGTATTTTCGGCTCTTTTAGTTTGTCTAACTTTTTAAGTAATTCCTGCTTATCCATATACCTTCCGATTAGTATTCTATCACAAAAATGAAATTAAAGCCCAAAAATAAAATTTATGCTACAATAAAGTAATGATAACTATCGGGGTTTAGACGTGGAAGAAAATTTTGACATAGATGAACAAATTAATAAAATAAAAAGCCAAATGGGTGCTGCAGGTAAGGATTACAATGACCCTGATAACTCAATTTTCAGGCAGCCTGATTTATCGGAGGAAGAAGTTCCAAATGAGGTTTTAGAAAATATTCCAAGCGAAGAGCCGTCTTTGGATGAATATGCAAGTGAACAACAGCCGGAACAGTCTGCAGAAATTGAACAAGAATCTCAAGAAACTTGGCAAGACCCTTTTGTAACAGAGGAAAACGATGCCGTCAAAAAGTATGTAATATACATTGCAAAAGATTTTGTTCCCTCTTTTGATTCTATGAACTCTGATGAGAGAAGTGCATATGTAAACGATGCAATCCAGCTCAAATTTGACCTTGAGGGAAAAGATAGAAAATGGCACTTATTTAAAAGAATACTAAGACATATTATAGTTTCTGTTTTTACTCTTATACTCGCCGTCCCCGCTCTTTTTTGGTTTGCGGATAAGTCGATAAAGGCAACTGTTCAAAACTACGGTTACGTTCAGGAAAGCTTTGAAAAATTATACAAAGAGCACGCGGACAGAGAGAGAACTATACAAAGAATTCAAACTATGCGCTTGGGGCTTTAGTTAATATCAACCACGCTAACCCCGTCCCCGCCCTCGCCGTCGCCTCCGGGGCGAAATTTTGCAACATAGGGTGAAGAGCTCAGATAGTTTCTTACCGCACTTTTAAGAGCACCCGTGCCATGGCCGTGCACTATAATTATTTCTCTTAAATTTCTTAATGATGCCATATCAAATTGTTTATCGAGGTAATCTATAGCGTCCTCTGCCCTCATACCCCTTATGTCAAGCCTGTTTGAGAGGGTTTGAGTCATATCATCAAAGCTTACGCTTACTTTTTTTAGAGCTTTATTAATTTTTTTATCTGTTTTTGCAAGCTTTTTAATGTCTACTTTTGTTTTTATTAATCCTATGGAAACAAGGACTTTGCCTCTTTTGTCAGGCATGCTCTCAAGTTGTGCCACCTGCTCGAGCCCTTTTATAAGGACGTTTTGACCTATTTTAATATTTTGCCAGTCAATTTGTTCGTATTTGTTTTGGAGTTTTTCTTCATCGGATGAAAACTCCTCTCTTATTGAGTTTTCAAGGCGCGCAAGGCGTGAGTATGAGCGCATGGCGATTTTTTCGGACTTTTCTTTTCTCATTAAATCAAGAGTATCTTTAATCTCGGCGCGAGCATTTTCCAGTTGGGATTGGTATTTCTTTTTAAAACTTTCAAGAGTTTTCTTTTTCTGAGCTTTTAGCTCTTTCAGTTTTTCTTCAAATTGAGCCTCAATTTGAGCACTGCGCTCTTTTATTTCCTGTGCTTCACGCTCTTTTTGAGTTAGAGCGCTATGGGTTTCCTGAATTTTTAAGAACACTTGCCGCTCGGGGCTTTGAGCGTTTTTAAGGATATTTCTTGCAGCGCTTGTTATTTTTTCATTCAAGTTTAAATTGTGTGCTATATCTATCGCATTAGATGAACCCGCAAGCCCTAAAATGAGTCTATAAGAGGGTTTTAGGGTTTCAATATTAAACTCGACACTTGCGTTTTCAAAATTGTTGTTTTCATATTTTAAAATTTTAAGTTCACCAAGGTGAGTTGTGCAGACACATAAAATGTCGTTGTCACATAAATATTCAAGTATGGCTCGAGCAAGCGCTGCGCCCTCTTCAGGGTCAGTGCCCGCGCCAAGTTCATCAAAAAGTACAAGAGAATTTTCTGTAGCGTTATCGATAATTGATGAAATATTTTTGATATGCGCGCTAAAAGTAGACAGGCTCTGCGAGATGCTCTGCTCTTCGGATATGTCGCATAGAACCATATCAAAAGGGAAAATCTTTGCCCCCAGAGCAGGTATATGAAGTCCTGCTTTTGTCATAAGAGTCAAAAGTCCTGCGGTTTTAAGTGCAACTGTTTTACCGCCGGTGTTTGAGCCTGTAATTAAAAGAGATTTATAGTTTTTGCCCAGTTCAAAGTCATTTTCTACAATTTTTTCCACATTTCCTATTAAAAGCGGATGGCGCATGGCCTGCAGTTCAAGGATTTTCTCATCGCAAATATCAGCAGGGTTAGATTTTGTTCTTATGGAGTATTTTGCTCTTGCAAAGATAAAATCAAGCTCGCTAAGCGCGTTTTGGCTTTGAGTGAGTTCGTTTTTAATGTTTAAAAATTCTTTTGTAATCTCCCATAAAATTCTCTCGATTTCTGCGTTTATTTCAATTTCAATCTGGCGCAGTTTGTTGTTTAGCGGCACAAGTGAAGAGGGCTCTATAAAATAGGTTTGATTGCTGGCGCTTATATCATGAACAATGCCCGCGACTTTATTTTTATCGGTCGCTTTCACTTGAAAGACCGTTCTGCTCTCTCTTGTAGTATAGATTGTATCTTGCAGATGCGAAACAAAACTATCATCGCCCAAAAGTTTTGAAATAGCGCTTTTTAGGTTGTCTTTTGTGCTTTTATATGAATTTCTGAGGCGCTTTAGCTCAACACTTGCGTTGTCCGAAACATTTAAGTCCGCGTCAAATGTTGAAAAAATCCTGTCCTCAAACTCTTTATCCGTGTACAAATTAAGCAGAAAGCCTTTTAAATTCGGGCAGTTTTCTTCTTTTGAGATGAAATTTTTAACAAGTCTTGAGGTTCTTAAATTTTTTGCTAAATCTATAATATCCCCTGCGCCCAGTCTTTTTGAGTCTAAAAGGTTTTGAGCGTCGCATAGAAATTCAAGCGGAAAGCAGGAAAAATTCCCCGCATCGTCGAATATTTTTTTTGCTTCGCTTGTAAGTTCAAGCTGATATTGTATCTGGGCTTTTTTGTCATAAATGGGTGCACTTTGGCATTTTTGCTTGCCTAAAGTTGATATAGCAAAATTTGCAAGATTTTCTAAAACCTTGTCAAATTCCAGTGATTGGGCATGTTTTGTAATTAAATCCGACTTGTTTTCGGGCATTATAAGGTCTTTTAACTTTGTACTAACTGTGACCTTATTCTATCAAGAGCAGCATCTTTACTCAAGCCCCACTCTCTTTTTGTTACCCTTACTACTTCATAGCCCATACGTTCCATGATTGATTGTTTTTTGGTTTCATTTACGTTTGATGAAAATTCATCTTCAACGCCGTCAACTTCGACTATTAACTTGCCATCTATCATAATATCGGCGTTTATGCCTGCAAAATCAACCCCTGCGCACAGTGTATGAGTTGTAAATTCCTCGCTTAAAGCTTCAAAAACTTCTTTTTCAAAAAGATTTTTGAAAGTGTTTTTTCTTGATGCAATTACTCTGTCTTGAGATTGTACAAATTCAAGATAATCCCTTAAAAGCCCCTCGGGTAGTTCGTTTATGGGTTTTGAGATAAAGTTTATAAGTCTTTTTCTGGCACGTGTTATGGCGACGTTAAAAAGGTTTGGTTTTTGAAGAAACATAAGGCTTTGAGAGTGAGAATTTTGTGCTATTGCCCATGACATAAGCATTATATCTCTTTCATCCCCTTGGAATGTATGTGCCGTGCCGACTTCAATCTCGTGCTTTTGAATAGTTTCCTGAGAAAAAACTTTTATAACGGCTTTTTTTATAAGCTCAACCTGACCCCTGAACGGTGAAATTATACCTATTGAAACAGGCTTGCTTTCGGGGTCTTTTTCATTTTCATAAATTAAATCCTGAACTTTTTTGATAACCGCTTCGCACTCTGCCAAGTTTCTTGTCACGTCCATATCTACTTTGGCTTCTTTTACTTCAACAACTTCAACTGGCGAAACCATATCAAAATAAGGCTTCATGACTTTTATTCTGCCGCCGTAAAATTCTCTGTTTGAAAATTCTATGATAGGCTTTGGCGAGCGGAAATGCTCATCTAAAAGAGTTGGTGTTGTTGAATAGTAGTTTGCAACATCAAACATAGAGTTTGTGCGAAAACGCCACAGGAGTTGGTAGCGGTCTTCTATATTGTACTGATTTAAAAACGATTGTTCTTTTGCTTTCTCTAAAAATGACAGGTGCGGTAGCTGCTTGTCATCACCCACGATGACGGCTTTTCTTGCACGGAAAAGAATAGGAAAACAGCTTGCAATGTCACATTGAGAGGCTTCATCTATTATAACCACGTCAAAAAGAGCAGGCTTTAGAGGTAGCGAGTTTGATATTGCGTAAGTTGTTACGCACCAGCAGGGAAAAGCGTTTAAAAGCGGTTTAAAGTCCTCTTTTTCAAGCAGTCTGTTTTGTTGATTAACTTTTCTTGAAACAAGAGATTTTGAGTGAATCATCAATCTCTGGCGCTTTTGCTGGTCGCATAGGATATTTTTAAGTGCCGTTCTGCGTTTGTTTTTAAGTATATCAACGGCGAGTTTTTGTTGTTTTTTTCTAAGGCTTTTAATTTTCTTTAAAATCTGATGAAGATTGCCGATTTTATAGATTTTATTTTCTATCTCGCGAAGTTTGGCCTCAAGAAGCTCTAAATCAAGCTCCATAGCAAGGCGCGAGGACATCTCGGAAGCCTTAATTTTTCCTTTAAGGTTAAGTATTTTTTTAATTTTTTTGAGCTTTATGTTCTCAAAAATCTTATCAAAGATGTTTTTGTTTTGTTTTCTTTCGTATTTTTCAAGCGCTTCAAGGAGTTTTTTTGTTTGATTAACTTCCTCAAGAGAGAGCGAATTTTTTAGAATTTCATATTCGCCTATAGCCTCTTTTGTTTCTGTTTTTTCGTCATATATTTCACTGTAGCGCTTCTCAAGAGAAAAAATCTTCCCTGCGCCCTCTTCAAGGCGAGTTATCTCGCCTATAAGGTTTTTCATATCTTCGGGTTCTGCCATAACGGCATCTGCAAAGCCGCTGTCGAGGTCTACTTTGTTTGAAAGTAAATCTTCAAGCTTGAAGTTTAGCATTTTTTGATAGTTGGCGCGTCCAGCTCTGAGTGCTAAATACGGCGCATTAAGCGAGTTTAGCCTGTCTGCAACAACATCAACGGCTTTATCCATACGAGAAGCTACAAGAACGCTCTTTCCGCTTGCAATTAAATGAGATACAAGGTTTACAATGGTTTGAGATTTCCCTGTACCGGGCGGGCCATATACGGCTAAAAAGTCGTTTTCTTCTATTTTTTTAATAACATCTTCCTGTGAATCGCTCAGCGCCAGAGGAGTCATGGGGAAAAAGTCTTTTACCTCTTTTTCCTCTATTTTTTCGTTTGCAACTTTTCCTTTTTGCAAAAGGTACTCATGGCTTATGACGTTAAGGACAGTTTCTCTATAAGTCCCTTGTGGTTTTTCGGCAATTTGAGTGAGCTCATGGAGCACTCCTGCCGTTACCGTGGGGCGTTTTGTAAGAATTACCGCGTTTTTCCTCTGAAGAGTAAGTTTTTCTACTTTTACTCTGGGGGTTTTTGCAATTTCATCCATTGCATCAAAGTCAAAATCCCCGTCTTCCGTTAATTTTTGTGCATTTTCTCTTGAGTAAAAATCTTCAAAATCTTGCTTGATATCAGTTTCAACAGGCGCTGTTTCTATTTCAATTTCAGGCACAAGCGACTTTAGGGTTGTTAAAAATATATCAAGGCTCTCTTGATTTAGAGGCAACTCGGGAACAACATCCAAGAGCCCGGATAGCATAGCGTCGGCCTCTTGCTCATCATCCCTTTTCATAAGCTGAGCCAAAGCGCCCGTGTTGAGGGATAAAATGTCTTCTTGAGCGGTGAGGACAATATTTACACCTTTTCTTTCAAGTTTACATGGGACATATAAAAGAGGTGTCAAAAACTGGTTATTTTTGCGCACTTTGGAGTTTTTACCCACAAGGAACAAATACCCGTATATCAGGTATTTTTCTTTTGCGTTCATATCCCCTTGAATCATTAGCTCTGTTAAGTAACTGTCGGAACCGTCCAACAAAAGCGGCTCATCAAAGTTCGTAAAGAGTTTTTCTTCATCGTCAAGAAAAACCCATTTGTTTTCTTTGTCTTCTTTTAAATTTCTGAAAGTGGAGCTTTTTACTTCTTCTCTGACGCAGTCGTGAAGATATTGGGCAAGTTTTTTTACAAAACTTGTATTAAATGCGCTTGCTATTGCTTTTTGAGCTTCTTGTAACATAAAAATATTATAGCTTGGTTTTAAAAAATCTTTTCATACAAAAAGATGAAGAGATTTGATATTAAAAAGACCCCCAGTAAGGGAGTCTTTTTAGTTAGCGGAAGACGAGGCTCGAACTCGCAACAACCTGCTTGGAAGGCAGGGACTCTACCAATTGAGTTACTTCCGCATAAATTTCACTATTCAATTGTCAAATTTTTTCTTGTAACTCAATTGGAATTTTGTGGACAAGCCACTTTGCTTCGCAAAGGAGTTACTTCCGCAAATATTTCATTATTCAATTGTCAAATTTTTTCTTGTAGTGAAACTACTTCTGCATTTTCCAATTGTCAGATTGTCTTTTGACCCGACAATATTAACCCAAAATAAACTTTATTTCAAGTTATTTTATTATTCTTTACTTAACCGCTCCGAGAGCATGTTGGTATAGCCTAAGATTTCTCCTAAATTTTTGCTTTCGGATAAATAATTCAGGATATCTTTTTTTGTACCCCTTTTAATATCTACACTAAACATTCTGTCGGTATTTGGAACTTCTGCTGCAAGCTGCAAAACTCTTGTATCGGGCTTTTCTTTATTTGGCGAGGGGGTAATAAAAATTTTGTAACTTTGTCCGTCGTTTGGATTTTTAAATTCTTCTATAACGTCAGAAAAGTTTCCCCATTCGCAAACTTCACGTTCTGCACGTTTTAAAAGCTTTTCAACGGTACCTTTTTCAACATCTGATAAGCTTAACTCCTTATCTTGCATTTTTGCGGGGTTTATTTTATTTCCAAAGTTAAAAAATGATTTTTCCACGTTCATAGTCTTCCCTTTTTTGTCATTTTATCAGGCTGCTTTTTGTTTGTCCAGCATACTTACTGTCTTGTGCAGTTCTTCAAGTCCGCTGAAAGATATTGCTTGCATTTCTTCTTCGCTCAGCATATTGCCAAGGTAGTTTTTAATATCGGGTACATCTGCACTGAGTCCAAGCTCCATTCTTCGGTAGGCCTTATATGTGTCACTCAGATAATTGTTGTAAGCGGTATTAAAATTGTCATTATTTTTGTATTTGCCAAAAACACTTCTTATAAAATCATATTCGGGTCTTAAGACAGTATCTTTGTTCTTTTTTATGTCATATGGAATATGCTCAAGTTCTGCTATTTCATCGGTTAATGTACCTCTGTACTGCAGCTCTTCCTGTATGCCGTCTTTTGTTATAATATTCATTTGAGCTGCTGTATAGCCTGTACCTTTTATGGCTTTTTTTGAATTTGAAACAGATTCTACAAGCATAGATGGTTCAAATATGTAACCGTTTTCATCTTGCAGACATACAAGGTTATTTTTGTTAACTATTTGATATTGAGAATTGTCGGGATTTTCCTTGGCTATTTTTAGCATTTTTTCATACCAATCGGTGTACGCTTCTTTTAGGGTGTCAACTTGCGCGTCGCTAAAGTATGCAATGCCGTCTGCTCCACTGTAGTTATGCAGTTCCGTTATTTGAATGTCGCCGTTTTCAATTGCTTTGGCCAGATTCGAGACAAGTTTTCCGCTTTGTACTTCTCTTGCGCTGTCGTAGACTTGTTTTTCTATACTTTTTAATAATGGCATTTTATCATCGCTTATTGTGCCTTTGTTTTCTAAAATATATTTTGTAAATATTTCGATATCATCGGGATTGTTTGTATTGGCTCTTATGATTTTTTCAATTTCATCCGTACTCATACTTGAATTTTTTACAACAATTCTTGTGCCCTGTGCGTCACCTATCATAGAGTTTGCCGCACTTTGAGTTGTCGGGAAATCTTCTCTTAAATCAAAAATTTTATTTCTGATTTTAGGGCTTATAGATTTTTCACCCTTAGCGCGCGCTGTTATTGTGCCGTATTCGCTTTGAGTTATGTATATTTTTTTGCTTGGGTCATAAACGGTTTTGGAATCTATACCTAAAACATCAAAAAGTTCACTCATGGTCTTTCTCATAGATGCATCATCCGAGTACTTTGCTGCGAGTTCTTTTGAAATTGCTGCAATTTTTTCTTCGCTAAAAGAGTCATCCATAAGGCTTATTGCACCTTGCAGTCTTTGAAGAGAAACTTCTTGTCCGCTATTTATCAGTTTATCGTAAGATTTTAAAATCTCTTTTGCTTTGGGGTTTGTACTGTTGTTCAGGTAATCAAGCGCGCTTTCAACGCTTTCAAAAACAGTACCTCTTGTTGCGGCTTTGCTTGTAATATCTTCTTGTACTTCGCTAAAAAGTTTTGAGTTTAAAGATGAAGCGCCTTTAAATACAAGCCTTGTTGAGCCTCCTATAATTGGGGCTGCAATAAGACCTCCTAAGGCGCTATTTAGAGTATCATCTTTAATATCTTCCAGTCTTCCCTCTCCAAGTGCGCGGGAAAATCCGTCCGCAGCACCTGATAATGCGCCGTCAATTGCCATATCGGTACCGTAAGAGAGTACCTTTGCCGCAACTACTTTGGCGCTCAATTTTGTTCCTTCCTGTGCAATATAGCTTGTTCCTTGTTTTGCAAGCAAGCCTGCAATTATTCCCTTACCTGCGCTTTTTGCGCTTGTTTGAACGGCATTGAGCCCGCATGCTTTTGCAACAGTTGTGCCTGCTGCTCCTCCAAGGGCATTTGATAATGGGGCTATTGCACCGTTAATTGAACCTGTAGTCAGGTCATATCCTAAATCTTTCAAGTTGTATTCTCTACCGCCAATAGTTGCGTCAGCAGCTTTGATAGCGGTTTTAGAGACAGCACCTGCTCCGGCTGCTACAAGTAAAGATGCTCCGCCTGTTACAGGTGCAAGAGCTGCTGCACCTACTGCTATTATGCCTGATGTAATATCTGCTACCACATCAGTGCACATTTTTTGCCCTTCTTTATATTTTTCAAGAGCTTCTTTGGCTTCTTCTTGTGAAATTTCGCCCTCTTCGTATTGTTCTATAGTATTTTCAACTGATTTTGAGCCTGATTTCATATTAAAAAAGTTTTTAATGCCATCCCAGACTTTGCCTATAAGACCTTGTTCTTCTTTTATGTTTTCAAGCTCATCCATCAGGCTTGCGCTTTGAGAATCTTTTAGAGTAGAAAATTCTACGGTATCTGTGTTTGTACAGTTTTTATCGTAGATTAATTCTTCATAAGCACTTGAGTTTGATGCACCTTGAAGCTTGTTTGTATATAGACTTGTATCGATTGAACTAATCGAGGAAATACTCATTTTTGCTCTCTTAATAATGGGGTTATATATATAAAGTATGTCCTCTTTAAATAATTGCCTTTTTGTGAAGTTTAATTAAAATAAAAAAAAGCCGTCCTAAAAGGCGGCTACTAGACTTGGGGAGGAGGTTTTGAGTAGGACTTGCGTCCTTATGTTTTTCTCTTCGGCAAATATTTTAAAAGCTTTAGCGATATCATCCGTTTGTATTAAATTTGAAAAAAAGTTCAATATTTATGCGCGTTTTGTTAAAATACTTGTATGAAAAAATTTATAGCATTAGTTTTAATATTGTTTTTTAGTTTTACCCTTTTAGGTGCTGATGCCGCTCAGAAGAAAAAGGTTAAAAAGCCTAAAATAAAAACAAAAGTCGAAATAGAAACAAAAGACGGATTTTTATTAAACGGGGATTTGTATTTTGCCCCTCAAAAAAAACCGCCCCGCCCGCTTGTGGTCTTGTTGCACTCATTTGGCTCAAGAGCCTCAGACTGGGGAGTTTTGCCTGAATCTTTAAGACAGAGAAACTATAACGTCCTTGCGCTTGATTTAAGAGGTCATGGCAGAAGTGTTTATACAAAAAATTTCAGATTTAAGTCAAGGATGAACTTTACAAAAGATGATTGGACAAAATACCCAATTGATGTAGTTAGTTCAATAGATTATATAAAAAAGAATTACCCCAATATCGATGCGAGTGAAATTTACATAGTGGGAGCGGATTTAGGTGCAAACGCTGCTGTGCTTGCAGCATCTATTATGAAAGAAAAGCCTAAAAAAATGGTTTTGATTTCTCCTTATGTATCTTTTAAAAATCTTGATATAGCGCTTGTTGTACCGAGACTTACAACCGTTCCTATGATGGTTATGGCGTCAAAAGCAGATAAGTATTCATATTCTCAGGCTGATATTATTTCAAGACTTGTTCATTCTAAAATGACTCAAAAACTATACGAACAAGGCGGCTCGGGTGTACTTTTATTAAAGCGTAACCCGTCTTCCTATAATGAAATTATCAACTATATTTCAGGCAAATAGATGATTTAAAATACTCTACATATGTATATAGTATTCATATACTGTGGGGAGTTTAATATGGCAGGAAATTTAAAAAGTAAAGTTGATATAAAAGAGCAGGGCGGCTTAAGAGTAGTTAAAGCCCCTAAAACTAAGCCATATAGTGACATTGACCTGAATAACTGGAAAATGTATTCTCACATAAAAACAGGCACACTGTGGGAATTTGCCTCAAGAGAAAAATCAAACGGCCACAGTTACGATTACCACGGCAACTACATCCCGCAGATTGCAACACAACTTTTTGAGCGCTTTACAAAGAAAAACGATGTAGTGCTTGATTTGTTCTTCGGTTCGGGTACATCAGGCATTGAAGCTCTTAATATGGGAAGAAGATGTATTGGTGTAGAGCTTAAAGAAGATATGGTTGATTATGTTTCAAAGAAATTTTCAAAACGTGAGATGGTATCTAAAATGAACATAATCTGTGCCGATAGTGCTTCAGAGGTTGCAAAAGAAAAAATTGAGGCCCGCCTTGAGATTATGGGCAAAAAATCCGCTCAGTTCCTTGTTTTACACCCGCCGTATGATGATATTATTAAATTTTCAGATAGAAAAGAAGACCTCTCAAACTGTGCTACAACAGAAGAGTTTTATGAACTGTTTAAAAAAGTTGCAAAAAACGGCTATGACCTGCTTGAAAAAGGCAGATTTGCAGCGCTTATAATAGGAGATAAGTACGCAAACTCGCGCCATATAAACCTAAGTTTTGAATGCCAAAGACGCATGGAAGAGCTTGGTTTCATAACAAAAGCTGTAATTGTAAAAAATATAACGGGAAATGAAAGAGCAAAAGGAAAAACCGCTAACCTATGGCGCTATAGAGCGCTTGCGGGCGGTTTTTACATATTTGAACATGAATACATTATGCTTTTTCAAAAGCCCTGATTAGAGGTTGTTTAGCTGCTCAAGAGCTCTCTCTTCGGCTTTTTGGGCTTTAAGGAGTGCATTATTTACTTCAGGGTCAAGTTCTTGAGTATCCTTACCATCGGTTTTACCTATTGTACATTCCGATGAGGGGATATATGACCTCTGTGGCTCAAGCGGGTCTTTATTTTCCGTGGTTTCTTTTGTTTCTTCTTTGTCTTTTTTGCCAAGGCCAAATAAGTCCATTTTGCTTGTTGAAGTGTTATCAAGCGCATTTAATCCGCTTTGATTAACAGGTGTTTGAGGCAAAGTAGCTTGAGGGACAGGTTGTTTGCTGCTTGGATTTATAATGTATTTTGAATTTAGAATTTCAGAGTTTTGAGTATTTTTCGCTAAATCATCAACTTTTACTTCGCCGTTTAGAACTTTCATAAATAACTCGGGGTTGCTTAAGAGTGAATTTAGAATTTCAGGGTTGCTCTCAAGTTTTTGTATAAGTTCGGGATTAGATAGGAGTTTTTGTTGAAGTTCCTGTTCGCTTATGTTAAACGGATTATTTGTGTTATTTTGCTGCTCGGTTGTTTTGTTTTCTTCTTCTTTATCAAGAACTGATTTTGACGGTCTGCCAAAGATTAAATGGGAAACTTTTGTGGTTGCTTTTGCAATTATGGGGCCTACAACGAACATACCTACGCCGAGTCTTAGAACGGTTCCTAATCCTGGGCCTTTTATTTTGTTAGCAAGGTTTCTTACGCTATTGTATATTGATGTGCCAAGAGTTTTGTCATTTGCGTCAATAAAGGGTTTAATGGTTTCCGCATCAAGCCCTGTGGAGAAAAGTTTACCAAGAGCTTTAAAGGGTTTATGATACCATTTTGAATCACCTTTTAAGAAATTTTTTATCTTACCTGCTTCTTTTGCATAGTCAATTTTTGAAATTGTGCCATTGGCTACACTCTCGTTTAGGTTTTTTATCATGTCACGGTATTTTGCAACATTTTTAACCTGTTCTTGAGTATTTTTAGCGCCGCCGATACCAATGTATTTTAAACCGCCTACAAGGTGGGAGGACTTAACCTGAAACGGCAGCGACAAAAAGTAACCGAAGTCGTTTGCAATGTTTTCCGTAAATGTGGAGAGTTTTTCACCCTCGGGAGCGTCCATTGCTTTTCTTATTGCTTGAGCGAAGATTGATGCTTGGATGGCAATCATCAATTTTCCGCCCGCACCGCCGTTTGTAAGCCCTTCAAGAGTTTTTAGGGCTTGTTTTGGTGCGGCTTTACCAAGGTTTGTTGCTTGTTTTGATAATGTTTTATCGCTAAAGACGGCATTTAGTTTGTTTGCCATTTCTTTAAACGACCCTTTTCTTTTTAAGAAAGGAATGTTTGGTATTCTAAAGCTTTTGTTGACAAAAGGAATTGTTCCTTTTGCAAGATTATCTACAGAAACTTTTATATCACTTGCGCTTAGATTTTGAACAAGTTTTTTAATCTGCGGCATATTGTCTTCGCAGTTTTTAAACAAATTGTCAATGTAAGAAAGTGCTTCTTTTCCGTCTTTAAGGTCGGGTTTTAGCTCTCTTACAAGATTTAAAATATCATCTCCATTGCCGTTTTTAAGATGATATCCGAGCATGGAAGATACATCTGACATTACATAGCCTGTGATACCTCTTGCTTGGCTTACTGCAAGGGAGTTTTGGGCTTTTGTGGGAGTTTTTAAGCTTCTAAGAATTTTTGATTTGTCAAAAAGACTACTTATTCCTTTTCTTATTTTGCCTGAACCGTTTGTTTTAAGGTGTTTTGAGGCAAAATTATCGAATTTTTGACCGATTTTTCCAAGCCAGCTGTTTTCCCAGTCGGCGTTTAATTTGTTGTTTAAATACTGGCAGCCTTGAGCAAAAGCAAGCCAAATAGCCCCTGTTAAGCCGATTGTTATAGGGTCTGTTTTAGCATCTTGTGCCGCTTTTACTACAGTATTTTCTCCTACCTTATCTTTAACATCAAAATTCTGCACACCTTGAGGCAGTCTTTCGTTTACCCTTTGTGGTACAACATCTTTGACTGCTCCGTAGTTAAGCTGATTTTGATAGTTGTTACTTATCATAGTATTTTCCTGCTTATATATAAAATAAAAACACTCTCTGTATAAAATTTGCTAAATTGTTAAGAAGCTTTGTGATATTTAGGGTAATGTTTGAAAAAATTATACATGGTATAATCTATACAAATAAAGACGGAGCGTAGAATTTTGCACATAGCTGTATGTATAAAACAAGTGCCTGATACAAATAATGTACGGTGGAGCAAGGAAAATAACCTTTTAAGAGAAGGTTTGATTTCTGTAATAAACCCCTGTGACAAGTGGGCAATACAGATGGCGCTTGATATAAAGAAAAATTTTAAAAACGTCAAAATAAGTGCTTTTTCTATGGGCCCAAAACAGGCAAAAGAAGTTCTTGAGTATGCTCTTGCGCGTGGATGTGATGAGGCAATTTTACTGTGCGACAAGGCTTTTAGCGGTTCAGATACTTTATGTACGGGGCGGGTTTTATCTTCTGCCATAGAAAAATTTGCCCCCGATTATGACCTTATTATCTGCGGTCAATACGCACTTGACGGCGATACGGCGCAAAGCGGGCCTACTATTGCAGGGTTTTTGGATATTCCTGTTGTGTCAAAGGTTTCTCGCATAATTAATTCGGATACTAAAATTTCGTTGCTTGAACAAAAAGCGGATAGCGGAATTAATATTATTCAAGTTGAAAATCCTTGCGTTATATGTGTTTTAGAAAAAAAAGAAGAAATTGAGCCGCTTTTGGTTTCAGATTATGTAAGGGCGCAAAATATCGGCATAAAAGAATATGGTCTTAGTGACCTTGATATTGCTCGAGATGAAGCAGGGATTTTAGGCTCGCCGACTTTTGTCTCCCGTGCCTTTAAAAAAGAATATGAAAGAGAGCCAAAGACTATAGAAAGTGATATTTGCGAGTTTTTGAGCAGCGTTTTTTGTGCGGAGGCAAACGATGGAAAATAGACAGATATTTGTTGTTTGCGAGTACAAAAACTCTCAAAATACATACAGAGATGTGACTTTAGAACTTTTAGGAAAAGCCTGTGAACTAAAAAAACAGGCAAAAGAAGAGTTTAGCCTTGAATATGAAGTTTGTGCAGTTGTTATGGATTCAGGCATTGATGCTGATTTTTGCATATTATCGGGTTATGGCGCACAAAAAATTTACTATATGAAAAATAAACACTTTAGCGATTATAACTGTGTTTATTATTCAAAGGCTTTAGTTGTACTTATTAATCTAAAAACTCCTGAAATTGTGCTTTTTGGTGCAACGGATAAAGGCAGAGAGCTTGCGCCTTATGTGACTTCTCATCTTAAAACAGGTTTAACCGCAGACTGCACTCAGCTGGCTTTAGTTGAGAATAAAGGAGAAATTAAGCTTGCAGCAACGCGTCCGACTTTTGGCGGGGTGCTTATGGCAACAATTTTAAGTAAAAAAAATCCTCAGTGTGCAACTTTAAGAGAGGGTGTGTTTAAAAAACGCGATTTTATCCCTCAAAACCCTGATGTAGAAAATATCAACTTTGATGATACTTTTTTTAATATAAAATCTCCAAAAATTCTTGAGAAAATTCCGGAAAAAGAAAAAGAAAATAATATTTCAAACGCCAGAGTAATTCTCTGCGGCGGCAGAGGGCTCAAGACAAAAGAGAATTTTGAAAAATTAAAAAAACTTGCAAAGCTTACGGGTTGCGCCTACGGCGCTACACGAGGCGCGGTTGATTCTAATCTTGCACCTTATGAAGTTCAAATAGGACAGACGGGTAAAACCGTAAGCCCTGATATATATGTTGCTTTTGGTGTTTCAGGAGCCATACACCATATTTTAGGTATGAATTCGTCTAAAACCGTTATTGCAATAAACACTGACTCAAATGCGCCGATTTTTAAAAACTGTGACTACAAGATTCAAGCTGATGCCATAGAGGTTTTAGATAAGCTCTTAAAGAAATTTTCCTAACTGCCTATTTTAGATAGCTTTTCGTATAATTCAAGCATTTGAGGAGTTATTTCTTTTGGCAGAGCGATTTTTACCCTGACATTCAAGTTGCCTCTGCCGCCGTCTTTTTTGGGCAAGCCTAAGTCCTTGAGCCTCAAGACTTTTGAACTTGTTGTATTTTTGGGAATAGTAATATTTATTTTGCCCTCAGGGGTGGTTATTTCTTTTTTTGTACCTAAAACAGCCTCAGAGGGCAGGATTTCTACCTCTTTTTCCAAATCTTCGCCTGAGATTTTATAGTTAGGGTCTTTTATTTTAACAACAAGATATAAATCTCCCTTGTTGCCGTATTGGTCTGCTTTTCCCTCGTTTTTCAGGCGGATTTTTTGCCCTTCTTTAACAAATTTTGGAACTTTAACGGATAGATTTTTTGTGATTTTTTCAAGTCCCGTGCCTGAACAGTGGGCGCAAAACCCTCCCTTTGACTGTCCGCCGCAGTATCTGCACGGTTCAAAGTCAACTATAGAGATGTTTTTTGTCGGAGATTTGATTAAATCGTTTATATTTAGTACTAAATCTTTTGTGATATCAAGGTTTTTAGGCTTTTGAGCTTTTTGTCTCGGGTTGTTTGAATAAAATTGTGAAAAATCGCCGCCTGCACCTTTTGCACCGCCGTTAAAGTTAAATTCTCTAAAGCCCGAGTGAGCTTGTTGTCCGCTCATTAAGTCGCCAAAAATCGCACTGAAAAAGTCGGAGAACCCGCCTTGAGAAAATCCCCCGCCACCTTGAGAAAAGTTAGAAAAGTTGAACCCTTCAAACCCCGGAGGAGGAGTAAAATCAGCCCCTTGTTGCCAGTTTGAGCCAAGCTGATCATATCTTGCACGTTTATCGGGGTCACCGAGAACTTCGTATGCTTCATTTATATCTTTAAACTTTTCCGCTGCCCCTTTTTCTTTGTTGACATCGGGGTGGTATTTGCGCGCAAGCTTTCTGTAGGCAGATTTAATATTTGCCTGAGTTTCATCTCGCTTTACGCCTAAAATTTCATAATAATCTTTGTATTGCATATTATTATATTAATATTTAATTTTAAAAAGTCTTTAGAAATTAATTTTAATTTAATATTTTTTGACCCTTTTGCCATCCACCTCATGCACATTTTCTATGGCTATAAAGGCTCCGGGGTCAATAGAGTTTACTATATCTTTCAGTTTTGTAAGTTCAATTCTTGGTACAACGCAGTAGAGCATTTTTTTCTTTTGGTGAGAATATCCTCCCTGTGCGTCAATGTAGGTAACACTTTTATCCAGTTGAGAGATAATGTTGCTGCCTATTTCAAGGTTTTTATCGGATACTATAAAAATAGATTTTGCCTCATTTAAACCTTGCAGCACCACATCAATTACTTTTGAGGCGGTAAGGTATGTAAGGGTAGAATACATTGCCTTTTCCCAGCCATATATAAAGCCTGCGCAAGTGTAGATGAATATGTTTAAAAACATTATAATCTCACCTACCGAAACAGGGAATTTTTTTGTAAGAGTAATGGCAAGGATTTCCGTACCGTCCAGTGAGCCGCTATTTTTAAGTACAAGCCCTACCCCTGCGCCTAAAATCATACCGCCAAAAACAGCTACTAAAAGCCCATCATGCGTTACTATCCCTATTTTGCCGCCGACAATTCCTACAAAAATGGAAAATACACTCACGGCATAAAAAGTCTGGAATATAAACATTTTCCCGTATAGTTGAAAAGCAAGCAGGATAAAGGGAATATTCAATACAAAAAGCAATATTCCAAGGTTTATCTTGGTAAGATAGCTTATCATCATTGAAATACCGACAATGCCGCCGTCAATTACCTGATTTGGAACTAAAAACCCCTCAATTGCAAAAGCTGCAAGAAACGCTCCAAGAGTGATAAAAAATATTCTTATTATAAACTTCTTCATAAAATTTATGATACAATATATCCAATGAAAAATCTATTTCTAATTTTTACTTTGTGTTTGTTTTCTTTATCTGTTTTATGCGGCTGTAGCGAGCAAAAGAGCAGTCAGAATACCTTGTCGCATGCAAGATTGATGAACAAATTAACAGTGGGTGTAAAAAACGACTCAAAACCTTTTGGTTTTATAGATAACAAAGGTAATCCCGCCGGTTTTGACGTTGATGTTGCAAAAGAAATTGCAAGGCAGATTTTAGGGGATGAAAACGCGGTAGAATTTGTATATGTTACTCCAAGCAGCAGGATTTCAGATTTAAACTCAAAAAAAGTTGACATAGTCATTGCAGCCATGAGTGTTACGCCCAACAGGGCGGAAGTTGTAAGCTTTTCTCAGCCTTATTATCAATCAGGACAGGCTATTATGGTAAAAGAAGGCTCTAAAATATCTTCTTTAGCAGATTTAAACGGTTCAAACGTCGGCATTGTGCTTGGTACAACGGGAGAAAAAACAATAAGAAACCTTGCTCCGGCAGCGTCTTTAAGGGCGGCAAAGACATATCCCGAGATTTTTAATTTGCTTAAAATTGGTGAAATTGAGGCGATTTTAGCGGATGATACCATGCTCTACGGCTTAGCATCAGATAATAAAGGGTATAAAATTTTACCTAAAAGATACACAAGAGAGTATTACGCTATTGCGATGAGAAGTTCAAAAGAAAGTGAAGAGCTTAGAGAAGCGGTTGACATAGCGGTTAATTACATGCAGCAGAGAGGTATTTTGAATAAAATTAAGAACAAGTGGCTGCCTCCCTTACATTATTGATATAAATATGATATAATTTACCCGTTCGGATAGAAAATAGGAAGATTGAAGATGGAAAAACTTTCTTTCAAGAGCGGCCTTTTTAAAACGCTTTTTTGGGTTGTTTTTGCGGCAGCTTTTTATGTGTGTTTCTTTAAGTTATTTTTCACTGATGTTCAAAGTGCATCCTCACTTTGGGTAGGTGCTATTGCAGGCGCTCTGGCATTACTATTTGCAATGCTTAAAATATACAACATTGCAGGTGAAAATTCAGGCGATGACAATATGAAAAAAATCGCAGGGCACATATTTAAAGGTGCTATGGCGTTTTTGAAAAGAGAGTATAAAATACTTTTTTGGTTTGTACTTTTGGTTTTTGCCCTTTTGTACCATTATATAGATTTGCAAACTGCCATCTGCTTTGTTTGCGGTGCAATATGCTCTGCTATAGCGGGTTTTATAGGTATGTTTGTATCAACAAAAGCCAACTCAAGAACAACGGAAGCTGCTAAAAGTTCACTGAATAAAGCTTTTAAAATAGCATTTTCAGGCGGTGCGGTTATGGGTCTTACCGTTGTGGGGCTTGGTTTATTTGGGCTTACCGTTTTGTATTTAATATACAAAGACCCCGCTATAATTAACGGTTTTGGACTTGGTGCAAGCTCGATTGCACTTTTTGCCCGTGTTGGCGGCGGCATTTATACAAAAGCTGCTGACGTTGGTGCTGACCTTGTAGGTAAAGTTGAAGCGGGCATTCCCGAAGATGACCACAGAAACCCCGCGGTAATAGCGGATAACGTAGGCGATAATGTTGGTGACGTTGCAGGTATGGGGGCGGACTTGTTTGAATCATATGTAGGTTCAACAATTGCTGCTATTACTCTCGGTGCGATTTGCCTTAATCTTCAGGGTGCGTTTTTACCTGTGTTAATTGCTGCAGCGGGCATTTTCTCTTCAATTTTTGCAATAAATTTTGTAAGAACAAAAGAAAACTCAGACCCCATGGCAGCTCTTCAAAGAGGCACGGTTATTGCTATGGCGCTTTTAATAGTGGCGTCTTACTTTATAGTTAAATATTTTGTTCCTGATTTTACGGGAATTTTCTGGTCAATCTTGACGGGTATAATAACAGGTTCGTTAATCGGCTTTTTAACTGAATATTACACATCCTATGATTACAACCCGACAAAATCTATCGCAGAAGCCACAAAAACAGGCCCTGCGACCACAATCATAGCCGGTCTTGGCGTTGGTATGATATCCACGTTCCTGCCTTTGATACTTATATGTGCGGCAATTATTGCTTCATTTATACTTGCAGGCGGTCTGAACTCTTATACTTTAGGTATTTATGGTGTTTCAATGGCTGCCGTCGGTATGCTCTCTGTAGTAGGTATGATTGTAGCGGTTGATGCTTACGGCCCTATTTCAGATAACGCAGGCGGTATTGCTCAGATGGCTAATCTTGAGGGCGAAGTTCGCGAAAGAACAGATAAACTTGATTCTGTAGGAAATACAACCGCAGCAATAGGTAAAGGTTTTGCCATAGGCTCGGCCGCTTTGACCGCTATAGCGCTTTTAAGTGCATTTGCAACGGTTGTAGAACTTGATAAAGTTGATATCTTAAATCCTTTTGTAAACTCAGGATTGCTGTTTGGTGCGGTGCTTCCTTTCTTATTCTGTGCTCTTACAATGGGTGCTGTCGGTCGTGCTGCTCAGAAAATGGTAGATGAGGTAAGACGTCAATTCAGAGAATTAAAAGGTATTATGGAGGGCAAATGCGAGCCTCAATATGCTAAATGCGTTGATATATCAGCAAGAAGTGCTATATATGAAATGTTTTTACCAGGGATTATTGCAATAGCTGCTCCTCTTGTTGTAGGTCTTGGCGTTGCGGCATTTACGGATAAAGCATCAGGTGCTCAGGCATTAGCCGGTATGCTTATGGGCGCTATAGTGTCAGGCGTTTGCCTTGCAATTATGATGGCAAACTCAGGCGGTGCTTGGGATAATGCTAAAAAGTACATTGAAAGCGGACACCTTGGCGGCAAAGGTTCAAGCGAACATGCTGCAGCGGTAGTAGGCGATACCGTTGGTGACCCGTTTAAAGATACTTCAGGCCCCTCACTAAATATTTTGATTAAACTAATGTCTATAGTTGCCCTAGTCTGTGCGACATTGTTTATTTAGCAAAATAAAGTTATAATCCAGACACGCTCTAAACTAAAAAAGGAGCGTGTTTGGTTATTAAAAGGAAAGATTTTTATGCCTGTTCGTAACGAAAAATTTTTACTCTCAACTCGCGGTTTTACCGATATCATTGATATTACAAGTAAGGTAAGTGATATTGTGCGCTTGGGCGGCGAAAAAAATGCTATAGTGCACATTTACTCCCCAGGCTCAACCGTCAGTGTCACAACGCTTGAATATGAACCCGGTCTTGTTAAGGATTTTCCGGAGGCGCTGGAGAATATTGCACCCATAAATAAGGTTTATGAGCATGACAAACAATGGCATGACGGCAACGGGCATGCGCACATTAGGGCTGCTATGATTGGAAACTCCATTACAATACCGCTTGCGGCAGGTCAGCTTGAGCTTGGTAATTGGCAGCAGATAGTGCTTGTTGATTTTGACAACAAGCCTCGCACACGAAGTGTCATTGTACAGATTTTATCTTAAGGAGAAAAAATGGAAGATTGGGGCAGGAAGTATAAAAAAATTCTTAAAAACGGGGGCTACGCCTTAGCTAAAAGTTCGGATGAGTATTTTATGTGCCACTATAAGGGCTCTAATCTTAATCTTTTAACGGGTTTTTCAGGCACTGCGGGTGAAGCTTTGATTGATGATAAGGGTAAAATTACTCTTTTTGTAGACCCCAGATACCACGAGCAGGCTGATTTTGAAACTGAGGGTAAAAATGTTGAAGTGGTAAAACTCAAGCAGGGTGAGGGTTTTGTTAATATGATTGCAAAAAAAGTCAAATCTTCGCCTCTTTATGTAAGCAACACCACACTTTTATCTTTTGTTGAAAAACTCCGTGCAAATCTGCCAGAGGTTTATACTTATGAAGATTTCAAGGGTTTTGGCGAAAATAAAAATATAGATTTTTCAAAAGAAATATTTTTAACTTCATCATCAAAGAAATTTTCTGACAAATTAAAAATTTTAAAAAAACATATAAAAGAGCGTTATATGCTTGTGACGTCTTTAGAAGAGATTGCATATCTTACAAATCTAAGAAGTTTTCAGATGAGCGAGATTTCTACTTTTAAGTCAAAATTGCTTTTGGATTTTGAAAAAAAGAGCATTCTTTTTTGCGACCAAAAGATAAAAAATCTGCCCGAAAACCTTATTCAAGAACCTTTGGAGGAATTTGAAAAATATATAAAGAAAATAAAATCAAATGTCCTTATAAGCCCTGAAACTATTACTATAAAAGACTATGAGCTTATTTTAAAACCCGTTAAAATAAAGAAAAACTACATAGCTAAAATGGCGGCCATAAAAGAAAAAGCGGAGATAAAACACCTGAAAAGTGCCTTTTTACGCTTAGATTTGGCCCTTAATTCTTTTAAAAATAAGATTAAAGCGGGTTTATCCGAATTTGAACTAAAGGAAATTTTTGAGCATGAACTTATGAAATACGGTGCAAAAACCACAAGTTTCAAGACCATACTTGCGCTTGACGATAATTCATCCTCTATACATTATTCAAATTATGATAAAAATAAAATCCTAAAAAACGGGGATTTAATCCTGCTTGACTGCGGCGGATACTATGAAGAAGGGCTTGCAACAGATATTACAAGGGTTTTTCTGTGCGGAAATAAAGCCAATAAAAAACAAAAAGAAATATACACAGCTGTCTTAAGAGCGTTTTTGCACTCATACCATTCAAACGCTACAAGCGGGGATGAGCTGGATAAAATCGCAAGAAAGATTTTAAAACCTTATGAAAAAGAGGGCTTTTTGTTCCCTCATGCATTAGGTCATGGCATAGGAATACCCGTACATCAGATGCCGCCTGTGATTACAAGCTTTAAAGACAAAAAATTTCCTCTTCAAAATAACATGGCTTACACAATTGAGCCGGGGTTATACTGTTTAAAAAAGCCTCACAAATTTGGCGTAAGACTTGAAAATAGCGTCTGGGTGACAAAAAGAGGCCAGAGAAAGTCTTTTTCAAAATTTGAATTTGAAGAGAATTTAATTGATAGAAATCTGCTGACAAATAAAGAGCAAAAATGGCTTGATGAGTGGCAATTAGGCTGGAGAGAGTTTTGTGAAGAGCATAAAATCAACTAAAATATTTTATATTTCATTTGTTTTAATTTTTATTCTGGCGCTTTTGTTGAGGCTTGATTTGTATATTTTTAACAGGCCCTTTTGGTTTGATGAAGCGGCGCTTGCGCTCAATGTCATTGATAATCCTTTTTCTTTTCTTTTTGGGGAACTTTCATACTACCAGAGTGCGCCTGCGATGTTTCTTTTTGAAACAAAAATTTTAGTGAGCCTTTTTTCAAAGTCTGAATACGTTTTTCGCTTCATTCCTTTTGTGACGTCGATTTTCTGTATTCCGGTTTTTTATTATTTTTCAAAATATTTTCTTTCAAATAAAACAACAAGGCTCTTTGCACTGTTTTTATTTGCAATAAATACAAATTTAATCTACTACTCGGGCGAGTTTAAGCCCTATGCGCTTGATGTATTTTTATCTTTGGCGCTTTTGCTTTTGGTTTTGATTTTCAAATTTAAAAAGCCCCTTTTGCTCGGGTTTTTCTTTGCTTTTGCGCTTTGGTACTCATATTCTTCAATAATTTGCGCTATTGGTGCGGCGTTAGTTCTTTTAGCGCTTGTTATAAAGACAAAAAAACACAAAAAAGAGTATTTTTTGTTTTTATTGCCGCAAATGCTTAATCTCATCCCTTTTGCGCTTCATATGAGTGCAATAGAGAAAACAAGAAATTTTATGAGCACAATATGGTCACATGGCCATATTGAGCAAAATTTATCAAACCTTACGACTTTATTTTTGGACAATATTTTCTATATTTTCCACCCTTACAAGTTTATTTTGCCTCAGTTTCCATACTTTTTACCTATATTGTTCGGTATTATTTGCATTTTGGGTGCAATTATTTTATACAGGCAAAATAAGTTCAAATTTTACCTCTTGTTAGCACCTTATTTTGTGTTTTTGTTTTTGTCATACGGAGGGTTTTACCCTTATTATGACAGGATGACTTTGTTTTTGACCCCTGTTTTTTTAATTCTTTTTGCAAAGAGTTTTGAATTTATTTTTAAAAAGCGCTTTGGCTTTTTGGTTTTTGTTGTTTTGGTTATTTTTTCAATATATCCTACAATTACCTCGCAAAAAGTTATGAAAAATTTGCCCTCGCAAGACTTGTACACGTTTTTAAAATTAAAAGAAAATTACAAAAAAGGCGATGTTATAGTGCTTAACCAGACTTCCTTGCCGCAGTTTTTATACTACAGTGCGAAGTATTCTTTTGTGTGTGAAAATATAAAAGTAGAAAAAATGTTCTACAACGCTGATGAGTATCTTATGCTCCTAAATACGCTTGATGAGAACAAGAACTACTGGTTTATGGTAAGCTCTGTTAAGTTCCCTAAAGCCGTTAATACAAGAGAAGTGATTGAATTTTGGGGCTCAAATAAGGTAAAATTTACTCATTACAATAAAGGAAAAACTGATTTATACTATGTCGGAAAATAAATTTCTTGAAATTACATCACTTCAAAATGAAATTGTAAAAGATACCGTAAAGCTGCAGCAAAAAAAATACAGAAAAGACTCGGGGCTTGTGCTTTTAGAGGGAGAAAAGTCCGTTTTTGAGGCGCTTAATCACTCAATTGAGCTTAAGTACATAATAAGTAATGACATTGAGCTTTTAGAGCATGCTCAAAAAAATACAAAGGCAAAATTATATCTTGCAAATGATAAAGTCATGGAGAAAATTTCATCCACAAAAAGCCCCGTAAATATTTTATCTGCGGCAAAAGAGCCAAACTATAAGCTGGAAGATATATTAAAAAAAGAAAAACTCTTGCTTTTAGATAACATAAAAGATGCCGGAAACTTGGGCACGATAATACGCTCAGCGTGTGCTTTCGGGGTAGATGGGATTTTGCTTTTCGGCGATTGTGTGGATGAATTTTCATCAAAAGTTATACGCTCAAGTGCGGGAAATATTTTTAAAATACCTATAGTTAAACTAAATTCAGACATGTGTCTGATGCAAGAAATCAAAAAGTCGCATAAAATTATATCGACGGTTGCACCCTACGGTAAATGGGGAAAAAGTGCAAAAGATTGTACAAATGCGACCTACAAAAAACCCTATGTTGTTATGTTCGGCTCTGAAGCTTCGGGACTATGTAACGAATTGTTAAGCATGGCGGATGAGCATGTGACACTAATGACAAATAACGATGTAGAGTCGCTAAATCTTGCAGTGTTTGCAGGTATTTTACTCTATATTATCAATTCAAAAAATTAGACAAATTTCTTATTGCTATGATATTTGAATTGTGTTAAAATTGTTCCGTTGAGCCTGTAGAAAGGAGACCTAATGAAAATAGCGCCAATAATGTTAAATTACGGTAAGAATAACGCTATTTCCACAAAGGGTCAATCTTTAATTAATCAAAAATCTCATTCTGTCAGGAATTATACAGGCAATGCTTGCCAAGATTTGGCTTATGCGAGCATGTTCGATAAGAAAATTGCTCGGGATTTGAAGTTGATGGGATTAATTTAGTAAATGAAACTTGCTGTTTTAGGTTTAGGTTGCTGGGGTTTGGTTTTGGCAAAACTCCTTACTTCGCAATTTGATGAAGTTTGGGGATGGTCAAGAAAACAGGACTTATCTGAAGATTTACTTTTGCACAAAAGGTCAAAAGTCCCTTTTTGCGTTGAGCTTGATGAAAAGGTAAATATAACCCATGACTTAAAAAGTGCCATTGATGGCGCTGATATTATTCTTTTGGTTGTTTCAACTTCTGCCATAAGGGTTGTTTGTGAGCAGTTAAAAGAGGCAGGCATTAAAGACGAACAGATTTTGGTTAATACTTCAAAAGGGCTTGAGCTGCCGTCGTTAAAGCGCATGAGCGAAGTTATAAAAGAGGTTCTGCCTAATCAAAAATTTGCCGTTCTATCAGGCCCCACTTTGGCCCGTGAAGTGCTTGAGGGACAGCCTACGGCAGCATCTGTAGCATCTGATGATTTTATGGTGGCAAAATTTGTCCAACAGAGCCTGAATGTTGATGGAAGATTTAGACTTTACACAAATGACGATGTTATAGGTGTAGAGTTTGGCGGAAGTTTAAAAAACGTCATTGCAATAGCTGCAGGGTTTATATCAGAGCTTAATATGGGCGATAATGCAAAAGGCGCTATTTTAACAAGAGGCATGGCAGAAATCGTGCGCGTTGGTACCGCCCTTGGTGCAAAACCCTCGACATTTTGGGGTTTATCAGGCATGGGTGATTTAATAGCTACCTGCTCTAGCCCTCTGAGTCGAAATCACACCGTTGGCAGAATGCTTGCAAAAGGCAAAAAAATTGATGATATTTTAGCGGAACTTGGCTCAGTTGCCGAGGGTGTTAAAACTTCAAAGGCGATTTGTGAGTTGTCAGAGAAATTAAATATCGACACACCAATATCCCATGCGATTTATGAGGCTGTTTATTCAAAAGAAAATTCCAAAGACATATTTATGAATCTTATGTTTCGTCAGCTTAAAGCGGAAGAGACATTTAGCAGAAAATAAAAACTCCCTTAAAAAGGGAGTTTTTTTATACATTCAAATTAGGATTAACTTTGTTTTTGAATTTTGTTGTTGAGCCTTGGAATATGAGCTCAAAACTGCCTGTCGGGCCGTTTCTTTGTTTTGCAACGATTATTTGAGCCTTGTTTTTTAGTTCGGGGTTTTCTTTGTCATAATATTCTTCACGATAAATAAACATTACAACATCCGCGTCCTGCTCAATAGCGCCCGATTCACGAAGGTCTGATAGCATAGGGCGCTTATCTGTTCTATCTTCTACCTTACGTGATAACTGCGACAGGGCAATAATAGGTACATCAAGCTCACGTGCTATGCCTTTTAAGCCTCTTGATATGGTTGAAATCTGCTGGTTACGGTCGTTTGAGCTTCTATCTTCGATTAGTTGAAGATAATCTATCAAAATAAGTCCTAAATCAGGGTATTTCATTTTTAATCTGCGGCATTTTGCCCTTATATCGGAAATGCTTACTCCTGCTGAATCATCAATAAACAAAGGTGCTTGGTGCAGTTCGTTCATGACATTTGTTATTTTTTCCCACTCGTTTGCCTGCAGTTCCCCTGTTCTTACCCTTTGTGCGTCAACTTCCGCCTCAGCGCAGACTACCCTTTGCGCGAGCTGTATTTTTGACATTTCAAGAGAAAATATAACAACAGGAACATTTTGCCTTATTGCAATGTTTTGAGCGATATTCAATGCAAAAGCAGTTTTTCCCATAGAGGGACGTGCTGCAAGTACAACAAAATCGGACTTTTGAAAACCTGCAGTCATGTTGTCCAAATCTACATACCCGCTTGGCACACCTGTGTATGAGCCTTTATTTGCGCAGCGGTACTCGATTTTTTCAACGGTTTCCATAAGTAAATTAGTTAACTGCTCAATTTCTTGCGAACTTTTTTGCTGTGCTATATCAAAAATAAACTTCTCGGCGGCCTCAAGAGACTCCTGAGCGTCAGAGTTTTTGTATGTTTGCTCAATAATATTTGAACCTGCGTTTATGAGTTTTCTTTTTATGGCATTTTCTTTGATTATATTTGCGTAGTATTCAATATTTGAACTAAGTACGGTATCACTCATCAAATCGCTTAAATACTCTGCCCCGCCTATGTCGTCAAGCCTGTTTTTTGATTGAAAATAATCGCTTACACTTAGAGCATCAACGGGTTTATTTTGGTTGTAGAGTGTAAACATGGCGTCATATATCATTCTGTTTGACGGTGAGTAGAAAAAATCCGCCTCAAGAATTTCAACTACCCTGTTCATGCTCAAAGGGTTTATTAATATAGCGCCTAAAACCGCCTTTTCTGCGTCTGAATTGTGCGGGGGAAGCCTTTTTGAGATATTTTCTTTAACTTGTGTTGCCATTATTCCATTCCAAACTTTTTAGTCAATTATAGCGCACATAAGATTTTTGCTCAATAAATTATACTTCGGTATGAAGAAATTCTAACTTTCCTATAATTCTAAAGAGGTTGAAAACCTTGTATATTAACAATGTAGTCAATCACCAATTACTTTTTTAAAAGATTGTAAATTGCCTCATTAAAAAATAGTTACACCATCACATATTAGTTAGAAAACGGCAAAAAGGATTTGTGCCGTCAGTTGAAAGGAGTCTACTTATGGCTATTGTTGTAAACACAAACGTCGATTCACTTAAAGTACAAAGAAACTTAAATAGCGCCACTACAAGCATGTCAAAAGCAGTTGAGCGCTTAACTACAGGTTTAAAAATTAACCAAGCCGCAGATGATGCTGCCGGTCTTGTAATCGCAAAGGGCTTAGAAGCTCAACAAAGAGGTTCGGTCGTTGCCCAAAATAACGCTCAAACAGGTATTAACCTGTTGCAAACCGCAGAAGGTAATCTTAATGTTATTCAAGAACATTTGTTGAGAATACGTGATTTGACCCTTCAAGCCATGAACGGCGGCTATAGTGCAGAAGAAGTTAAGGCAATGGAAGATGAAGTAGTAGAAAGAACTGCTGAAATAGATAGGATTTCAAATGCTGCCAAGTTCAATGAGTTCCAGCTCTTTCCCGTGGGTGGAGCAGACCCGCTTGTTTTACAAATAGGTGCTCAATCGGATAAAGCTACAAATACTATTGAAGTAGACGGCGTATTTACCGAAGCCACTGTATCCGTTTTAACAGGTAGAGCAGGTCAAGCTATCAGGTTTTTGGATGATGGCGGTGATATTATAGATGATGCTGACTTTAGAACTCTACTAGACCAAGTTGACGTCGGTATTAAAGAAATTTCAACAAGAAGAGGTATTATAGGTGCTATAACAAACAGGCTGAACTCTGCAATTGACAGTTTGGATATACAAAATGAAAACCTGCTTGCAGCAAAATCAAGAATAATGGACGCTGATATCGGTGAAGAATCATCAAACTATACTAAATATCAAATCCTCCAACAGGCATCAGCTTCATTGCTTGTACAGGCGAACCAGCAACCATCAATCGCACTATCTTTGATATAGAATTTACAACAAAAAGCTAAGTAGATAAAAAACAATCTAACTGGTGATGGCAATACAGTGGATCGGGAAACCGGTCCTTTTTTTTACGAGCGAAGCTCGAATTGTGACGCGACGCGTCCAATGAGAGCAAGCGAGTCTAAGGTGTGTGAAGTGCGCATGTGGCAAGTGAAGAGCTTGGCACAAAGCACGAACCGTACCCGAGCGAAGCTCGAATTGTGACGCGACGCGTCCAATGAGAGCAAGCGAGTCTAAGGTGTGTGAAGTAATATGGCACAAATTTGTTTTGTGCCATATTACACAACCCTTCTATGTCGCCGTTGCGAATGAAGTGAGAGTGAAATGAGCGAAGCAATTTTAATCGCACAGGCGAAAAAAGCTAAAGGTGTGAGAAATAACTTACCTATTATTTTCAAATGTAATACAAATGGCTTCCAATAAGTCATTTATATCTTTGACTATAATTGTAACGAATTTTTCTATTTGCTTAATAACCTTTTTGTTGTTGTCATCTAAATTATTATAAAATTCTTTGTTGTTTTTTATATTTTTAAAAATATCGTTTAAAAATATAAATTGACACTGGCTTTTTATAAGATAAGTGCTTGCTTCCCTTATTGCATTATATGTTGCTTTGTATAGCTCTTTGTTGGCAAAATGCTTACTAAGCCAATTGTTTCTTTTTTTAAGAAATTCTTTTTTAAATTTTATAAATGAAAAATTATCTTTCATAACTACAAAAATAAATAATAATTTAATAAAATAAATTATAGTTTATCGCAATAATATTGTCAAGACCATAAAATACTATTATGGACGAACAAAATATACTAAAGACTTTTGGTTTTAATTTTAAAATTGCAAGGATGAAGTTAAATCTTTCGCAAGATAATATTGCTGATTTAACAAACTTTAGTAAAGCCTATATCAGTAATGTAGAGCGTGGCAAGCATAATTTATCGTTAATCAATGCACTTAAATTTGCAAAAGTTGTTAATAAATCTATTGAAGAATTAACTTCAGACGATTAAAATACTTTTATGGCTAAAACAAAAACTAAATGGGTGTGTCAATCTTGCGGGTATGAGAGTTTTTCATACCTTGGCAGATGTCCTGATTGCAATAACTTTGCAACATTTTGCGAAGAAGTTGTGCAAGAAGCAACAGTAGCTAAGACAAACTCATCTTCGGTTATTTTAAATGTTGATTTATCCGCAAAGAAAATAAAAGATATAGAAAATGACGAAAAAATTCGCCTCAAAACAGATATGCAAGAGTTTGACAGAGTCTTAGGCGGCGGCTTTGTGGCGGGTTCTCTTGTATTGTTAGCAGGCGACCCGGGCATTGGTAAGTCTACTCTTATTTTGCAGACTTGCAAAAATCTATGCTCCAAAAAAGAAAATAAAGACCCGATTTGTGCGCTGTATATCTGTGCGGAAGAATCTCCCCAGCAGGTTAAATTAAGGGCGCAAAGGCTTGGGGTGGATGCTGAGAATTTATATGTCACAAATCAAAACTGCCTTGAAGAAGTTATAAAACAAATTGATGAAATTAAGCCCGATTTTTTGGTTGTAGATTCTATTCAGGCGGTGTATTCTTCTCAGATTACAAGCTCATCGGGCTCTGTTTCTCAGATTAGAGAGTGCACAAATATTTTAATGCACATTGCTAAACAAAAAAATATTACAACGGTTATAATCGGTCATGTGACAAAAGAGGGAAACATAGCGGGGCCAAAGGTTTTAGAGCATATGGTTGATTGTGTTATAAATTTTGAGGGCGACAGATATAAAAGCTATCGGATTTTACGCTCTATTAAAAACCGCTTTGGTACGACATCTGAGGTAGGTGTTTTTAATATGGAAGATGACGGGCTAAATGAAGTCCTAAACCCTTCTGAATTATTTTTAAACCCCTCTGATACTTCAAGCTGCGGCTGTTCAATTATTGCAACCCTTGAGGGTACAAGGGTTTTACTGCTTGAAATTCAAGCGCTGACGGGCTCTACTCCATATCCAAATCCAAGACGCGTTGCAAGAGGTATTGAGTATAACAGATTACTTCAAATACTTGCCGTGCTTGAAAAAAGAGTGGGTCTGAATTTATCAAAACAAGATGTTTATATAAATGTAATTGGCGGTATTGATATTATTGAGCCGGCAGCTGACTTAGGTGTGGCGCTTGCGGTTTTAAGCTGTGCAAGAGACATTCCTCTTAAAAATAAAACCGTTATGATTGGTGAAATTGGTCTTTCAGGCGAAATAAGAGCTGCGGATAACTTGGAAAAGCGCCTCAAAGAGGCTCAAAAGCTTGGTTTTGAGTATGCAATAATTCCAAAAGTAAACAAAAATATTGCTCAAAAAATTGAAAAATTGCAGATAAAAACCATTCAGGTTACAAAGCTGACTGACGCTATAGTTCAAGCTTTTAAGCGGGATTAATGTTTTTTAACTCTTCAATTATGCCTTTGAGTGCAATTTTTACATGTGAGTAGTTAAGCCCCCCTTGCATATAAACAGCATATGGTGGCCTTACGGGTCCGTCTGCTGAAAGCTCAAGCGTTGAGCCCTCTATAAAGCTTCCACCCGCCATAATGAGCTTATCATCATACCCCGGGACACCATCGGGTATAGGGGTAAGATAGCTCTCAACAGGAGAGTATTTTTGAAGTGCTCTGCAAAATGCTGCCTGAGCTTCGGGGTTTTCAAATTTAACCGTTTGAATTAAATCTGTTCTATCTTCTCTTGAGCGGGGGTGAGTTTTAAAACCTATTGTTTCAAATACTTTTGCTGCAAGGCGCGCACCTTTATGAGCTTGTGCCACAACAGACGGCGCCATAAAGAACCCTTGCAGCATTACTCTTGTCTGATTAAACATTGCTCCGCCCTCAGAACCTATACCGGGTGCTGTAAGGCGATTTGCACACATATCTACAAGGTCTGCTCTGCCTGCAATGTAGCCTCCGGCTTCAACAATGCCGCCGCCGGGGTTTTTAATAAGGCTGCCTGCAATAATGTCTGCGCCTACTTCAAGCGGTTCTCTATCTTCCACAAATTCCCCGTAGCAGTTATCTACAAAGCAAATTGTATTAGGGTTTTTTTCTTTAATCGTTAAAACTATCTGTTCAATTTCTCTTATAGAAATTGAATGTCTCAGACTATAGCCTCTTGAGCGCTGAATAAGAGCCATTTTAGTATTTGGTGTAATTCTTCTTGAGATAGCTCCGTAATCAACAAGTGTATCATCGATTAAGGGTACTTCAATGTAGTCTACACCGTGCCCTTTAAGCGAGCACTCGGGGTGTTCACCCTCTCGCGAGTGGCCTATTATTTCATCCAGCGTATCATAGGGTTTTCCTGCAACTGACATTAGAGTATCTTGATACCTTAAAATGCCAAAAAGCACACAGGCAAGAGTGTGTGTGCCCGATACAAAATGTGGGCGCACTATTGCTTTTTGCGCCTTAAAAACATCGGCAAAGACATTATCTAAAGCCTCGCGCCCCATATCATCGTGTCCGTAGCCCGTTACGGTGTAGAAGTGCTCCTCGCCTATTTTATTTTTTTGAAAGGCGCGAAGAACTTTTTCCTGATTGTAGTCGCAGATTTCATCAATTTTGTCAAAATACTTTTTGACTTCGCTTTCGGCTTCTTTGATTATTTCATTTGCAGACAGTTTGAGTTTTTTCATTATTTTGCGCCTATTTCTTTGTGTTTTTTAGCTATAGTATGGGCAAGTGCGTCAACTTTTTCGATATCTTCTTCTTTTGCTCTGCCTTTAAATGTTATATAGTCAAGTTTTTCTACCTGCAGGAGGTTTGTATTTTCTTCTATTTTACCGACCAGATTTCCGCCCCAGCCGTATGAGCCTATTATAGACATAAATTTAACATTGGGTCTTAGGGCATTTGTTAAATAAACTCCAAAAAATGCGTAAGGATGAGGCATTGCAAGCACCATAGACGCACCGAATACAACCGTTGCCGCATCAACAAGCTCAACCGCTAAATCGCCTATATCATCTGAAATCAAGTCAAACTTATGTACTTCGACATTTTCTTCTCTAAGTTTTTCAACAAGCCTGTCTACCATACGCTCTGTGTTTTGATACATTGAAACGTAAGGAATAACAACTTTATTTTTTGGTGTATCGCAAGTCCACTCCTGATAAGCATCAAGTATAAAATCAGGATTTTTATAAATTCCCCCGTGGCTCGGGCAGATTATTGAAGGGTTAATTTGTCTTACTTTTTCAAGGTATTTTTTGCAATGAGGCCTAAAGGGCATCATAATTTCAGCATAGTATCTTTTTGCACTGAGCAGATACTCTTGAGTTTCTTCGGCAAAGATGTTTCCGTGTTCATAGGTAATATGTGCGCCAAGATAGTCGCAAGTAAATAAGATATTATCTTCAACAAGATGTGTAAACATCGTATCGGGCCAGTGAACCCAAGGAGTAAGGTGAAATCTTAGGGTTTTATTTCCAAGTGATATTTCATCACCCTCATTTACTATATGAAATTTTTCCTGAGGAATACCGTATTGGTCAACCAAAAGTTCTGCACATTTTTTATTTGTGACAACTTTTGCATTGGGATTCATTTGAAGTACTTTTACTAAAGCCTCAGAGTGGTCACCCTCAGCGTGATTTGCAATAACGTAGTCGATAAATTCGCCCTTGCCGTTTAATTTATCCAAAAATTCTTTAATGGTTTTTGAATAGGATGTGTCAATAAGAGCGCGCTTTTGTGACCCTTCAATGTAGTATGAGTTGTATGTTGTTCCGTTTGGCAGCGGTATAAGCTGGTCAAAAATTCTTCTGCCAAAATCGGCTACACCACAGTAATATACGTTATCTTTAATCAGTTTCATATTTTCCCCTCGACTATTCTTAATATACTAAGGGCGTAAGATACGCCCTTAGTAATAGATTATAACACTTTTTCAAATTGGTCTTTACCTACTCCGCAAATCGGGCATAGCCAATCTTCAGGAAGGTCTTCAAAAGCTGTTCCTGCTGCTACATCGTTAGCCGGATCACCTGCCTGAGGGTCGTATTCCCAGCCGCACACTGTGCATAGGTATTTGTCCATAATTGTTCCTCCATTTTATTGTCCTATTAATTATACAATAAAATAGTTCTATTACAATTATACTTTATGCTCTACATGAGGGGCAGTTTTAAAAAATCTTGAACGAAAAATCCTGCAAAGCCTTCGCAGTATTGTGCATCTTGACCTATAGCACGAAATCTGTTTAAACCCATAACACCCGAGGTTAATTTTTCGTTGTCACTGTAGTAGATATCAAGCATTTGTTTTTTTGTGGATGAAATATTTGTAATGTCTGCAAAGTAGTCAATGTAAGACAGCGGGCAATCGCTTTCATACATAAGAATTTGCAGAGTTTTTTTATGCTCTTTTGTTGTAAGTATTTTTTTAAAATGCTCAATAAGTGCCAGTGTATCTTTATTGCCGTCAAACGGGTTTGGTATAAAAATAAAATCTACTTCGCTGATGTCAATTTTTGCTACTTTTTTGTATTCGTTTTTTAGTTCATCGGAGTTAATATCAAAAATCTTGTAGCCTTTTACTCTTGCGTGTTTCATAACGCCGTAAAACTGTTCTTTTTTTGTATTTATTGACTCAATTTTGCTTACATTTTTTACCATGGAAGAGCCGTTAGTAAGCGCCAATACTTCAAAATTTTTCGGATATTGAGCAATAAGCCCACCGAGTCCTAAGCTTTCAGAACCTATGTAGGGTGAAAGTACAAGACATTTAGTTTCAAACTTTACTCTGAAAGGTCTTGGGGGCATTTTAGCTTGCTTTAAAAGCATAAAGACAGCTTTGTTATATCTCATTTTAAGGTCATATATGAAATTTTTCATTTTATTATCCATATAAAGAAACTAAGCCGGCTTTTGCCGGCTTAAAAAGTTTTTAGCTGCAACCTGAGTATCCGCAGTTAAGGCATATAAAGCAGCCTTCTGCCATCTCAATTGAGTTGCCGCATTCTGGACATACAACGGTTTTAAGTGTTACACCGTTTTCATCCACTCTCTCCCCTATAGTTTCCAATTCTTTATGTTCTTCTTTAAACTCGGGCAAGTCAACGCTTTGAGCTTCGGGTGAAACACTTTGGGCGCTTTCTTGTTGAGCTTTCATTTCTGCTTCTTTTTCTTCCCTTGTCTTAACTTTATCCACTACCATCGGTTGTGACCATCTGGAGTTGTTACGATAAACGGTTAAGCCTTTAAGACCTGCCTTAAAGCCAAGCATGTAGGCTTTTGCAACATCTTCAACGGTAGCACTTTCAACAAAGTTAATTGTTTTTGAAACGGCGTTGTCTGTGTGAAGTTGGAATGCTGCCTGCATCATAATGTGCGCTTCGGGAGAAACATCATGAGCTGTTGCAAAGATTTTTTTGGTTTTTTCATCAATACCGTCAATGTGAGCAATTGAGCCTGTCTTTGCAATTTCTTCCATCAATTCTTCACTGTAGAAACCTTTTTCTTTTGCATAGTTTTCAAAAATCGGGTTAACTTCAAGAAGAATAGTGCCGTCCATGATGTTGCGTTTAAATACAAGACCAAACAGAGGCTCAATACCGCCTGAAGCGCCTGCTATCATTGATATTGTACCTGTTGGTGCAATGCATGTTGTTGTTGCGTTTCTGATACCTGATTTTGCAATTCTGTTATCAAGGTCTTTCCACATTTCATCAATGATAACACCTGCTGATTTTCCTTTGTATTTGTTATACAGGTAATCAGGACGAGCATAAACGCTCTCGTCAAAGCCTTTGAATTTACCTCTTGTTTCACTCAGGTTGATACTTTGAGCTTTTGAATGATAATCAATAAACTCCATTACCTTAGCGCCCAAGTTGCAGCCTTCTTCTGAATTATATGGAATACCGAGTTTCATAAGCATATCAGCTAAGCCCATAACGCCAAGACCGATTTTTCTGATATTGCTTACCATTTCTGCTATTTGAGGCAGAGGGTAGTTGTTAACTACAATTACGTTATCTAAGAAGTGAATAGCACTCCTTGTGACGCTTGCAAGCTTGCTCCAGTCAACATCTAAGCCGCCTGCGGGGTTTTGTTTAATCATTTTTGCAAGGTTAATTGAACCTAAGTTACAAGCTTCATAAGGTAAAAGCGGAACTTCACCGCACGGGTTTGTAGATTCAATTTCACCCAGAGCAGGTGTCGGGTTATCTTGATTTATTCTGTCAATAAAGATAATGCCGGGTTCGCCTGAGCTCCAAGCGCCTTTAACTATTATGTCAAAGATTTCTCTTGCTCTGACTTTTTTGACACACTGTTTTGTATTAGGGTGAATAAGTTCAAAGTCTCTGTCTTCTTCAACAGCGCGCATAAATTCATCTGTTACTGCAATTGAAATGTTAAAGTTATTTAGTTTGCTAAGGTCATCTTTGCAGTGAATGAACTCTAAAATATCGGGGTGGTCAATTCTAAGGATACCCATATTAGCGCCGCGTCTTGTGCCGCCTTGTTTAACGGCTTCAGTTGCTGCGTTAAATACTTCCATAAAAGAAACAGGCCCTGATGATACGCCCATAGTAGAATGTACTACATCATTTTTAGGTCTTAATCTTGCAAAAGAAAAACCTGTACCGCCGCCTGATTTGTGAATTAGAGCAGTATTTTTTATAGTTTCAAAAATTCCCTCAAGAGAGTCTTCAACGGGCAGTACAAAGCAAGCGCTCAACTGTCCCAGCTCTCTTCCTGCGTTCATAAGTGTGGGAGAGTTTGGCATAAAGTAGCAGTTTGTAATCATTTCATAAAATTCTTGCGCAGTTTTGCTTACTTCTTCATCGCTTGCGCCAAACTGCCTGTCTGCAGAGGCTATAGTGTCTGCTACCCTGTGGAATAAATCCGCGGGACTTTCAATAACCTCTCCGTCTAAACCTCTTTTTAAGTACCTTTTTTCCAGAACCTTGATGGCATTTTTTGATAACGACAACCCTGAATCGTTTGCACTTTCGCTAAGGGAATTCACCTTTTCATACCTCCAACCAATAATATTTTTAAAAATTTTAATTTCTATTAATTATATCTTAAAACTTTTTGAAAATTCATGCCTTAATGTAACGATTTGTAATTTCATGCAAATCATGCACCCTGTCATGTTTTCGACCTTTTTATAAAAATATACTAGCCCTGTGTGCTTATAAGTCTATACAATGTAGCTTGTGAGAATTTTATAAATTATTAAAAATATGCAAGTTATAAATTTTTTAGCGGAAAAATATTACAAAATAGCCTACGATACGTTTTTTTATATTGAAGACAATAAAAAGGCGCACAAATACGTTGAATACGCTCTAAAAGAGTCCCCAAAACACAAAAAAGCATTAAGGCTTAAGGGCGGGATGTTTATTTTGGAAGATAAAATAACTCAAGCGCTTAATATCTGGCAAAAGCTTTATGATATGGGAGAAAATGACTTTGAAGTAACTTCAAAACTCGCGTATTGCTACTCTCAAAAAGGAGAATATTCAAAAGCTTTAGAGTTTTGCGAAAAAAGTGCTTTAAATGTTGCTCTTGGCGATAGTGAAAAAATGTTTTCTCTGTATCGTTTAAAAATAGATTTGCTTTTAAATATCAATAAACCTCTAAGTGCACTCAAGCTTTTTAAAAATGCTCTTAAAATTTTAAGCTCAACTTATGCCAGTGAGCTTAAAAGCAGCTATTCTTTTCTCACTTTTTACAAGGACAGTGTCATCAGTTTAAAAAACGTAAAAAGAGCATTTTAAAAATTGCAAGTGAGATATTTTTTGTGCTAATCTTTCAAACATGGAAGAAAAGATTTTTGATTTAATAGAGAGAGCAAAAAAAATTCTAATTATAACGCACGTTAATCCTGACGGAGATACGCTGGGCTGCGCTTGTGCTCTTAAATCATACATTGGCGATAAGGCTGATATTCTTCTACAGCTTTCGGGAGGTAAAAGTTGCCCTGATACTTATACTTTTTTACCTTATTTGGATAAAGCAAAAACTCTTGAGACTGTTCAAAATATCTACGATACGGTTATTTGCATTGATGTAGCGTCAATTGATAGGGTTGTAGAGAACGCCAGAGATATTTTTAACAATGCAAAAGTCACAATTAACATTGACCACCACAAAACAAACAGGGGCTTTGCCCGATACAACCTTGTAAAAGGCGGTCTTTCAAGCGCAGGTGAAGTGCTTTATGAGATGTTTTTACAATCGGGTAAAAAAATCACTCTTGAGATGGCAAATTGCCTGTATGTATCTATTTTAACAGACACCGGGTGCTTTAAGTATGAAACCGTAACGCCAAGAACTCTTGAAATTGCAGCAGAACTTGCAAAAATAGGGGTTAATACATCAGATATTGCAAGAAAGTGCTATGACCTAAAAGCAAAGGCTATGGTTATGTTTCAGGCGCATTGCGTAGCTGGTGCAAAGTTTTTGTGTGATGACAAAATTGTCTATACAACGGTTACAAAGAGCGATATGGAAAAGTTTGGTGCTAAAGATGAGCACACGGAGGGGATTTGTGAGAACTTGCGCTCAATAAAAACCGTTGAATTTGCCTGTGTTTTAAAAGAATCATCCAATAACACGACAAAAGTTTCGCTCCGCTCAAAAGAAAAAGATGTGACCGAAGTTGTAAAAAAATTCGGCGGCGGAGGACATATAAGGGCTGCGGGCTGCACTATAAGAAAGCATGTTTATGAGGCAGTTGAGCTTTTAATTGATGAAATTAAAAAACATCTGTAGGAATTGAGAATGATAAAACTTTTAAAAGAGTATATTGTTAATTTAAAAAATTCAATAATAGAAGAAGATTTCCCCGGAGCTGCCTCTGAAATGGCTTTTATGCTTGTTTTAGGGATTTTTCCTTTTATGCTTTTTTTAATGGCGGTTTTTGGCTGGCTGGGTAAGAAATTTTTTGTAGATAAGGTAATATACGCTATTTCAGCGTTTACACCCCATGGGGTGAGTGATTTATTCAGAAGTGTCTTAAAAGAAGTTATACTCTTTCAAAACGGCGGTATAATGGCGATAATCGGTTTTCTTGTGACTTTATTTTTAACGTCAAATGCTATAGCGGTGATTATAAAAGGACTTAACAGGGCAAATAAAATTCAGGAAAACAGAAGTTTTATAAAAACAAGACTGCTCTCCGTGCTTATGGTTTTTGTGGATACTTTTTTCCTTTTTATATCGGTAAACCTTATTATCTTTGGTAAAGTGATTTTAAATTTTGTCGCAAATCATATACATATGCCTCAAAATGTAGTTAATACCTTGCTTATAGGACGCTGGCCCGTGGCGTTTATTATGCTTTTTATACTTGCCTTAATAAACTACTATGTCCTGCCTGCAAGGGATTTTTCGGTAAAAAGAAAAAGTGTAGTGCCGGGGGCTTTGTTTTTCTGCGTGTTTTGGTTGTTGGGTTCTTGGCTTTTTTCTCTTTATGTAAACGAGCTTGGTACGTATAACAGAGTATATGGGACAATCGGTACTTTTGCTATTTTAATGGTTTGGTTGTATTACACATCAATTATTATGCTAATCGGCGGTGAGATTAACAATCAAACCCTTGTAAAATTAACCTGTAATAAGGTTGATGATGCTAATTAATAAAACTTTACAAAAAGTATTTTTTATAATAAAATTTGAAAATGCCAGATTTAAATGCACAGTATGAAGTTTTAAATTTTATAGTGGGGGATACAAAAGCGGGAACTAAGATGGGCAAGCTCCAGCTTAGAAATACAACCGATTCCTCTATATTAAACTGTATTTTGTGGGAAGAAACCCTAAACCGTCTTGAGAGTAAGATTTTCAAGACCGGGAATATTGTAAAAATATTGACTGCAAGCTATAACGAAAAGTATAACAACTGTCTTGTAAATAACTTGGAGCTTGTTGAAGAGGCGCTATGCGGCTTAGATGAAGCGCAAAGAGATGAAAAATATACTGAGCTTATTTCTTTTGTGGAAACTTTTGAAAATCAAAAATTGAAAGACTTTGTACTGAATATTTTAAAAGAAAATAAAGACTCTATAAAAACCGCTCCTGCAGCAAAAGCCATGCATCACAATTATATAGGCGGACTTTTGGTACATACTTTAGAATGTGTGGACTTTGCAAAAGTTGTGTATCCTAAACTTAATTCAAAAGTTGATAAAGAAGAGCTCTATAGCGCCTGCATTTTGCATGATATAGGTAAAATTTTTGAATATAAAATTGACCTTGAGACAGGTTTTATAGATTACAACGAAGAATTTAAAAAAGACTGGATAAGCCACTCTCAATACGGCTATACGCTTTGTATGAAAGAGGGTTTTAAAAACATTGCAAAAATGATAGCCGCTCACCACGGAAGAGCCGAGTGGGGTGCTATGATTGACTTGTCTGAGAAAGATTTAGAGCCGTTTTACTACATTGTTCATCACATAGATGACTTATCGGCAAAGTTTGGAAAAATAAATGTAAGAGAGTTAAAAAATACGGAGAAAAATTAATGAAGAAGTTTTTTTGCACGCTTTTTATACTTACTGCAATACTTTCCATGGGGCTTTTGCAATCAGGGTTTGCTTATCAGATAAAAGCTGATATTCAAACAAGAAGATTGCCGAAAGGAACAAAATTAAACCTTGTAATGATTGAGCCCGTAACAACTTCAAATGTCCAAGAGGGCGATATGTTCAGCGCAAAACTTACAAGCGATGTTAAAGTTGATGGCAGAACGGTTTTACCCTCAGGTTCTCTTGTAAGAGGTACTGTTGAAAAATACAGAACAACAGGACGCCTCTCAAGAAGTGCGCTTTTGTATTTAACTTTTGACCATGTTGTAACAGGACAAGGTAAACAGCTTCCCATAAGCGCTGCAGTTTGTTCAAACTTTGAAATACTTCCTGACGGAGCAATTTCAGGGGGCGGTAATTATTGGGATGAATTAAAAAGAAACACTAAAAAAAGCGGTAATATAATTTCAAAAACTACAAAATGGGGCATAAAATCAGGAGATGAATTATTCCCCGGGGGCAGATTTCTTGTAACGCCGATAGCGGCTGTGGGCGGTACAATCGGGGGTGCGGTTTATCTTGTGGGAGATAGTGTCTTTGACCTGTTTAGAAAAGGAAATGACGTAGTGATAGACCAAGGCATTGTTTTTGATGTAATTCTTCTTGAGCCGCTTGATGTGCCGCTATCTTAGGTGGAATATGGAAACAGAAGAAATAGTCGAAAAAATAAAAACAATACTTATTAAAAACAGTCTAAAAATCGCCTGTGCAGAGTCTTGCACGGGCGGTTTAGTGAGTTCTTATTTAACCGATATTGCAGGCGCGAGCAATTTTATTGAGCAAAACTTTGTAACTTATTCAAATGAAGCAAAGATGAGGTTTTTAAAAGTTAAAAAAGAAACTCTTGACAACTTTGGCGCAGTAAGTCAGCAAACGGCTTATGAAATGGCACGAGGGCTTTTGGAGTATGAGCCTGCAAGTATTGCTACAACGGGACTTTTAGGCCCTGACGGGGGCAGCGAGCTAAAGCCCGTGGGGCTTTGCTATATGGGTTTTGGTATAAAGAGAGATATGGGCGATGTCATAAAGGTTGTTAAATTTAACTCGCCTTATGCGCAAATGAAACTGGAGAATAAAAGAGTTGCAATAAAAAAAGACATAGCAAAAAATGCTCTTTTGAATTTAATTGGATTTTTGGAAGAAAATATTGCAGAATGTAAAGAAACTTAATGATTTTTCTTAACGGGGAAAATAATGTAAAATGTAAGCGGATGCTTGTGAGTTTATGAGTATAAAAAAGAATAAAAATCAGCTTATAATTTCAATAATTGTAGGGGTGGCAATTGCTGTCATCTCTTATCAGGTTATTGTAAAGCTGAAAATAGAAAATGACAACTTAAAAAAACTCACTCAAACAAGCCAAAGCGCCCCTATTAAAAAAATTATGTATGTCGTTGCAAAAACAGACATTAAAAAAGGCGATAAAATACAAGCTGATAATCTCACAACAAAGCAATTCCCCATTGAAATAGAGGGCGCGGTTGAAAATGCGTCAAAAATCTCAGGACTCACCGCCATAAAAGACATTAAGGCCGATTCTCCCATTGTGGAGGATTATTTCAAAGTGTCCGATATGGATATTGCGCAAGGTGAGCCAAGAAGCGGCTACAGAGCATTGGGTGTCGGGCTTGAGACTCTTCCGCCGTTTGCAAGGGAAGGTGCAAATGTAGATATTTATTTTGCAAAAAATGCAATTCAGGCGCAGGATGTTAAAATCTTAAGTATAATTGATGCTCCAAATGAGGGCAAAAAATACGTTATGCTTGAGATAAGGGACTGCGATGTGCCTGCTTTTATAACTGCCGCAAGCAGTGATAAAGCAGTTTTAATTCAGAGAAACAGGCATGAAAAAACGGGCTACAAATTTAGCGCAAACAGCTCGGTTATGCTTTCTCAAATTTCTGATGGTGCACCGCCCGAACTTGTTGAAGTTTCAGACATCTCATACGATGAACCTTCCGTACGGGGTACTTCTCATCCTGCATATAAAAAACAAGCGGATGATGTGCCGATTGTTAAGTCAAAATCGAAAGCTTCCGAAGAGATAGAGTTTATTTCAGGAGATAAAAGGGTAATTATCGGAGCACCGCAGTAGATGGCAAAAAAATACATAAAAAATTTCATATTTTTCTTATTTTGCGCACTGATATGCCAGAGTGTATCGGCCCAGAGTGCTTATAGGGATATTTTGCCCAGTTCAATAAATATTGATGCCCCTTGGGAAAATTCTTCAACTCAAAACTATAACGACTCAATGGTTGTTAAAAACGCCCTAAAAGACAATAATCAAAAGCTTTATGGGGTTGTGGGCAAATCTCAGATTTTAAATTTTGATACACCGGTAAAAAGAATTTCTCTCGCTGACCCGAATCTTGCCGATATTATTATACTCTCATCCAAGCAGCTTATGATAAACGGTAAAAAAGCGGGCTCTACAAGTTTGATATTCTGGGGCAAGGACAATGTTCCCGTTTTTTACAATCTTGTAATTCGTCAGGACGTGGATGAGTTTTTAAAAGCAGTGGATTATATTGCGCCAAATGAAGATATATCCATAATTTTTAACGATAATGGGGCTGTTTTGTCCGGTCAAGTAAGTACAACAGCTACAAGAGATAAAATAAAAGAACTTGCAAAAGCTTACAATATTAACCTTGTTGATATGGCAGAAAGTGCTACAAAGCAAGTGCTGCTTGAAGTTAAGGTAGCTGAGGTTACAAAAAATTTCACCAGAAATTTAGGAACAGGCTTTACTATAGGAAGTGATGCAAAAAACCAACACGTAAGCTCCATGACAGGTGGCACGACAAATGTTGTGGGTAAAATATCTCGTGTTGTTGTAGATAACGGAGTTAAATACATTTTTGCAGACAGGTCGGGTAATTTTGCAATTGACTTGCAGGCAGCTGAACTAAAAGGCGATGCGCAGATTTTGGCAGAGCCTAAGCTTCTTGCGGTGGATGGCGAAGAGGCAAGTTTTAACGTAGGTTCTGAAGTTCCCGTCCCATCCAACATGGGTCAATACGGGCAAATTGCTTATGAATTTAAAAAAACGGGGGTAATTTTAAACTTTACTCCTACTATTATGGAAAAAACAAACAGAATAAAACTTAAACTGTCTCCCGAAGTTAGTGAAATAGACCGCTCATCAGGGGTTATGGATACGCAAAATGCCGTTGTAATTCCCGGCTTTAAAACCAGAAAAGTTGAAACAACGGTTGAACTTATGGATGGGGAAACGCTAATAATAGCAGGGCTTTTAAATAATTCAAGTTCAAAAACAAACAACCAAGTCCCGCTTTTAGGTGATATTCCCGTTATCGGAGTTTTATTTAAGACAATAGAAGATAAAAAAGATGATACGGAGTTAATGATTTTTATTACTCCAAAAATAGTTGATGCACCGCAGATAGAGAGTATTTAAGCAATATGAGCATAAAGATAGATACAGTTATTATAGATTCGGATGAAACAAGCAGAGAGCTCGTAGGGAATTTTTTAAGAAAAGTCCAAGATATAAATATAATAGGCGAGTTTCAAGATGCAATTAACTCTTATGGTGAGATTGTAGATTTGCATCCTAATTTGATAATTGTAGACATATCACAAAGAACACAGTTAACACTTGATGTTATAGTTAAGCTCTCAAAGAACCTGAGAAATGCAAAAATCATTGTGCTTTCTTATGATATGGATTCTGAACTTGTTATAAAGTCACTTCGCGCAGGCGCAAGAGAATTTCTTCTAAAACCTCTTATAGAAAACGATTTTATTGAATCGGTTGAAAAAATCAAAGACCTGATTTTGGGTAATATTAACGATACGACAAAATGTAAGGTTATAACAACTTTTTCAAACAAAGGCGGTATAGGCAAAACCTCAATAGCCACAAACCTTGCTTTTGAACTTGCAAGTCTTACAAATGAAAGGGTAGCGCTTGTCGATTTGAATTTTCAAATGGGTGATGTTACGACTTTTCTTGACCTAAATCCTGCTTTTGATACGTCTTATGTTGTAAATAACCTTGAGAGGATTGACGAGACATTTTTGCTTTCAACTCTTGAAAAATACAAAAACACTTCGTTATATGTTCTTGCTGACCCTCCCGATTTAGAGCAGGCGGAAATTATTACAAGCGAGAATATCACAACACTTATAAATGTTCTAAGGAGTGTTTTTTCCTACGTTGTCATAGATACAACAAGCTCCTTTGACGGCAAGACAATTACTGCACTCGATAATTCGGATTTAATACTGCTTGTTGCAATTTTAAATTTACCCTCGGTGAGAAATTGTCAAAGATGTTTTGACCTCTTTAAGCGTCTCGGGTATCAAAAAGATAAGATAAAACTTATCATTAACAGGTACATGGAAAATGATGAAATAAAAATAGAAGATGTCGAGGATGTTTTAGGGCATAGTGTTTATTACAAAATACCAAACAACTATTTTACAATCATAAATGCCATAAACAAAGGTATGCCCGCAAGTGATATTAATCACCAGTCAAATATTGCAAAAGCCTTTAGAGAACTGGCCGCACTTTTGTCAGATAATTATACATATTCAAATACCAAGCAGACAAAGCGTGAAGAATCAGGCTTTTTAGGTTTATTTAAAAAGAAGGAGAAGAAGTAATTGTCACTTAAAGATAGATTGAATAACAGTCCCAAAAAAGGACTGATTGACGGACAGGAACTACAGGGGAGTACATTTATAAGCGAGCTTCCAATGAGTGAAGAGTTTAGCGAACTTAAAGAAAAGTTGCATACTCTTTTGATTGACAAGGTAAATACTACTCCTAATTGGAGTCAGTATTCAGATAACGAACAAAAAACTCTTATAAAGCAGTTTATTGAACATCAAGTTTCTACGAACTTTCGCTCAATACCCTTGAATAAAATAGAACGTGACAGGTTGATAAGAGAAATTATCCAAGAGGCCAAAGGCTTTGGTCCTCTTGACCCGCTTTTGTCAGATCCGTCTATAAGCGATATTCTTGTGAACGGTGCAAAAAATGTATATGTAGAGAAAAACGGCAAACTCTACAAGACATCCGTTGCTTTTAAAGATAACAATCACTTGAAGAATATAATTGAAAGAATTGTATCTAAAGTAGGAAGAAGAATAGATGAAAAATCTCCCATGGTGGACGCTCGTCTGCCTGACGGTTCAAGGGTGAATGCCATTATTCCGCCTCTTGCGGTTGACGGCCCGTCTCTTTCGATAAGACGTTTTCGTGCCGATTCGGGTACTATGGAGAGTCTTTTAAAATGGGGCTCTATCTCAACTGAAATTGCTCAAGTGCTTGAGGCTGCCGTTGCTGCAAGATTAAATATCATAATAAGCGGCGGAACGGGCGCAGGTAAGACAACTCTTTTAAACAGTTTATCCGCTAAAATTCCAAACGGAGAGCGCATAATCACAATTGAGGATTCTGCCGAGTTATGTTTGCAGCAGGAGCACATAGTGCGTCTTGAAACAAGACCTCCAAACATAGAAGGAGAAGGTCAAGTAACGGCGAGAGATTTGGTTATAAATAGCCTTAGGATGCGCCCCGATAGGATTATAATCGGCGAGTGCCGTGGTGCCGAAACTCTTGATATGCTTCAAGCTATGAACACCGGTCATGACGGCTCATTAACTACGCTTCACGCTAATTCTCCCAGAGATGCGCTATCAAGACTTGAAACCATGGTAATGTTCTCGGGTATTGATTTGCCGGAAAGGAATATAAAAAGCCAGATAGCATCTGCTATAAACATTGTAATTCAAGCATCAAGGCTCTCCGACGGTTCAAGGAAAGTTACAAAAGTATCAGAAATTGTCGGCATGGAAGGCGATGTTATAACCATGCAGGATATTTTTGTATGGGAGCAGACAGGAACGGGTGTAAATACCGTTATGGGTATGCACTCTTCAACAGGCATAAGACCTAAGTTTTTAGATAAAATAGTTGCCAAAGGAATTGAAATTAATCCGCAAATATTTGACAAAAACTACAGACACACTTACCTGTCAAAAAACGGTACAAAAAATCCTACTCCCGCCGCTCCGGCTTCAACCGAGCGTAACAAGGCGAGAGAAGAAATTGTTAATAAGGGTATGACATTGAATGTTGATTTGCTAAAGAGGCTTAAAAGATGAATCCCTTTTTAATATCGATATTATTGGGTTTCTTGAGTTTTCTTATGCTTGTAAATCTTTTTTCAATAAGAATCCCGAGACATCCGCTTTTGCAAAAAAGACTTGAGAATATAAAGAGCAGGAATACTTCAAAGACTCAAGCAGGGCTTGAGGGTGATGAATTTGCCTTTTTGTACAATAATTTTCGATATAAGGTCTTTGCAAAGCACTTAAGTAATCTTAAAATAATTGATAAAATTAAAAACCAGATAGCTCTCTCCGGTGTAGATATGGAGATTGATACGTTCATAATAATAAGCATTATGTGTATCATACCTTTTGCGATTATTTTGCTTATTACTTCACCTAAGCTGTTGCCGCTTTCGCTCATTGGACTTTTTATACCGTTAAATGTCCTGAGGTTTAAAGCAAATTTGAGAAATGCCGCTTTTGCAAAGCAGCTGCCCGATACTTTAGATTTGCTTTCAAACTCACTCAGGGCAGGACATTCTATATACAGTGCTTTTGAAGTTATTACAAAAGAAATGCCAATGCCTATTTCAGGCGTGTTTAAGTCTGCGCTTGATGAGCTTGCAGTTGGTTCGGATTCAAAACTCGCTATTCTCTCTTTGTCAAAAACAGTTCCTGATAATATTGACCTTAAATTTTTTATAACTTCGGTAATACTGCAAAGAGAAGTTGGTGGTAATTTGGCTAAGATTTTAGACGGCTTGTCTATTACAATAAGAGAGCGTTTTAAGATGGCAGGACAATTAAAGGCGCAGACTGCCCAAGCCAGATTTTCGGGCTTTATGTTAATTTGTGTGCCTCCTGCAATAGCTGGGATACTTTTTGTACTTTCGCCCGATTACATGCAGCCGTTATTATATACGCAGCAGGGTAATAGTGCTCTTTTGTTGTCAATTGTGCTTTTACTTTTGGGTGTTTATATGATTAAAAAAATTATAACTATTGAAATTTAAGGAGAAAGATGTCTGTAGCGCCTGAAATATTGCCAATATTAATAGGATTATGGTTTGGGTATGTCGTCTATATTTTTTGTGAAAATGACGACAATTTTGTGCGCAAAAGACTTGTTAAAACAGGCAATAAAAAGAAAATAAGAAGCCTTTACCTTGTCTTTGCAGAGGCGCTAAAACCATTTACCCTTAAAAACATTTCAAATCAGGTTTCAAAGAATAAAATCCAATCTATGCTGCAGTCACTGGGTGTAGCGTCAGGTGATGATGATGTTTTGGAATTTGAAAATAGAAGGCTCTTTTCGCTTTTAATAGCAGTTATTGTTTGTGCGGTTGTTTTATTTTTGTTTTTCAATACGGTAAGTGCCTCTTGTGCTCTTCTTGTGTGTTATATGACATACAAATACCCGGAGTATAGAATTTTGGGGATTATAAAAAAGAAGCAAAAGGAATTTATAAAATTTTTTCCAGATGCGGTTGATTTGCTATCAGTTTGTGTTGAAGCAGGTTTAGGTATTGACGGGGCAATAGAGCGTGTTGCGCAGGAGTTTAGCGGTTTGTCCCAGGCAGTTAGTACTGAATTTAACAGACTTTCTAAAGATGTAATGTCAGGGTTGCCTCGCGAAGAAGCGCTTAAAAATATGGCAAAAAGAGTAAACAGTCAAGATTTGCAATCATTTTGTGCTATGTTAGTGCAATCCGAGAAAATGGGCACAAGTGTCGCTCAGTCTTTAAGAGTTTACTGTGATACTCTTCGCACAAGGAAAAAACAAAGAGTTGAAGAACTTGTGCAAAGTGCGAGTGCAAAGATGACTATTCCTATGATATTATTTTTATTGCCGGCTTTGTTTATAGTTATTCTTTATCCGGCTGTAATAAAAATTATGGAGAACATGGCAGGTTAATATGATGAAAAAATACGAAGAGTTAATGAGGTTATGTTTGGAGCAAGCTCAAAAATACCGCTTTGAAGTTGCACCAAACCCTATGGTCGGGGCAATTGTTTATGATGAAAACGAAGATAAAATAATATCGCAAGGGGTACATGAAAAATACGGCGAAAACCACGCCGAGAGAAACGCCATACTTGCTGCCTCTGATTGTGATTTTTCGGATAAAACTCTTATAGTTAATCTTGAACCTTGTACTCATCAGGGTAAAACCCCTCCGTGTGCGGATTTGATTATTGAAAAAGGTTTTAAAAAAGTAGTTATCGGTACTTATGACCCCAATCCTCTTGTGTGCTCTCAAGGTGTTATGAAACTTAAAAACGCAGGTATAGAGGTTATTACAGGTGTTTTAGAGGATGAGTGCAAAGAGTTGAATAAGGTATTTATTAAAAATGTCACAAAAAAACTCCCCTATGTGCTTGTAAAAATTGCAACTACATTTGATTCAAAAATAGTAACTCAAGGCGGTGAGTCAAAGTGGATAACAGGTGAAGCCTCAAGAGAATATGTGCAAAAATTGAGAGCAAAAAGCTTTGCAATTTTAAGCGGCTCGGGCACCGTCCTTGCGGATAACCCCGCTCTTACCTGCAGAATAAAGGGTGAAAGGACGCCTGATAGGATAATTATTGACAGACACGGTAAAATTCCTTTTGATTATCAAGTATTTAGAGATGACGGGGCAAGAGTTTTTCTTGCTACAAACAATCTTGACAGGGATTTTCCAAGTAATGTTATACCTATAGCGTTTGCAAATTTTAGAGATTTATTTTTTAAACTCTATGATTACGGTGTTTACTCAATACTTGTTGAAACGGGCAAGACTATCCTTACTACTTTAATTAAGCAAGAGATGGCAGATGAGATTTATAAATTTGTTTCTCCTAAAATTTTTGGCTCAGGGCTTGATTTTGTAGGGAATTTAGGTGTATATAAAATAAACGAATGCTATAAATTAGAATTTTGCGATATGGAAAAAGTTGAAGAAGATATTTTAATAAAAGCAAAATTCCGCTATGATGACTAAAAAAGGAGAATGACTTGAAAATTCTTGTAATAAACGGCCCGAACCTTAATATGCTTGGCGTTAGAGAACCTGAAATATACGGCTCTTTTACGCTTGATGATATTGAAAAAGAACTCAAGCAATACGCGCGCGAGCTTGATAATTCTATTGACCTTGAGTTTTTTCAGTCAAATTTTGAGGGCGAAATTGTGGATAAAATTCAAAATGCTCTTGATAAATTTGACGGCATAATAATAAACCCTGCCGCTTACACTCACACAAGCGTTGCAATAGCAGACGCCATAGCTTCCGTTAACATTAAAACAGTTGAGGTGCACTTGAGCAATGTTTATTCAAGAGAAGAGTTCAGACATAACTCCTATATCGCACCAAAGTGTCTAGGACAAGTTGCCGGTTTTTCAAAAACAGGCTACAAAATGGCACTTCTCGGGCTTTATGAAGCGCTTAAATAAGTATGCAAAATAAAGAGTTAAAATTTATAGAAATTATAAAAAATTCCCTTACCGATTCAAGTTATTTAGGGGATGATTGTGCATATCTGAAGGACTTTAACCTTTGTGTGAGCACTGATTCGCTTGTTGAGGGGGTGCATTTTGACCTTTCTTTTATATCCCCTTATGCGCTTGCAAAAAAGGCGCTAAAGGTTAATATAAGCGATATTCTAGCCTCAGGTGCCGCCCCTAAGTACGCTCTTATTTGTCTTTGTGGCAAGCTGGATGAGGATTTTACCAAAGAGTTTTATAAGTCACTAAATGAATGTGCCTTAAAATACGGTGTAAAAATCATAGGCGGAGATTTGACAGGTGGGGATAAACTTACAATTTCCATAACAATTATGGGTGATACAAAAAACAGAAATATCTCTTCAAGAAAAAATGCAAAAGAGGGCTATATTCTGGCTCTTTGCGGAAATTTTGGCTCAAGTGCAAGGGGTTTAAAAATGCTTTTAGAAAACCCAAATGCCGATAACGAGTTTACAAGAGCGCACCTTGACCCGAAAATTCACTTTAGAGTGTCTGAGTTAATTTCTCAAAAAGCGCTTGAACCTTACGCTATGATGGATTCTTCAGACGGGCTTGTTAATGCTTTAGAGTGGATTAAAAAAAGTTCTAATGTCGGTTTTGAACTAAGTTATGAAAAAATCCCAAAATTAAACGGTACAACAAGACAGGAAGTGCTCTTTGGCGGAGAGGATTACTCTCTTGTTTGTGCTGTTTCAAAAGAAGATTTTAAAAGAATAAATTCGCCTGAACTTATTGAAGTCGGTATAGTAAATAATTCAGGCGAGATTTTAATAGACGGTAAAAACATAAAAGAAGAAAAACGAGAGGAGTTTTTGCACTTTGATTAGCACTATAATCACCGCCGGAGGCTTATCTTCGCGCTTTGGAGAAAATAAACTTCTTGTAAAAATAGGCTCAATGAGCGTTATTGAGCATACGATATCAAAATTTTTAAACGTGTCGGATGAAATAATTATCCCAACAACCAAGTCAACAAGAGATTTTATAGAGTCAAGCAGCGTATATGACAGAAAAAAAATAACCTTTGCTCCTTTTGGCAAAACCCGCCAAGAAAGCGTCTACAACGCCCTTTGTCTTTGTAAATACAACGATTATGTATTAATTCATGACGGGGCAAGACCTTTTATTGAGCAGAGTGATATTTTAAAAATAATTGAAGAAGTAAAAGAAAAAAACGCTATCTGCAGTGGTGTATTTGCAATTGACACCATTAAAATTACAAATGAAAAAGGGATAATAGAGAAAACAATTGACAGAAAAAAAGTCTTTCAAGCTCAAACTCCGCAAGCTTTTCGCTATGATTTGATTATGGAGGCGCACAAAAAATTTAGCGGCTCTGACTCTTTTACGGATGATTCGAGCATGATAGAGGCTTTGGGCGAAAGTGTTTATATTTTTGAAAATACTGCGGGAAATAAAAAAATCACAACGCCTGCTGACCTGTAATATCCTCTTGTTTGGGGGCTTGCGGTTTTATTTCATTCGGTATTAATTTTATAAGCTTTTTGTTTGCATCTTCAAAATCAGGATTTAAACTCAGACAGTTTTTAAGGTTTACAATAGCCGAGTTTGTTCTGCCTAAAGCTATGTCATAGAGCGCATTTAGGTAAAAGTATGTATAGTTTGTCTGATTTGAAAAAGAAATCATATACAAGAAATTTTTTGCCTCTTCAAAGTTTTTATTGTCCAATTCAAGGTTTAAAAAAGCTACCCAGCCGTTTTCATACAAAGGATTTATAACAGTTGCGCGCCTTATATATTCTTTTCTCAGGTTTTTATTATTTTTTGCTATTGTTGCAGCTATTGAATGATAAGACAAAAAGGGCGAGGGGTTCATTTTTGCAAGTTTTTTCTCAAGATTTTTTAAGTCTTTTGAGTATTTTGAGTCATTTTTGTAAATTAAAGCCATTTTAATAGCGCTTGTCTGGTCGTTCGGGTCTTGAGAGAGGGCTTTTTTGTAGTATTTAAGTGCACCCTCAAAGTCATATTCCACAAATTTAACATCGCCCAGACCGCTTAGAGTAGGCGCGTAGTTTTTGTTTATTTCATAGCTTGCAAGGTAGTTTTTCTTAGCGTTATCCAGGTCATTTGCGATAAACTGTCCCATTGCAAGAAGTGTCAGGATTTTATAATTTTTTTTGTCAAAACTTATGATGTTTTTACTATCTTGAATTGCTTTTTGGTAGTTGCCCTCAAGAAAAGTTTTCATGGTAAGGTGGTATTTTTTGTCTTTTTCATCATTGGAAAGGTTTGCAAGGACTGATTCTTTTAAAACTAAAACAGTGTTTTTAAAGATGTATTCATCCTTGCTTGTTTCTTGCATTTGTTCGATTAATTTAAGTGCATCTTTGTTTTTCTTAAGTGCGACAAGTGTTTTTATTTTAAAAATATCATAAGACACATTGTCAGGGTTCATTAAAGAGGCTTTATTTATAAAAATTAAGGCCTGAGAGTATTGTCTTGACTTGCTCATGGCTTGAGAGAGGATAAAGTTGGCATAATCCGATTTATCCGTAAGTGAGGTGTTTTTATTCAGGTCAAAAGCGGTTTCTTGTGCTAAGTTGTCATAGTGAATTGAAGCGTAAGCTTTAGCCAGATATATTTCTTCGTTTTTATCAAGAGCGTATGAGGGTAGATAGCATTTTTTGAGCTCTTGGGTCATATTATCCAGAAATTTTTTGTGGCGAATTTTCTCAAGACTCTTTGTCCCTATTGAAAAGAATCCTATTTCATACATGCTCTTTGCAAAGATAACAAGAGCATAGTCACTGTTAATGGATTCTAAAAGTGTATTAAACTCATCATAGGCTACTACAACATTACCCTGATTGAATTTTTTTGTGGCAGAAACAAACGCAAGTCTTTGTTTTTCTGATTCATCAAGGTTTTTATCTTCATCCTGCTGAATATTTAAAAAATTGTCCATAATCGTTGTAAGGCTAAAAGTCCCGCCTTTAGCCTCTTTTGGTGTTGTGTTTGACACGGGGACATTTGATTTTTGAAATTCAAGCAGACTGTCGCTTGCGGCAAATGCTTGCATAGCGCCGCTTAGCATAAAAATACACAGTAATATTGAGCTATAATATTTCATTAATTATTTTCTTTAGTTCTGGGTGAAATTATAATATTTGTCAAAAACTTGTGCAACCGTCTTTTCGTGAGATTCACCTTCCTCTTCTTTTTGCAAAATTGCATACAAATCAGCTAATTTGTACTTTTCAAGAAGCAATTTGTCATTCTGTGCAATTTCAAGATTGTTGTCACAAGTCAGTACATGTATTATTTTATCACATGTAATAGATAAAAACACGTCAACAATTTTTTTATCAAAATGCTTATTTGACCCGTCTATAAGGACTTTTATGGCGTCTTGTATTTTCATCTTGGAACGATAGTGCCTTTTTGATGTTATGGCGTCAAAAACGTCCGATACGGCAAGAATTCTGCCGCCAAGGGGGATGTCTTCTCCCTTTAAACCTAAGAAATAACCCGTTCCGTCGTATTTTTCATGGTGAGATGAGGCAATTTGAGCTACGTTTTCAAATTCTTTTGAAACGTAGATTTTGCCTAAAATATCATGGGTCATATTAGCATGTAGCTTGATATGGTCGTATTCTTCAGGAGTTAGTTTGCCTTCTTTTTGAAGAATAGAGTCTTTTATGCCTATTTTTCCTATGTCATGCAAAAGTGAGGCGTGTTTTATGACTTCTTTTTCTTTCTCGTTCATATCAAGCTCATCACAGATTAAAGAAGCGTACATGGTGACTCTTTTTGAATGACCTGAGGTAATCTTGTCGCGAGCATCGATTGAGGCTGAAAGTGTGTCTATAAAGCTTGAGAACAGCTGCTTTTGCTCTTCGATAAGGATTTTTTGCTTGTTAAATAAATTTGCGTTTTCAAGAGCTATACCTGCCGAAGACCCTATTGCAATAAGCAAATCTTCATCTTTGTTGGTAAATTCACCGCCTTTTTTATTTAAAACTTGAAAAACCCCTACAATCTGGTGGCTGAGGTTACGAATAGGCATACAGAGGATAGTTTTTGTCTTATATCCTGTCTGCATGTCTATTTCTTTATTAAAACGTCTGTCAGTGTAGGCGTCTTTTATATTCACCGTTTCGCCCGTTGTTGCAACATGTCCTGCAAGACCTAAGTTAGAGGCGAAGCGAATTTCTTGCATTTCAAGTCCTAAAGCTACTTTAGACCAAAGCTCGTGTTTTTCTTCATCAAGTAAAAATACCGTGCATCTGTCGGCGTTGAGCGCTTGTTTAATTTCTTGCGCAATAATGGTCAAAAGTGTATCTATATTGGTTTCAACAGCTATTGTTCTTCCGACTTTAAGAAGTGCAATAAGAGGGTCTTCCTGTTGATTGTTTTCGGGTATAAAACTTGGCGGGGCAGAGGATATAACCTTTTGTTTGTTGTGTTTTTCTATTTTTGTTTTTGAATTTTGAATTTTTTCATCAAAATCAAGCGTATCTTCAAGTTTTATATGCAGCGCTGCCTCTATAAGTTCAAGCGATTGAGAGTAATTTTGCTCAAAAAATTCAATCTGTGCCATAAGATACATATTAATTTTAAGTGCCAGCAGGGAATTTGAAGAGTTTGCAAGGTAGTGCGCATCGTTTAGGATATTTAAGGTTTTATAGTACCTTTCCTGATTCCACCTGTAGCCGATGTAGCCTATAAGTGACATAGAAATTGAAACAAGGTCAAATGCCTTGAGGGAAATTGCTTTTTTGTGGCATTGTTCGATTTTTGACGTTTTTAGAGTTTTTGTGTCATCTAAAACACTATCAAAAGTCTTTAAGAGAAAATCTCTAATCTGCGTGATTTGGGTGTCTTGAACATCTGCAACAAGTTTTGACATTTATAACCCTTAAATTCTATCCTTACATGAGATTATACTATATTTTTTACAGATTTGAACATTTAATCCACATTAGCATATCCATAAGCGCTCTGCCCCTGTGTGAGATGCGATTTTTCTCATCTTCACTCAATGACGCCATGGTTTTGTTGATATTTTCTACAATAAATATGGGGTCATAGCCAAAGCCGCCTTCGCCGCTTTTTTGGTGAGCGATTTTACCTTTGCATATGCCGTTTGTTTTGTTTAGTACTTCTCCTGTTTTATTTATCAAAACAAGCGAGCAGACAAACTTTGCTCCGCGCTCGGATTCTTTGGCGTCTTTTAGTGCGCATAAAAGTTTTTCGATGCGCTCATTAGTACTTGGCGCATACCTTGCGCTTTTAAGACCCGGTGCGCCGTTTAGAAAGTCTGTGCAAAGGCCTGAATCATCCGCCATAAAGTACTTTCTGCCGCTTTTTTCGCACTGTGCCGCTGCAAGGGCTTTGGCATAAGAGTTTTCTTCAAAGGTTGAACCGTCCTCAATCGGTTTAAAACCCTCATCAGGCAGTACAAACTCCACTCCAAAGGGCACAGATACCTGATTTATTTCTTCAACTTTATGTTTATTTCCCGTTGCAAGCACAATTTGTAGCATACTAACCGCCCCATCTGCGTTGTCTTTTTGCAAATTCAAGAATTGAGTTTTTAAGTGCTTCTTCGTCAAACTCGGGCCAGTACATTTTTGTAACGTAAAATTCACTGTATGCTATCTGCCAGAGTAAGTAGTTGCTTATTCTCATCTCTCCGCCTGTTCTTATAAGTAAGTCAGGGTCAGGAATATCTGATGTATAAAGGAATTTTGAAACAAGTTCTTCATTTACGTCTTGTGCTTGAACGCCCTGATTTATCATATCTTTTATGGCGTTTGTTATTTCGTTTCTTGCGCCGTAGTTAATTGCTATCTGAAGATTTACCCCGTTATTGTTTTTGGTTTTTTCTTCTGCATCGGCTAAAATCTCTTGCAGCTGAGGGTTAAGAGCTTTTAGATACCCTATAAACTTCAGTTTAACGTCATTTTGGTGCAATTCATCAAGCTGAGATTTTATGGTGCTTGCAAGCAGGTTCATTAAAAAATCAACCTCTTCCTGCTTTCGATTCCAGTTTTCGGTAGAAAAAGCGTACAAAGTAAGATATTTTACGCCAAATTTATGAGCGGCTTTAAGGGTTTTTTTAAGGGCGTCAACGCCTCTTTTGTGCCCCATGGCAGATGGCAGCATATTTTCCTTAGCCCAGCGTCTGTTGCCATCCATAATAATTGCAATGTGTTTGAGGTTTGTCTTTTTTACTATCTCGTTTATATCTGTATTTTCAAGAGTTGATAACAAATCTTAATCCCTGTATTTTAACTAGTTAAATTATAAATTAAATAAATTTAATAACAACAAAATTTATGTTAAAATTATCTTAATTATGAGTGAGATTGTTATTTTATACATATTATGCAGGTATGATGCCACAATTTACAAAATTTCAAAAATAATGGATGAAATGTTTTTTGCGTTTCTAAAATCAAGTTTAGGCACGGTTAACCCTGCAATAAAAAGGCTCCAAAAGCTCGGCTGCATTGAGCTTGAGGATAAAATGTCGCAAGGCGGTATGTCATCCAAACTCTGCTCTATTACCCCTGTAGGGAGAAATCACTTAAAAAACCTGCTTTTATCTTTTGATTTCACCAATCCGTCCAATATTTTAAACAACGCAAGAATAGCGATTTTTTGCTCGGATGTTTTATCTGATGTTGAAAAAGAAGAATTTACAAAAAATATTCAAAATCACCTGATTTTATTTAAAGGTAGGACACTTGAGGCGCTAAAAAACCCCTATAATAACCTAAGCGAGGTTCAAAAAAATATAGCGGCGCAAAGAGCAGATGAGGCGCAGAGGATTTTGGATTTGTTATGAAAATTATTATTTCAGATGTTCAAAAAGACTCTATAGCAGATGAGCTGGGGCTAATTTCAGGAGATGAAATTGTATCAATTAACGGTAGTGTTCCAAGGGATATTATAGACTACAGTTTTCTTGTGCAAGATGAAGAAATCGAGCTCTATGTAAGGCACAAAAACGGCGAAGAAGAAATTTTTGAAATAGAAAAAGACTTAGAGGACGACCTTGGAATAAGCTTTGAAAGTGCTGTTTTCGATAGGGTAAAGCCGTGCTGCAATAAGTGCATTTTTTGCTTTGTTGACCAGCAGCCAAAGGGCTTGAGGCCAAGTTTGTACGTTAAAGACGATGACTGGCGCCTTTCTTATCTTCAAGGGACTTATGTTACCCTAACAAATATGAAAGAAAAAGACTGGCAGCGCGTTGAGCAGTTTCACCCTTCACCTCTTTTTGTTTCAATTCACACTACAAATCCCTCTCTTCGCTCAAAAATGCTTAATAATCCAAATGCTGCAAAGATTATGGATGATTTAGAGAGATTAAAGAAAAATGATATTAAAATCCACGCACAGATTGTCCTGTGTCCTGATTACAACGACGGCGATGAGTTTTTAAGAACATTAGACGACCTTAAAAAATTCAAAAAAATACTAAACTCGCTTGCAGTTGTGCCCGTTGGTGTTTCAAAATTCAGAAAAGAAAATTTAAAAACCGTTGATAAAAAAGTGGCGGATTTTGTGATTGATTCAATTGATGAATTTAATAAACAAATGAAAAAAAATATAGCTATGGCATCTGATGAGTTCTTTTTAATTGCAAAAAGAGAAATCCCCGATAAAAAATACTATGGAAAATTTTCTCAAATTGAAGACGGCGTGGGGGCTATAAGGCTTTTAGTCGATGATTTTAAAAAGTGCAAAAAGAAACTTAAAAAGAAACTTAAAACCCCCAGAAAACTCACTCTTTTAACAGGTTCAAGCGCAGCTAAGATATTTATGGAATTTAAAAAAGAAATAAATGTCGAGGGGCTTGAGTTTGAGGTTATTGATGTAAAAAATGAATTTTTTGGCGACAAGATAAACGTCACAGGGCTTGTAACAGGTTTTGATATTGAGCGCGCAATTAAAGAAAACAAGGCAGAAAACGCTATTATCCCCTCTGTAATGCTAAGAGAGGGAACAGATGAGTTTTTAGACGGCATAAAAATAAGCGATATAAAGAAAAAATTTCCAAAAACCGACTTTATTGTAATAAATGATTGTTACAAATTTGAAGAAATTCTAAATATAATTAACTCTCTATAACAATATTTTGAGATTTTGTGTTTTTAATAAGTATGAAGGTTATTTTCTAAGGAGTTTTTATGTCCGTAAATAATACACAAAGTACAAATTCTCAAAGTACAACTATAGCAAACGCTATGTTAGATCAAGGTAAAAAAATGCTCATAGGCGGTGCTATAGGGGGTGTTGCGGGTAAGGCTGTTTCTCTTGCGGCTCCTGTTTCTCGTAAAAAAATAGCCGCAGAAATTGCAGACCACTACCTCAAGACTAATGGAAACGGCATGGCAGATACCATAAATAATGCCGCAGAGCTTTTAGCAAAACAAAAAAATAATAAATATCTTCAATCCGTACTTGAAACAATTGAAAAGTCAAAACCGGATGAATTTTCAAAAAGTGCCAATGGTGTAAAAGAAGCTTTAGAGAAACTTGGCGAACAAATAGCGGATAATGTTGAGTTTACAAAAGAAACGGCTGTTGATAAAATAAAAAATTACCTTAAAAATAACGCCGTGAGTGATGATGAAGTAAAAACCGCGGTAAAAAATTCTGACGATGCACTTGAAAATATTATGAAAACTGCTACTCAAAAAGTTGAGGATTTCTTTAAAATTGCAAGAAAAGACCGCTCAAAAGATGATATTGTCGCGATAGCTCAAAAATGCGCTAAAAAGACACAAAGCGGAAAAATCATAGGTACGGCGATTATGGCAGGTATTACGACTATGATTTTCTCTGATGTCTTAGCAAATTTTGCTTCAAAATTTACAAAAGGAAAAGTTCAACAACAAGCCGCAGCAGGTGCTGCTGAAAGTAAAGTTCAAACTCATCAGGGCTAGATTTTACTAAAATATTTTTTATAGTAAAATTTAGTTATGTTTGATTCTCTATCACAAAGACTTCAGGAAATTATTAAAAAAACCGCGGGCAATTCTCACTTAAGTGAAGAAAACATGCAAGATGCCCTTCGCGAAATTCGCCGTGCGCTTTTGGGGGCGGATGTTTCGCTTAATGTTGTAAAGTCTTTTGTTTCAAATATAAAAGATAAAGCACAGGGTCAAGAGGTAATAAAAAGTGTTAATCCCTCTCAAATGCTCATAAAAATCGTAAACGATGAGCTTGTTGAGCTTTTGGGCAAGGAAAAATCCCCTCTTAATCTTGATACTAACCCCTCTTTTATTATGATGCTTGGTCTGCAAGGTTCAGGTAAAACAACAAGCAGCGCAAAGCTTGGTTTAAAGCTTAAAAAAGAAGGTAAAAAACCTCTGCTTGTAGCATGTGATGTGTACAGACCCGCTGCTATTTTGCAGCTAAAGACGCTATGTAAGGAAAACAATCTTGATTTCTTTTCTCTTGATGATGAAAAAGATGTCAGAAAAATCGTAGATTGTGCAATAGCTTATGCAAAAGAAAATCAAAATACTGTTTTAATTCTTGATACTGCAGGGCGTTTGCAGATTGATACATCTATGATGGCAGAGTTGCTTTTGCTTGAGAGAATGTATCCGCTTAACGAAAAACTTCTTGTAATTGACTCTATGACAGGACAAGAAGCGATTGATGTAGCAAGAAACTTTGACGAGCAGTTAGGTATAACAGGTATAATTTTAACTAAGCTCGATGGTGATACAAAGGGTGGTTGCGCACTCAGTGTTGTTTATTCGACAAAAAAAGCAATTAAACTTGTCGGTATGGGTGAAAAAATCGAACCGCTTGAGGATTTTTACCCCGACAGAATGGCATCGAGAATATTAGGCATGGGTGATATTGTCTCTCTTGTTGAAAAAGCCCAGCAGAATATTGATATTGAAGAAGCAAAAAAACTTGAAGAAAAGTTTTTAAAAGCGCAGTTTAGTTTTGATGATTTTCTAAAAATTCAAAAACAAATAAAAATGCTTGGCTCGTTTGAGGGGATTTTGGGCATGCTGCCAATTCCCGGGTTAAATAAAGACGACAGACAAAAAATTTCTCACGAGGGTGAAAAACAGTTTAAAAAAATGGAGGTTTTTATATCCTCTATGACGCCTGAGGAGCGCAGAAACCCTGATTTATTAAATGCTTCAAGGAAAAAAAGAATAGCGCGCGGTGCAGGCATGGAACTAAACGAGCTCAATGCCTTTGTTTCTCAATTTGAACAAATGAGAAAGATGATGCAGGGTTTAGGCGGCTTAAAGCAAGCATTTAAAAAAGGCGGCAAATCTGCACTTATGGGCAAAATGCCCCGAAACGGACGTTTTAGATAAACTTTTTTTAAAATGTCAAGTAAATTTAGCAAATTTGCTTGCAAATAAATCTTGCTTGTGTTTTGATTATCTTATAATCAATTACTAATGACTTAAGGAGATAAGAAAAAGAAGTGGTTAAGATTAGACTAAAAAGACTAGGATATAAAAAGAACCCCACTTACCGTATAGTGGTTATTGACGGTCGCTGCAAAAGAGAAGGCGCACCTATAGAAGAACTTGGACATTACAACCCCAAGACAAAAGAAATGAAATTAAACTTAGCTTCAGCACAAGAATGGGTAAAAAAAGGTGCTCAACCTACAGCTACAGTTACTTACCTTATGAAAAACTGTGATGAAGAAGGTAAATTGATTTATAACAAAAAAGAAACAGTGAAACTATCTAAAAAAGCTCAAGCCAAACTTGAAGCCCAAAAAGCAGCTGAAGCGGAAGCGGCAGCGGCGCAAGAAGCTGCGGCAGCAGAAGAGGCGCAAGTTGAGGCGGGTGAAGCTAACGAATAATATCGAAAAGAACACTTTATTGAGCCTCAAATCGAGGCTCAATTTTTTTATATAAAATTTTTTAGGACAAAATGGCAAATATTTTAATCATATCACCTATAAGTATCGCAGGAGAGCTCATTTTAAAGGGTTTTAAAAAGGGTTTTGACAATAACAATGCTCACAATACGACTTTTGTTGATGTAAGAGAGCTGAAAAACCTTCCTGTGTGCGATTTTGATTTTGTACTTTCTTATGATTACGGCTATATGATAAATGATGATGCGCTTAATTTTGTGCAAAATCTCATAAAATCTAACAAAAACATAAAACTCATTCACTACTTTGCAGATAATCCTTTATCAAACTACTCGCTATCGGGGGATTTGAGCTTAAAAGAAAAATTTGAGCAGTTTATAGATAAACACAAGCGAAACGTCGAGCTTATTTTTTGGGACAAAAAATACTTAAAGGATTTTAAAAATACAAAGTCAAAATATTTCCCCATATGTGTCGATTGCGAGATTTATAAAGATTTAGATTTAGAAAAAAAATACGATATAACTTTTTTAGGCCGCCCCTTAAGCGATATAAGACAAGAGATTTTAAGTGTTGTTATTAAAAATTTTCCCGATAAACTAAAGATTTTTTCATACCCTAAGCACTTTGAAACAAGTGTAGACCAGATGAAAAAATATCTTAGCAACGATGAGCTTTTAAATTATAAAAACTCTTTTCGCGGCTTTATATCAGAGCAAAATTCCCTCTCAAAAGTTTATAACATGTCAAAAATCAACCTCAATATAAATCTTCAGGGCGAGAGCTCTCTTAACTATCGAACTTTTGAAGTTCTTGCCTGCGGCGGATTTTTGCTCTGCGATAAGAGAGATGATATTAAAAATCTTGATTTAGAAGATGTAATTGTTTGCTATGAAGATAAAAACGATTTAATTGATAAAATAAAATACTACCTAAATAACCCGCTTGAGCGCAAAAAAATTAGCGCACGAGCGAGAAAGCTCATTTATGAGCGATACAACATAATTTCAAAAGCAAATGAGATACTTAATATAGTTGAGTGAAATAAAAACTTATAATGATAAAATATTTAGATTAAGGAGAATAAAATGGAAACTTTATATAAAATTAAGCCTTCAAAAAGAATTTTAGAAATACCAAAATATATCTTTGCAGAACTTAACGAATGGAAAGATGAGGCTCGTGCACAGGGTATTGACCTTATTGACCTTGGCATAGGCAATCCTGACGGTGCTACGCCAAAACCTGTAGTAGATGCTGCGCTAAAATCTATCCAAATGCCTGAAAGTCACGGTTACCCGAGCTTTAGAGGCAAGGATGACTTTAGGCGTGCTATCGCAAAGTGGATGAAAGACAGATACAACGTAGATATTGACCCGATAAAAGAAGTTCAAACTCTAATCGGTGAAAAAGAGGGTCTTGCAAACATTGCTATGGCTTATTCTGACCCCGGGGACATAAACATAGTTCCTGACCCATATTATCCTGTACTTTCTCGTGGTAGCTGGGTAGCAGGTGCGCAAGTGTACCATGTTCCTCTAACGGATGAAAATGACTATCTTCCCGACCTTGACTCAATTCCTGAAGATATTGCAAGAAAAGCAAAAATGTTTTTTATAAATTATCCCAATAATCCAACGGGCGCTACTGCTCCAAGAGAATTTTTGGAAAAAATGGTGGCATATTGTAAAAAATATAACATCCTGCTTGTATCAGATTTAGCTTACGGGGAAGTTTGCTACGATAACTACAGACCTTTGAGTATCTTTAATATTGAAGGTGCTAAAGATATAGCAATTGAGTTTCATTCATTCTCAAAAACATTTAATATGGCAGGCTGGAGAGCAGGTTTTGCAGTCGGTAATAAAGAATTTATAGATGTTTTATATGCTATGAAGTCTAACATTGACTACGGTACATCCTCAATTGTTCAAGACGCTTGTATAGCAGCGCTTGAGATGGATTATAAATATGTTCGGGAAATTATGGACAAGTATAATTCTCGTCGTGAAATAGTGGCACAAGGCTTTAATAAACTTGGTTGGCATATGAAAAGAAGCTCTGCTACTATGTATTTTTGGCTAAAAGTTCCAACAGGCAGACACTCTAAAGAGTTTTGTAAAGAAGTTCTGTTTAAAACAGGGGTTATGTTTACTCCGGGTATTGCATTTGGTGACTATAGCGATGACCATTTCAGAGTTTCTATTGTGCAACCCACTGAAAGGTTAAAAGAAGCATTTAGAAGACTGGATAAAGCAGGTATCAGATATATGTAAAATTATTTACATAAAATAAAAGTATGGTAAAATACAAGTATAAAGTAATAAGGAAAGTTTTTAATGAATTTCGCAAAGAAAAGTAAAGCGCAGAGTTTAGTGGAGTACGCACTGATTCTTGCATTGGTTACGGTAATCGCCATTACTGCGTTGCAATTCTTAGGTCAGAAAGTGAATACTGCGGTAACAGGTGTTGGAGATGATGTAGAAGCTACAACGGAAAATGCAGCTGAGACATATTGCAAGGGTCTTGGTACCGGTTACACTTGGGACAGTGCGAATTCAAAATGTGTAGTAAGAAGCGGCAATTAATTAGTCGTTTTGTGAGTTAATAAATTTATCTAAATCCTGTTGGGTATCTATCCCGATAGGATTTAGTTTTGTAAGAGCTACTTTTATTGTCATAGAATTTTTAAGCGCACGAAGTTGTTCAAGGCTTTCCGCTTTTTCAATGTCTGATTGTTCAAGAGAAGTCATTTTAAGTAAGGATTCCCTTTTGTATCCGTATATTCCAATGTGCGCATAGTATTTTGCGTCTTGTGGGTTTCTTGGGTATGGTATAGGGCAGCGGGAAAAATAAAGCGCTCTAAAATCATTATCAAATACGCATTTGACACAATTTGGGTCGTTAATCTGCTCAGGGTCGGTTATTTGCCTTACAAGGGTAGAAATGTCGCAATCACCGTTTTTTAATGTTGCTATAGCAAGGTCGATAACCTCGGGAGTTATTTGGGGTTCATCCCCTTGCATGTTCAAAATATATTTAAACTCTTGATGACGTTTAGCCACTTCGCATATTCTATCCGAACCGGATTTATGTTCAGATGATGTCATCTCGGCTTTTGCTCCAAATTCAAGAGCTTTATTTAAGATAAGTTCGGAATCGGTCGCTATAATAACTTCGTCTGCAAGTTTTGACTTTTTGGCTGCTTCCCACACCCACTGAATAATGGGTTTATTTTTTACTTCCATAAGCAATTTGCCTTTAAGTCTTGTTGACGAGTATCTTGCAGGTATTATAATGACTGTTTTTTCCATAATTTTTCCTTAATAGTATTTTTCACCAAGTTCTATAACTTTCTTTTGTGCTTCTTTTATAAGTTCTTCTTCTCTGGGGTCGGTTGCAAGGTATTTTTCATATGCTTCAAGTGCTTCGCGCTCTCTGCTTATTTTTTCATATGCCTTTGCCATTGAATAGTACCCCAAACCAAAGCCTCTGCTTAATCTTACCGAAGATTTATAATCTTTAATGGCTTGCGGATAAAGTCCCATGGCTTCAAGTATTATGCCTCTGTAATAATAAACTTGAGGGTCTTGTGGGAAGCGCTTTGCGGCTTCATTCATTACATTTATGGCTTTTTCATACTGTTTCTTTTCGTAATAATTGTAAGCTTCGTTCAAGATATCCGTTACAATCTGTCCGCTCAGGTAGTTTAGAAGCTTAATAGCTTTAACATTTTTAGGGTCGAGTTCAACTGCCTTAGACAGCATTGTCTGAGCAAGTTTTGGGCTTTTTTGCTCAAGGTAAACAAGAGCAAGAGAGTAATATGCATCAGACTGCTTGTCATCAAGCGTAAGGGCTTTTTTATAATATTCAACAGATTTTTTATAGTTTTTTAAATTCTTGTAGCAGCCTGCCATAGTTATGTAAATCTGGCTTGTTTTCGGTTCTATCTGCTCGTATATTTTAATTGCCTTAGCCCATTGTTTTTCTTTTAAATAGTGAAGAGCTAAGTCGTCCTTTTTTGTTTGCGTGTTTTTGTTGAGATAAAAAAAAACTTTCTTGATTTCCTTATTGTCAGGCAGATTTTTGTAGGCCTTTTTGATAAGTTCATGAGCTTGCGAGTCTTTTCCTGCAAGTTCATATATTTCATACAATTTTAAATAGGCTTTTGCGTTTTTTGGATTTTTGTTTATTGCTTTTTTGTAAAGTTCTATAGCATCGCTATTATTATCCAGACTTGTCAAAAGTTCTGCAAAGTCGGCATAAAAATCACTTGACGGTACAAAATTCTCATTTAGAGGGTAAAAATTGTCTATGATAAAGTCAAGGTCTTTTTTGCCTTTGAAAATCTCATAAATTCCATATTTTGCCTGTTTTGAATCGGGGTATATGGCAAGAATTACCTGATATTCCTTGAGCGCTGCATTTGTCTGACCAAGAGCAAGTAAGCTTTTTGCTTTGCCGGCGCGAATTTGAGATTCATAGAGATTATCTCTTAAAATATCGTCATATATACGTGTTGCCTGAGGATATTGTTTTGTTTCATATAAAAGTCCGCCAAGGCGATATTTTAAGAAAATATCTTTAGGATTGAGAGAAATTGCCCTCTGGTATAGTTCGTACGTTTTTTTGTAGTCGCCTGTTTTTTCATACGTTGCGCCAAGAATTTCATACAGGTTGGCGTTTCTTGGTTTGTTCTTAACTGCGCGGGTAAATACGCTTATGCCTTTTTTTAATATTTCAGGGTCGTCGGTGAGATTTATTGCTTTTGTGTAATATTCAAGGGCTAAATCTTCTTTGTTCATACTGTTTAAAACAGTTGCTACTTTAAATAATGCTGATGCGTTATTCGGATTGTATTCAAGGGATTTTTTGTAATATTTAAGAGATGCTTCTTTGTTTAAGTTTGTTTTTTGTTCGATGTCGCCTAAATATTCAAAACATACGGCACACTCAAAGCCTTTTTCGATTAATTCTTCAAATTCATAAGCACTTGCATACCATTCACATTCAAGATATAGATTTTTTGCTACTTCAAGCCTGTTGAAGTCGTCATTTTGAAAACCTGCTTTTTCTATCAAAGCGTTTAGTTTGTCTAAGGTATTTTTATACTCGTTTGAATTTTTATCTCTTCTTAAAAAGTACAAAGCTGAGCGCAAGTTGTCACATGCTTTTATGTTATCTCTTTTGAATATTTTAAAATATGTCGAGCGCCTTTTTTGAATGTTGACATACTGTTTTACAGTATCCGGGTCTTCATTTTGGCGTAATTGTTTTTCAAGAGAGTATACTTTTGCTGCTCTCCAACCGTCTTTTTGACATGCTTGGCAGTTTGTTGCTGCAAACTCGGCGTCAGCAGCCGGAGGAAGTGACAAAGATATACAGAATAGGGATATTAATAGTCCTTTTTGAAAATAGCTTTTTTGCATCACAGTCATTTTATATCAAATATTTTTTAAAATAAATACTATCATTTGTATGATATTTTTACAATAAAAAAACGCCCTCTTGTTTGAGGGCGTTTTAGATTCAGATTATGAACTAAATTTCAAATTCATCTTCATCGTCTTTTGTTGTTGTAGCATTTTCATCTACTTCGATTCTTGCAGCTGCGTTAACGATACCTGATGTTGGGTCTGTAGTGTTGTTAGCGATTGGTGCTATTCTTGAAGTGGGTTCCAATTGACGAGGTAAACGTAATTGGTTGATTAAGCTGTCAAGGTCGCTGCTGATGCCGGGGTCGAAGTTATCTTCCGGAGGATTAACTACAGGAGGTTCTTCGCATCCGAACGGTTTTTCATAAACCAGTAGGAATTTTTCAGTTACACCGTTTGAATCAAATTCAATGAAGTGCTTTTTGAATGTATCGATTGCATTACCTGCTTCGGGTTGACGTTTGCCGGGTACAAAGTGGTCAGTGTATGTGAAGTCGTTTGGTTGGTTGAATTCTGTTTCATATTCATCCATTGGGTCTAAGTTGAATTTACCCCAGTTAGCAACTTCAATGTATGCTCTGCCTGATGCGTCAGCCGTAACTCCTTCTAAATCTGAAGATGTTAAGTTAGTAAGAGCTGCAAGGAATGTATCATTAGAGTCAAGGTTCAAGTTACCTGATTTGATTTTTGATATTGCAAGTACGTTATCAGCTGCGTTGATTGTAACTGTTTTGTTTGAAAGTTGGTCGCTTGTGTATTTTGCGTTGATTTCGATACCTGCTTTTTTGTTGTTAGCGCCTGCTAATACGATGTCTGTATCTTTATCAGCGTTAGCGATAAGTTTTGTACCGTTTACTTTTAGAACTGTTTTGTCAGTTGTAAAGTTGCCGCCTGCGTTGATGTTTGTTTTTGTATTTTCAGGAGCTGCTGTATCTTTAGCTTTTATTGTTGAGTTTTTAAGAGTTACGTTGCCTGTAGCTGTGATGTTGTTAACGTGACCGTTGAATACTACATCATCAGTTGTTACATTACCTGTAATGTTGATGTTGTTGTTTCTTGTAGCATTGAAGTCAACTCTTTGAGCATTTAGGTTGCCTGTGCCTGTGATATTGTTGTCTCTGCCTGCGTTAAGCGCTAAGCGTTCACTGTAGCTTAAGTTAGCAAAGTTATCGATGTCTGCGTTGATGTCAGCGTCAGCGTTTTTAGTTGTGATGTTGATATTTTTAGCGCTCAATGAAGAGTCTTTTGTGATGTGAGTACCTGCATTGTGAGTTAATGCTTGGTTTAAGTTGATGTTGCCTTTGGCAGCGAGTTTTGAGTTTTGAACGAATACTTCGCCTTTTGTGCTGTTGAGGGCGTTAGCTGTGATATCGCCTTTGTTTGTTTTGATATCGGAGTTATTTTTGATTGTAACTTTGCCGCCTGTGGATTCAAGAGTAATATTGTCTTGATTTTGACCTTCGCTTAATTTGACTTTCATATCAAGAGTATCGGGATCCATTTCAACCTTTGCCGTGAAATCTTTTTTCAGGAGGTTGTTGTTATCGATTGTCAAATTGCCGTTTGTAGTGAGTTTTAAACCGTCAGCGTAGGGAGTTTTGTCATTAAGAGCTGTTGAGCCTTTAATTGTAACGTTGTTTACCATACCTGAGGGGTGAACGAAGTTCAGACCGTTGTATACAAGAGTTGAATCGGCAATTGTTGTGTTAGAGCCGTAGAGGTTAAGGGCTTTGTTGGGTGTATACATAACAGAGCCGTTTTTAATGTCGATGCTGCCGGGTGTGTATACTGTTGTGTAGTCTGAAGATTCTGTGTAAGTGTTGTCAAGAGTTACGCCGTTGTTTGCGGTTAATTCAACTTTTTTAAGAAGTTTTTCAGCGCTTGCATCGTGGTCAGAGTGGTTTCTTGCTCTTAATACAGAGTCTTTAGCGTTTATTTTGCCTGCAGCCGCAACAAGAAGATTACCTTTGGCGTGAACATTTGTATTTTCAGCAGTTACATTGCCTTTATTTGCTGAAATTGTAATGTCACCTGCATTTAAGCCTTCTTCTAAGTTTGAGTAGTTTTTGTTAGAGTAGGCAGATTCAATTTTTGTATTTGTTAAATTAACATTGTTACCTGCACTGATTGCGATTCTGCCGCCATTTTGTGAATATGTATCTTTGCCGTCTCCTTCATGGTAAGTGTTGTTTGTTTGAAGGTGTGAATCGGCAATTGTTACATCTTCTTTACCTTTAATAATAATGTCGCCGTATTCGTTGTTAACAAGTTTATAGCCTTTAACAATTGAATTTTTGATATTTACGTTAGAGCCTGATTTTGTTCCTGCGTTTTCAATAGTTACTGCACCTGATTGAATTGTAGCGCCATCAATGTTTATGTTGTTTGTGACTTTGGGGTTGCTGTTTGAGTTAGCTGTGTGGTTTCTTATATATCCGTTTAAATCATAATTGAAGTTAACACCATCGCTTGTAACGATTCTTACATTTGAGAATGATTGGTTATGTTTTTCGGGGTCTTGTTTGCCGCCGTAGTTGTAATTAAGATTTGTTTTAATTAAAGAATCTTTGTAGATGTTAACATTATCTGCTGCAAGTGCAAGAGATTTGTCGATATTCATTTTAGCACCGTCAACAGTTACTGCAGCGCCGTCAACAGTTTTAAGTACGCCGTCTCTAATGAAGTGAGCATTCATAACCATATCGGCAGGTTTGCCGTTAACTACATTTATTTGAGCTTTATATGCTTCAAGTTCGGCAGGTGATAAGTCGCTGATATTTTTTGCACCTTTAAGGTCAAAAGTTGTAGCTGTAAATGAGTTTAAGTCTACAGTTGCACCGTTACCGAATAATATACCGTTAGGGTTGATTAAGATAACTTTACCTGTACCCATATAGCTTGAGCAGTCGCCGCCTGCGCAAGAGTTTGTTAATTTACCGTATATTTGTGAAAGACCGCCTGATGCAAGTACACGGTTTAGGGATGTTTGTGAGTTGCCTGTAAATCCGAAGTTAACGTGAGCGCCTGAACCTACGTTAAAGTCTTTCCAGTCAAACTGGCCAACGGTACCTGAACCGCCTTGAACTGTAACATCCATTCTGTTGCCGTCAGTAGTTACAGAACCGTTAATTGAATTATCTAATGTTGGCAATGTGCCTGCATCAATAGCCATTGCAGTTGTTGTTGATAGGGGCATGTAACTTAAAAAACTGAGTAAAATCAACAATGAAGTTAATTTTTTGTGCTTAAGTTTCATTATGTTTCCTTTCTTCTAAAGTATATATTGCGTATATAATATTCCGATATTTATAAAAAAACATGTAAAGATGAATAATTGCAGAAATGTGGAGAAATATTGCAAAAATTTACAAAAGTTTACTTTAATGCTCCTTGAAAGCGCTTAAATTATAACTCGAACAGAAATTTTATTCTTGAACGCAAAAAATATTATTTACATATTTTAATAGTTGTGTTGATAAAGGAATGTTTTTAAAATATGCTGGAAAATGTCCCTTAAAATAAATCATTAATATGATTTATTGATGTCATTACCGTTATATATTATCATTAACATAGTGTATTAACCGAAATACCACTGGAAAATTATGAAAAGGAATTAAAATGTCTAATTTTAAACTTAAAAAGCTGGATGTGTTTTTGCTATTGGCGGGCTTTTTGTTTTCAGTTTCCCCTGCATTGTCTTTGCCAATGGAAGGCGGCATGGGCGTTGGTAACTTTGACCCCGGTGTTGTCGACCAAACGAACTTAATTCAGTTAAAAGAATATGAACACAAGACTCGCGAGAACCTTGAAGAGCACGAAAGAGGCCGTGAAGTTATTGAAATGAACAAAAAAATGAAAGAAGAAGTTGATAAACTCCCCAACAAAGAGGTAAGTTTTAAACTTAATTCAATCAAATTTACAGGTAATACTCAATTTACCGAAGAACAGTTGATGGACTTGATTTGTGAAAAAATCGGTCAGGAAGTTACAATCAACGACCTTATCGGTTATGCCAATATGGTTACTGAGTTTTATCAACAAAGAGGTTATATTTCAACAATTGCCTATCTTCCACCTCAAAAAGTTCAAGACGGTAACGTAGAAATCGTAGTTATGGAAGGTAAATACGGTAAGGTTGAAATTGAGGGTAACAAATGGGCAAGAGATAAATTTGTCAGAGCCACATATTTAAAAGATAAAAACATTGAAACTGATAAAGTATTAAACGTACTTGATATTCAAGAAACCCTAAGAGAAATGAACGCTTCAAGGTATATGAAAGCGCAAGTTTCTATGAACGACAACGAAGAATCTGCTCAATATACGGATTTAACTTTGCAAATGAAAGACAGATTCCCGATTGACTTTGACTTCCGTTTTGATAACCAAGGTCGTGACGCTATCGGTTTGAACCGTGCGGTATTCTTTGCAGGCATGTATAACCTGACCGGCTGGGGTGATAAATTATTGTCAACAACATCTTTAGCAAGACGTTCAGTCAGCCAAGGTGTTTTCTATTCTATTCCCGTTGGTCGTCATGAAACAAAAATTAACTTAGGCTACAGTTACAGTGGTGTTACAATGGGCGAAGATTTGAAAGACCTTGATATCAAAGGTAGTTCACACAACTTCTTCGGCGGTATTTCAAGACGTTTGGTTAAAACGGAAAACTACAAATTATACGGTGATATTTCTTTAGATATCAGAAACACTAAAACTACAATCGGTGAACAAAAAATTACTCTGTATGATTACAAAACAAGAGCCTTAAGGGTCAACTTCACAAACATTAAAGATGACTTTTACGGTAAATGGTTTGGTAACATCGGCGCTAGCGTCGGTTTGCCTATTATGGGTGCATCTGACGAGTATGACGGCTACCACTATGACTGGCTGCCTACAAACAAATTCGTAAAAGTTAACGCTAATATCTCAAGACTTCAAATTTTACCTATGAGGTCTATGGCAATTATCCAAGCAGGCGGTCAATGGGCAAGCCACGGTTTGTACCCGTCTGAAAAAATGCAATTTGGTGGTATTTCTACCGTTCGTGGTTATGAAGAAGGTTTCTTCCTTAATGACTACGGTGTAACCGCATCTTTAGAATTAAGGTCACACATTCCTTTCTTGAACAGAATTCTGCCTGAAAAACTAAGATTTATCGATGATTCTATTCAATGGGCAGCGTTCTATGATGCAGGTTGGTTTGGTAACGTCGGAACAAGCACATACGGTCCTAATTATATGATGAGTGTGGGCGGTGGTCTTATCGTAAGATTGACAAAATACTTATCAGGTAACGTCTATATAGGTGTTCCTATCGGTGATAAGCCTGAGGGTGCATCAAACTGCCGTGTTCACTTCACAATCACATCAAACATTCTGTAGTATGATTAATATAAATAAAGCCCCCTCATTTTTGCGGGGGCTTTTTAGTGTTAATTTATTCTCTATAAAAGGGTGTTTTTCCTCTCTTATTATTACTATTGTGACATTTTAACTATCTGCATATAATATTGTTATGAAAATGCATAATTACATATCTCTCAATCTGCTTTCTATGTCGAGTTATGCTGGATTTGCAGCGTTAAGGTTCGTTGTGGCGAAATATTATCAAGATGTAGAGTTCGCGAGGATAAATAATTTGGGTGAAGGCATGTACATGACAATATCAGCGCTGCCTATAGCAATTCTTTTTCTCGGATTTGTCTATTTGGCCGTGTTTTTGCTTGCTTGTTTTTTGATTGAGCTTTTTGTGAGAGTGAAGTTTAAAAAACAGGGCGGGTGTATAAGGTTTAAAAATGAAATATTGGAGGTTGTCCATGTTATTTTGTTTTACTTTGGGATTGCTCTTCTACCTTTTGTTAATCCCTTCTGGTTTGCCATATAAGGCTATTTTCTAAAACAGATATAAAAACTCTGAATATTTTATCCGTTTTGTTTATAAATACATCTTGCCCTAATCTCCATGGGTGTGCAGGAAGTAATCATAAATTTTATCTATTTTTTCTTTAATCTCGCCCCACTGATTTATAAATAAAGCCCCCTCATTTTTGCGGGGGCTTTTAGTGTTACCTTCTTCTGTAGTACCCGCTTACTTTTGTGCCATCATCTCTTGTATATCCGCTTATGTAGATGTATGCTCCTTGTGCCACTCCTTGATTTGCTTCAGATTTTGGGATTGCTATTTTGTTTTTTATTTGATTATTTATTATATCTTCTACAGCGAGAAATTCATCTGTTGACATTTTTGCTATGTCTTCTGTAGCAAAGAATGTATTACCGTCATTTATGGGGGCGGCACCTCCACTAAAGGTGCCCTGAATATTTTTTATCAATTTATTTATGTGCGGATATTTATCAAATTTCCTTGTGTCGTTAGGCGATGTTATAAGCTTTCCTTCTCGCATTTTTTCGACAACCATTTGTGCAGCCATATCTTTGATTGTTTTTATATCTTGCGACTCTATCTTATTTTTTCTTATTTGTTCTTTTAATTTCACACCTATAGTTCTACCAACCCTGTTGTTCCAGTTGTCCATATTTTCTTCGCTGCTTGGTTGGTTATTGCTAAATTTGCCAGCCAATTCGTGTAATGCACCAAATAAAGCAGCAACAGGAGCAGAATACCTTTGCGTTCCTATCGCTTGCATATATGCATGTTTAAAAGCATCAGCTTCGTTATTCCAAGTTGCATGTTGAGGGTCCGAACCGATTTCAAAACCATATATTTTCTGATATTGTCCTGTATCGTTGTACATTTCATTTTTAAAATTAGTTATAGGCCCTTGCATAAATTTTTTATTATTCATTTGTTTTCCTCTCTTATTATTACTATTGTGACATTTTAACTATCTGCATATAATATTGTTATGAAAATAAATAATATTACAAAATCAGCCTGTGCAAATATACTTTCCGCCTTAGGGTATCCTTATGCGCTTGCATTTATGTATTTTTTATTTATATACTCTAAAGCAGATATAAAAAACCCTGAATATGTTATCCATCCTGAAATGTCTGGGTATTATACCGCTATTTTTACAGGTATTTTAGTAATTGCTGCCATTTTTGTTTTTATAGCTTTTACTGCTCTTGCAACCATTGAACTTATTATAAGAAAAATAAACAAAACGGAGTTTACTATTATCAATAAAATTCCCGATAAATTTTATCCGTTTTATATTTTCTTTTTTTGGCTGGGAATATTCTTAATTTCACCACTGTTTTTGTTTTGTTTGCTTAATTTATAAATACATATTGCCCTAATCTCCATGGGTGTGCAGGAAGTAATCATAAATTTTATCTATTTTTTCTTTAATCTCGCCCCACTGATTTTTTAACTCTTCGATGTAGATAACAGAGGCAAAACGCTTCTGGCATTCGTTCATAATTTCTCTGTGTTTTTTCTCAAGTGCCTCAGGGGTGACAAAAATCTTTGTCTGTGCGGCAAAAAGTATTATTACAATTAAAATCGGTGCAAATTCAAGATAGTTTTCTATATTCATATAATTCCTTTCTAAGTAATGGGAAAATAGTACTCTACAAGGTAGCTGGCGGCATCAAACGGGTGAGAGAGGTATTTTAGCTCTTTGTTGTTTTTAATTGCCCAATATGTCGGTATATCAATATTAGAGCCGCCCTCTCGGTATTTTAGATTGTTCAGGTTGTATATCAATTTCTCGCACTTCGGGTCAATTAATATGTGCCTTTGTCCGTCCATTGTTTGCATCATGGAGCAAAATGCCGCTACTCTGTTTTTAATAGGCGGGTTAAACTGCCTTAGGTGAAACTCTACGTTCCTTTTCATTCTCTGGGCAAAAAAGTTTCTTATCAGCATGTAATTTGTATACTCGCTTACACAAGTGCGATTATCGCCCGAGGCGTCACCGTTTATTATTATTTTGCCTTTGTGGTTGGGGTATCTTCTGGCAAATTCTTCGCAGGTTTTTGTTGTTGTGGTATTTTCAAGAACAATTTCATCAAAGAAATATACCCTGTGGTTGTCAATGTGAGCAAGTAACCAGCACATCGGGTCTACGTTAAAGTCGCAGGATATATGCAGGTCGCAAAATTCCAGATAGTTTATTTTTTCTATATTTTCTTTTGAAAAGTTAGGTACAACAAGGGGGCAATTATCCTCTTCAAATTCACCCAAGACGTTTTTTTTGTAATAATTTTCATCATATGCGCTTTTTAGATTTTCGCAAAAATCCTTTGGCAGATAGATATTTTCCGTTGACGGCGCCAAAACAAGCCGCCAGTTCGGTTTTTTGTTTTCATAAAAATTTTTATATATCCAGCCTCTTCTGCTTTGAGGGTTGGTGTGGCCAAAAATTCTGTATTTAAAATCCCGCCAGTTTTTCTTTTTTTTCTGGCGCATACGCCCCAAAAGCATTTTAAAAGTTGCCTCAGGGATATCTGACATCTCCTCAATTTCTGCAAAGCCGAGGTTGAGAGATTTTAGTTTGTTTGGTTCGTCAAAGTGCCTGAAGAGTATATTTGAGCCGTTTTTGAATACTATTTTTTGCTGAGATTTTATAAACTGCCAGTCGTTGCCCTCCTGAAGTTCAAAGTTATCAAAATGTTCAAAATAGGCTTCAAGCGTTGTGTCACGCACGAGAGAATAAGTCTGCGCCCCGCAAAGTCCGTTTATGCCGGGGAACTTTAAGCACAAAAGTGTTCCTAAAAGTGACCCGGCCCAGGTTTTACCTGAGCCGAATCCTCCTTGATATACGCATACGTCGAGTTCTTCATTGTGCGGCACTTCGAGAAATTTCTTCTGGGTTTTAAGGAGCTTGTATTTCATTTTTATTGCCCCCTAAAGAAGAGTTCTGAGCGGTTTTTACATCGTTGTTATTCAAAAGAAATTTTGATGTATTTTCTACTCCAAGGCTGCTGAGTGCGTATTTAAAGCACTCTTCCCAGTTGATTTTTTCGGCAAGCGAGCCTACTTTTGCAAATTCTGAGATTGTTTTTTCTATTTCTTTAAATTTGTTGTTTTTTGCAAGAGTTGTTTTTCTGTCGGAGTATCTGTAGATAAAATTGCCCTCTCTGACATCGGGGGTAATCTCGATAGTTACGGGTTTACCCTCAACTTCTGTGCTTATTTTTGTATTTTCAAGCATAAAGTTTGCGTTTGTAAGGGCTGTTTTTTCTAAAAGCGGTATAATGATTTTTCTGTTTATAGAATCTACAAGCCAGTTAAGACGAGCACTTTGACCGTTTGCACTGTAGTTTATTTCAGTTGCGCTGCGCTCAAGAGGCTGCAATTGCCCTGCCATATTTTCAAATACGCCTGTGGCGCTTTCAATTTGGCTTTTAAAGAATTTAATAAATTCCCAGCCGCCAAGCATGGCGCTAAAATTAAGCGGTTGCGGCATTTGAGGTAAAAGCGAGGGGTCGTATTCAATTATTTTACCCGGTTTTACTTCTATCTCGCCGTGGAATGCTCCTCTTGGCGCTAAAAACGGAGGATTGGATACGAGTTTATGGCCTAAAATTTGTGTTTGCATAATCTCGCCTGCCGCCTCAAGTACAGGTAAAATCGGAGATAACGGGCTTAAGCCGCGCTTTGTTGCGGGGTCTTGAGTTATGTTTGCGTAGATATAGGGGCAGCTAATGTAAGGATTTGCTTCGTTTTGAACTACGGCAACCCTTCCTACAACAACAATAAGGCGGTTTTTTAAAATTTTTCCCGATTCAAGCCTGATATTTCCCCAAAATTTTAATACTTCAACAAGCCCGTCAGATACTCCTGTTGTGTCTTTGTCTTTTTTTGAGCGCTCAAGCAGAGTTTCAAGTTCGCATTTAACAGTGTCATTTATGGTGAAGTTTTCTTTATTTTCAAGGATTTCATTTACTTCCATCCAGCTTCTTTGAATTTTAGGGCATGCGTCCCAGTTTTGCGCCCGATTTGTATCAAAAACAAAGTCATGCGAGGGTATAATCTTTAGCGATGCGCCTTCATAGGTTTTTTCTTTAATTATTTTAAAAGAATCAAGCATGGGGTTTTGGATTTTTTCATAAAGAGTTGTAGCTACGCGTCTTTTTCTCCATCTTGTTTCCCAGCCCACAAAGAGGATTATTTCTCCTGTTTCAATAAGTTTGTCTATTATTTCTTCAAGTTTTTGCGAGAATTTCATCTTCTCAAGAGCTCTGCATAAAAATATTTTGTGGTTGTTAGCGCGCTCAGAGCTTGAGTTATCTGTCTCAGAAACATCAAAAAGCCCCTCGGGATATGAGGATATTGCCTCAAGCAAATGCGCTTTAAGAGTTGTTGCTTGCTCCCACGCGTCAGGCAGGGAGAGTTTTTTTGTGCCGAGTTCACTGTGGCTGTGTGATGAGTATATGGCGTTTTTTATGTTTTTTATGTGCGAGAGTTGGTTTCGTCTTTTTTCGTGCAAATTGTCGAACTTGCTTATGATTTTATTTTTTATTTCTTCAAGTTCCAAATCACTGAGCTTTATCTGCTCAAATTCAGTATTTTTCATAGTCTGCCTTTCTTAAATTTTATCAGGGTCGAGCCCTTCTATGTTTTCAAATATGGATTTTTTATTTTTTAATTCTTCATGCCTGTTGCCTCCCAGCTGTTTGCAGAGTCCGTCAAGTGCTCTTAGTGCAAGCTGAGGCTCTTTTAGGCCGTTTTCATCTTCAAAAAACGCATATTCAATGATTTTTAAGTATTTCTGAACGACAAATGCCTTTGTGATTTCGAGTTTTTGCGCACTTTGTTTTATTATTCTATTTAAGAAATTGATTTTTTTTGGGTCATCAAGAATTTTTTTTACGTTTGTAACAGAGTTTTTATTCTTGTAGCCCGCAAGGTGCGCACTGTGCTCTGCGTCAAGTGTTCTGGCATAGTTTTCCAGAAATTTTTTTTGATTAATATTTATATTATCTTTATCCATTTTTAATATTTCTTAATAAAGTAATTGATTTTTACAGGTAAGTTATGTACAATAAACTTGTTGTTAATGCTTCGGCTAGTATGCGAATGGGGTTTCGACCCCTTTTTTTTGACTTGTTTTTAAAAAAAGCCTCAGGCAGCCTTGAAAAATCAAAGCCACCCAAGGCAAGGAGTTGTTAGCTGCGGATTAAATCCATTATCTGTGCGTTAATTTCATCTTCATGCTTTAGAAATTCATCTGTTGTCATGGAGTCGATGTCGCTTGCGCTGTAGTATTGGCGGCTTTTTAAGCTGCCGTCAATTTCACTTTTGCCGTTGTTTTCAAGTTTGTTTAAGAATTTTGAATTTTCCTGTTGCAAAAAGTTTGCATACTTAGGATTTTTTGCGCAAAAGCGTTTGATTGCGTCTTCTTCCATTCTTTTCACGATTTGTGCGATTTTATCGAGTTCTTCCTTGTCAAAATTTGCACCAAGAGAGTTTAAATATTCAAACAATACTTCTCTGCCGTTGAAAAAATCCGGATTTTGTTTCATAAATTCTTCAAAAACAACAGGCTTATCTGTTTGAATTACTCCATTATTCGGTGTTTTTTGCCCCATGTTAACATTTGTATTATTTGTGTTAGAAGCTGTTTGTTTTGGGGCATTATTTAAGTACAAGGACTTTAAGAGAGCCGTAAGAACTTCTCTTGAGTTGTTCTGTGTACTAAGCGATGCATTTTGACGTTGGTTGGTATTTGTGCTTGGCACTCCCGTTGCGGGTTGCTTGGCAAGAAGTGCTCTTAGCAAAAGTTCTTGAACCATATTATCTTTCATCTTATCCCTTCCTTTAACCTAGTTTACAAACGTCCCCCTCGGGGACTTTTTTTTTACGAGCGAAGCTCGAATTGTGACGCGATGCGTCCAATGAGAGCGAGTGAGTCTTTGGTGTGTGAAGTGCGTATGTGGCAAGCGAGGAGCTTGGCACAAAGCACGAACCGTACCCGAGCGAAGCTCGAATTGTGACGCGATGCGTCCAATGAGAGCGAGTGAGCCTTGAGGATGTGAGCATATGCACAGCGCCGATGAGGCGGTGGGCTTATGCGACACTGGACTGAGTGAAGCTCGAGGGCGAAGCCGGTGCCTATATTTCACATTTTAAGACTGCAAGTGCTTTAGGGTTAAGTGTAAGTGCACCAAATGTGTATAATCCTCTTACAACTGTGTCAAATGACTGCTCGGCTCTAATTTGTTCAAATTTTTTCAATTGAGAAGCGTATGTAATACCGTCTGTTGTGCCTGCCATGATGATGTACCCGCCATCTTCTTCTTTTCCCACATTATTGCTTACAAATACATCAAGACCTGCTATTCTGCCTATTGAACCTTCTTTTTTAGCTTTATCCGATTCATTGGATGAGCCTGAGAATTGTTCGCAAAGCAGTAAAATTTCTTCTACATCAGGGTGCACTACAACCCAACCTTGTTTTTGAGGTGTTATAGCGCCTGAGTTTTTAAGTAACTTTGCAAGTGATACAAACTGTGAGTATACATTTGTTTCATCCAACGTAATGGCTGCTGATGGTTCGCCTTCAATAACATTTCCTGTGTCTGCGTATTGGTGCATTGTGAAAATGTATTTGTCTATACCTTCGTCAATTGCTTTTTGTGCTTTTGTAAGAATTGTATCTGTCAATTGCACATTAGTTTGTGCTTGAACGATATCGGGAACGCTGAAAGCAAAGTATAAGCTTTGGTCAAGTTTAAGAGTTTTGCTTGAAACGGTAGCTGCGCTATAGGCAGGCAGAGTACCTGTGTATGCTCCTGTTGCAACGCTCTCGGGAGTTGCGATTTTAATTTCGCTTGTGCCGTTGTCGGCTTCTGCCTGATAGTCACGGTTTACGCACTGAAGCATTGTGCAGGTTTTATCTAAACCTGCGTTAATTTTTTTACTCCAAGTGCTGACAATCAAGCTGCTGTAGTTGGTTTGTTGTGACATGGTTTCTTCCTTTCTTTTTTATCTGCTTATCCGCACTGTAGTGCGGGATTAAATATCGAAAATACGTATAGATGGCAGGGTTTATTGAACTTAAAGCATTCGTCTTTCAATCTTGCTTCAAATTCAAACCCGAGTTTTTCTATAAGGCTTCTGGCAAGAGTATTTTCGCCAACTATTTCAATAGTGAGCTTTCTTACTTTTATCTTTTCAAATAGAAATTTAATGCCTTTTTTTGCTATTAAATATGAACCAAAACCCCAGTAGGGCCTTGCTATGCAAAATGTAACACTTGTATCTGTTGCGCCGAAAGGTGTTTTTTTTCTGTTATAAAGGTATAAAAACCCTCCAAAGCGCTCTTCTTTGCCGAGTTTTACACAATAAATCGCGTCTTTAAAATTTTTGACAAAACCAATGAATTTTTCGCTTGTCGAGAGGTTCATGTAGTAAAAATTATCGTCAAATAAGCGGTAGTGGTATTTTCTGCAGAGTTTAAAAACTTCGGGTAAATCAGTAAGTATTGGTTTTTCAAAATTTATTTCAAATAAGTCTTTTAGTTTATCTATTTTCATTGTTGCCTCATTTTTGAATTTATGGTATTTTTAAGTCGGAGAATGTTGATATGCAAAATGATGAAAAATTTCTTGTTATAGAGCAGTACAGAATTTATTCGCAAGCAAAAGAAGAGTTCACTACAAGGAACTTCCAGACGAACAGATTTTATCTTGTTTTGTCCTTGATTTTATTTTTGCTTTTGTATATTTTTAACGCGCTCACACCCTCCCTTATGCCTCTGGTAATAGGCTCTACGGTTGGTATGGCAATATGCGTTATGTGGTGGTTGAACCTTGACAGTTATCAATTTTTGATAAAAATTAAATATTCAAAAGTCCTTGAAGAGATGGAAAATTTATTACCTTTTAATCCTTACAGAAAGGAATATCAGGCATTTCAGGAAGCTAAGAAAAACAAAAAAGCTATTGTATTTTCTGATTTTCAAAAATTCCTTACGGTTGTGCTCTTCTGCTTATTCCTTGTAATATTTTCAAACAGCATTACTTTTGTTATTTTAAATCTTACAAAATCTTACTAACCAAAAGTAATTCTGGGAGTATCTTCGCTTGATTTTGCGCCGGTTGCTCTAAGGTTAGTAATTGCATTATAGTAGAGGGTTCTCCAGTAGCCAAACTTTGCAAAAGACGGGTTTGCCTTTACTCTTATCAGTGTTCCGTAGACAAGTATTTGCTCCATATATGGCAGGGGTAATATGCTTGTGTCGTCACTTTTTTCCATTGCAGGTTTTTTAGTGCCGTCTGCGCCTTGAGCGTAGAGGTCTGAGACGTAAATTACACTTAGTTTTCTGTTGTGATTTTGAGGTGTTGTTATTATTAAATTGCCGATATTTGAGTAAATATCTACTCTGTTTGAAGTTTTTGGACTTAGATGCGTCGGGTGGACGTATTTGTATTTGTTTGAATTTTCCCATACAGAGATAATTCTTCCGTCAAAGTCGTTCATAATAGTTGTTTCATCTTTTTTGACTTCTATTTCCTGCTTTTCTATTTGAAAGTCCCATATATATGAGCTTAAAACATCTGAATTAGTTACATTAATTAGATTTAAAACTCTTTTATGTTCGCTTTTTTCTATCTCTTCAAAACTTGAAACTTCTCTCCAGCTAAGTTCGTTTAATACTTTTTTAAAAATATCAAAGTAATTTGGTTTTAGTTGCGAAGCGTTTTCTGTACTCATTTTTCCTCCTTTATACAAAACCTAAAAATTCATATTTAAAACCGCGGCAGACAAACCTGTCTAAACCGTCCAGATATATTTTTGAAGCAAGTTTTTTGCCTCTTGTGCTGCCTTTTAGGTCATCAAGCAGCTTGTTTGCGCTTATTTTTATACTGAAGTCGGCAAAGACGGAACTTTTTGTCCATATAGCGTGTGCACCAAGCATTTGTTGATATTCGTAGTTAATTTCATTGCTGTTAAAAGTCATTTAAAAGCTCCTTAAATTCTATTCCTACAAGCTTAAAGCCGTCGTTTTCTTCTTCTCCTTCGATGTGAATTGCCACACTCAGGTTTGAATCAAATATTTGCATGCCTATTGCACTTTGATATGATTGTGCCCAAATGGGGTTGTATACTGTTTCAAAGCAGTTGTAGTTATTTTTGGGTTCATCCTCGCTCGCCCAGATTAGAGCACCTGTTTGGGTTGTTTTGACATACTCATAATCAGTTTTTATTTCTTTTACAAAATCTTTTGAAACGCTGAATTTAAAACGATTTTCTCCTGTTTCGTCCAACAGTAGTGCAAAATCTTCGACTATCTTTCTCTCTGAGGGTTTGCCAAGGTGAAAAAACGGTGTTGAAAAACTGAATTTTATTGGTAAACCGTCAAATGTGCTGCCGATATTTTCCATAAGTATCTTGCCGTTTGAGCAGCCTGATAATATGTGGTAGTTCACATTTGCGGCGCACGTTATTTCTTGCTCTTCTATTCTTTTGGTCCAGCAATCATTTGCAAAATCATAAACCATTATGGTTCTGAAGTAGTTATCGTCATTATATGGAAGATAAAACCATATCTGATTTTTCTTTTCATACGGTACGCAAAAAGCCTCATTTATGCGGCTGGTGTCCATATCTTTGAAAGAACTTTCCACAGGGTTTGCTATATTTCCGCTCATCATAATTTGCGAGAGTTCGCCAACTTGAGACAGTGCAAAAAGTCCGTCCGTATTGAAGAAATACTGCTTATTGTTGCAGGTGCAGACTGCTTTTGAGCCTTGAACACCTTTATCTGCAAATTTTATAACGCTAAAGTTGTCGGGCGATGTGCCGGAGAGCAGATATACGCCATCAGACTTAAATATGGCAAGGTTGCCGCAGTATAGAGCAAGTGCTGATATTTTTGTTACGGATGAGTGAAAATTTGAGATGTAGCCTGCATCATTTGGACTTTCCCAGTCATCATATCTTCCTAATGCACTAAAGTATAAAGTCGACTTTGAACCAATCCAAATGCGCCCTGCAAATGTGCATACGGCATCGGGAATTATGTCATTTTCATTTGAATCTTTGGCATTTAGAGGTTTTACCTTTTCTCCGCTCATTGATGAGTTGTAGTAGTATGCTTCACATCCTCCCCCATAAAATACAACTCCGTCAAGATACAGTGTAAAATCGGCAGAGGAGATTTCTTTTTCATAGTCAAAAATTATACTTGTTGTTTTTGTGATGTTGTTGTAATGTTTGATTTTGCCGTCTGAGCGGGCGTAAATAAAGCCATCGGTTGATTTTGGGTATTCACACATTCCGATAATTGAGCAGTTGTCTGTTATATCGTCATCCAGATATGTCTGATTCCCCAACATTCTTTCAACGCCTTGGTTTTTATATAGTTCAACATTATAGCTGTCGTCCCAGTTGAGCTTTTTTGCTCCGTAACCGAGCATAACCTTTGTAGCGTTTGTGTTTATACCGCCTGAAAAATCGTAAAACGCAAGTTTATTATCGCTCATAATACCACCTTACTTTGTTTCTTATGTAATCTCCTGCTTCATCTGCTCCTATGGCGGGTTCATAGGGTATATATGTAATATCAATTTTTCCCGCACTTGTAGATTTGGGGAGCATTTTTCCTACTTCATAGTGTGTTAAAACCGTGTCTTTTGAGGGTTTTAGGTTGTATTTTTTAAGCAGTGTCGCACAGTATGACCAGGCTGCTTCTGCTTGTACTCTTGAAAAAGGGTAATCGCCCGTGTTTTTTGGGCTTTGGTAGCCCCACATGGCACAAATGCTGAGTCCTATCGAGCCTGTGTTGAAACCTCCGCAGTGAGCGGCGTATTTTCCGTCGTTACAGTTTAAATTGTCCTCGGGCGTGTATTTCCCTTTTAATATATCTCCGTATTTATCAACTAAAAAATGATAGTGTTCAAAATCCGTTGACGAGGGAGTATATTTCCCTCCAGTCCAATGAAGAATTATCCTTTTCATTTTTTTCTCCTGAAACTAAATCCAATACTAATTTTCCGTGTATGTTTAAAAATTTCGATACCGCTTGTGTTCTGTTTTTTGCGCGATATTTAATGTAAATTTTCGCGAGGTAATTTTGAACGGTTCTTACGCTAAGACCCAGAGTGTTTGCAATCGCACGGTCTTTAAGACCGCTGCAAAGCAGCGACATCACCTGTGTTTCGCGGTTTGTTAGCCTCATTATTTGTCCTCTCTTGTTGATGAGTTTATTCATATCAGTTACTATTTGAAAAAAATAAATGTATTTTCCGTGGTTAATTTTTGCCTTTTAAATATTTATTAAAAACTTTTTTAAGCAGCCAAAAGACAAATGAAGTCAGCAAATTTGAAAGTGTGACTTTTTTAAAATTTACAAAAAATGCTGCAAGTTTACTCAACTTTTCCATAAATACTCAATTCCTCGCTTACAAATCAAGGCTTAAACATATATGGGGATTGAAAAGCCTCGCTTCAGATATTCACATAATATCAAACATTTTTGTTTTGAAAATCACCGAAAATACTTGAGTAATTTTAATTATTGCGTATATGTAAATAATCGATAAAAGCTTTGTGCTGCAAGCTTTTATGTGTAATTTTATATTTAAAAATTATTATAAAAAACATTATAATTTTACAAAAATTTATAATAAAAAAAGAGGCACTATGTTGTATAGAATTAATCTAACTACCTGGAGCGTGCCTCATAGAATTAAGATACGAAACCTGTGAAGTTCGAACTCTACGCCTATGGCGTTAGTGAGAACGAACAGGCATAAGGATGTAAGGGCGTGCAAAAAGGCGAGGAGCCTTTTTGACAGCCCGTAACCGGACTTAATTCACTCCTGCTCACTTGCATCCCACCTTATCCTCAAATAACCACTTGAGCCGTTACCTCCCATACCTTGTTCAAAGGAG
>CALUYW010000002.1 GCA_944325105.1 Candidatus Gastranaerophilales bacterium | reverse complement strand
TTCTATGGATATGTTTTTCATTTCTTGTGCAATTATTAGTGCGAGAGGTTGCAGCATATTCCCGCCATCCGCCCCATAAAAAGACTCCTATCAAGGGGTCTTTTTGTTATAAAAAAGTGTAAAAACTGCTATAATATTTCATACCAATCAATTTGAACATTGTAAATTGTGCACAGGGTAAAGAAGAGCTCTTTTTTATAGGAAACTGACCACCAATTATACTGTAGACCTCGGGTTGGTTTCCGACTAGAAAGGGGCGATATGAGCGATTTCAATTTGAGTTTATTTTTAATCTTTTTGATTTTGTCCATATTAAAAACGGTTCTCACCTTAAAAGATAAGAACCGTTAGACCTCTACAGAGTTCTTGATAGTCTGCTAAACTATCACCCTGTGCTTATATTATAAATAACTTTTAATCATTTTTCAATCTGTTCTAAATTTGACTTTGAATAAACTCCTTGAGCAAAACCCTCAACAATGTTAAAATTAAACCTGACAATATTTTTTGCAGGTGGTATGAAAAAGCTCTTCTCTCTTTTGGTTATTTTCTCAATTCTCCTCTCTCCGTGCGCCTATGGGGCAAGTACTTCACCTGTTAAAAAAGCAAAAGTATCAAAAACCTACCCCGAAACTATGACAGGGCGCATTAACAAAATCGGCAAAAGGCTGCTTGAGAAGAATAAAATTGAGGCAAATGTAAGATTTAAACTGAAAAAAACAAGCAAAGTAAACGCTTATGCTAATTTGTATAAAGACATTGTCGTCTATAGCGCCCTTGTAAGATTGTGTGACAACGATGAAGAGCTTGCGGGCATTATAGCTCATGAATTGGGCCATATTGTAAATTCTCATGTGGTCAAAATAAATGTTGTAAATAACATTGCAAATATTTCATTAAATGTCGCTAGAGAAGTCCCCATTGTCGCTTTGCCTGCGGCACTTTTGTATAAACTTTCTTTTAGAAAGTGGTCAAGGTCAGAAGAATACGAGGCTGACGCTACGGCGGTGGATTTGCTTGTGGGGGCAGGTTATAACCCCCTTGCAATGGTATCTGTTTTAGAAAAAATCAACGATGAGGCCTATTTAGACTTTTTTCCACCCATCCGTCGGGAGAAAAAAGAACCGTCTATGTCTATGACTACATAGCCCACACCTATCCTAAATATATTGAAGAGGGCTATGACACAGAGAGTTTTGCCGTATTTATGAGCTATTATGAGGATATACTTGAAGAAAGAAAAGAAAACCCCGAAAAATTAATCTCTCATCAGAAGAAATTTTCTAAACTTGAAGAAAAAAGAAAAAAGAAATACGAAAAATATCAAAAGGCTTACTACAAAAAGCAGGAAAAACTAAAAGAAAAAGAGCTTAAACAAGAGCAAAAAGCCCTCAAGAGTATTGAAAAAGCCAAACAAAAAAGACTTAAAGAAGAACAAAAAGCTCTTGAAGAAAAGTTAAAACAAGAACAAAAAAATTAAACCCTGTTTTTCATATCCAAATATATAAGATATGTCATCTCGCAGTCTTTTAGTCCTCTGTGAGCGCCTTTTGTATCGATATTCAAGTGTTTTGCAATGTTTGAGAGCTTATAGCTTTCAAGTTTGTATGTTCTCTTAGCCAGTGTAACTGTGTCTACAAGGTCGTTTGAGAGATTTTCATCAAAGTTTGTTTTCATCTCTCTGTGTAAAAAATTCGCATCAAACTTCACGTTGTGCCCGACAATAATGTCATTTTGTACAAATTCTCTAAAGCTTTTGAGCACTGTTTTTATGTCGGGTTGATTGTTTAGCATGCTTGGGCTAATGCCTGTTAAATTTACAATAAAGCTGTTTGGGGCGCGTTTTGGTTTAATAAGCATGGAAAAATCAGCCACTCTTTTGAGTCCTCTTACTCTTATGGCGCTGATTTCTATAATCTCATCATAGCCCATGCTAAAGCCTGTTGTCTCAATATCAACAACACAAAAGTCACTCGGCATAATATCAACCACCTTGCCTTTGGGCTTTTTTGGCGCGGGCGGTTTTGGAATTTTAATATTTTCTCTAAAAGATAAATTGAGCTGCATAGTTTAATTATAAAATGATTATTTTTGCCTTACAATAAAAAAATGACAGGAATATTGGCGCTTGTTGTAAGAATTTTATCAAACCCATACTCTAATGTAGTTCAAAAGAAGCTTTCTTTAAGGGGTTTTAAGCCTTTGTGGATAAGTTTCTTTTCTTATTTTTTACTTAGCATTTTTGTAATATTCCCTGCTATTTTTGTTGACTGGTCTGCCTTTGAGCCTGTTTTTTGGAAATACGTTTTAATTTCAGGGTTAATAGGTGCTTTAGGCAATTGGTTTTTAACGGAAGCCATAAAATACGGCGAGCTTTCTGTCCTTGGGCCTATAAATTCCTACAAGTCTGTCGTAAGTATAGTTTTTGCATTTTTTATATTACATGAAATACCTTCCCTAGCGGGGCTTTTTGGCATATTTTTAATAGCTTTGGGCTCTTATTTTGTTTTTGACAGTGTATCAGGGGGTTTTAGTTTTAGAATTTTTCTTAGAAAAGACATAAGATACAGGATTTTTGCCCTTATTTTAACCGCTCTTGAGGCTGTTTTTATAAAAAAGATAATTGTAATGTCTGATGTTTTGGTGTCTTTTATTCTCTGGTGTGTTTCAAGTGCTGTTTTTTCTTTTGTGTTAATGCTTTTTACTAAAAATAAAATCAAGGAAGAGTTTTATCTGAGCACAAAAAGATACCCGCTTTACTTTTTGCTTTTGAGTTTTTCAATGTTTTTGATGCAGTTTTCAACAAATATCGTTTTTGAGCACATAAATGTCTCATATGCGCTTGCGCTTTTTCAACTTTCATCTCTTGTAAGTGTGGTTTTAGGCTGGAAATATTTTAAGGAAAAAAATATTCTAAAAAAGCTCATTGGGGCGTCTATTATGGTTTTTGGCGCAGCGGTTGTGATTTTATTTTAAAGCGTGTCGTAAAGCCTTTTTACTTCTTTAATATCTTGCCACATAAGCCACTTTGGGCTGCCTTTTTCTCTTGAGTCATTTCTTAGAAGATATGACGGGTGAAAAATCGGCATCATCTTTGACCCGTACGGGCCGTCAAACCACTGACCGCGAACGCGGGTTATACTCATTTTTTTGTTAAACATACTCTCAAGTGCCACTCTGCCGCAAATGAGAATGATTTTTGGGCGCATGATATTAATTTGAGTATCTAAATACTCTCTGCAAGCCTCTTTTTCATCCTCCTCTGGGTCACGGTTTTCTGGTGGTCGGCATTTTATGGTATTACAGATGTAAATATTTTTATCACGCGAAAAACCAACACTGGCAAGTATTTTATCCAAAAGTATTCCTGCTTTGCCTACAAAAGGTTTGCCCTGTTTATCTTCCCAAAATCCCGGAGCCTCTCCTATAAGAATTATTTTATTGTTTACAACGCCCTCTCCAAAGACCGTGTTTGTCCTTGTTTTATACAGTTTGCACTTTGTACAGTTTTTGCAAGCTTCCCTTGCTTCATCGAGTGTTTCAAACATTTTGCGTGTCTTTCAAAATGGTCTTTTGTATTAATATAGCTTTGATAGTCTTATTTTGCAATGTTTATGGTTTTTATGCTAAGGTATCATTTAAAATTTGTGCTAAAATACTAATTGCAAAAATTATTTTGGAGGATGAAAAATGATTAATGAAAAGTTGGAACATGCTTTTTGCGTGCAAATAAACAAAGAGCTCTACAGTGCTTATTTGTACCTTGCTATGCAGACTTATTTTAAAGATATGAATCTTGACGGGTTTGCTAACTGGATGGCAGTTCAAGTACAAGAAGAGCTGGCTCATGCTATGGGCATGTACAATTACGTTTTAGAGCGCGGCGGCAAGGTTACTCTAATGAGCGTAGATAAGCCCGAGGATAGCTGGAATTCACCTCTAAACGTATTTGAAAAAGTTTTAGAACATGAAGAATATGTAACAAGCCTGATTAATGAACTAACTTCAGTAGCTGAAGAAGTTAAAGACAGAGCCGCAATTTCTCTTCTTCAATGGTACATAAAAGAACAGGTTGAAGAAGAAGCAAATGTTTCAAATGTTTTAGGCAATTTAAAACTTGCTCAAAATGACCCGAGAGCACTTTTGCTCCTTGATAGAGAACTTGCAACAAGGACTTTTGTTGCTCCTGTTATAGCTTAAGTTTAAATAAAAACTCCCGAGAAATCGGGAGTTTTTTCTCTTATACATCCAATTCGTATTTTAAAATGTCTGTTATTGGTGGTTTTTTCAAGCATTTAATGGCTTCATTTGCCTTTCTCTCCAGTGTCGGGTCGTCGGTGACTTCAGCTACTGTTCTTAACAGGTCGATTGTGCCGTTAAATACCCTCATAAGGTCGCCTTCATGCATTATTATGTATTTTGATTTTAAATCGCTAAATATTTCCTGCCACTGTTGAAGGCATATTTCATCGTTATCATTTGGTGTGTATGCAAAACTTAAAATAGCGGGTACAAGATTTGTGCTCATCTTTATTTCTTCATCGATTTTCTTTTCGGATTGTTCTTTTCTTATTTGTTTGGCTAAATCTATTGCAGGACTCAACTTTTGAGCTACATCCGCTAAATCGTCTTCAAATGTATCTCTCGGTTTATCATCTTTAACATCGGCAAACATTACCATAAGGGCCGCAAGTTCTTCGGGTGTGAGGTCTTGGGTGTACTGAGGGTTTGACAATAATTCGCAGAATAATATCTGATTTATTCCATATACGGTTTTTGCCATCTCACCCTTTTTAGTAAGATAGTTTTTACCGTTTTCATAGTACATATAGCCTTTATCTTTGAGATAAGAAACTTTCCTTCTCGCTTCTTTTTTAATTTTTTGAGTTGAGCCTGCCTGATATGCAAAGAAGCTGTCTTTTAAGAATTCATCAAGATTGTTTAATGTTGTATCCTGTACAAGAGTAGCATACGACAGATTAAACGAGCTTGAAATTTTTGTATCGTCAGATTCAATTACTGTTTTAAATTTGCTAAGTTCTCTATCAGACCTTGGACATACAATTACATTGCCCAAATCGTCTATCCCCCTTCTTCCTGCTCTTCCCGAGCCTTGTTTATATGTTGTGGGAGGAATTTCAATCATTTTTCTTCCGTCAAATTTTTCAATAGAAGTTATAACGGTTGTTTTGAAAGGCATGTTAATTCCCGCAAGCAGTGTTTCTGTTGCAAAACAAGCCTTTACGAGCCCTTCTCTTGAGAGTTTTTCCACAAGACTTTTGTACGCTGGCAGCATACCGGCATGGTGTACCGCATAACCCATTAAAAGTTTTGGCAGGTATTCGCTTTCAAAATCATCTCCAAGATAAATATCTTTTTGGTTTGCCTCTTGTACTATGTCGAGCACTCTTTTTGACTGTTCGGGAGTAAGTAGTGTTCCAAGTTTGGATGATGTTTCGTCCAGTGCTTTTTTGCATTTCTTTTTAGAAAACAAGAAAAAAAGTGCCGGGGTTTTATCTTTATCATTAAGCAGTTTGACAAGCGGAGGGATTGGCGGGTTTTTCGGTGCGTAGTTGAGTTTAACATCTCTTCTTTGCCTTTTTTCCGGATTTGAGAGAACATAGGCAATTTGCTGAGCTTTTTCATGCTTTACTCCTTTTTGTGAAGTCAAAGCATTAGAAAATTCGTCCGCATCAATTATGCCTTTTTCATCAGAGTATTGTTTTAAAATATCAATATAATTTTGTCCCTCATAAAGTCTTTCAAGCTCTCCTATTGTTTCTTTTACTCTATCACCTTTTAAATCTTGCAGGTAATTGAGGTCAATTTTTCTTGAGTAAAGAGGCTCTATGGTGTATCCATGATTAGGTCTGTAGCCAAATACATATTCTTTAAGAGGTACGTATCTTTCATCTTCGGGTACATCGACAAGCTTTGTGCCGTTATTGGGGCTTACTTTATCAAGCCATTTTGATATTTCAGACGCGTTAGAAGCGGTAGCCGATAACATCATCTGGCGCATATGTTTTGGAGTTTGCATTACTGATTCTTCCCAGACAGTTCCTCTGTCAGGGTCTTTGAGGTAGTGAAATTCATCATAAATAACACCAGAAAAATCTCTAAATATTTCAGCAGTTCCCTCCGGGTCGGACATATTAACCATGTTGCGATAAATTTCTGTTGTCATAACAAGCAATCTGGCATTAGGGTTGATTGTGACATCTCCCGTTATTATCCCTACGTTATCAGAGTCCAAAAATCTTCCCTCTGAGTCGTATTTACCAAATAATTCGGAAAATTTAATAAATTTTTCATTACTAAGCGCTTTAAGCGGAGAAAGGTATATTATTCGCTCGCCCTTTTTCAGCGCGTCTTCTATGCCGTATTCTGCAATAAGTGTTTTGCCCGTACCTGTTGGTGCAGTAACTATGGTATTTTTGCCTGATACAAAAGCGTCAATAGCTTCTTTTTGATATTTGTCCAGTATATATTTTTTATCGGAATCTTCAAATGAGTGCATTTGCGTTGACAAAACAGGAGGAAGAATTATAGACCTGATTTTTTCCATATCCAGAGTTTTTGCTTGACTTCTTCTTAAGTTAAAAACTCTTGCGGCAAAAGGGTCAATAGCTTGTTCGCGCCTTATTCTTTCTAGATTTTGCAATATTAGGTCATTTTGGTAAGGGTTTTCTTGTCCTGCAATCTTTTCTTTACAGTCCAGAGCTCTTTTTTCAAGGTCATCAAAAAATGCCTGTTCGCTGCTTATTAACGGATTATATCTAAAGCTTGGTATAGTCTGGGGTTTGAGCTTCTCATTCTTGTTGTTACCCGAAAAGGCCGAAGAGTTTCGGACAATGTTAATGCTTGGTATTCTCATTTCAACTTCCTAAAAATATTTATGTTACTTATACTCTCGTGAATAATTTTTTTATACACGAAAATTAATGCCGATAAAATTTTTGTTACAAAAGTTTAAAAAAATGCTATACTTGTCTTGTAAATATTTTACAAAAAGGAGTTATTTATGTGGGAAAAAGACATTAACATTAACGAGGTAAAAGAAATTATCTCGCGCGCTAAGGTGTACTTTGGCGTTGGCGCTATGCGCAAAATTGACGACATACTAAAGGATTTAAAAACAAAAGGTGTGGATAAGGTTATTGTTATCTCGGGCAAAAATGCTTATAAAGCAACAGGTGCTTGGGATGTTATAGAAAAATCATTAAATGAAAATTCTATAGGGTATGTTAACTATGATAAAGTCACTCCAAACCCGACAACTGATGGTATAGATGAAGCAAAAAAAATTGCACTGGATTTTGGTGCAAAAGCAGTAATCGCAATAGGCGGCGGTTCTCCTATTGATACGGGTAAAAGTGTTGCTGTTTTAATGGATAAAAAATATCAGGATAAAACAGCGGATGAACTTTATGAATATAAATTTGCACCCGATAGCGCAGTGCCTGTTGTGGCAGTTAATTTAACCCACGGTACGGGAACTGAAGCAAACCGCTTTGCTGTAGCAACGGTTGTTAAAAAAGACTTTAAGCCTGCTATTGCATACGATTGCATTTATCCGTCATATTCGATAGATGACCCTATGGTTTGTGTGAAATTAAGCCCTAAGCAAACTATGTATACTTCAATTGATGCCATAAATCACGTTGTAGAGGCTGCAACAAGCAAAGTTGCCTCTCCATATTCAATTTCTCTTGCAAAAGAAACAATAAGACTTGTTGCAAAATATCTTCCTCTTGCCCTTAAAAATCCTGATGATATGGAAGCAAGATATTTCTTAATGTATGCGGCATTGTTGGGCGGTATATGCTTTGATAATGGTCTTTTGCACTACACTCACGCACTTGAACACCCGCTAAGTGCGCTAAAACATGACCTCTCTCATGGTCTTGGACTTGCAATATTACTGCCTGCAGTGATTAAAACAATTTACCCTGATAAAGCTGCGACATTGGCTGATATTTTAGAACCTATTGTTCCTGACTTAAAAGCAGATGCTAACGATGCACAAAAAGCGGCACTTGGTGTGGAAAAATGGCTCTTTGAAATAGGCGTTAAAGAAAAACTTGGAGATATGGGATATTGCGACTCTGATGTAGATAAGCTTACAGATCTTGCCTTTACAACCCCATCGCTTGACGGTCTGCTTGCGATAGCTCCAAATGAGGCTACAAAAGAAAGGGTTAAAACGATATATAAAGAATCTATGAAACCTATGTCATAGAAAGTAAATAAAAACAGGGGTCAAAATTGACCCCTGTTTTTTGTAAGTATTTTTTAGGGAGTTGTTGAGCTTGTAGAATTTTTAGGCATCATTTTAACGCCCAATTTCCCCACAGGGAATTGAAATCTGTCGCGTGCGGTTTTGTTTGGTTTTTTAGGGCCGTTTACATCAATTGCGACTTCAACACAAGCACCTGACACATCAGTCATTTCTTCTTCGTAGTTAATTACTGCTTTTGTTACCATTGAGCAAGTGTTGTCGTATTTAAAGCCCATAAGTGTTCCATCGGCAAGTACTGCAAGCGATTTACCGGTGAAATCTACACTTCCTCCCGATTGTTGCGGGTCTGCCGCGTATGCTGCAGTCGAGTAGAAACTTGTTGTGTCGCTTGATGTGGCCGGAGCACCTTCAAGGCAATCAGTTTGTGCCCCTGAGGAACATGTTTTTATAAATTGCAAGTATTTTGCATACAAATCTCTGACACAGTCACTGTCAGCACAGTTAACTTGTCCCATGCTGTGCGAAGTTGTTTCCATCATAACAATTTGCCTTGTGGCATCATTTACGGCAGTATAGACTTTTTTAACGCCCGTTTCAGCCTGTTTTCTGTCTAAATCAACATTCATCATAAGAGATGGCACGGTAATAGCTGCAACAACGCCAATTATGGTTAGCGTGATTAAGACCTCTGCCAGTGTAAAACCTTGCTTTATTTTCATAAATCCACCTTTTGTAATACTATAAAAATATTATATGGGCGGATAGTAAATATTGCAATTAAATTAATGCTTTTTGATGAGTTTTAAAAATTCACTGCCTGCTATAGCAGATGATATAAGCCCTACTCCGAGCCACAGATAGTTAACTATGTTTATTGGGCTTTTTTTCTTTTTTATACCTGCATTTTTTAGTTCTTCAGGAGGCTTTGCGTTTGTGATTTCAAGAGTGTCTTTTGTAATACCTCCGGTTTTTGGCGGTGTTGGTACTACACCTACCTTTGGAGGTGTAAAAGTCATTTGAGTATTGGCATTATTAATAGGACTTGTCATACTTTTAATAAAACAAAATATATAACTAAATTGCCTTTTTTGTGTCGTTTTTATGATTGTTTTCAAGATATCCTGCAATAGGAGCTGATATTAGAGGTACAAGTATTCTTTTGGCTAAAAGTGTTGCACCTACAAGAGTCGAAACAACTGCAAATCCTGAGCTTGCCTGTTTAAATTGTTTAGAGTTTTTATCCAGAGATGAGAAAAGGCGCTTGCATATTGCTCCTTGGACTTTTTTATTTGCAAGTGTAAGACCTGTAGAAATTTGTACTATTGCCGTTATAAAGCCTGTCGTAGCGTCCATTTTTGCAACAAATGACTTTTTATCTTCAGGTATTTCGTTGTTTTTCATTGTATTATGCACTCTTAGTGCATAGGCGAAAACATCTTTTGAAACGCTTGTAGCCAAGAGGGTTTTAGTCAAGAATTCGGGGTTTTGAATACATTTATCTATATGTCTTTTAACAAAAGAAGAATGAGCAAAATTATTTAGACCTTTTTCTATCGGTTTTATCATTTTATACCTCCTTTGGCACTCTGTGCTTTAAAATGATAAAGCGATATTCTCATTTTAGGCTTTTTGTTTTCGTTGGGATGTTTTATGAGATTCATAATTTTTGGAAAGAAATAATCTTCCGCTTTGCATAAAATCGGAGTGAGTATAATTGCAGCGGCAAAACACACTCTGTTTTGCAGGTGATACAGTCTTTTGTGTGTTGTATCAAATTCTTTTAGTGATTTTTTAAGAGTTTCTTTCGTACTTATGGAGCTATTTTCGATAGCTTCATGGAAACTTTCTTTAAGATTTTTACCCATACCTTTTTTGTTTAGCTTTTCTATAAGTTCATTTGTGGTATTTTTAAAATTTTCATCCCCATTTGCTGCGGATTTTATGTTTTCAATAAACCTATCCCGATACAATTTTTCATTGTATGAAAAATTGCTTCCCTCCCTGTCCAGTTTGCCCGTATTTGCGAGTTTTGCTATAAAATTCGAGCCCAACATTAAAATTGGCGCTTCCATCATTAACTGAAAAGTTGCTGCTATAGGGTTTTTAAGTGCCGAGTACTCCTTTTTTTCTTTTGGTTCTTTTGATGCCACCATAATTGTGGCAGGCACAAGAACGGCTTTTCCCAAAAAATCAAGAGCAATGTTTGTACCCTCTCCTATTTGGTCAATTTTTGCAAATTTATTTGCAACAGTATTTTGCACTCTTTTTAGTGTACTGTTGTATCCTTTAAAATTTGCTCTGTCTAAACTGTTTATTTTCATGTGATGGATTCGGCTTTCGCTTATAAAAAACCTCTCAAGATTTTTATTTTCCCACAAAAAATTTTTTTGTAGCAATTTTTAACTTAAAAAAGTTTTTATATAGTTATGAGGAAATTATTAAGATTATTATTAAATCAGATTTTATTAATGCAGGAAAAAAATGCGCCAAAATTGCCTGATAAGAATATGTATTCATATTCAAACGGCTTATCAAGCTCGCATATAACTTCTTTTGCGACGGTTTCTTTTGACATAAAAACAAAAGAAAAAATGCAAAAACTTAAAAGTGTTGTTAAAAAAATTGTTAAAAAGAACATTAAAACCCCTGAAAAACTTCTTGAATACGTTGAAAAATCAGGTACAAGAGTTATAAAAATCGCTCATGCGGATAAGATTTTATCTTATGTAAAAGAGCAAGAGGGCTTTATCACTCCAAAGAGCGGTCTTGAGGCGCTGTATCTTAATTTGGTTTTAAATAAAAAAATATCTTTTAAGACTCCTGAGATGTTTGTTTTAAGGGATTTACCTTTAAATATCTATGTAATGTCTCATCAGTTCCACAAGTGGTATTCGTATAAAATGAAACTGCCCGGATATGATGAAACTACTCAGGAAAACTTTAAAAGAGTTTTTGAATTTGCTGACCCTAAAAAGGTTCAAGAGCTTAGCTATGCTCAGATTATGTCATTAAAAGAGGCAATAAGGCGTGATAGCGAGGCTATAGATTTTGTGCTTGAACTCTCTAAAGAGCAGGAAAGTTCGGCTAAAACTCTTGAGAAAATAAAAAAAGGCGAAAGCGCTACTGTCTAAGTTCATTTACTCTTTTTGCCAGAGCTCTTACTTCTTTTTCTATTTGAGCTTTTGTAATTGAGTTGTTTAAAAGAATTTTTTCTGCGGTTTTATTTATGGCGTCGTTAATTTCTTTTTTGTTCCTTGAGCCAAAGTCTTTGTTGCCCGAGTTAGAAAGCTGCTTAATGCTCTCGCAGCGGGCTTTAGCTATTATATCCGTATCACATTTACTAAAGTAGTCATCATTTAGTGCATCTTCATTTATTGGAATAACATTGGTCAATTTTGCAAGTTCAATTTGAGCTTTTTTATCTGTTAAAAGTGCCGCAAACTCATGCGCTAGGGCTTTATGTGTAGCGTATTTTGGTATTATTAAATTCATAAGAGCGATGTCGTATTTGCCGCCTTTTGATGTCAGTTGAGTGCTGATATCTGATTTAGCGTATATTTCGGGCGCATTTTCTTTTACCATATTTAAAAAATTTGACCCCAAAACGACAAAAGAGGCGTTGTTTGACATGTATTTTTCCGCCATCTCTCTGTGATTTATGTTAAGAGTGTCTTTTGAGATTAGATTTTTTTTGTACATGTCATTAAACATTTCATATACAAAAATCGCTTTTTGTATTTCTTCTTCACTTTCAAAAGTGTTTATACCGTATTTGTTTAAGATTTTTGCAAGAGAATCGTTTTCATTCAGGTTAATTGCAAGCGGGTAGATATTGGAGCAATTTTTCAACTGAGGAGCTATATTATAGAGCTCTTCATAGGTTTTCGGTACTTCGCTAAATCCGCAAGAGTTGTATGTTTGAGTGTTATACAAAGTAACGGAACTTGTCGCATAAAAAGGCAGGGCAAAGATTTTATCCTCATAGCGAAGCATATCCGTGGCGCTTTTGCTTAGTTTTTTGGCTTCTTCTTCGCTAAAGTAGTCAAGCGCGCCCCTTTGAGCTAAGATTACCGAAAAATCAGGGTTTAAATTGATTAAATCCGGGGGATTGCCGCCTAAAATTGATGCAAGAGTTCTTTTCTGAGCTTCTGAAATAGGTATATCAACCCATATGACATTAATTTCAGGGTGGGTTATTTCAAATTCTCTTATTGTATCTTCAATTACCTGTGTCGCAACGGGTTTTAACTGTATAGTCCAGAGGGTAAACTCTTCTCTGGAGTCTTTATTTTTAATGTAAAATAAAGCTCCTGCCGCAAAAATTAATATTAATAATGCCGTTAAAAAAAACTTTTTTAGCATGATAGAATTATACTATGAATTTATTTGACGCGCTAGAAGATAATAATAAACAAATGCCTCTTGCTCAGCTGCTTCGCCCAAAAAGCCTTGATGAGTATCTGGGGCAGACAAATGTTATAAGTGAAAATTCGCCCGTGTATAATTTAATAAAAGCAAAAAGACTTTTTTCTTTTATTCTCTGGGGGCCTCCGGGCTGCGGTAAGACTACTCTTGCAAGGCTTATAGCAAATTATCATAATGCAAATTTTATTGAATTATCTGCTGTTACATCAGGTGTAAAAGATGTCAAAGACGCGGTAGCATCTGCAAAAGAAAATCTCCGCTCAGGTGTAAGAACAATTGTTTTTATAGATGAAATTCACAGATACTCAAAAACTCAACAGGATGCACTTTTACCCCACATTGAAAACGGGACTTTTCACCTTATGGGCTCAACTACGGAAAACCCCTCTTTTCAAGTAATTCCTGCTCTTTTATCGCGCGCTCAGGTGATTATCCTAAACCCTATTGACGATTTAAGCATTAGAAAAATTGTTCAAAAAGGGTATGATTATTTATTTAAAAATTACCCCTCGCAAAATGTTAAAATAACTGATGAAGCAGTTGAAACCATTGTCAAACTTGCAAGAGGAGATGCAAGATTTGCCCTCAATACGGTTGAAAATTCTTACTTTGCTGCAAAAGGCGAAGTGGGTAAGGATTTGATAGAAAATCTTTTACAAAAAAGGACTGCAAAATACGGCATAGATGAGCACTATGACCTTGCAAGCGCTTATCAAAAATCACTTCGGGGTTCTGATGCTGACGCTGCAATTTATTACCTTGCAAAAATGCTCGTATCCGGTGAAGACCCGAGATTTATCGCAAGAAGATTACTCGTTGTAGCGTCAGAAGATGTTGGCAATGCCGATTTTAGAGCTCTGCTTGTGGCGGAAGCAGCGCTGAGGGCAGTTGAGCACCTTGGTATGCCTGAGGGCAGAATTGCACTTGCTCAGGCAACAGAATTTGTTGCGCGTGCAAAAAAATCTAATCGGGCTATTTGCGCTGTAGATAGTGCAATCTCTGATATTAAAAACGGTCTGGATTTTAAACCTCCTCTTCATTTAAGAGATGCCCACTACAAAGACGCCGCAAAATACGGCTTTGGAGAAGGATACATATACACTCACGATGCGCCTGATGTATATCAGAGATTTTTACCTGATGAGTTGGGGGATAAAAAGTATTTTACTTAAGCTTAAATTAGTGTATAATTTAAAAAATGCTTTGTTGTCAGGTGTTAAGTTTTGTAAAAATTTTTAAATAAATATCTGTAATAAGGCAAAAAAAATTCTTTACAGACTTTCCATGGGTGCAAGGTTAGGAGCATAAAATATGCAAATACAAAATGTTACAGGTGTTAATTTTTCATCAGCAAGACTTACTCCAGAGGTTTTGGAAGCTCGTGCCGAAGCTCTTGAGAGGGGCGATTTTGATATTGATAAAGACTTTAATCCTGATGTCGTTGCTGATGTTTTAGACGGAAAGTTAAAAAAGACTGAAGCAGGCAGAAAATTGGTGAATTCACTTGCTTCCGTTGCAGGCTTTTCTGCTGCAGCTTTATCTTTTAGAAGGGTTGCTCCGAAGTTAAGAAACGGAATAGCTGCTGCGACTTCAAATATTGCCGGCAGAATAGGTAATATAGGTGCTAAAGTTCAAAACGAGGCACTTTCCAATGTGGCTAAAGATATGACGGAAAATACCGCAAAATTGTCTGGCAGAGGCGACGGTACAATACTCAGGAGAGGCGTGTCAAAACTTTTTGGTAAAAATGCCGACTCTGTCATGAACGGTCTTGGTAAAATAGGTATTAAAACAGGCGGGGACGTTGCAGATACTGCTATAGCAGTTGGTGCTGCAACTCTTGCAGGTCGTGAAGTTGGCGACATAGCTGATGAAACACAAAGAGAAGCAACCCTTAAAGATACCTTTAGAGACTTGGCAAGAGTTGCCGGTGCTTTAGGTATAGGTGACACTATATAGGTTTATTTGAAAGTAATAATTGAAAGGGAAATATAATGAATATCGGTGCAATTAATGCAGGTTCTTCACTAAACAGACCACAAGTTCCAAGAAACTCTGTTTCTTTTGGTAATGCTGCCCCCACAACCGAAGCAGCTCAAGAAGGTGCTAAGAAAGCAAAAATAGCTCTTCCAAAAGCTCTCAAGACAATTGGTTCAAAGGTGGCTACTTTCTTTAAAGAAACATTACCTAAATTCTTTAAAGAAACTGTTCCCAATTTCTTTAGAGGCATAAAAGCCCACTTTAAAAAAGCTCCTAAGGCGGAGCAAATTGAACAAACTGTTGAGCAAACAGTAGAAACAAATAAAAAGTTCGGCGCAAGGGCACTTGACACTCTTAAGGGTGCGAAAACAAAAGTTGTTGACACTCTTAAAGGTGCAAAAGACGGTATTGTAAAATTTGCCAAAGAACACAAGGGTGCAAAAGGTGTTAAACTTGCTGCTACCGTGCTTACTGCTGTTGTTGCAGGCGGATTTGCGATAAAAGAAATTTATGATATAGCAACAAAATCAAACCCCGAAAGATAATATTTGTTAAATACAAATAAATCAACTAAAAAGCCCATTAACGATGGGCTTTTTAGTTAGTATAATAAATGGATGTTACGGTTTATTTTAAGAGTGATTTTTTATGACTAAAAAGCTTAATATAGCCTTTATTTGGCACTTTCATCAACCATCTTATCAGGAAAATTCAAACGGTGATTTTCTAATGCCCTGGGTGCGTCTGCATGCTACAAAAGACTATCTTGATATGCTCATAAGGCTTGAAGATTTCAAAAATATTAAGCTTAACTTTGACATATCCCCCGTTTTGATTGATTCAATTGAAAAATATATAAACGGCGCAAAAGATATCCACTTGAAACTCCTTTTATGTGATACAAAAGATTTAGACCGTGACGACAAACTTTTTATTTTAGAAAATTTCTTTGATGTAAATTATTCAAATATGCTTCTTTCTCGTCCCCATTACGCTCATCTAAATGACATAAGGGTGCATTGTGATTCTAAAACTTCTCTTATAGACAGTTTTAGCGAGCAGGACTATGCCGATATTATGGCCAATTTTACTCTTTGCTGGATAGATAAAAGGTTCAGATACCGCTATGAGGGTCTGGATTATCTTTTAGACAAGGAAAAAGATTTTACACTCGAGGACAGGCAAAAAATATACGAAATTCAGCTGCAAATAATTAAAGACATTTTGCCTACGTACAAAAAATATCAAGACGAAGGCAGAATTGAAATATCTACTAACCCTTATTATCATCCGATTTTGCCGCTTTTAATAAACATGCATGAAAATAACTACCCGTACTGTGAAAATCTGCCGGAAACTCTTGAGGGTGGTATTAAAGATGCCAAAGAGCAGGTGGCAAGAGCGTTGGATAAGTTCGAAAAGCTTTTTGGCAAGCGCCCAAGGGGTTTGTGGCTTTCTGAGCAATGCGTTAGTAAAAAGACACTTAATCTTCTCTCATACTTTAATATTGATTGGACGGTTCTTGATGAGGGAATTTTATCCAACAGTATAGGCAGAGAATTTGCAAGAGATTTTGAAGGAAATCTTGAAGACCCCTTTGCGCTTTGTGTTAATTATGCTCTTAAAAAAGATAAAAATAAGACAAATTTAATCTTTGCAGATTCATTTTTTGCAAATTTAGTCGGTTTTGGCTATGGCAGCTATGATAGTGAAGTTGCGGCAAATGATTTGTATGAAAAGATTAAAACCATACAAAATAAACTTCAAAATTCACCTAAAGAAAATCATCTCTTAACCATTGCAATGGATGGAGAAAATTGCTGGGAAAGCTATCAAAATGACGGCGAAGAATTCCTGAACACGCTTTATAGGCTTATTGAGCAGGATGACACTTTAAGCACTACTCTTGTAAGTGATTTTATTGACAAATCAACTCCTGAAGAGCTTAACAAAATTGCCTCAGGTTCTTGGATTAACAGAAATTTTGAACTCTGGATAGGTGAGCCTACAAAAAATGTTGCTTGGCGCTATCTTAACCAGACAAAACAAGATTTTGAAAAAATGTCAAAAGAGCTTTTGAGTAAAGCCAAAACAAATATTGACAAAGCAAAGGCCAACAAGGCAATTTATGAGGCAAGGGAAGAAATATTTGTTGCCGAAGGTTCTGACTGGTTCTGGTGGTATGGCGAGCCAAACGAATCAGGCAGCGATATTATTTTTGACTATCTTTTTAGAGAACGCTTGAGAAATGTCTATAGAATTTTTTATGCACAAATTCCCGATTACTTAAATATCCCTCTAATTTCTATGGTCGGAAAGCCTATAAGGCAGGCTATTGGGCACATTAGCCCCGTTATTGACGGCACGCAAGATGAAATGTTTGATGAGTGGGAAAATGCCGGCTACATATTTTTACCCGATTCACCCACATTTTCAAAAATGAAAGCCGTAAGGGGCATATATTACGGTTGTGATAGTGAAAACCTTTATTTTAAGTTTGAAATAAATCAACAGACGGTATCAAAGAGTAATCACTTCCTAAAAAATCAGATTCATATTTATTTAAGAAGTGCAATTCAGGCCTCTTTGTCTCCCGTGAGAATAATCTCAAGGACAAATAATATCTACCCGACACTTAAAAACAGTTTCTCTCATGAGGTTATGTTTTCTTTTAACAAAAAAGACCTCCTGCCTCCTATATTGAGTGTATCAATGCCCGGGGGGTTATGGAAAATGGTTCTTATGAAACATGACGAGTATGCTTATAAAGAAGTAATTGAGCTTAAAATATCCTACAAAGACCTAGGACTTGAAGAAAATACGCCTGTAGAGTTCTGCGTAGTAGGCGCAACAAATGAAGTAATAAATGAGGTTTATCCTCAAGATGTGCTCTTAACTCTCAACAATGAGATTTTGCAATAGTTCTTCTATTTCTTTTGTCTCAGTTGTTTTAAGAGCATTTTTAAGAGTTCTTTTCTTAAGAAGGGCTTTTATGCATTCTTTGTTCTTGCACACATAAGCACTTCTGCCCAGAATTTTTGAGCTCGGATTTAAAAATATCTTTCCGCTTTTACTTTCAAGGGTAATTTTGTGCATCAAATCAGCATCGAGCGTTTTTTTGCACCCTTGGCATTTTCTTTGTCTTTTCATTTTGTTGCTCTTATAAAAATAGTCTTTGAATTTACGCTAATCATTTTGTTGTGAAGTGCGTTTTGCACTTCAAAAATGTAGTTATTAACCTTATCTTCATCAAAATATTTAAGGAACCTTTCTTTTGTTGTCGGTCTGTCGGGACTCGGTGCACTGTCGAACCATTGTTTAATAGCTTCTTTTGTTGCAACGTAGCTGGATGGAGTGTCCTGAACATCAATATCGCCATCTGAAAAGCCCGCTAAATCAAGGTTTTGTGCTATAGATTGGGCATCAAAGTTTGTCAGAGGGTCATTTGGGTCTGACATAAAGTCATCCTCTGCCTCCTTAAATGCCCTCCAGTCGGTTATTTCATCAGGAGCGGTAAGCTCGTGGTATCTTGTGTTTGATTTTATAATGGGTTCAAAAGCGCAGTACGTACCGCCTCTTTTTAGTATCCTATAAATTTCATTTATTGCTCTTTGCTTATCTGTAATGTGCACTAAAACAGAACGGGTAAGAGCTTTATCTACACTATAATCGGGCAGCTGAATATCAAGACAGTCGCTTTGAAGAAAAGTTACATTGTGTTTAATATTTGACTCCTCAAGGAGTTTTTTGCACTCTAAAAGACAGTCTTCAAATTTGTCGGAGAAAATAAGTTCAACACTGTCTTGGAATTTTTCAAGTACTCCAAAGCTTAAAAGTCCTGTGCCGCAGCCTATATCAATGATTTTATCGCCGGCTTTTATGTTTGCTTTTTCTATAACTATATTCCTTATCGCAAAAAGCCAGTTAAAAGTTTGTTGTATTTGAACTTCGCTCATATGTGAGAAGCGTGTCTGTTTAAGCCATTGTGTCCAGTTTTTACAAATATCGCTCAATATCTCCTCCGAATTATGTATTTTAGTATTCTCTAAAATTGTATTTTACCACATATTATCTTATAATATTACCGAAGAGTGAGTTTGGGCAACATGTCAAATCAAGAAGAGTTTTCAAATATAGAGAGTAATGTAGTTCATCTTAACAGGATGTTTGATATCAGTACAATTGCAAATCAGGCAGTAGGTGTTAATGATTTGTTGAAAAAATTGTCTGATTATGTTGTAAATCTTATTCATAACGAAAATGTTTCTTTTTACGTGCTTGACGGGCAGGTGTTTAAGAGTGTCGTCAGCATGCAAAATGTCCGAGCTGATGAGTGTTTTGAATCCGAACAAGACAATGAGGCGTTTTTAAGTGCAATTAACGAAAGCAAGATAATTGATGCTCAAAATGAGCACGGCGATGTGCTTTTTGGCTCTTTTTGGGAGAAAAACGGTCTTGAAAAACTAAAGACAAAATATCTAAGAGCATTTTTCTCAAACGGTGTACCTGTTTGTTTTTGTTTTATAGGCACAAGTGAAACTTTTAGAGCGCTTGATAATAATCAGCGTGAAATACTTAATATGGTTTTTGACTATGTTGAGCCGATAATAGGTAAGTATTTAAACGATTTAAAGAAAGAACATGAAATAGCCCAGCTGCAAAAGTCATTGTACAATATTTCAATTTTGTACAATATCTCGCAGGCAGTTAACTTTATTGATGACTTAAAGCGCTTATTGCAAGTGATTTTATCAAAAGCTATTGATACTCTTGATGCTGAAAAGGGTTCTCTTATGCTCTATGACTATTCTCAAAACTCTCTTCAGGTTAGGGTGGTCTATGGTTTGCAGGATAAAAAAGTTGAAGAAGGGATTAACAACGGTATAATTCAATGTTCCAAAATAAAAGCCGGCGAAGGTGTTGCGGGCACGGTATTTTTGGAAAGAAAGCCTATCATTACAAACTTGGGCTCATCTGACCCTCGTTTTATCGTAAAAGATATTTTGACAAACACTCACTCGCTTCTTTGTGTCCCTCTTATTGCAAAGGGTGAAGCAATAGGTGTTATAAATATTACAAACAAAAAACACGGAAACCTCTTTAATCAAAAGGATTTAGAGTTTATGACATCTCTTGCAAATCAGGCTGCTATTGCAATTGATAACGCAAAATTGTACGAGCTTGCCACAAAAGACGGCCTTACAAAACTCTACATCTACAGGCATTTCTATACTCTTCTTGAAAATGAAATTCGCCGCTGTGCTCGCTATAAGCGTGATATGTCGCTGCTTATGCTTGATATAGATAATTTTAAAAATGTAAATGACACCTATGGACACTTAATAGGCGACCAGATTTTAAGAGAATTATCAAGAGTAATATCTGAAACCGTAAGGAAAATTGACATTCCTGCCCGTTATGGCGGTGAAGAGTTTGTTGTGATATTGCCGGAAACAAATAAAGAAGATGCGGTCATAATCGCAGAGCGCTTAAGAAAAAATATTTCAAAAATCACGGTTGCTGCAAATGAGGTTACTACAATTTCACCTACTACAAGTATAGGCGTTGCACAGTACCCCTATGACGGTATTGACCCTAAAACACTTATAAATTCAGCAGATACAGCACTTTACCATTCAAAAAATAATGGTAAAAATGTTGTTTCAATATTTTCCAAAGACGGTTGCAGCTTGGTAGAAAGAACGGAAATTATCTAGCACTTCTACATATTTGTGTCGAGGTTTCTTACTTCCCTGTCGCCGTTTACAATCGTACCTAATTGCATTGTTTGCAGATTAATTTTATTAATTTCTTGAGCAACCTCTCCGCTAAACACATTGTCATTTGTCGCAAGATAATCAAGCACAGGCTCCCACATGTCCCCTATGGCTTTTTCAACGGTATGTGCCGCTTGTTTGCCTTGTCTTAAGTCGGGTATAACATTTAAGCCGAAAGATTTTACATTAAAGTTTGTGGACATATCGCCTTTTGTCTCCTTATTTCAAGAGTCTATCCTTGTACAATTGACATCGTAATTCTGACCTTAAAACTTTAATGATTTTTGTTTATTCGTAAAGAAAATTTACAAAAATATATAACTTTTCAAACGTGCTAAAATGTTATACAATTAAGTAAATTTTTGTTAATAAAACACAAAAAATTGTCACTTTTTTTATTTAGGGCACTTAAAAGAAGAGAAAGCACAACATCTGAGGTTAGGATGAATTTTAAAAATTTCAAAATAGTCAGAAAACTTGCTAACATAAGCCCCAAGCTTAAATGGTTTATGTTCAAAAGTCTTCAAGACTATAAAATAGGCTCAAAATATATTGATTATCTTATCCCTGACGAGCAAAAGTCTCCCGAGTTTGATAATGATAATCTTGAAAAAATGGTGAGAGAAACTCTTGTTAAAGAATTTTCCGCTAAGATTAAAGATGCAAAATCTTATGAGTTACTTGTTGACGCTGTTGTGCACAATCTTAAAAAGAAACAGCTTGAGTCAATGGGTGACATTGAGGAAGAAATTTAGGTTTTATTTGTAAAATACGCAGGCGACGCTAATAACGCCGCCTGCATTTATGCGAAGATATTATCGGAGAGTTAAAATGGATAAAAATATAATATGTATGAAATGGGGCGAAAAGTTCGACGCAGGCTATGTAAATCGCCTTTATGAAATGGTTGAAAAAAACATCACCATACCTCATCGTTTTGTATGTTTTACGGATAACCCGCAAGGTATTAATCCAAAAATTGAAACTTTCCCTATTCCTCCTCTAAAAGAGGACGGTATCCCCGATAGAATGTGGAAAAAGCTTACTGTATTTAATAAAGAACTCTATGACCTAAAAGGTACTGCTTTGTTTTTGGATTTAGATATCATAATAAGACAGAGCCTTGACCCGTTTTTTGAAGAAGAGGGCGAGTTTTTAATCATTAAAGATTGGGATTTCCCTGACGATATTATAGGTAACTCCTCTGTTTTTCGTTTTGAGATAGGAAAACACCCCGAGGTGTTGGAGCATTTTTATGGTCTTGGAACGGCTATAAGGAAACACTTTAAGAACGAACAGGCATTTTTAACTTATGAAATGTTTGAAAAAGGTGTGCTTAAATACTGGAATTCCGACTGGTGTGTAAGTTTTAAAAGGTGCTGCCTTTATAAGTTTCCTGTGTGTTATTTTAAAGTTGCGCGCGACCCGCAGGAGGCAAAAATTGTTATCTTCCACGGCAAACCAAATCCAAAACAAGCGTATAAAGGCTACTTTGGCAAGTTTGGTTTCAGATACATCAAACCTGTTAAGTGGCTTGATAAGTACTGGGTTAAAGATGTTTGATTAAGCATTGTTAAGTGTGCTGATTACACATCATAAAAACGTGGTATTGTAAAACATGTAAATAAAGTTGTATAATAACTCACATGGGATTTTTTGACTGGATAAAAGCATCAAACGAAAATCTTAAGCGCGTTGAGAGCCAGATTTACGAACACAAAAGAGATTATCTTGAAGTGTATCAAAGAAACCAAGCTCTTGAGCGTGAAATTGCTCAACGTACGGAAGAGCTTCACAAGGCGAACCAGACTTTGCTCACTCTTGAACATGTTTGGGATATGATGAACTCTTCACGCCCTCTATCAAACGTGCTTGAAACTATTGTGTCATCACTGCATGGCGAATTTGGTTACCTATACAGTTGTATTGTTCAAAAACAGCTTGATAAGGACGGAGTTTTTTATTCTTTAAGAACTTATCTTAAAAATGAATTTTCAAAGAGGCTTGAGCAGTTTATCGGAAAATCTATTTTTGATGTTAAATTAAAAATCAAAAAAGACGGTAAAATTCAAGAAGCGATTGAAAATAAAACTGCAGTACACTACACAGACTTAGTTGAGATTTTAACTGAGGTTTTTCCTGATTTAAACGATGAAACCGCTCAAGATATTGCAAAAAAGACATTTACAAAATCCGTAATTATTCTGCCTCTCGTAGCGTCGAAAGAATTCACGGGTTTTCTTGCTGTGTTTTCTCCTCGTGCTGAGGCAAAAGAAGATGAGCTTAATTTCCTAAATCTTTTTGCCCGTCAGATTGAGCTTGCAATAACGATTGCAAATCTTTTTGAAACGGTTAAAAAACAAGCCGTCACAGACCCTCTTACAGGACTTTTTAACAGGAGATTTTTTGATGATGCTATAGAGCGTGAGGCTAACCGTGCTATGCGCTTAAATCAGCCTTTTACACTTATAGGGCTTGATTTAGACCACTTAAAAGGAATAAATGATACCTATGGTCACTCTATGGGCGATAGAGCTATAGCAACGGTAGCAAGAGTTATTATGAGAAATGCCCGCTCTGTAGATATTGCCTCTCGCATAGGCGGTGAGGAGTTTTCCATAATTCTTCCCGGTATTGACGCCCAAGGCGGTGCGGCAGCTGCTGAGAGACTTCGCTCCTCTATTGAAAAAGAGCCTGTTGAGGGCTTAGGGCATGTGAGCGCAAGTATTGGTGTAGCAACTTTTATTGAGCATACCCTTGACCTTGATGATTTGGTTGAAATGGCGGATAAAGCCATGTATGACGCTAAAATTCAGGGCAGAAACAGAGTTTGTCTGGCGCAGCCTCAGCAAAATGTTTCTTGGCAAGATGTTGCGGTTAATGCTTTTGTTGAGATACTTGAAAAACACAGAATTCCTTTTAATACAAAACTGGCTTCCGAGCTTTCTCATAAACTGCAAACCCGTCAGGAAAATGTCAAGGGAAATTCGGCTCAAGAGCTCTTGTATTCTGTTGTGGATACAATTTCTCAAACTTATGCACCGTCAAATCAAGAAGGTATTACAAAAGCTAAAATGTCACTTGCAACTATTGTTGCGAAGAAATTTAAGCTTTCAAAATCTGAAATTGATAAGCTAAAAATAGCAATTTTACTCTATGACATCGGAAATACCATGCTGCCCGATGAAATTCTTAAAAAACCTGCTCCCCTAACTCAGGAAGAAAAAGAAAAAGTGGTTGAGCACCCGCTTTTGGCTGCACGCGAGATATTAAAACCTATCACAAATATTTCCGATATTATTCCTATTATTGAACATCACCATGAAAACTGGGACGGCAGCGGTTATCCAAATCAGGTAAAAGGTGATAATATCCCTATCACCTCTCAAATCATACTTATTGTAGATTCTTATTTTGCTATGATATCGGATAGACCATACAGAAGAGCTTATACTCAAGAAGAGGCGGTTGAAGAAATTAAACGTCAAGCAGGCAAAAAATACTCCGAAGAGCTTACTAACGAGTTTATAAGTGCGCTTGATGAGTTTTATAACATATCATAACTTAAGCCATTTTTGAAAAAATCTCACACCCGCATCTGAACTTTTCTCAGGGTGAAATTGTACGGCACAGACATTGTCTTTTTGAACCGATGAGCAAAAGTCTATATGATAGTTTGTTATTGAGCTTATAATACTCCCATCTTGAGGCACTACGTAGTATGAGTTTACAAAGTAAAAGTAATCATCTTCAAGGTATGTATCAGCGCTTGTTGTTTTTATATTATTCCAGCCAATTTGAGGAGTTTTACCCGTTTGAAATTTTTTAACTTCGCCTTTAAAAATTCCAAGCCCATCTACATTTGGTGCTTCTTCACTTTTTTCAAAAAGAACCTGTAAACCGAGGCAAATTCCTAAGAAATCTGCCCCGTTTGATATTGCTTTTTTTATGGTTTCAGGCATGTTTTTTTCATTTAGCTTGTTCATAGCCTGCTCAAAGTGCCCTTGCCCGGGGAAGATTATTTTTTTTGCACTGAGGATTTTTTCTTTATCTTCAGTTATTTCATAATCTGCGCCCAAAAACTCGAGCATATTTCCAAGGCTTTTAACATTGCCTGCGCCGTAGTCTATTATTATAACTTTATTTGACAAAGGTGTGACCGTCTTCTTTCATGCGTTGTATAACTTCTTTTAATTCTTTTTCATCAGCCACAATAGAGAGCCTTAAGTGTCCTGCACCCTCATCGCCAAAAGCGTCCCCAGGTACTGCTACTATACCTGATTTTTCAAGAAGCTCGTCGCAAAACTCTTTTGCGGTTTTGTATCTTGGAGGCAGGTCAATCCATAGATAGAATGTAGCTTTTGGCATTTCTACGCTCCAGCCCAGTTCATTTAGCCCATCTACAAAGTCACCTATTTTCTTTTGGAATTTTTTATTTGCTTCTTTAATGTACTCATCGCCCTCTTTTGAGTTAAGAAGTTCAGCGCCTGCAAGCTGAAGTACTTTAAATACGCCCGTATCAAGGCTGGATTTTAATTTGCCAAAAGTTGATACAAGGTCTTTGTTTCCGCATACCCAACCTAAACGCCAGCCTGTCATAGCGTAGGGTTTTGAGAAACTGTGGAACTCAACCGCTACATCCATAGCACCGTCGCACTCAAGTACCGAGTGGGGTTTGTCGTTTTCGTCAAAATAAATTTCACTGTATGCATTATCTGACATAAGAATAATATTGTGTTTTTTACAGAAATCTACACAGTGCTGCAGGTATTTTTTATCGCAAGTGCAGCCAAGAGGGTTGTTAGGATAGTTTATAATTAAAGCCTTAACTTTTTTGGGGTCGTTACCCTCTTTTAGGAATTGTTCCCAAACTTCATCTAAGTCAGGCATGTAGTTATTTTCTTTTGTTAAAGGTACACCGTATGCTCTGCCGCCTGAAACTTTAATCATTTCAGTGTATGAAGCATACCCGGGGTCTGGTATCATTATGATTTCTTGTTCATTTTTATCCATTGAGGGGTTAATAAGAGCCCTTATAAAGTTTGCGATACCTTCTTTTGAACCGATTAGAGAAAATACTTCGCTTTTAGGGTCAAGTTCAACGCCAAAGCGGTTTTTCATACGTTTTGCTACAGCTTCAAGAAAAGGAACTTCACCCTTTGGAGTAGAGTAGGTGTGGTTTTTAGGGTCATTTAGAAGCTCTTTTGTTCTGTCAACTACAAACTGCGGAACCATATCAACAGGTGCTCCCATAGAAAGAGCGATGGGCTTTCTGCCTTTTTTCGTGAGTTCATCTTTCATTGCAAGCATTTTTGCTTTAATTTGAAACATGATGTAAGTTTCAAGTGTGCCCATGTAGTTGTTAAAGTTCTGCATAATTTTTTCCTCTCACGATTTTTTTGCGTCTGTCACCAATTATACTACAAATTTTAAATTTTTTACTATTTGTGTCTTTAAAAATACAATTCGATGTTGTATAATAAGGAAAGTTGCTATATAGAGAGTATATGGCTAGAAACGGAGAAACTATGCATATTCACGTAAACGGACGTAACGTAGAAATTACTGACGCAATTAAAGCCTACGTTAAAGAAAAAGCCGGTAAAGTTGCGGCACATTATGACCAAATTCAGGCAATTGACGTTGTTTTAACCGTTATTAAAAATCCGTCCGTTGCAGACTCTCACGTTGCGGAAATTAACTGCAAAGTACTGGGTGACACTGTAAGAGTTGAAGAAAAAGCTGAGTCAATGTATGCTTCAATCGATTTAGTGTGCGACAAACTGGAAAGACAAGTAAGAAAGTACAAAGAAAAATACTTGAAAGCAAAAAGCGGCTCACCTTCAATCAGAACAGAATCTATTGCTGATGAAGAGGCGGCTAAATAATAAGCACTATAAAAATTTAATAAATAACAGATTAAACCCCTGCAAATTGCAGGGGTTTTTAGATTATTTCCCCAATACCGCCAATGCTTTTTATGTCCTTATTTGAGCGAAAATATGTAAGCTGGCGCTTTGCAAAGTTTCTTGTCCTTTGTTTAATCTTATCAACCGCCTCGTTGAAGTTTTTATACTCGCCTCGCTCAAGTTCAAAAAATTCCCTGTAGCCTATGGTGTTCTCAAGCATTTTTGAGTTTGGATAGAGGGTTTTATTTTTTTGCCACTCGTCATAGAGCCCCTCGCCTACCATAATATCTACCCTTTTATTTATCCTTTGATACAGTTCTTCCCGCTCGATTTTTGGCATAAACCATTTTGCACCGTATTGTTCTTTATCTTCCCTAACATACTCTGATATAGGCATATTAAGCCCGATGCACATCTCAATTGAGCGGATGACTTTATCTTTGTTGTTTTTGTGAATTTGCTGCGCTCTTGTGCTATCCAGTTTATAAAGCATTTCCCAGAGTTCATCAGGTGTTTTTAGGTTCAGCTCTTCTCTTAGTTTTTTGTTAATGCCGACTTGAGGTAGCTTCTTATCATCAAGCAAAGATTTTATATAAAACCACGTACCGCCTGTTACAATTACATTTTTACCTTCTTTTTTAATTTGCTCAATTGTGCGCTGTGCCTCTTTTGCAAAATCGCCTGCGCTAAAGTCGCAATCAGGTGTTACAATATCAAGCAGGTGGTGTTTTACGCCCTGCATTTCTTCTTTTTTGGGCTTAGCACTTACAATATCAAGACCCTTGTACACACTTCTTGAGTCTGCACAGATAATCTCTGCGTTGATTTTTTTAGCCAAATCAATTGACAGACTTGTTTTTCCCGAGCAGGTCGCACCCGTTATCACCGTGATTGTAAAATCTTGACTCATAATAGTCAAATATTAGCACAAATACAAATACCCAGAAATATATAGCTAAAACCATAAAGATAAAGTATAAAACGACATTTGTGGCAAAAGAAATGCTTATGATTTTAAAGAGCATACCTAAAATAAGTATAAAAGTATAAAGCGCTAAAGATTTTACAGGGTGTTTAAAAATCGCAAAGAGCGAGTTTTTAAGAGCGCTAAGCGGGCTTGTTGTGCATTTTTCGGGGTAGTAAAGAGCGGATGCCCAAAACATTATAAGGAAGTTAAAAATCCCTATGGTAAACAAAAATAAAAACTGCCAGCTCCATAAAATCATTATTTTATCCTGTGGCAAGCTGCTTACAAAAGCGTGCAGCGCCTGAGAATCCTGAGGAATTGAGTTTATGGTGTCTACAATAAAATCAAGCCTGCCGATAAAGTGGTTTGCAAATTTTATGTTAAAAGCAACGAGCAAAAAGAACATTATAAAATAAAGCACTATTCCGCCTAAAATCGGCAAAATATAAACGGGAACGGCGCTAAAAAAGTCGTTTTTCATCTGAATAAATTCTTTTACTCTTTCTTCCTCGTTACGCTCCTCTTTTTTTGAGTTTTCAATGGCTGTTTTTACCATTTGCAGCCAGCCTGCAAAAAACGCCGAAGTAAAAAGCAGTATTAAAAGCACAATGAGTGCAAAGACAATTACATTTTGCCAAACAAAAAGTTTTGGCATAACAAAAGTAAGAAAGATTAAATATATAACAAAACTAAGTGTTAATACAGGATTATCAATGATTATGGAAATACTTTTTTTAACGCTTTGATACATCATTTTTTGTTGCTCTCTTTTACAATTTATGATTTACTATATAGATATTATTGTTAAACGGTAAAAAAAACAAGGCAGAAAATGTTAAGATTTTCAAAAGACCATAAACTGCAAGGTGTGTTGATTTGTGTTGAAGGTATTGACGGTTCGGGTAAAAGTACCCAGCTTGATTTATTGTACAGTTGGCTAAAGTCAAAAAATCTTGACGTTATTTTGACTCAGTGGAACTCGTCTGAGTTAATTTCTCAAACAACTAAACGTGCAAAAAAGAAAAATCTCCTCTCGGGGCGCACGTTTTCCATTTTGCATGCGGTAGATTTTGCGGACAGGTTGGAGCGTACCATTATCCCCGCTCTTAAAGCAGGTTTTATAGTTCTTGCAGACAGATACGTCTACACTGCCTTTGCGCGTGATGTTGCACGTGAAGTTGACCCAAAGTGGGTCAGAAATATGTACGGTTTTGCAATTAAGCCCGATTTAAGCGTTTATTTTGATGTAAGTGCCAAGGTTTCACTTGAGAGAATTTGCACAAATCGTCAGCCGAAGTTTTATGAAGCAGGCATGGACTTAAAGCTTTCAAATAACCCTTATAAAAGTTATGTGCTTTTTCAAAACAGAGTTATTGAACAATATAAAAATATGATTGATGAATACGGTCTTATTAAAATTGATGCCAATGAAACAATTCATCAAAAACAAAAGTACTTCAGAAGCCTTGTGTGCGATGTGCTCAAAAAAAGAGGTATTGAGATAAAAGAGGGCGAAAATGACTTATAAAAAACACGGTTATGACGGACTTCTTGTTGTTATTGAAGGTACTGACGGGGCAGGAAAATCCACACAGGTAAATATGCTAAAAGGCTTTGTTGAGGGCTTAAGCTACGGCTGTGTAGTTTCCGAGTGGAAAACTTCAAGGCTTATTTCAGGTCTTATTAACGAGGCGAAGGAGAAAAATCTCCTTAATACCACAACTTTTTCCCTTCTTTATGCCGCAGATTACGCAGACAGGCTGGAGAATGTTATAATTCCTGCTCTTAAGGCAGGTTTTGTAGTGCTTTTAGACAGATACGTCTACACCGCCTTTGTTCGTGATTCAGTCAGAGGCCATGATATTAACTGGGTAAAAAAACTTTACGAATTTGCCCCCGAGCCTGATTTGGTGTTTTACTTAAAAATGCCTCCGGATATTTTGATAAAAAGACTTATCGCTTCAGGCGGACTGGATTATTTTGAATCAGGAAGAGATATAGGTTTATCAACTGATATCTATAAAAGTTTTGAAATTTATCAAAAAAGATGTCTTGATGAGTATAAAAAGCTTGAAAAAGAGTATGGTTTTATCGAAATAGACGGAACAAAAAGCAAGGAAGAAATCCACGGTATTATAAAATCCGAACTCAAAAAAGTTCTGGATTTAGGTGTTGTTAAGTAAATTGTAAATATTTGTAAATTATGTGAAAAAAAGAACAAAACATTTTTTTTACGGTTGTTAAGTACCATGCATACTTAAATATGCAAAAAGTTGTTAGTTGTGAGAGGATAGCGAAAGGAAATCCCCAATGATAAACAAAGTTAGTTTAAGTCCTGTAAATGTTAAAAATCAGGCACTACGTACAAATGTTGCAGTAACACCTGCAAAAGCACAAAGTGTAAATTTTGAAGGTTCAAAAACTCAAGCCGCAAAACTTGCCGGTGCATACCAAGCACTAAACGGTATTCAAACTGCAAAAACAGTTAATTTTGCAGGTTCTGTAGAGTTAAGTGATTTAGAAAAATCAATCATTACTCCAAAAGAAATCAGAATTCCAAATCTTCTTGATATTGCGGAAAATATTGATTTGCCTTTGAAGAAAATGCCCGAAGGTACAGAAAAGCTCAACGCTGCAGGTTTAAACGTAACAAAGGAATTTATTGACGGAAGAAATGTCTATACCGTAAGCAACGATAAAGGAAATACGATTTTTGTCGGCAAAATTGATGCTAACAGAGAAGTAATGCCTGTAGTTACATACAAGCAAGGTAAGTTCATGCCTGAAATTACCGTAAAAGACCCTGAAACTCTGGGTAAAAAAGTAATTAAAATGTTTGCCGGTTCTGAGTTAATAGGTGATGGTTTTGAATTCAAAATGCCCGGTTCATATGAACCGACTCCCGGCGAAGGTCATAAAGATATTTCATTTACAGGCAGGACTGTTATTACAACTTTAAATAAAGAACCAAGAACACTAAATGCGGTTGATTCATACGCTGATTCAGGTCTGCAAAAGCAAACAATTAAGGGTGATTATGCTGATGTTGTAAGAGAAAATGACCCGACGGTTATTATCCCTGCAGGCGGTTTTGGTGAAAGATTCTTTAATATCTCAAGAGAATTTGAAAATAAACCATCTGCAAAATTACCTACAGATGACAGATATCGTATTATTGGTACAACACTTAACCTTGCGGCTGCTGCAGGTATTTTAAACGGTGATGAAAATGATGATGTTATATACTTGAGCCAAAACCATGAAATTCCTGAAGGTAACGGTGTTTATTATGTTTCAAAATACAAAACTGATGGCGGTGCTATAAGTGAAGGTTTAAAACGTGACTTAATCAGAAATGACCGTGATTCTATCATTTTGAATGCTGATATTTTCACAAATGCTGATGTTAGCCGTACATATCATGCGCTTAAGACTCTTCCCAATGCTGCTCTTGTAATTCCTTATTATCCCGTAAACCCTGAAAGAGCTAAATCATTTGGTTTGTTAGGAATTCAGCAAGACGAAAACGGTAATCTTCAAATAAAAGAATTTTTAGAAAAGCCCTCGTATACCTCAAATGCACCTATGCCAAATGACTTTACTCAACCTGGCGCATATGATAAGGCAATGGAAGAATTCAGAAAAGTTCAAACAGCTATTGACCCGTCTGACGAAAACAGATTTTTAGCTAACCCCGGATTGTACTTCCTAAGCAAAGAAGCTCAAAAAGTTCTTATGGCACAAGGTATCTTGACGCCTGAAAGTACAGGTCTTGGCGGAAACGTAATGCCTAAGATTGTTAAACTTGCAAATGAAGGCAAACTTCTCGACAAAGACGGAAATCCTATGAAAGTCTATACAGTTCCTCTTGAAGCAAAAGGCGGAAAACCTGCTGTATGGGACGATATCGGTACAGCTGAAGCATACCTAAAACTTATCAAAGATGTTGCAAATGAAGTAAGACTCCATGGTACATCGCCTGACAACAAATACTACGGTATGCCCGAGTTTGTATTAAACGACTTTGCAAGCAACGTAGACCTTGAATCCGGTATTGTATTTGATTCTGCTCAATCAAAAGGCGCTCTTGAAGCATTTAAAGAAAAATACGGCGTACAAAGTGTTCGCGGCAACATATACGTTGCAGGTCAATAGTTAGCAATAATAGCTTATTGATGCATATAAAACAACCGGATGAGAAATTGTCCGGTTGTTTTTTTATGTGCTATTGGATTTTTTTAAAAATTTCCTTAAAATCATATCAAATGAAAAATTACTATGATATTTTAGAAATTTCCCCCGAAGCTACAAGGGATGAAATAAAATCTGCTTTTCGCGCTAAAGCAAGAAAATATCATCCAGATGTTAATCATACCCTTGAAGCTGAGATTTTATTTAAGCAGGTAAATCTTGCGGCAAAAACTCTGCTCGATGATACTATGCGCTCTCAGTACGATTTTGCATACGGTTTTAATCAAAAAAAGAAAGAAACAAAAGAAACCTGTAATTCTTTTGAAAAAAAAGAAGAGAAAAAAACATACGAAGATTTTACAAGCAGTTTTTATGCTTATTTTAGAAATAAGAAAAAAGAAAAGCCTCAAAAAAACCCTAAAAAAATCAACGGTCAGGACATTATAACACACATTAACATAACAAGCTCTGAAGCAATATCCGGTACAAGCAGAAAGGTCAATATTTTAACAAGTGAAAAATGTCCAAAGTGTTTTGGTTCTAAGTTTATAAACGGTTCAAAGTGCACTTTTTGTGACGGTAAGGGCGAAAAAACTCAGTATAAAAAAATAAATGTAAAAATCCCCCCCAATGTTCGTGACGGGATTAAAATAAGAGTCAAAAACGAGGGCGAAGAGGGCAAATTTGGCGGTAAAAACGGCGATTTGTACCTTGTAGTTCATGTTGAAAAAAACGCAGCTTTTAAAAGTCTTGACGGACTTGCCTTTATTGAAGTACCTATTAGCCCTTATGAGGCTGTACTTGGCGCGCAGATAAAAATCCCTATACCCGATAACGGTACAAAAATTTTAAAAATCCCTCCAAAAACAAGGACTAATACTATCTTCAAGCTTATGGAGAGCGGTTTTTTAAATGCTCAAACAAACACTCGTGACCCTCTTTTGGTAAAAGTTGTAATTGACATTTTGCCTCAATTGGGAGATAAAGAAGTTGAGCTCTATCGTGAGATTTCAGACATTTACAAGGGCGATTTAAGGGAAGATATCAGAAAATATGGATAATTCAAAAATAAAGATAAAAGAAATTTTTACCTCAATTCAAGGAGAAGGCCCATATATAGGTGAAAAGCACCTTTTTGTAAGAACTACAAAATGTAACCTTAACTGCAGCTACTGTGATACTGATTTTAGATGTGATGAAAATTCTAAAGAATACAACTATGAAGAATTTTTTGAAGAATTAAAATCCCATGACGCTAATGTCGTGAGTTTTACGGGCGGGGAGCCGCTTTTAGAGGCTGATTTTTTGTGTGAGTTTTTAAAAAGATATAAAAACAGGTTGAATAAAAAAATCTACCTTGAAACCAACGGGACGCACCCTGAGGGATTAGAAAAAATCATTGATTACGTTGATATTATAGCAACGGATATAAAGCTAAAAAGCGCAACAGGGCAGGATTTTAGCCTAATTACCTTTGATGATTTTATGCTTGTGGCGCAGAAAAAAGAAGTCTTTGCAAAAATAATTTTTGATGAAAACATTTTGGATGAAGAAATTGAACAGGCTGTATCTTTTGCAAAAAAATACGGCATTTTACTTGTCCTGCAGCCGAAAATGCCAATAAACAAGGACTTTTATCCTTATGAAATTTTTGAAAAATTCTATAAAAAATACAAAAACATAAGGCTGATAGCCCAGATGCATAAATTTTTAGATATAAGATAACTAAAAATCTACCTTTGGTATTGAGCCTAAAAGCAGCTTTGTATAGTCGTCTTTGGGGTTTTCAAATATTTCATCTGTTGAACCCATCTCAACAATTTTGCCCTTGTTAAGTACTGCAGTGCGCTCGCTTATGTATTTTACGATGTTTAAGTCATGAGAAATAAATAAAAAAGTCAAATCCAGTTTATCTTTTAATTCTATTAAAAGGTTAATAATTTGCGCTGCTATACTCACGTCAAGTGCTGAAATAGGTTCATCCGCCACAATGAACTTAGGCTTTAGAACAAGGGCTCTGGCTATTGCAATTCTTTGTCTTTGTCCGCCCGAGAACTCGTGAGGGTATTTTTTTAAGTCGTTTTGATTTAGACCGCAAAGCTTAATTGTCTCATAAACTGTTTCTTTTTTATTTTTAATGCCGTGGATTTTGAGTGGCTCTTCAAGAATTTCTTTTATTTTCATTTTAGGATTCAGACTTGAATAAGGGTTCTGAAAAATCATCTGTGCTTGTTTTCTGAAGGCTTTTGTCTGTTTTTTATCGTAGTTTAAAATGTTTTCGCCCTCAAATAAAATCTCTCCGGATGTAACATCAAGAAGTTTTAAAATGCAGTTGCCAAGAGTTGACTTCCCGCAGCCTGATTCTCCCACAAGAGCTAAAATTTCCCCCTTTTTAATTTCAAGGTTAATACCTTTAAGCGCATGCACGGGTTCTTTTTTTGTACTTAAGAAACCCGTGTCATCGCTATATGTTTTATATAGGTTTTTTATTTCAATAAGATTTTCCATCACCTAGCTAATTGTAGCATATGTTTTATACTTGTGTATTGCTAAGTTAAGTAATCTTTAAGACTTTTTGCTTCTTGAGAGCGCCTTAGTTTCTTTAGCGCTTCACATTCAATCTGCCTTATTCTTTCTTTAGAAAATCCTAAAATCTTCCCCAGCTCTTCAAGAGTCTTTGTTTTACGCCCCCCTAAACCAAAACGGTTTATTAAAATAAATCTCTCTTTCTGATTTAAAATGTCTAAAATTCCTATGATATCTTTGTTTAAAAATTCCTTCTCCGTATTTATTTCAGGCATTTTGCTCTCGCAATCGGCTATGTAATCTTCAAGACATAAGTCTTGCGCTACGGGTGTGTCAAGGCTTACGGGTTCTTTTATCATAGCTTTTTTAATTGCTTTTATTTTCTTTTCATCCATTTTTAAATAATCGCCAAGTTCGCAATCTGTGGGTTCTCTGCCCTCATCGACACTAAGTTTAACCATTGCTTTTTTGAGCATTCTTATTTTGTCACTCATATGTACAGGGATTCTGATTGAGCGTGAAGAATTAGCAATAGCGCGGATTATTGTTTGTTTAATCCACCAAGTTGCATAAGTTGAAAACTTAAAACCCTTTGTGTAGTCAAATCTTTGTGCTGCTTTTATAAGACCTAAAGACCCCTCCTGAACTAAATCCATAAAGAGTATTCCCTGACCTGTATATTTTTTTGCAATAGATACAACAAGTCTTAGATTTGCCTGTATAAGTTTCTTTTTTGCTATTTGCGCTTCTTTTCTGCTGCCCTCTTTAATTGTTTTGCCAAGCGCCATTTCAGAGTTTTTATTAAGCAGTTTTATTCTCCCTATGTCTTTTAAATACATTTGCAAAATTTCATCTTTATTTGCAATTGTAGAAAATGTTTTTATTTCTTCTTTTTCTTCACTGTCATCTTCAATTAAAATGTTGTCCAGTATTAGGTCTTCTTTTTGCTCACAAATGTTAATACCCAAAATATTAACTCCTCCAACTTTTATCATCTTTATGGATTAGATGACGCAGGACTTTTATATTAGTTCCAATGGAGAAAAAAATTTACATTTTAATTATTGCTAAATGTCTTTCAAAATCTTCTTTTAGGGGTAGTTTGTAGTTTATAATCTGGGCTTCAATATTATTAACCTCGCAAAGCTCGCTCTCAAGAGTTTTTGACTTGTAAATTATAAAATATCCGCCTTCTTTAATATGTTTTTTTGTAAGTCTTAAAACATTTTTTATCGTGCCGACGGCGCGAGATATTACAATGTCACAGTTAAGCGGCTCAAGGTCTTCAATTCTTGAGTATGATATTTTAAGGTTTTCGACGTTTAATTTGTCTTTAACGTCAATTATAAAATTTATTTTTTTCATCCTAGAATCGTTTGCAACAATTTCAAGCTCGGGGAAAAACAATGCCAAAATAACAGATGGAAATCCGCCGCCTGTGCCTGCGTCAAGGATTTTTTGTTTTTTTTGAGGGTCAAAATCCCCCCATTTTAAAATTGCAAGCGAATCAAAAACATGCTTTTCAAAAAGCTTTTGAGTATCGTTTTTGCTCATCAAATTTGTATGAGCGTTATATTCAAGAAACATTTTGTGCCAGAGATTAACCCTCTCGATTGTTTTTTGGTCAGGTATAAGATTAAATTCTTCTTTTAAAATCTCAAGGTTTTTTTCATTCAGCATATTGTGACTCAATTCTCTCAAACTCTATAGGGAGCATTTTTATTTTCATGTCATTAATTCTTTGATTAATAATTTGCTCATTTTCTTCAAGGATATTTTTGCCGAGCGCTTTTTTTGCTTCAAAAAAACATCTTAGTGCCAGCTCATCCTGATTAAAATTATAATACAAATCCCCAAGTTCCAAGTAGGCAAAAGCTTCTTTGAACTCATCATGCATATTTTTTGCACAATTAAGCGCTTCTCTTAAGTATTCAATGGCAATTTCAATATTTTCCGTTTCATATATTTTGGATAATTCTCTTGAAGCAAAATAAATACCCGACAGATTGCCGTCGTTTCTGTCTGTTTCAAGTGCCAGTTCTATGTACTTTTTAGCCTCATCAGTTTCATTTTTGTAAGAATAAATTAGCCCTAAATTTACATAACACTGTGAAAGCCACCTGTTTTTCGTCGTGTCTTTGCTTGTGTCTATGTTCTTTAGATAAAATTCAACGGCATTATCAAAGTCTTGAATATCATCGTATAAGATAGCTGTTTTGTAGAATATTTCAGCATTTGCAACAATATTTTGCGGGTTTGAATAATCAGACGCCAGTCTGTAATACTTTAGCGCTTGAGAGATTGAGTTTTCACTCTCGCAAATATCACCCAGTCCGCTGTATGCACTTGATATTATATCATCTGCGACGGGTTTATCGGTGTTTACTACTTTTAAATACTCTTCTTTGGCGTTTGAAAATCTGTAGAGATTTTTGTATAGAACAGCTATTTCAAGGATAGTCCTAAAATATTTTTCATAATCACCTCTTGAGAGGTGCAGGTTGCTTATTTGACTAAAATAATCAAGAGCATGTTCAAAGTTGTTTAATTTTTCACAATTGTGAGCGAGGTGCTCAAGAATTTCTATTTTTGTTTCATCATCTTGGGTTTTATTTTTTAATCTTGATAAAATATCATTTGCTTCTTTGTAGTGGTAGTTTTGCTCAAGTTCATCGGCCCTTCTGAACTCAAGCACAAAACTTTCAATAATATCTTCTTTTGTCTCAAATGCTTGTTCCTGCTCAAGTTTTTTTCTTCTGTATTCCTTTAGCATAAGGGCATCTTCTTGACTCAAGAGTTCTCTTTTTGCTGCAGGTTTTTTGTTTTGCAGTTCTCTTTTTTTATCAAGATATTTTTGTTTTTTATCTATCTCTCTTTTGTCAAACCAAGGGTTGGCACCTTCCTGTGCAAGAGAAATGTATGAAAAGTTGTTTTGTTTAATGCTTGTACTTGTACTAAGTTTGGGGATGTTTTCTTTTATCATCTCAATTTGTTTTCTGATACTTTCTCGAGAAAGCCTTAAGAGCCTGTCACGCGGGCTTTTTGAAAGCTCTTCCTCGTAAATATCTACAAGATTAGAGAATATTTTGTATTTTTCTTGAACGGAGAGCAGGTTTAGAAAATACTGTTTAAAGTAATTTCTAAGTATTATATCGTTGTCAAATTTTGAAATAAGCAGGTTGCGCTCAAGATAGTCAATCTGTTTTATGTCACCTAAATTATAATATTTTATAAAATCCACACTTACGCTGTGGTTCAATCCGCTTAAATTTTTTAGAAATTCAAAATATACATTTGGTACAAGGGAAACTACTTTTAAGATTATAAAATCTGAAAAGTCCATGGTTTTTTTGTTAAATTCTGATATTAAATCAGAAATACTCATGCCTGTTGTTTTTGAATACCTTATAACCATTTTAAGATACAGTTCATACCCGCTTGTAAGTTTGTAAAATTCTTCAAGGGTATTTTCATTCGCCTCAAGATTTTCATGCTCTAACTTTGCTTTAAATACTTCATAAGTATTTGGCTTTATTTCAATAATTTCAACGGGCAGACCTCTGTTTATAAAAAACTGTATCTGCTTATCTCTTGAAACAAGCACTACTTTAGTGTTTTCAAAACTTGCTATATGATATAGCAAGTTAAGAATTTCAGTGTTGCCTGATACAAGTTCAAAATTATCTACAACAATGACGCATTTTTTATCTATATTTTTAAAATAAAAACTTACTTTGTTTGCAAAACTCTCACCCATGGTCTTTTTGAGGCTTACTTTTTTTTCGAGAGAAAATTTGCGAAAAGAATCATAAAAATTTAGCAAAAAGTCGTCAATTGTAGTGTGCGAGAAACACAAATGCTTGAATACAAGGGTATCTTCATCTAAATCGAGCAGAGTTTTATTTAGGATTTCACTTTTTGCACAACCGGAAAAACCGCACAAAAGCAATAGCTCATTTGTCGAGTTGTAAAAATTTTTTATTTTATCTATAATTTCAATGCTAAATTGAAGATTGGATGTATCCATATATTTATTTTACATAAATTTGGCTCATTTATCTACATTTGGTGTTGTTGTTGATGAAAAGTAAAAATATTTGTTAACCAATGTAAAATTTTATCAAATCTGGTGTCAAATATTTCCGTTCAGACTTTTTCATTAATATGTGTGTTAGTTTTTTGGAGTCCTACAACTAAGGTGCAAGCAAGTAAAAACAATTTTACAAATATACCTCAGAACTCTTATTATGTTCAAAAACATAGCGATAAAGAGCTCTCCAGTACATCAGATGAGATAATTAAAAAGACTCCTCTGACCGGTGCAAGAATTGTTGCAGATAAGCTTGTGAATGACATTTTTGTTTATGCGCCAAAGGGCATGAAAGGCTCCAGAAACTCTAATTTTTATGAATTTTTATCATTGGGTCTTGTGCCTAACATTGTTGGTTCGGGCATGCTTATTGCATTGTTTAACGCCGTAAATAAAAACTTTAGAGACCCTGATAGAGCTTTTGCGGGAATACCGGGCAGAAAAATGGCTTTTGGTGTAGTTTTCTACGCTATAGGCAAGTGGCTCGGTTCAAAACTTATCAATAAAGGCGTTGAAATGAAAACGGGCGTTGACCTTGAGATGCCTTACAGAAAAGTGGTTACAGAGTTGCCTGAACATCCGGGCGATAAAGACTTAACGGCTGTGGAATATCACAGAGTATTTGAAAGTGCCGATTTCCCCCGTTGGGATTTAATTAACAAGGCCGGTGAAAAGCAGGGCAACAGATATATTTGGTACGATAAAATAGCCAAGAAAATGGGCTTTAAAGAACCCTTGAATTCGCCTGACCAAACAGTTCAGGGTAAAGTAAAAGAAGTAATTATTAAATCGAGCGCTGCAAAATCAATAAGCTCGTTTATTTGGGCGGGCTTGGGTGTTGCTCTTGCAGTACAAGCTCCTTTTGAAAATAAAATTGTAATGCCTGAGTATGCTAAGCGCTCAGAAAAACTTATGGTATTTGCAAGAAATTGTGCGGTAACACTTAAAGAAAGCTTTATGGATTTGTATAACGGAAACAACTTCAAATTTACCCGCGGTGCAAAGATTGTAGGCAGGACATTGATATTTGGTGCTCTGGCCTCTACAATACTTGGCGTTATGAATGCTACGCGCGGTTTCAAGGTTGCTAAGAACCAACCTGACACACAAATAGATATTAACAAAGGATACGAGGTGCACTAATGAACGATATTAATTCCTCTATCCTAAATAAACAATACGAAAAGCTCCGCGCTGATATCGCAAATCAGGATGTATATAGAGCCTTTGTCATGAATGCAAATTCTGTTGCTCCTCAGAAAGCAAGAGGTTTCCTGCTTAAAGACAGAAACCCTGTTTCAAGTGTCATAATAGGTGCGGGTGATACGGTTAAAGATGTAGTTGAGCTTGGTAAAGCTTTATCAAAAGGCGAATCTAACGATAACCAATTAGGAAGATTTAATGACCTTGGTATGAAGCTTGGCGGATTGGGCATTGCATCTTACTTGTTTACAAGACGCGGTACGACAACAAAAGGTTTAATGGAATTTTTGGGTTTTGGTGCATTCTTTGCATCAATGGCAATGTGGCCCAGAGTTCTTATATCAGAACCTATGAAAATGCGTTTCGGTTTTGATTTCAGACAAAAATATATTGATTCTCAAGGCAGAAAGAAATATTTCTTCCAAGATAACCAATATCAACCTTGGGATTTATGGTCAAAAGAAGACTTAAACAAAGTCGGTGACAAACTTAATGTTCCAAAAGATATTAAAGACCGTGAAGAATTAATTAAAGAAAAAATGCGTTCAATTGCTCTTCAAGGAAATACTTTATGGATGTTAAGCGCCGGTTTCAGCCCGCTTTTGACGTCAATGATTTGCAACCTTGGCGAAAGAGGTGTCACAAGATATCTTGTAAATTCTAAGTACAATAAAATTCTTTCCGAAGTTGATAATATTGATACAATAATTGCGGATAGAATGAAAAATAATCCCAACTTTGATGCAAAGGTTGTAAACAGACTTCAAGCGCTTATTGAAGACAGAACGAAAGAACCGGATAGGGCATTTTTCGGCAATGTTTCAGCATGTCTTGACCCTTTTAGAGAGCTTATATCTACAAGGGATTTAGACGATGCAAATCTTGTTTCAGAGTTTTCGAGCTTTGCGCCAAGAATAAGAAAAAGACTTGAAGCTGATTATAATGTTTTGAAAACCAAAGACTTTGCCCCTTCTTATCTTGATTATGGACAATTGATGGCAAGACTTAATAAGATAACAAAAAGCGAAGGCGGCAGAATGGACCTTCAAGCTTCAAAACCATCTATCGGAGCTAAAATTGTCGCAAGCTTAAAACGTGAACTTGACCCGCTTTCTCAAAAAGTCGGAGAATATAAAACAATTCTTGCTTTTGATGATTTTTGCAGGGCATTTGAAACTATTACCGAAGGTCAGGAAAAAACTGAAATTCACGACAGAATAATGGGTATTGCAAAACAATATTTGAGAAAAGAAGATGCAAGTTCAAGTATTGTAGAAGAATTTTGCAAAACAATAGGTGAGATGTATGATACTCAAACAAGACCGCTGAGTGCTCAGGTAAGAGGTATAGATGACTTTATTAACGGTCTTGTAGGACAAAAATATGAGTCTGTTCATACTACATTGCACCTTGATTCATTGAATGAATTTATGAAACAACTAAGCCCTTCAATGGACGATTTGAAAGTTGCAAGAAACTCTACAGAAAATGCAAAATCATATCTTGTAGGTGCCCTATCATCAATTGCAGAAGATAAAGGCAGCAGGTACAGCGATTTTATTTCTTCCATTAGTGCAAAACAAGCAAATCTTGAAACAAAAACCATAGATAAAGTTCTTCAAAAAGTTGAAGACTATGCAAACAGAGCAATAGGCAAGGCATTTAATCAAATAGAAGAAGGTTCGCCTCTTGAGTTTTACAAAAAAGAAATTTCTCAAATAGGTGCAAACGGTGAAACACATAATATTCCTATATTTGAAAAAGTTGTTAAACTTTTTGTTGAAGAAAAGGGTGCCGGTATAAAAGCAACAGGACACAGATATTTGCTTGCTGCAGACCTTGAAAAGAGAATACAAACAGGTGAGCTTGAAGCTTTCTGGGAAGAGCTCGGCGGCAGTAAAGATGTATTTGAGCAAGTCAAGAAAATGTGCAGAGATATCATTTATGACGGTACCATGAATGACCTTTCAAATAAGTTCTACATGGACGGCAATGGTATTGAAGCGCCTAAGGTAATTAAACTTTTATTCGGTGTATCCGAAAAACTTGGTGAAGATAACAAACCTTTATTTGGCATGAGTAAAGCAACGCTTGAAAGTTGCGATAGAAAGATGCTTGATTCTCTTAACGCAACAAGAAGAAATATTTATAATATTTACGCCGGAGTGGTTGACCTTGCAAGACAAGGACATGCTCTTCAAGGCGGAACAAGCGCATGCCAAAAAACTCAATATTCAATGGTTGGTAAGTCTGTAAGCGAATTGTTTATGGAAACAGCAAGCCAGAAGTTTAATGATAAAAAATGGATGAAGACATTTGGAGGTTTGGGTGTGGCAGTAGTAGGACTGACACTTATTTCTCAAATGTTCTTTGGCAAAGTTAAACATGAGCATTTATACAAAAAAAGAAAAAATGCTCAAGGAGGGGTAGATGCAAGTAAATAACATAGCGGCAAATCGTTACTTAATACCTCAAACAACTTTTAAAAAAGAGCAAGTTGCAAATACTCAAGAGCAAACATCGAATGAAGCTCAAAAAATTCCATACAATCCGCTTTTGAGCAAATATATAATTAAACAATCAAGTCAAATTTTGCCTTCTGCAAATGTAAAGGCAGTTGATAATACGGCAGCAGCGCAAAATGTTCAGTGGGAAAATCACTTTAAAGATATGCTGAAAAACAATGAAGCTGCTATCTTGGGTGTTGTACCGAGAACTATGAATGCAAAGGATTTGGACGGAAACGGACTTATTCAGGCAGGTGAAGAATCGGGTAACTTTATCAATGCTATTGAAAGACTTGATGAAATAAAAGCAATGGGTATTAACACCCTTCATATTCTGCCCATTCACCCTACAGGTAAAACTCTTGCCATGGGTACGGCGGGTTCTTTGTATGCGCCTGATAAATTTATTGAAGATGACGGTAAACTTGCCGTTGACCCTAATTTGAAAGACCCATATACACAAGGCAGTGCTTGGGACCACTTTAAGACTTTCATTGACGAATGTCACAAACGCGGAATTTCAGTAATGCTTGATTTACCGTCTTGTGCAAGCTTGGATTTTGCAAAAAAACATCCTGAATTAATGGCAAAAGAAAAGGACGGACAAGATAAAACTCCTCAGGGCTGGCAAGATATCAGAATGTTTAGAGTTTGGGATGATGAAGCAAACAGAAAGCTTAACCCTGCACTTCTTGATATGCACAAAAAATATGTCGATGCTTGTATCGAGCTTGGTATAGACGGTATAAGAGCTGACGTATCAAGAGCTAAGCCAATTGAATTCTGGAATGTTATTATTCCTTATTCTCAGTCTGTTCAACCTCAATTTGGCTGGCTTGCCGAATCTTACACATACGAAGATGCTTCACCTCAGCTTAATATGCCCTATGACAGACCCGAAGACCAGCTAAGAGGCGGTTTTGATGCTTATTATGGTCAATTCCATATATTTAACCAATGGACAAAAGCGGATGACCTTTTCAACTATATGAAAGATAATATCGATATGTCCAACAGAATGAAAGAGCCAAAATCCATGATAGGCTCAATGACAACACACGATGACCAAAGCCCTATGTACTACGGTGGTGCTCCATGGGTAATGTTTACAACTGCTATGCAATCCACTCTTCCTATGGTAAATCCTTATTTTATCGATGGTGTTCAAACGGGTGACTACTTCTTATATCCTTACGACCATGCTAAATCTCCGACATCACAGACAGACAACGATGAATGCACGGTACACACAGGCAGATTGGACATATTCAACTTCTCAAGAAAACCGGGTGGCGACTTCCCGCAAATTCAAGAGTTTATTAAATCATCTCTCGGTATAAGAAATAACGATACATTTAAAGACGTTATTCAACATGGTTCATTTATCAAACTTGAAACAAATAACCCCGAAATTATTGCCTATGCAAGACATAAAGACGGTAAAACACTTCTTTTTGTAGGCAACAGAAGTGCTAATATGAGAACGAGCGCAAAAATTAATATCCCGGGTTTTAAGGCTGAACAAAAGCTGGATAACCTCCTGCCTGACTATTCGCAACCAAGCTATTTCCAAAAGGAAAACGGTTCGATGACTGTTGATTTAGGGCCTCTAAGAGCGCATATATTTGAGATTGATACACCTGATATAGAAAAGTTATCAAATCCTAAAAACGTTATGCAACAAAATTTTTAGTCGCGTGACGCACTGATTAAGTTTTTTAAAATCTGTAAAATGAAATTGTATATTTAGGCAATTTTATCGGTTCAGATGTTTTGTAAAAAATAAAGGGAACAATAAGGGTAATTACTGTGAAAATCTCGGCAATAGAACTGCAAAAAACAGATAATAAGGAAAAGACTTCCTTTAGTGGTCTTAAAAGAACTTATGACAATGATTTTGAAGATGTTTATAAGTTTTACGCACCTCCTTATGATAAAAGCAAGTATGCTCTTGTATTGCAACTTTGCGCCGTAAAAGAAGACGGCAAGGGCGGCTTTGAACTTGATACGGATATAACAAAGCCCTTTACCCTTAATAAATCATATAAAGAGCTAAGAGATTTAGGAACTGCCGAGTATCCCAGAACCATAGTTATAAGTGACCCTGAATGTAGCGAATATATGGGTTACAGATTTAGACTTGTGGATAAAAATGAAGCTCTAAAAGCTGTTAAAAATATTGACCCAAATAGCAACAAGAGCCCCTTTGATGACCTTGAGACACTCGGAACCATTAATGACCCCGGAGTAAAAATTAAGTCTGAATATGGCGATTTTACCGTTATTTCTAATAACATGGGTGTTACGCCAAAGTCAGGTTCTGCTGCTCATATTTTTTACGATTCATTTGACAGCCAGGGAATTGACCGCTCATCATTTGTAAGAAACCACTTTAATAAAGCGGGCGGTGACTTAGACGGTATAGTTAAATACAGAGATGAAATTGAACCATACAGATATGTTATGACCAACCCTTATTTTGGCAGGGATTCTAAGTCATCTCATAAATACTGGGGCGAAAACTTCTTCCAAGTTCCTTCGGTTTCTAAATTTAAGGAAGTTCTTGTAGACCTCTATAAAGAAGGCAAGGGTTATATAGCTGACGGTGCTTTTACATCTCAAAGCATTCAAAGCCCTATGTTTCAAAATGTCCTGAAATATGGCAAGGATTCACCGTTTTATCACTGGTTTAAAATAAACGGCAGATTAAGACTCGGTGTTTTACCTGACCCTATATTATCTTCAAATCCAAAACGCGAAAAAGCATTTGACCATATAGGCTTTAAGATAGTAAACCCAAGAGGTACAAAAGACTATAACCCTAAAAAGCCCAGTTATATTCAATTTTTTGATGACAGGCTCGCAAGTGATGACCAGCAAAGGGACACAAAAAATCTTATTACAAGATATGCAAATTCTAATCCTAAAGACCATTTTGATGTAACAACGCATCAAGATTCCGTTCTTCCGTACTATTTTGAACTGGATTATACGGATAAAAGCGTTCGTCAGAGATTTAGCGGATATTCCCGCAAAATGTTGAATGACCCTGAAATTAAAAATAATCTTGATTCTTTCTTTTCTTTCAAAAATTACGATATCGTAAGAAAAGGTCGTTCAGGGGGTGCAAACTTCTGGGACGGTAATGTTGACCTTGTTAAAATGAACCTTTCAAACCCCAATGTTATGGAAGGTAATGTTGAAGGCTACTACGATGCAAGGGAACATTTGTACTCTGTAGCGACATACTGGACGCAGTTTGCACATGATACATTGTTTGAATACCTTGCACAATGTTTTTCTATGGGAGAAAAAGGAAGAGCTCTTGTAGCGGATATTGCAAAGAAAAACGGAGTAACTCCGCAAGAGCTTCAACTTGCTCTTGAGCAGGCTTGTTCTGATGAACCCAACTCAAATGCACCTGTAGTAAGTGCTAAGGCTCATATTACCGATATTATAAATAATTTCAGATATGAAACTCTTGATGTTTCTCCGCAAATTCAAGCAATGTTTTCAATGCCGGAATTTGGCGAGTATATGAAAGACCCTCAAGTTAAAAACAGACTTTTTAACTTTACGATAGAAACTCTAAGAAAGCTTGACTGCTGTACCTCAGAAGCTATTATTGAACCTACAAGCGAAATAAATGATATCCTCTCTACAGAGTCCAGCAAACGTGAAGAAATAAATAACGGTGCAAAACTTACAACTTACGGGCAATATATGGCTAATATACTTGCTCCAAAGATTATAAGCTATGCGGTATTAAAAGCAATGTTCCCTCAAGATAGTGCTTACATTGATTCAAAAGACGGCATGCTTAAAGTTTCAAAAGCAATGAGAGAACGCTCTGCATATGAAGCAGGTGTTATGCCTTCAGGTAATTTTAAAGATGAAGCGCTTCAACTTGGAAAAATTATTTATAAACATCTCGACCGCGAATCTTCAATATACGGACAACAGATGGAATTGGCGGAACAAATTGCTTCTACCGATGTCAGCAGATACAAGCTGGATGGTTTCCAAATGGCAGAAAGCTTGCTAAAACTTACAGGCGGAGGTCTGAACTGGAGGTTTGACGCAGCTAAAGATATAGGCGACTTAAATACCAACAGAAACGGACTTAGAACATTTGAAGATTCTTGGGATGATGTTATAGAATTTTGGGGCGAATTTATTAAAAACGTAAGAGAAATTAACCCGTCTTCCTACATTATTGCTGAAGTAACAGACCTCTACAGTTTTTATAAAAATAATAAAAACTACAGAAATGAAGTTGCTGCAGCCCTCGGTAGCGGTGCCAGCGAAACCGAAATTAACAATCTTGTAGATGAGCTTATATCTCAAGATTGGGGTAAATATAAAAACCCTGAAACCGCTGAGCGTATGTTCTATGAAAAAACAGGTGCTACAACAGGTTCAAATTATTCGGTATTCTTTGGACTTACACCTAATCTTTTCGGGCAAAACTTTGAAAAAGGAAATGTTACGGGTGATTTTGCAAATATGAAATCACTTGAATCCAAAATTAATGAATTCCTTAATTCTGGACCTTTGTTGTACTTGACTCACAGCCATATATTTGTGGATAACCATGATAAACCGCTTGCGCCTTTCTGTCTTGCGCTTGATATGGGTGCGTACCTTTCAAGATTTGGTATCAATTCTGATTCTGCAACAAAAGAAGGCGATATAGCCCGTGCAAAAGAGGCTGCAGTAAGAGTACTCGGATATGAGCCCGAAAATTATGACAAGGTAAGCTCAAAAGCAGTTGTAGTGGGTGATTTTTTAAGAAATGCTTTTGCAAAAGAGTTACAGTTTAACCCCGATAAACTGGAAATAATAAACGAAGCCATAGCTGATTTAGCTACGGGTCAATTTAAAACCAAAATTCATCCTGACTTTTTGCGTGCAGAGTCATTTGGACAAAATCCTTTTGATATATCAATAAAAGATATTATGCAGCAGGCAAAATACCTTGCAGAACGCGATAATATAGAATGGTTCAGCGATGAAGAAAGCAAAAAAATTCAAAATGCAGTGTTTAAGACAGCTATGGAACCTGCACTTCAAAAAATGACAAAAATGTCAGATTTTCTAAATTCAATAACAGGTGTACCTTTCTTCTTTGCGGGAGATAACATGGGTTCAACCGGTTATGAATATGCTTCAAAGAATATCTCTGTTGCAAACAGAAACCTTGTTCACCATGAGTGGATACAAAAAGATTCTAAAGAATACAAACCCGAGATACGTGAATATTACGACAGGATGCAGGCAAGCGCAGGCTTGTACAAACAGTATGGACTTTCTGCAATAGCGGGAGGTATGCCTGTTTCTCTTCCGCAAGAATCAGGCGACCTTTATGCAATGCTTAAATATGACGATAAGGGTTCAAATGTACTGCATGTATTTTCAAATGCAGGCATGACAAGTGACCCTTACTCAAAAATGGATGAAAACGGAACAATTGAAGTTCAAGACATAAGCCTTAAGGATGTAAACGGTGTTCAGTACGGTACTGATAAAAGCTATTTTTACAGAAAAGTTTACCAAAAAGAATTCGACAAAAACGGAGAATACTTGGGAGGTAAATTCGTTGACGAAACCGACTCAAACGGAAACCCTGTTAAGTATTTTGTAATTGACGGCAAATTAAGACGTGCAGATGGCAAAAAGATTGCAATTAACGATACCGTAACTACGTTCTATAAGCCCATAAACATAGGTAAAGTATCTCATAAGGAAATTATGAGCAGATTTTTTGCCGTTTAACTACTTTAAATTTACAAAACCGAAAAGCCGACCGGTGTCGCTTCTAAAGCGAAGCCAGCCGGTTTTTTGTTTATCATCATAATTTTCAACTTTTACAAGAACCCAGTTTCCGCTCACAAGCCACGGGCTTATGTGATTTGCAAGAAAGAAACTGTCCACGCATCCGCTTTCAATATTTGGCGCGGCATATAGCCTTTTAAAATCTTTCGGCACATCTCTAAATAAATACATGCCGTATTTTTTGCCGTAACTTATTAAAAACTCGCTCCAGCTGAGGTATTTTGTATTTTCATCTTTTTTAACCCATCCAAAGAGTTTGCGTTTTTGGTTGTAGCAGATTTTTATCCATTCATCGGTTTCATCTTCAACAGAGAAAAGCGCTACAGAATTTTCAGGTGCAAAACCCAGGAACATCTCGCGTCCTTCGCAGCTCATTTTAGTGTTTTTGCACTCAAGCTTGCCAAGTTCATTCCAGATAATATTTGTCAGAAGTTTTGCACCTTGAGTATTTGTATCATAAATTTTTATGTCTTTGCCTACTTGCGCTACACCAATACCCCAGTGATTAACAGAACCCAAGTACTGAGGAGTGACATCGGCGTTTGATTTAAGTGTGAATATGAGTAAAAATATTGCTATGAGTATTATTTTTTTCATTGAATAAAATTCCTTATTAAAATTTTACCACAAAATGTAAAGATATGTAAAATTTTGCTCTTGACTGGCGGTATTTAGCGGATATGATTTAGTATGTCTGACTAGGATATTGCAGGATGGGAAAAAATCATTTTTTGCAAAATTTAAGTTCAAGAAAGAATTATACCATTAACAGCTGTTTTAAAATTTAATTGTAATTACATATATTAGAGGTACTTAGATGTCAACAACAAAATATGCGAACCGAGTTACTCCTATGGGCATACCCGAAACACGCCTTAAGGATTTACCCGACTTGATTGAAATTCAGAAAAAGTCGTTTGAGTGGTTTTTAAAAGAAGGTTTAAAGGAAGAGTTCCTTTCTTTTTCGCCTATTAAAGACTACACAGGCAGACTTGAGCTGCATTTCTTACCTAATTACACATTTGATAACCCCAAATATACAATAGAAGAAGCTCGTATTCATGACGCTACTTACGCTAAGCAATTGCGTGTTATGATGCGTCTTGTTAACCGTGATAGCGGGGAAATTAAAGAACAGGAAGTCTACATTGGTGACATTCCTACAATGACCGATAAAGGTACATTCATTGTAAACGGTGCGGAACGTGTTATCGTTTCTCAAATCGTTCGTTCTCCCGGTATTTATTATAAAAAAGAAGTTTCTCCCACAGGTAAACGTCTTTACAACGCTACATTAATTCCTAACCGCGGTGCTTGGATGAAGATTGAAACAGATTCTAACGACCTTGTGTACGTTAAAATCGACAAAAACAGAAAAATCCTTGCTACAACATTGCTTAAAGCGTTGGGTATCACACCTGTTGAGATGGAAACTTTATTTACTCACTTTGAATTCTTAAAGAAAACTCTTGAAAAAGATACAACAAACTCAACAGATGAAGCGCTTATCGAAGTTTATAAAAAACTTCGTCCCGGTGACCCTGCATCAGCTGCAGGCGGCCGCTCAATTTTAGAAGCTCGTTTCTTTGATGAGAAAAAATATGACATCGGTAAGGTTGGCCGTTACAAATTAAACAAAAAACTGGGTCTTAACCTGCCTGAAACACAAAGAACAATCACTGTTCAAGATATCGTTGCAGGTATTGAATACTTAATTAACCTTACATACGATGAAGGTGTTCTTGATGATATTGACCATTTGGGCAACCGTCGTATCCGCTCGGTTGGCGAATTGTTGCAAAACCAATTCAGAGTAGGTTTATCAAGAATTGAAAGAATAGTTAAAGAAAGAATGACACTGCAAGACAGTGAAACTCTTACACCTTTGAACCTTTTAAATACTAAGCCCCTTGTGGCATCTTTAAAAGAATTCTTTGGTTCTTCACAGTTATCACAGTTTATGGACCAAACAAACCCGCTTGCTGAACTTACTCACAAAAGACGTATCTCAGCTCTTGGCCCCGGCGGTCTGATGAGAGAACGTGCAGGTTTTGCGGTTCGTGACATTCACCCTTCTCACTATGGTCGTATTTGTCCGGTTGAAACTCCTGAAGGTCCTAACGCAGGTCTTATCGGTTCACTTGCAACACATGCTCGTGTTAACGACTATGGTTTTATCGAAACACCTTTCTTTGTTGTAAAAGACGGTGTTGTAACTGATGAAGTTCACTACTTAACGGCAGATGAAGATGAAAACTATCGTGTAGCACCTGCTGATATTCAATTAAATCCTGACAGAAGCATAAAAGAAGAATATGTTCCCGTTCGTTACAGGTCTGAATTTACAATGGGTGAATCTAAAAAAGTCGACTATGTTGGTGTTTGCCCGATTCAGATAATATCAGTTGCTACTTCTTTGATACCGTTTATTGAGCACGATGATGCTAACCGTGCACTAATGGGTTCAAACATGCAACGTCAAGCTGTTCCTCTTCTTGTTACTCAACGCCCCGTTGTAGGTACAGGTCTTGAAAAACGTGCAGCAAAAGACTCTTGCATGGTAACTTGTTCTGAAGTAGACGGTGAAGTTATAAGAGTTGTTGGTGAAGAAGTCCACATCAAAGGTGATGACGGCAAGATTTACCAATATCCTTTACTAAAATACGTTCGTTCAAACCAAGACACTTGTATTAACCAAAGACCTATAGTTCGCGCAGGCGATAAGGTTAAAGCAGGCGATGTAATAGCAGACGGTGCTTCTACTCACCAAGGTGAATTGGCACTTGGTAAAAATGTTCTTGTTGCTTATATGCCTTGGGAAGGTTATAACTTCGAGGATGCTATCTTATTGAGCGAAAGACTTGTTCATGACGATGTATTTACATCAGTTCACATAGAAAAACTTGAAATAGACGCACGTCAGACAAAACTCGGCCCTGAAGAAATTACCCGTGAAGTTCCTAACGTATCTGAAGATTCAATCAGACACTTGGATGAGCGCGGTATCGTTAGAATCGGTGCAAGAGTTTATGCTGACGATATTTTGGTTGGCAAGATTACACCTAAGGGCGAATCTGAACATCCTCCGGAAGAAAAACTTCTTCGTGCGATATTTGCCGAAAAGGCACGTGACGTTAAAGACAATTCTCTTCGCGTTCCTCACGGCGAAGGCGGTAGGGTAGTCGACGTTAAAGTATTTGACAGAGAAAAGGGAGATGAACTTCCACCCGGTGCTAATACCGTAATTCGTGTTTATATTGCGCAAAAACGTAAAATCTCAGTCGGTGATAAATTATCAGGTCGCCACGGTAACAAAGGTATTGTTTCAAGAATATTACCTAAAGAAGATATGCCTTTCTTGCCTGACGGTACTCCGCTTGATATCGTTCTTAACCCGCTGGGTGTTCCTTCTCGTATGAACGTAGGTCAAACTTACGAATTACTTTTAGGTTTGGCTGCATACCTGACAGGAAACTACTACGAAGCTCCGTCATTTGATGAAATGTACGGACCTAACCAGTCTGAAATTGCAACCAAAGAAGAACTTCTTAAAGGTATTAAAGAATCAGGCTGCGATTGGGTTAGAGAAGACGGTAAAGTTACACTTTACGACGGTAGAACGGGCGAGCCGTTTGATGAACCTGTTGCCGTTGGTCTTTCATATATATTGAAACTTGTTCACCTTGTTGACGATAAAATTCACGCTCGCTCAACAGGTCCTTATTCACTTGTTACTCAACAGCCTCTGGGTGGTAAAGCACAGTTCGGTGGTCAAAGATTCGGCGAAATGGAAGTTTGGGCACTTGAAGCTTATGGTGCAGCTTATACTCTTCAAGAAATGTTAACAATCAAATCAGATGATGTTAACGGAAGAAGCCGCGCTTATGAGGCTATCGTTAAAGGTGATAATATACCTCGTCCGGGTATTCCCGAGTCATTTAAAGTTCTTGTTCGCGAACTTCAAAGTATCGGCTTAGATATCGCTGTTTCTAAAAAAGGCGGCGAAGAGGTCGACTTGATGTCAGATACTGATGATTTAAGAAAATCAGCACCTAAGAGAGTTCTATCCGATATGGACAGTGAACTTCTCAACATCAACTTCTTTGAAACTCCGACAAGTTTTAAAGACTAATTAAAGATAATAAACAACAGTTAAGGAGAATAAAAGTTGTCTACTAGTATTGATTATTTCGATTATATAAGAATTTCAATTGCCTCTCCCGAGCGCATATTGAAATGGTCTTACGGCGAGGTTACAAAACCTGAAACAATTAACTACCGTACATTAAAACCCGAACGTGACGGTCTGTTTTGCGAAAGAATCTTTGGACCTTCAAAAGACTGGGAATGTTATTGCGGTAAATATAAAAGAGTACGCCACAAAGGTATCATATGCGAACGCTGCGGTGTAGAAGTTACAGACTCTAAAGTGCGTCGTCACCGTATGGGTCACATCAAGCTCGCAGCACCCGTATCTCACATATGGTTCTTAAAAGGTATCCCCTCATACCTTGGCTTACTTCTCGATATGACTTTAAAAGATTTGGAACAAATCATTTATTTCAACAACTATGTTGTAGTTGACGGCGGCGAAAGCCCCTTTAAAAAGTTCCAACTTCTATCTGAAGAAGAATATGAAGACTACATTCTTGAAAATGAAGATTCTACTCTTAAAGTAGGTATCGGTGCTGAGGTTATTAAAGACCTTTTATCTGAAATAAAACTCACCGAACTTGCTGAAGAAATTCGCTCCGAGCTTGACGCTGCAGGCGGTTCTGTTCAAAAGAGAGCAAAGTTAATCAAAAGATTAAGACTTGTTGAATCTTTAATTGAATCAGGAACTGAGCCCACTTGGTTTATTATGGATGTTCTTCCCATAACTCCTCCGGACTTGCGTCCTATGGTGCAATTAGACGGCGGACGTTTTGCAACATCTGACTTAAACGACTTATACAGACGTGTTATCAACCGTAACAACCGTCTTTTAAGACTGCTTGAAATGGGTGCTCCCGAAATTATCGTACGTAACGAAAAACGTATGCTGCAAGAAGCGGTTGACGCTCTAATTGATAATGGCAGACGCGGTAGAACGGTTGTGGGGCCTAACTCAAGACCTCTTAAATCTTTATCAAATATTATCGAAGGTAAACAAGGTCGTTTCAGACAAAACCTATTGGGTAAACGTGTTGACTACTCAGGCCGTTCGGTTATCGTTGTAGGTCCTCAGTTGAGCTTAAACCAATGCGGTTTGCCTAAAGAAATGGCAATTGAATTGTTTAAACCTTTTGTTGTTAATAAATTAATCGAACGCGGTTTGGTTCAAAACATTAAATCTGCTAAGAAGAAAATCGAGCGTTCAGAGCCCATCGTATGGGATATATTGGAAGAAGTGGTTGACGGTCACCCAGTAATGTTAAACCGTGCCCCCACCCTTCACAGACTCGGTATTCAAGCATTTGAACCTATTCTTGTAGAAGGTCGTGCTATTCAGCTTCACCCGCTTGTATGTACAGCGTTTAACGCCGACTTCGACGGTGACCAAATGGCTGTTCATGTACCGCTTTCAATTGAAGCTCAAGCTGAAGCCAGAATGTTAATGCTTGCTACAAACAATATTCTTGCTCCTGCTACTGGTAAACCTATCATTACACCATCTCAAGATATGGTATTAGGTATTTACTATCTGACAATTCTAAAAGACGAAAACGCTCCCGTAAAAGGCTATTTCCATGATTACATGGATGCAATTTCCGCTCTTGAATCCGGAATTGTTAAGCTTCATGACAAAATTGTTGTAAGAGATGATGAAGGAAAGAGAATAGAAACCACACCGGGCAGAATCGTATTTAACGAAGTAGTTCGTAAATCAATTCTTGCTTAATGTAAATGTAATTAAAAATGATGAGGAAACAATAAAATATGACTACGTTAACTCCGCAGAGTAAAAAGAAAAAACATACTGTTGAATTTATTAACAGAATAGTTGATAAAGGCGGCTTAAGAAAACTCCTCTCTCAAATTTATCTTGAGTGGGGCGGTGCTAAGACTGCCGAACTTGCAAACAACCTTAAGAACTTAGGTTTTAAATATGCAACAAAAGCAGGTACAACTATTTCAATTCATGACTTGAGCGTTCCTAAAGTTAAACAACAGCTCTTGGAAGAAGCTCAAAATCAAATTGAAGAGTCAACTTACCGCTATATGAAAGGCGAAATTACAGAGGTTGAAAGATATACAAAAGTTATCGACACTTGGTCTGAAACAACTGCAAAACTTACAGAACAGGTAGTTGAAAACTTTGACAGATTAAACCCTGTTTATATGATGGCATTCTCAGGCGCGAGAGGTAACTTATCTCAGGTATCTCAGCTTGTTGGTATGCGTGGTTTGATGGCAGACGCACAAGGTCAGATTATCGACTTGCCTATTAAATCAAACTTTAAAGAAGGTTTGTCTGTTACAGAATACATTATCTCATCTTACGGCGCTCGTAAAGGTCTTGTAGATACGGCACTTAAAACTGCTGACTCAGGTTACCTGACTCGTCGTTTGGTTGACGTAGCTCAAGATGTTATTATTCGTGAAGAAGACTGCCATACAAATAAATCAATCAAATTAACGGCTATCATGGATGGTGATGAGGTAATTGTTCCTCTTGAAGACAGACTTTTGGGCAGAACTGTAGCGCAAGATATTTTAGATAAAGACGGTAATGTAATCGTTACTAAAAATACAACCGTTAACCGTGAAGATTTGGCAAAAATTAAAGAACTAAAACTTAAAGAGGTTGATGTTCGCTCAACTCTTACTTGCGAACTTGAGTACGGTATTTGCCAAAAATGCTACGGTTGGGCAATGACAACACAAAAACTTGTAGACATCGGTGAAGCAATCGGTATTATCGCCGCCCAGTCAATCGGTGAACCCGGTACACAGCTTACAATGAGAACATTCCACACAGGCGGTGTATTTAAAGGTTCAGGTGCTATGAAGCACGTTGAGTCACCTGTTGACGGTACCGTTAAAACTGCGGTTAAAACTCGTGAATTGAGAACTCGTCACGGGGATGTTGTACAAGTTGCAATAAAAGAAGTTGATATTGAAATCGAAGATAAAAAGGGCAATATTACAAAAGCTCACGTTCCTTCAGGCGCAAAAATATACGTTACTCAAGGAATGGAAGTTAAAAAAGGTCAAGAAATTGCCGAATACGAACCCGCTTCAAAAGGGGACGGTTCTCGTCTTACTGAAAAAGCTACAAAAGATATCACATCTGATATCTCAGGTGAAGTTGTATTTGAAGACTTCGTAGCTGATGAAAAGAAAGACAGACAAGGTAACATCTCAAGAACTTCAAATAAATCAGGTATTGTTTGGGTTTTAGGCGGAGATGTTTACACACTTCCTGCAGGTTCTAAAGTTCTTGTTTCAGACGGTCAAAAAATTAAAAAAGGCGAAAAACTCGCTGAAACATTGATTGTTTCTGAACATGGCGGTGAAGTTAGAGTAGGCAATTCTTTGGAAGTTGAAGAAGTTAAATTTGACGGCAAGAAGATTAAAAAGATAGTTGCAGGTAAAGAACTTACTATCGTTATTGCTTCAATTCAACCTTCAAACGCTACTTTTGAACAAACTAAAAAAGAACAATTTTGGACAGTTGATAAAACAGGCGAAAAATACATTGTTAAATCCCCCGTTGATACAACGGTTGAAAACGGCATGATAATAGCCGAGCTTGTAGATGAAGAACACAAAGTTGAATCTTCAGGTGAAATTCGCTACAACGGCGTTGAAGTTGATGAAAATCAAGTGGTAACAAAAGCAGGTGAAGCGATATTTATACCTGAGGAAATTCATCAAATTTCAAAAGATTCATCTCTAAAACTTGTTGAATCAGGTACGTATGTTGAAGCGGGTACCGAAGTTGTAAAAGACCTCTATACTCACATTGACGGTATTGTTGAAATTAAAGAATTTAACGACATTATTCACGAAGTTGTTATCCGTCCCGGTGAACTTCATACACTTGATTCAATTAACGACTTAAAAGTTGACGAGGGTGAAGTTGTTAAAGCCGGTACAATCGTTGCGGCAGGCATTAAAGCAAAAGCTGATTCAATTGTTACTATTGTTGAAAACGAGTCTGATGTTCTTGAAATTGATGATTTGGACGAAGAGATAACAGAAGATATCGTTGAAGATGACAACATTGAAAACAAATCAATTCAGATACTTATAAGACCTATTCAAAGATTTGAAATTAAACCGAAAGATGTTTCTATTGAGTTTGATACAACAGATGACTCAATTGAAATTGTTCCTTTGACTCAATTACAATTCAAAGACGGTGCAAGAGTTCGTAACCTTGACGGCGCCGTTCTTACAAGGACTTCATTAGTTCTTTCAATGGGCGGCTACTTAAGCCACTTAAAAGGTCTTGTTGAACTTGATAAAAATGGCAGCTTGAAGATTGTTGTTCTTGAAACTCTGATTGTTCGTCGTGAACAAGAAGAAGGCTCAAGAATGTTATCTTCTACTCAAACAGAGCTTCTTGTAGAAAACGGACAAATAATCGAACCGAGAACTCCTGTTACAAAAACTCAAGTTCTCTCGGTTAATGACTCAATTGCAAGCATTAAGCAAACAGATAAAGAGTTAAGAAGATTACTTCTTGTATCTGATACTTATGAAAGAAAAATCGACATCAAATCAAAAGCTACCGTTAAGGTTGGCGAGTTTGTAAAACTTGATGCGGTTATTTCTTCATCAGGCGAAAAATCTACTTGCTCGGGTAGAGTAGTTGAAGTTACACCAAAATCAGTAACCGTAAGAATAGGCAGACCTCACTTGATAAGCCCCGGTACACTTTTACAGGTTGATAACTCAGCACTCATCCTAAGAGGCGATTTGCTTGCAACACTTGTATTTGAAAGACAAAAAACAGGTGACATCGTTCAAGGTCTTCCTCGTGTTGAAGAACTTCTTGAAGCAAGAAAACCTAAAGACTGCGCTATTGTTGCAGAAGAAGACGGTGTAGCTGAAATTGAATACGAAGATGACGTTGCAAGATTGTTTATTGTAAACGAAAACGGCAGAACCGAGATTAAATATCCTATCGAATCTAACGTAATTGTTATGGATAAACAAAAAATCGTTAAAGGTCAGGCGCTGACTTCAGGGCCGCTAAACCCTCATGACGTTATCAGACTAAGAGGCGCAAACGCTGCTCAACAATATCTTGTAGATGAAGTACAAAGAGTATATCGTTCTCAAGGTGTTGAAATTGCTGATAAACACGTTGAAGTTATTGTACGTCAGATGATTAAGAAAGTCAGAGTCGTTGACTCAGGTACAACAAAACTTCTTCCCGGTGAACTTGTTGAACTTAAGGAAATTGAAGCTCAAAACGCTGAAGTTGAAAAACAAGGCGGTGAAAAAGCAACATATGAGGCACTTTTACTTGGTATCACAAAGGCATCTTTGAATACTGAAAGCTTCATTTCTGCCGCTTCTTTCCAAGAAACAACAAGAATCCTTACAGAAGCTGCTGTTGAAGGTAAAAAAGACCTGTTAAGAGGTCTTAAAGAAAACGTCATTATCGGTCGTTTAATTCCTGCAGGTACAGGCTACTATCATTTGATTAACGCAAATGAAGAAAAGGAAAAAGAAGCCCTAAGACGTGCTCAACAGAAAAACCAAGCAAGAAAGCCTTCTGCAATATTAGAAGAAATTGAAGGTATGTTTGGAGCTCCTGATTTTACAATTGAATAGTTAAAAAATTATTCATAAATATAAAAAACCCGCTAAATTCCAAAATAAGGCGGGTTTTTTGGTGAACTTTTTTATTTGTTTTTCGTTATACAAATAGAGTAGTGGTTAAATTATCTTAAAGTTTATAATTTGGTACTTTTTTTAATGCTAAAATAACTTATAAATGTTTAGGAGGAATTATGATAAAGAAGTTAATATTGAGTCTTGTTTGTTTTTTAGCGCTACCCTTGTGCTCCTTTGCGGATGAAACAGCTGATGTGAGCGCGTTTTTTAACAGTTTTGTAAACGCTTCAAACACTTACTCGACTTCAATCCCCTCGTATTACGTACCGAATGCAAAAATCGTGCGCGTGGTTCATAAACCTGATGGTACAAAGCAAGCTGTAGTTATACCGTTTGACAGGTACTTATCCGAGCTTAAAAAGGGTGCAACGCTTGCTAAAACCGTGCGTTATAAAAACAGATACGTGAACCAAAAAATAGTAAAATCAGGCTCTGACTATAAATTGAGTGCTATTAGAATACCAAGAAACGACGCAACAGGCCTGCCCGCTTACTTTATAATTACAAAAACCCCTCAAGGCTGGAAGATAAAAGAAGAGAGCATGGGGACAAATGTTCAAAAGTTTTTGGATGCTAAATAATTTAAAAGCCGCTTTAAGCGGCTTTTATAGTTTTAATCTTTTCTTGTGTTGGTCGGGACTTGTGAGTTTTGATATTGCATGTCTTGCAAATATTGCTGTCCGTTCATAACAACCTGATAAAGCTGCTTTAAATCGCCCTCAAGCTTATTTAGAACCTCTTGAGCGTACTGTTGAGCGCCTTCTTTAATTTTTATAGCTTCTTCTTGAGCTGCAAGTCTTGCGCTTTCAGCTTCATTAAAAGCTTTCATTTTAATCGCTTCACACTCTTCAATAACCTGTTCGCGGATTTCTCTTGCGCGCTCTTCAACTGCTTTATTAAGACTTGATTCATTTAAAAATCTGTGTCTTTCGTTTTCCGCATCGGCAATTATTCTCTCAGCTTTCATTTTGGCATCTTGGATAATGTCATCTTTTTTCCTCAAAATAACGTGAGCATCGCGTATCTCGCTTGAGATTGCATCAGGAAAGCTTGATATAATTCTTGATAATTCTTGGCTTTTAACAACAATTAGAGGAGGCAGAATATGAAAACCTGTTTCCCAAAGCTGGTTTAGCCTGTCTATCAAATCATACATTTTTTCTTCTGACTGTGACATTTTATGTTAATTACCTTTCTTTTGCTTTTGTAAATATTCTACCACACTTTTTGGTACAAATTTTGATACATCGGTACCAAAATCCGATAATTCTTTCACAATACTTGATGAAATGAAGTTGTATTTTGGTTTTGTGGTTAAAAATACCGTATCAATATCAGGAGCTATTGCTGAATTTGTCTGGCACAACTGCAGTTCGTACTCAAAGTCACTCACTGCTCTTAATCCTCTTATTAAAAAATGCGCTCCTTTAGATTGAGCGTATTCAATTGTTAGTCCTTCAAAACTGTCAACTTCAACATTATCAAGTCCCTCAATACTGTCTTTAATAAGCTGAACCCTGTCGCTTACAGGCAAAAAGGACTTTTTTGAAGAGTTTTTAAGTACGGCAATTATAACCCTGTCAAACATTTTAGATGCTCTTTCTAAGACATCCAGGTGACCTTTTGTAATGGGGTCGAAGCTTCCGGGGTAAATTGCTGTTCTTTGATTTTGCGATTTATTTCTCACATGGATATTATATTTTAAAAATTTTTATGTTCAAATGCTATTTTTTGAGCCAAAAGACTTTGTAAATTTTTTGTTACATTTCTCTTATATTGTCAATTTTTAAGCTTGAGTGACTTTATACAATAGCCTGAAGGAGTTATGTATGATTGGAAAAATTTCAAGTGTATCAGCTTTAAATAATCAAAGGAGTTTAAATTTTGGCTCTCAAAAGCCTGTAGCTGCGCCAAAAGTTTATAATAACAACTTGGCTTACACTCCGCTGCCTCTTGGTAATATCTACGGTGCAAAGATTAATTTTACCGCCAGAAAGAAAAAACAAGTACCTCTAACCCCTGCTCAAGAGTTATTCGCAAAAGCTTCGGGCAATTCAAAAATTAAACTTGACGGTTGGACACTTCAAAATATGTATCATGGTGTAAATCACTTTGAGAAAAGATGGGTTGCAGGTGTTGAACCTCGTGAGGCTTTAAACAGAGATTTAAAAGATGCAATAAATTCTATAATGACACTTCAATATGGCGAAAATGTTCCCGATAAAATCCCCTCAGATATCAAAACTCCAAACTATGGGGACAACTGGGGCAGACATGCAAACTACATAGAAATAAATAACCGCGCATTGGGCGAGATGCACAATGACCGCACAAACAGTTCAATCTTAGGCGCAATCAAAATGCTCCCCTTAATACCCCCTTCTCATGATAAGTGGGCGAATTGTATTTTGGTATCACAGCTTTATCCCAACATCTGGGGAGATGGTTGGAATAATAACGGAGAAAATTCCCTCTATGGTATCAAACTTGAATTTGAACGCGCCTCAGATAACATTGGCTGGGTTAACATTGGCGATAAATGGTTTACTCCGGAAGAACAAGTAAAAGCATTTAATGACCTTGCCCATCTTCGCGGTTTTAAGACTTCTTTTCGCATGTTGATATCTGAAGACCAACTAAAGCTTGGTGATTCGGGGCAATTCAGATGGAATAACCCGGAGCATGTTGAAGCATTTATTATTGCTTGTTGCAAAGGTATTGAGCTTGGCTTTGATGGTATTTTCTTTGATTCCCTAAAGCATGTGGGCGGCTATGACTGGGGGCACTATGCAGGTGTTGGCGCTGTACCAAGTTACGACCAGATGGCATATATTTTAGCTGAAATAAGAAAGCGCACGGGAAGAACCGATTTGAGTTTCTCAGGTGAAAAAGCCGAGGGAGATTCTCTTCGCTACAAAAATATGGGCGTGAGTGCCGGGGCAAGTCAAATGTACTGTGATAGCGTTGATGCGGTTAAAAATTCTGCTCATTCTCAATCTTGGTGCAATGACTTTGCCTGGGGGCCTGTGGTATCAGATGATAATGACGAGGGGCTTATTTGCTACAGCGATAGAATGAACAAAATCAATTCTTCGCTTTTTGGTTATGACAGTGTTGCAGAAAAACTCCCCTCGTTTATGCAAATGCACGATTTATTTCCGCTGAATTACGGAACAAATACGCATAATCTGATGCTTGAGAATAGAAATTTCTCAACCGACGGTACACCAAAAAGTCACTATGATAACCTTTTTGCAAATGGTGCAGTAGAGCGCAGTTATAGAAATCAAGTTGCGGAAAAATTTGCTTGGGCATATAACCATAACCCTGATTAAGTTTTGACAAAATAAAAAAAATCATTAATTTGTATGAAAAATCCCTTTAATTTCCGTGTTTAATTGAAGTAGTAAGGTATAGTGTCGAATACCTCAACAGGGGGGTGATTTTTCACACAATGTTTAATCCGAAAATTCAATCTTATATAAATTCAAGCGGCGAGGCGCAGGCAAAAATGCGTGCGCAGCAGCTCAATTCATACATTGAAGCACTCTACCCCACGCCCGTTGATAATAAAGAAAATTCAACAATCACACCCTTTAATGAGGTTCTAAAGGTTACAAAAGAAGAGTCGGGCACGGTTTTTAAGGTCGATAAACCGCCTGAAATTCCTTTTGGTTCACTTTCAAGAAAAGTAAAATATACAAAAGACGAGATATTAAGTTTAATAGACAGAACTGCTCAAAAGTATGGAATAGATGAAAAACTTGTGCGCGCCTTGGTCAAGCAGGAATCAGGTTTTAACCCTAACGCCAAATCTCACGCAGGAGCCTTAGGATTAATGCAGTTAATGCCTTCAACCGCTGCAGGTCTTGGTGTGAAAAATCCTCTTGACCCCGTTCAAAATGTCGAAGGCGGTGTAAAATATTTAAAATCTATGCTTGATAGGTTTAACGGTAATACAATCCTTGCTCTTGCAGCTTATAACGCAGGTCCAAACGCTGTTAAAAAATACGGAGGCGTCCCCCCTTATAAAGAAACACAAAACTATGTTCGCTCAATTTTAAGTCAGTATCTATAAAAAGGGAAAAATATGAATAACGGAGTTGCACCTAAAATAAATTTATTTGAAAGAATGGAGTTTTCAAAACTCGACGCCCCCGGAAGTATTAAATCAGCGCGTCTTGATGACATTGAAAAACCTGAGACAACTGATTTTAAAGGAGTTTTAACCGGACTTGTCGAACAGTTAAATCAAAGTGTTAATGCTCCGGAGCAGTTGACGCAGGACGCTATGCTGGGTAAAGCCGATGTACATGATGTTATGGCTGCCGTTGCAAAATCGGAAATTAACGTAAACATCGCAACAACGGTTGTCGGAAAAGTCGTACAAACGTATGAAAAAATCATGCAAATTCAGATATAGCCTTAACTATTAAGAAAATTAATAGTATAATTAATTGTGTAGTACTATCACCTGTTGTATAAGCTATGGACTTCAAAAAAATACTTGAAAATAAGCCTCTTTTTTATGGGATTATCGCGGGAATCGTGGTAGTCGTACTTTTGTTTTCCATAACTTTAACGGCAGTTATTTCCTCATCAAGTAATAAAGCAGGTACATCTGATGTTGTTAAAGAAAAGGTTATAAAAGAACCTCTTGACTTATTTACAACGGATAACATCGGTCAAGCACTTGAAGTTCAGGCGTTACTTGCGCGCGAGGGTATTCATGCTCAAAGGAAAGTCGATGGTACAAAATCGACCATTTTTCTTGCGGAATATACCATGTCGCAGCGTGACAGGGCTCTTCTTGCAATAGTTAAATCAGGCTTAATTGATGAGCACACGGGTTTAGAGATTTTTGACAAGGGTGATTTTACATCTACAAAAGATGATAAAAAAATTCGCCTTGTACGTGCTATTAATGGCGAACTTGCCCGTCTTATAAGGAAAATTCCACCTATTGAAAACGCACAGGTGTTTATTTCAATTCCAGAGCAGACATTTTTTACCTCTCAACAAAAACCAATCACGGCAACTGTTCAGGTTACCGTGCCATCGGGCGAGCGCCTTGATAATATGAAAATAAAAGCAATTACAAACTTGCTTTTGGGTGCTGTTCAAGGACTTGAACCAAATAATATTTCTATAACCGATACAAACGGAACGGTATACAACAGTATAATTGGTGCATCCGATGATGCTTTGTCAAAAATTGAAGAAAACGATAAATACATGCAATCAAAAGTTGCCTCACAATTAGACAGGCTTGTAGGCAAAGGCAACTACGTGGTTACGGTTTCAACATTCTTAACTCAAGCTCCTGTTGAAAAAACGAGCATAATCTATGACCCGACAAGAAAAACTTCGGTAAACGAGCAAAACTTTACGGAAAAATTGGGAGATAATACAACCGATGTTAACTCTGCAACAAATGCCGTAAGCACATATCTGCCTTTTGGTGTTCCAAACAGCGGTTCCAATTCTTCTCAAGACAGAAAATACGTTCGCCAAGCACAAGAAACTCAATATGGGGTTACAAAGACTCAGGTTAATGAATATATGAAAGCAGGAGTAATTGAAGAAATATCAATTGCCGTTTCACTTGAAGAGTCATCAATTCCTATGAGTATGACAATAACGGAACTAAAAGAGCTTATAGCTCATGCTGCAAGCCCTAAAGTTAATCCCGAGAATGTTTCTATAGCTTTTGTTGAGTCAAACAGCCCTATACTTGCTCCTGACCAAGGGCCAAATCTTCCAAAACCTGAGGAATCGGGTAATCCTTGGTGGGTTGTTGGTGCACTTTTGTTGTGCGGTCTTGGTTTTGGCTTGAGGCATATTATGCAAAAAGTTAAAAAAGAAGCTCAAAGGCAGGAAGAAGAACTTGAGCTTTTAAGAAAAAAAGCGCAAGAACAAGAAAAACAACTTAATGACGTAAATTTAAAAGCGGCAGAACTTATACAAAAACAAGCACAGATGGCGCAAAATCTTATAGAGCAGCAAAATTTGCACGCTGCTGCAATTGCTCAGGCTCAAGCTCAACAAGGTGTTTCTCAGCCTCAGGCCGCTGCACAAGCAATTCCTGACGGCGACATAAAAGATGCTTTAGATGAACTTAGTATGGATTTCAGCGAACTTGATGAAAATGAAGCTGCAGAAAAATTAAAAAATTGGATAGAAAGTACATAAATCCTGATATACTATAAGGGGAGAGATGGCTGAGCGTAAAATAGAAGGATTTGACCATAAAGCATTTGCAAAAAACCTTGCGGGACAAGCAGGACAAGTTGTGCCGCAAGATATTGACGTGAATGATAAGAAATTTGTAGTTGATATCGTATATAAGTTTTGTTTTCTATCCGGCGACGCTCTTATAAAAGATGAAACAATAAATCTCGACGCGGCTCAGGCTTCTTTGATTACTCAATTTATAGGTGAGTGGTCTTTCCACAAGTCAATAGACCTTATACGTTCAAAAATTGACCCGTCATTAAGGGAGGGTATCCTCCAGAGAGTAGCCTTTACGGTATTTGAAATTTCAAAACAGGCGGTTTTAAAAAGAATGCCCCAAGAGCAGATTATTCCTCTTGTAGAACACCACGTAAATGTATGTTTTAAACAGGCCCTTGATGATTTGAAGAAAAAAGGCGTGCTTGATGATAAAGCCGAGCAAAATGCCCTCAGCCAGTCAAATATTGATGCCATGGCTCAAACTCAGGCACAAGAAGAGGCAATAGGGGCCGATATGAGTGATAATAAAATCCTTAAGCTTGCTTCTTTGGCGCTTCTTATAAGGAATTTTCCCGAAAGTAAGATTAAAAATATTTTATCTAAATTTAACAAACCGGAAAGAGAAGTTCTGCTTCAGTACTTGTCAATGAAAGATTTGGAAACAAAAATAGATACAAAGATTACACAAAGATGTCTGAGCGAAATAAAACAGGCATTACCGGAGCCTCAGAGTATGTCGATAGAAAGAATACAACGTAAAATATGTAAAATTGTAAAAAATTCGGACAAAGAGGAAATTTCTAATATCATTAAAAATGAACGTCCTCAAATACGCGAGTTCGTACTTTTGGGTGCACAGTCCGATGTGTCAATACCTGTGAGGGTTGCAAATGTAATCTGCAAGTATCTGGAAGAAAAGACCCTATGATAATTAAAAGAAAATTAAAAACTCCCGATAATCAATCTAAACCGGCAAAACAGCAGATTTTAGAGGCTCCTGTTGTTGAAATTTTGCCTGAGGAGCCCCCTGTTGTTGAAGTAAAACCAAAAGAAAAAACAGAACAAGATACTCTAAAAGAATTTGAAAAAATCGACATTTCCGAAATTGAATTTAAAGAAAGAATAGAAAGAAGACGAGGCGACAGGAGAAGAGGCTACAGGAGAATCGACGAGCGTACTCTTGTGTCGCGTGCTCAGGAAGAGGCCCGCTCAATTAGAGAGTTGGCTGCAAAAGAAGGTTACAAAAACGGTCTTGAGGGAGCACAAAAAGAAATTGATAAGCTAAAAACCGCTCTTGAGGATTTTTTATCTTCAAGATATGAAATTTATGACGAACTTTTGCCTCATATACTTGAGATTTCTCTTGAAGTTGCAAAGAAAATCATTAAAAAAGAAGTGGAATTATCTGATGATGTGTTGAAAAATATAATTAATGAAGTGCTTGGTGAACTTACAAGTACTGACGAGAAAATCACAATAAGGGTGGCACCTGATGATGTTGACTTTGCAAGAGCGTCTTTGCCTGAGATAGTTGAAACTAACAGACTTGATGCTAAAGTATCGGTAGTTGCAGATGAAACAGTTGAAAAGGGCAGCTGTGTTGTGGTTTCAAATAACGGTGTGGTGGATGCGAATTTTTCAACCCAGCTGCAGATAATCCAAAATGCCTTTGGTATATACAAAGGAGGTCAATAACAAACTAGAGGATGGCACAACCAAACGCACAATCAAACCCTATAAGTGAAATTTTTCTTGCAATATTTGTAATCGTTTTGATTTTGATATTGCTGATTGAGATGCCAAACTGGGTTATAAACTTTTCTATAAGTTTAAATATTACTCTCGGCATTGTGCTTTTGATGATTTCACTGTATGTGCAAAAGCCTCTTGAACTTGCGGCATTTCCATCTATTATCCTGATAGGTACAATGTTTCGTTTGGTTTTATCCATTGCCTCAACCCGCTTGATTTTGGCAAAAGGGGACGCCGGCGAGGTAGTTCATGCCTTCGGCTCTTTTGTAACCGGCGGAAATATGGTCGTCGGCGGTGTTATATTCCTTATCATAACTGTTGTACAGTTTATGGTAATTACCAAGGGTGCAGAACGTATAGCAGAGGTTGCAGCCCGTTTTGCACTGGATGCTATGCCCGGTAAACAAATGACAATTGACGCGGACTTTAACGCAGGTCTTATATCACCTGAAGAAGCGGTAAAACGCCGTGAGGATTTGCAGAGAGAATCATCCTTGTTCGGTTCAATGGATGGTGCTATGAAATTTGTAAAAGGTGATACTATAGCAGGTATCATTATCGTTGTTATAAACATTGTAGGCGGCTTAATTATCGGTATTTTGATGAATGGTATGCCTGCAGCAGACGCCGTTTCAAAATATACTATCTTGACCATAGGTGACGGTTTGGCATCTCAAGTACCATCACTTTTGATGTCAATTTCGGCAGGTATAATTATGACCCGATCAACTGCAACGGGTTCATCTTTGGGTATAGACTTATCAAGTCAGATTTTATCTAAACCGCAGAGTTTGTTTTTTGCTTGCGGATTTTTGCTTTTAATTGCTATTACAAGCCCTATAACAGGGCTGCCGTGGCTGCCGTTTTTAATGTTTACGATTATAATAGCGCTTGCAGGGTTTTCTGTTCTTGTTAATGCTGATGTTCAGGCGCAACTGGGGCAGTTGGATGCCGTTAAGCAAAATATGCAAGACCTTGTTAACCCGAATAAAATGTATGAAAGATTGGGTGTTGACGTATTGAGCCTGCAAGTGGGTTCGGGACTTCTTATAATAGCTGACCCTGACCAAGACGGTCAGCTCTTGGCAAAAATTGCCGCTCTAAGACAAAGAGTGACAGATGAGTTGGGTTATATTATTCCAAACATAAGGATTATGGACTCATCAGCCATAGCAGATAACGAGTATTTAATTTCTATTCGCTCAAATACGGTTGCTACAGGCATGGTGTACCCCGGTAAATACATGGTAATTGCCGACCAGTGGGAGGCTCTGGGCAAAAAATTGCCTGAAAACGCTATCGTAAGTGTTGACCCGACATATCAGTCGCAGGCTTACTGGCTTGACCCGCAGTTTATAGACAAGCGTGATAATATAACGGCGGTTGACTCTGTTGATGTTATAGTAACGCACCTGCAGGATTGTGTCCGTAAGTATGTAGATGAAGTTATGACAAAAACCGATGTCTTAAAACTTATGGAGCTTGTAAAATCGCAAGACCCGACGCTTGTTAACGACCTTGTACCTACGATTATTTCAACAAGTGATTTAAGAAAAATATTTGTAAACCTTATTCGCGAGAAAGTATCAATTAAAGACATTATCTTTATATTTGAGCGCTTGTGCGACTATGCAAGATTTTCAAAAGAGCCTGATATATTGTCTGAGCGCTTGCGTGCGGCACTGGGTCGCCAGATTTGTCTTGCGCATTGTAACAAAGAAAAAGTTCTCTATGCCTTGACGCTATCTAGCGAATGGGAAAAAACACTTGATGACAGTTGTCAAAGAACAGAGCTTGGAACAATGTTTTTGCTCAATCCTATGCAGGTTCAAGAGCTTATTGAATCAACCGCAAATACTCTTATGCGCGCTCATCAGGCAGTGGGTACTCAGCCTGTAATCCTCTGCTCGCCAAGAATACGTCTGCCTCTGTATCAAATGCTTGAGCGTCACATCCCGACTATTGTTGTCATATCGTATTCTGAACTTATAACCGATATAAGGGTTGAGGCTATAGATACAATCGGTGAAAGTTCATATGCGTAATTAGTTAAGAATATTCCTTAGAAAGCTTTTCCTATGATACTTTGTAACACCGTGTTTTTTAATGGCTTCGATATGCTCTTTACTTAAATATCCTTTGTTTTTCTCCCAATGATAATTAGGGTATTGAATAGAGATTTTTTTCATAAATTCATCTCTTTCAACTTTGGCCAAAATACTTGCTGCAGCTATTGAAGCGGATTTTGAGTCTCCTTTTATTATATTTTTTTGAGGGATTTTTAAGCCTTTTACTTTCTTGTTGCCGTCAACAAGTACAATGGGGCTTTGCGCTTGAATTTTACCTAAAACCTCTTCAATACACAGTTTCATAGCCAAAAGCGAAGAGTTTAGGATATTTATTTTCTCAATTGTCTCAACATCAATTGATTTAATAGAAAATACTGAACCGTCGCGGATTATAGGGTAGAGCTCAAGACGGGTTTTTTCGCTGAGTTTTTTTGAGTCGTTTAATTTTGTGAGTTCTTTTTCGATATTTTTATCTAAAAAACAAACACACGCTGCCCAAACACCGCCTGCGGCAGGGCCTCTGCCTGCTTCATCCGTGCCTAAGATATGAGTGTATGTATCAAGTTCAAATCCCAGAGGAGTTTTTTTGCTCTCTTTAAAATCATTATCAAAATCAAAAAGACTGTTATTCAAGGGGCTTTTCAAGAGTGATTTTTCCAATTTTTCCTTCTCTAAAGTTTGTTAAAATAAACTGAGCCGTGCGCGTAACATCGGGTTGTGCGCCTTTTACAATCCAGTTTCTTGCAAGGGCAATGTTTTCTATTGTGATATCAGTGTCAGGCTGCAATTTGTAGTAATTTCTTAAAATGTCCTCATAACCCATTTCGACGATTAATTTTAAAAGTTCGGATGCAACATATTCGTTTTCGTAGGCATTTTCACCTATTGAGTTAACGCAGGCAAGTTTGAGCGCGCGCTTTTGGTCTTCTTGTGTGGTAGGTATTATCCCAGGAGTGTCAAGAAGTTCTACTTTTCTGTTTATTCTAACCCACTGCTGCTGGCGCGTTACACCTGCTTTTGCGCCTGTTTTTGCTTTACCTTTTCTAATAAGTCTGTTAATTGTGCTTGATTTACCTACATTTGGCATACCGATAACCATAGAGCGCGCAGCTCTTGGCAGTAAACCTTTTTTAAGGAGTTCAAGCATAATGGGGTTAGTTATTTCAACTATTTTATCAATAATTGTGTTTATGTCTTTTTGATTATTCAAGTCTGTAATAATAACCGGAGCGCAGGTTTTTTCTTCTATTTTTTGTGCCCAGATTTTATTGTATTTCTCGTCAGACAAATCTGCCTTATTCAAAAGAATAAGGCGTGATTTGTTTCCTATTAAATTTTCTAAATTTTTATAAGAGCTCGAATCGGGAATTCTTGCGTCAAGAACTTCTACAACAACATCAACCAGATTTAACTTTTCTTTTAAGTCACGTTGGGCTTTTGCAATGTGCCCCGGAAACCAGTGGATGTGTGCCATAGCAAAGCTCAGATTAACGACGGTCCATCTTTTCTCTGATACGAGTAGCTTTACCTGAGCGTTCTCTTAAGTAGTAAAGTTTAGAGCGTCTTACGTCACCTTTTCTCAGTACTTGAATTTTTTCAATTCTGGGTGAGTAGATAGCAAAAACTCTTTCTACGCCAACGCCTTGGAAGATTTTTCTTACTGTAATTGTTTTGTTAATGCCTGAACCGTGTTTTTTAATAACAGTACCTTCAAAAGCCTGTGTTCTTTCTTTGTTGCCTTCGATAATACGTACAAAAACTTTTACTGTATCGCCGGGGTTGGTTTCTGGCATTTCTCTTTGAGTATATTCTTTTTCCAGTTCTTGAATAATCGGATTCATTTTACACCTTTTCTGACTTATATGTTCTATGCAAAAACGATAATAACTAAAACAAAGTTATTATTCAAGCCCCCTGTATGCTTTGTGGTAATTTTTGTAAATATTTGTTAAAAAATTCCTACTATGTGCCGTTTTGTCGGATAATTCACCTATTGGTATACAATGAAAGAACAATTTTTTTATTTGTTTTTGGTTTTGGTTTTATGTTCTTGCTTTGTGGCTTTTTATAAGACAGAGCATGTAAAGACCTATGCGCTTATTGATGTTGATAGTGAAAATCATCTCTGTATCGACCTAAATTCCGATAATATCTGCTCAAATGACGAGTATTTCGGGCTAAAACACATTGTTTTTAATAAAAATGAACAAAAAACATTTAAGGGCGCAAATGATTATCTTAAAACTTTAAAAAATAAAAAAGTCACCCTTGGTAAGTACTCTCTTTTAACTCAAAAATATGCAAAAATCTACCTTGATAATAAAGATATTGGACTATATCTGCTTAGTCAAGGACTTGCAGAGCCTTACTATAAAGATTTGCCGATAGATTATATTTTTGCCTGTAAAAAAGATTTTATTGAAGTTAGGACTAAAAGCTATTTTACTCCTCCAAAAAAACAAAAAGAAATAATTGAACTTCCCTATCCTAACGGTGTTTTTGGTGCAATAGAGTTGTATCTTATTGACCCCAATAAATACTCTCGCCCTTCAAAAAGAGCAAGAACAAACGCAGCTCAAGCGCTTATAAAAAATATAAACAGCGCAAAATATACAATTGACGCTGCTATATACGGTATTGAATCTCAAGATGAAATTATACAAGCACTTCTAAACGCTAAAAAACGAGGTGTCAGGGTAAGATTTGTTTTGGATAGCGACCCTCAAAAGGGCGATATGTATGCTGATAATAAGATTTTAAGAAAAAATTTTGCTCACAAAGATGATAATTCTTTTTGCATTATGCACAATAAATTTTTTATTTTTGACGGGCAAAAAGTCGCAACTTATACAATGAATTTATCTCAATCGGGAAGCGGCGGCTATGATTCAAATACGGGTGTGATTATTAATTCAAAAGTTATAGCACAAGTTTTTTCTAAAGAATTTGAACAGATGTTTGGCGGAAATTTTCATGCAAATAAAACTAAAAATGAACTTATTAACTACCCGCTTGGAGCGGATACCGTTATAAGTGTTTATTTTTCTCCGTCGTCCGATATACTTTCACCTATTTTAGACGAGATAAAAAACGCCAAAAAAGAAATTCTCATAAGCGCATTTTACCTTACTCACAGGGATATAATCTCAGAGCTTATAAATGCTCAAAAAAGAGGAGTAAATGTTGTTGTAACAATTGACGCGCTTGCTTCTTATAACTTTAGGGAGAGAATAAATAACCTCAGGGAAAATTCAATAAAAGTAAAAGTTGAAAACTGGGGCGGTAAAAATCACCAGAAAAATATGCTTGTTGACACTTGTACTTTTATAAGCGGAAGTGCAAATTTTTCTAAAAATGCTGTTTTAAATAATGATGAAAATACTCTTATAATAAGGAATTGTGCTCTTGGTAAGGCTTATCGGGCTTATTATTTCAGGCTTTACAATTCAATCGATGAAAAATACCTTAATCGCTATGTGCGCGCAGAGAGTCTTGAGTCTAAAAATTCCTGCTATGATGGCATAGATAACAACTTTGACGGTAAAGTTGACTCATTTGACTCGGCGTGCAAAAGTAAAAAAAATGTTCATAATTTGCACTAAGGCGCTTTTTTGTTTAAAATATTATTAAAAAATTAACAGATTTGGGATAAAGAGTTTAGGAGCTATGGAATTTTTTAGAAAGCACAGAAAAATCATAATTTTAATACTCACCGTGATGTTTGCAACTTGGATGATAGGCGCCACGGTTTTAATTCCTGTTTTGTTCAACTAAGTAAAATATGCATAATTTTTCCAAAAAAATTTTATCTTTAATAGTTGGATGCACAATGATTTTTTGTTGTGCAATGCCTGTTTTTGCTCAGCAGAGTGCAGCAACTAAGGCAAAACAAGTTGAACAAAAGCGTGCCGTTGCAAAACAACAGATACACAAGCTAAAACTCCTCGAGAAGATTGAAACAAACAAGCTTTATAAAAATCAAAAAATTCTTGAGCGTACCGAGCAAACGCTTAATCAAAATAAAATGCAGTACAAAAATGCTCAAGATGAGCTTTTAACTTTAGAGAGAAAGTTGCAGAAACTTACTTATGACTTTAACGCGCTTCAAAATGCTACCAACAAAAGGATTGTGCAAATATTTAAAACGAAAAGAAAAAGCTATGTTGAGTTTTTGCTCTCATCAAATGATGTGAATAACTTCCTTGACAGACTTTATTTTGAAAATATCGTAATGAAGCAGGATAAAGATAATATCCGCTATATGCAGCAGCAGACAAGAAAAATACTTGAAGTTAAAAGACAAATTGAAATGCAAAAAAGATATCTTGCAAGTTCAATAAAGTCAATAGACAGAGAACAAAAGAACATTCAAGACGCTATAAGTCAGAATGAAAAAATGATATATAAGCTAAAAACAGATAGAGCCACTTGGGAGAAAGCTGAAAGAGATTTAGCTCGTCAAAGTAGGGCTATTGCTGATATGATTAACAAAGAAACCGTAAGGTCAGAAAAAAGCCAGCAAAAAATTACTGTTTCAGGCGGCTTTATAAGACCTGTAGGCGGCCCTGTTACATCTCCATACGGCTGGAGAATTCACCCCATATTTAAAAGAAAAATTTATCACTCAGGTGTTGACCTTGGCATGCCAATGAACGCGGCAGTTAAGGCGGCAAACGCGGGTAAGGTTATTTTTGTAGGCTGGTACGGCGGATACGGCAAGGTTGTAATTATTGACCATGGGCGCATCAATGGCGTTCCTACAACGACACTTTATGCTCACTTAAACAGTTACAGGGTAGGAGTCGGTTCTAATGTTGCAAAAGGTCAGGTTATAGCAAATGTCGGTACGACCGGTTATTCAACAGGGCCGCATTTGCATTTTGAAGTTCGTCAAAACGGTCAACCAACTAATCCTTTTAATTTTATCCCGAGGTAATAAGTTTTTTGCATGGTGCCAAAAAAACATTTTTGCGATAAAATGTCCATGGTCAGTCTTATGGAGAAAGATTTTTTTAGCGTGCAGGTTATAAAAAGGCTCATACTGGCACTTTTTGTTTCTATGACATTTAATTTTTTAAATGCCTCTCATGCCTATGAGGTTATAAACGCTCCGACGGTTGACCCTAATAAAGTCGAGGCAGATATTTTAAAAGACGATAAGGCTGATATTAATTTTGGCGGCATGAAAATGAAAGACAGCTATGAGGGCCCCCCTCTTGAAGTGCCGAATTTAATTGATGTTATAAAAGATAAAAAGCAGCAAAAAGAGGACGTGACTGAACAAAAGCCTGATGAGCAAGCAGATAAACCAAAACAAAGTGCCACTTTAGATTCTGATTTTATGGAGTATTTTGAGGACAGAAATGAAATCGAAGCAAGAGGGCATGTGGTTATTAAAACATACCCTGATAATACGGTTTTAACCGCTGATAAAGCAATTTTTAACAAAAATACAAATGTTATAAGACTTTTTGATAATGTTGTTTTGGATAAAAACGGCACAACCCTAAAAGGTGATTTTATGAGCATAGATTTAAATGAAGAAAATGTGCTTATGAATGAACCTATTGGTACTATGGGCATTATGACAATCAGGGCTCAAGAGGGTTATGCTTACGCTAATGAAATTCAAATGGTAAACGGGGACGCCAAAATGGCAAAAGACATTGACATGCTTTTGCAAACAAAAGGTTTTGGTTACTTGGATGAAACTCTTGTTCTAAAGGATTTAGCTACTCCGGAGCTAAAGAAAAAAAGAAGCGAGCCTCTTAGGATAAAGACAAAAGAGATAATAATTGAAAGTAAAAAAGAACACGATACTATAACTTTAAAAGATGCTGAGATTTACTATAAAAAATTTAAAGTTGCAAAAGTCGGCAGTGCCGAGCTTTTAACGGATAAGAATCAAACATTTGTAGAGTCAAATCTTCCTGAAGCAGGTATGTTCAGGGGTTTTGGTACATATGTGGGCTGGGGTTATACTACAGAAGTTCCTTTTGGCGGAACACTGAAAGTTATGCCCGCTCTTGTGTATGACTCGGGACTTGGCGTTGGTGTTATCGGAAGGTACATGTCAAAAAGGAACATGTTAGAAGCAGGGTACGCTACATCAAGCGAGAATTTAATAGTTCATGGTAACTATAAATTTAACGACAATTTATATTTAGATTATGGTCGCCATGCGTATTTTGACGAGTGGTTTTTTGGAAGAAGACAACCCGGATATATTGCTCAGTTAGTTCATGACAAGCAATATAAGATAAAAGATTTGGACGCAACATTCAGGCAAAGATGGTCGGCGGGTTATGTAACCGACTACAATGAAAAAGAGAGTCTCAGCAGAAACGGTACTATGCGTTTAAGGTGGCAAGGTGAGTTGTATAAAAAAATCTTTGAAAAGAAAAACGAAGAGCAGGATATGTATATAAGAACTCTTGCCTACACGCAAGCCGCTGCTACATTGTATGGCACGGGTGATACGGTAGGTGTTGTAAGGTTTGGCCCTATGATACAAACACGTGTTAAGAACTGGGGTTCTCGTATAATGTATGGTATGGCGGGCGTACATGGCAGAAGTCCTCTTAGATTTGATGAATATATTTACGGTAAACAGTACATTACAATAGATGAAAACATAAGACTTGGTAAGTATTTGGCAGTTGGTTATCAGGGAACAATTTCTATTTTAAGAGATAACCCGGACAAAGACCTTTTAACAGAAAATAAATTCTATGTTGTGGCAGGCCCTGAAGATGTTAAACTTGCCTTTTCGTATGATACATATAGAGAAAGAGCAATCTTTGATGTGTTATTCCTTGTAGGTAAGGATACAGCCAAGATAAAATATGACAAACTGACTGTTAAAAACCCTGATAAAGCAGGTAAAAAGACAAGCAATTTTGAAAACTTAAAATACTATAAGGTAAAAGTTCCTGAAAATATTTAATCTTTCAGGTATTCGTCAAATTTTTTATCTACATCAAAATAATATCCGCACCCGTCAAGCGTTGTGCCGCCCATTTGTATAAAATCAGGGTTAATAGAGGGGTAATCTCTGCAAAAAAGCGAGCGGAAAAAATACCTTCCGCACTTGCCATCATCCCTTAAAATCCTGCATTTAAAAAGCAGTGCGCCATATTGCGGGGAGTCTTTTTCAACATCATCTGCTATACCGTTTATCACAAAATTTCTTATCGCGCGGTTTTGTTTTTGCAGTTTTATGAAATCTTCTTCGGTTTTTATGTATCCGTTTTCATCTGATAGTAAAATGGTAGAGCAGCATTTGCCGCATTTTTTGCATTTGCCTTTAACAACGTATCTTGAAGAGAACATTTTATTTTTAATGTATTGAATAATGTCTTGTATAAAATTTTTAATTTGCATAGACTCTAAATACCCCTGTTGCTATGGGCTTATTAAGGTTTATCAGCTCAAAAGCCTGAAGCACAAAAATTCCCTCTTCCCTTATTGCAAAATAGTCACTGTAGTATTTTTCGCCTTTTGTTCTTATTGTTTGGTTTCTGTAGTTAGAATATCCCCAAAATTCTGATTTTACATCCTTTTTGGTTAAAGAAATCCTTATCATATCATCCCTAAAGCCTTTTGGAGAAATTATTGCAAAATAAACCCTTTGCCCTTGTTTAAAGTTATTTTCAAGCTGGTTTTTATTTAGGCCCTCTTTTGGGTTTTGTGCGCTAAAAACTATAAAAGGTTCATCCGAGCAGCCGCTAAGCAGGAAGATTTGCGCAACAAGCACAAGCATAAAAAGGAACCTTGAAATTATTTTTTTCATTTTACAAGTTCTTTATAGAGTTCATCTACTTTTTGTTCTGCTTTTTCTTTGGAATCTTCATCAGGCGCGTATTCGCAGTATTTTTCGTAGTTAAAAATAGCGTCTTTTGGCTTTTTCAGCTCTTCATAACAAGAGCCAAGACCCCAGTATGCGTAGGCAAAGTCTTCTTTCAGTTCAATTGCTTTTGAAAAATTAGCTACAGCCTCGTCGTAGTGCTCGTTTTCGTAGTTAATAAGTCCGATGTTAAAATAGGCGTTTTCATTAAGCGGGTTGATATCAAGGGTTTTTGTATAATATTCAAGCGCTTTATCGTTGTTTGATTGGTATTTGTAAGCATTACCTATTTTAATTGCAACAGAATCATCATCAGGATTTATTGAAAGAGCCTTTTCAAACTGCTCTATTGCTTTGTTAAACTCTTTTTGTTTAAGGTAGTTATCGCCCGATAAAACATAAGCATCAAAGTATTTATCATCAAGCTCAATTGCTTTTGAAAAAGCGCTCTGTGCTTGCTCTAAATCATTCATATGCTCAAGTGTCTCGCCGTAGCTTGTGAAAAGATTAGGATTTTCGGGCTCAATTTGTATCGCTCTTTCAAAGTTTTCAACAGCAAGCTCTTTTACACCCATATTTTCATATGTTTTTGCAAGTCCTTCATAAGCACCCGTGTTATCGGGATTAATGGCAAGGGCTTTAGCGTAGGTTTCTTTTGCGTTTTTAAAATCTTTTTTAGAATTGTAATAGTTAGCCCAGGCTATGTAGTTTGACGCTTGTGCCTCTTGAATAGCAGAGTATTCAAGGTTGTATTTACCAAGGTTTTCAACAGGTTCTTTTAAAAGGTTAGAGTAAATAACCTGAGCGTTTTTAAATTCTTTTGCACCTTGCAGGGCAAGTGCTTTGTTGAAAAGTGTTTGCAGGTTGCCTTTGTTTCTTGCAAGTATTTGGTCGTAAACTATGATAGCTTTGTCATAGTCTTTGTTTTCAAAGTAGCTTTTTGCAAGTTCGCTTTTTATATCGTAGTTTGTACTGTCAAGCTTAACACCTTTTTGCAAAACGGCGATAGCGTCTTTTGGTTTTTGGGTGTTTTTGTACAAAATACCAAGATTTAAGTACGCATTTGCATCATTGGGGTATTTTTTCAGATAGTCATTGTATGCAACTATGGCCTCGTCGTATTTGCCCATTTTGGTCAAAAGTGCTGCGTAGTCAAACTTTAGCGAGTATAAATTCGGCTCAAGTTCAAAAGCTTTTTTAAAGTTTAAATAGGCGTTTTTGTTTTCTCCAAGATAAGATTCAACAACCGCAAGGTTTCCGTATGATGCGTAATCTGTGGAGTTGACTTTTACTGCCTTGTCAAACGCTTCTTTTGCTTCTTTGTATCTTTTATCTCTTAAAAGTGCAAGTCCGTAGCTTCCCCAGTCGCTAAAGCCTGAGGAGTTTGATTTTATTGAATCTTCAAAGGTTTCTATAGCGTTTTTGTAGTCTTTAGAGTCAAGATAACAAGTCGCAAGGTTTGTGATGGCTTGCGTGTTATCGGGATATTGGGTTAAAAATATTTTATAGTCTTTAATAGCGTTCGGATAGTCTTTTAAGATATATTCAACATTTGCAATATTTAGGTAGTTGTATTTGTAATCAGGCATGATGGAAAGCGCCTCTTTGTAAGCATTAAGGGCGTTTTCATAATCATTTTTTTGCTCCAAAAGATTGCCGATACTTATGTACAAAAATCCGTCATCAGGCTTTATTCTAAGTGTCTTTTGGTATATTTCAAGCGCTTTATCATATTGACCGACTTGAGAGTATAGCCCTGCAAGCTTAGTGTTTAAAGTAATATCATCGGGTGAAGTTGCAAGAGCCTTTTCCATAAGGTCTATAGCGTCTTTAAACCTGTTTTGAGATTCAAATTTTTGAGCGCTTTTATAGAGTTTAATTGACTCTTTGCTCATCGCGGCAGACGCCTTAATATTAAGGTTGCTGCATAGTGTTAACGCTAAAATAATTGATAATGCCGTAGTTTTTACTAATTTATTTTCCATAGGATTATTATCTTATGTTTTTGTGCAAAAATCAACTGACTTACAATATCATCGCAAGTATCATAAGAATAAGCGTACCTATTTGAAGCCCTGTAGAGGTGAATTTTTGAGCTTTATTCATATCGTAGTATTTTGCTGTTTTTTTAGCGCTTGCAGCAGCCTGAAGTCTTTGCATGCGAACTACATCATCATCAGAAGAAAAATCTCTCTGGAATATTTTTCTCTCAAGTCTGTTAAGCCTTAACCCCGTTGGGTCTTGGGAAAATGTTTTTCCAAATAATGACTGTTCGAGCCCTGAGATTTGTATATTAATATCTGAACCATAACCGTCGTAAGATTGTTCGTATTGGGGTATATCGCCCCTTGAATAAACGGTTTTTGGTGTGGTATCTATATTTAAGTAGCCTTTTAATTTATCCGTACGTGACGCTAAGTCGCCGTCTTGCGCTGCGCCAAAAATCTTTTTCTCAAGTCTTTCGATACGTTTGTAGATGTTTTCTTTGTCATAAACTTGTGAGAACAGTTTCATTTCAAGCTGGTCAATTTGAGGATATGAAATACCGTCCATTTCTTCGCTTAAAAGTTCCCCTGCACTGCTTTGAGCTTCTTTTTGAGATTCTATGCCAAGGGCTTTATTTATTTTTTCTATTCTTTTTTCGATTGTTTCTTTGTCATTTGTTTGACCAAAAACGCTTTGTTCAATTCTTCCTATACGCTCGGTGTCAGTTTGTGAGCCGTATTCAAACCCCCAGAGCTCTTGCTCTATCTTGCCTAAGTGTGATGCAAGAGTAACAGGCGCAGCGGCGTATGCGCATATTGGGTTTATGAGCATAAGTATTAGTGCCGTTATTATAATATTGCCTGTAATTTTTTTCATATTCTGATTATATCAACTTTAACCTTAAAAATTATAGTCGTTTACTACTAAAGTTAAAATTGCCTCAAAGTTTATATGACTTAGACTTTTGTCTGAGCATATTTTAGAGTAATTTCATTTGTTAAATCGCACAGTGTTTTGCGGTAGTTTTCACACTGTTCTTTTGTTTTTGCTTCAAATCTTAAAGTAAAAACTGGTTCCGTGTTACTTTGTCTGATGAGGGCAAAACCGTCTTCAAAGATAATTCTTAGGCCGTCAATTGTAATGATATCTTTTATTTTTGAATTGAATAGTTCATCCGATATTCTGCCTTTCAGCTCTTCAAGGACAGGCTTTTTAAATTCATTGGGGCATTTTAGCCTTTCTTCGTTTGAAAGATAAACCTCATCAAAGGGTTTAATCAATTCTTCCAAGTCAAAGTTCGGTTTTAGTTTTTTGTTTTTTGCAACTATTTCAATCAATCTGCAGCCGGCATAAATAGCGTCATCATAACCAAAGTATCTGTCTTTAAAGAACACATGTCCGCTCATCTCTCCTGCTAATAGTGCTCCTGTTTCTTTCATTTTAGACTTAATGTAGCCATGGCCTGTTTTATGCATTATAGCTACACCGCCTTGAGCATTAATTGTATCGTAGAGTACTTGTGAGCATTTAACTTCGCTTACGACAGTCGGTGACTCGCCGTGTGCTTTTAATTCTTTTATTAAATCAAGAGCATAGATTAAAAGTAGTTTGTCGCCTGAAATAGTTTTGCCTTTTGAGCTTACCACGCCTATTCTGTCTGAATCACCGTCAAAAGCTATACCAAAGTCGGCTTTGTTTTCTACCACTGCTTTTTTGATAGCATCAAGGGTTTTTTCATCTGACGGGTTAGGGTGGTGGTTTGGGAAATTTCCGTCAGGTTCTGAGAATAATTCAACCACTTCGCAGCCAAGCTCACGGTACAACTGTGGTGCTACAAGCCCGCCCGTGGCGTTTGCTGAGTCTACGACAATTTTAATGCCGTTTCCTATTTTGTCAAACATATCGGATATTTTATCTGTGTAGTTTGAGATAATATCGTATTTTTTAACAAAACCGCATCTAAATGTTCTGTATTTATCGGCTTTAGCGTCCTCATAGGCTTTTTGAGTGTGTTCTTTTACTTCTTTAATTTGTTCTTCACTTAAAGAGGCTTTGTTAAATGTCATTTTAAGCCCGTTGTATTCGCTCGGGTTATGTGACGCTGTTATAATAAGTGCACCGTTTACGCTTTTTCCTTCGGTTATTTCAGCGTCTATTTTTGCAAATTCACTGAAGTAGCCAAGGGGAGTCGGCGCAAGACCTAAGTCTAAAACATTTACCCCTGCTGCGCAAAGTCCTTGTATCAGGGCGTCTTTAAGTTCTTTTGAATGCAGTCTTGCATCCATGCATACACTAACTAAAATCTCATCAACAGGCTTTTTTGTCCCGCTTAACTTTGTAAGCTGCTCTTGCATCCAGCTTATGTAACCTTTTGCAACATAAAAATAAAGTTCTGAGTTTACTTCTGACGGGAAAATTCCTCTTATGTCATTTTTGCCGAAAGCTTTTGTGTTTAGTGTATCTTGCATTAAATTGCTCCTGTTTGTTAATTATCCCCTTTTAGAAATTATTATAGTACAAATTTTTTCTTCTGGCATTTTCTGTATATTATTGTATAATTAGGATTATGGAAGATGAAATAAAATTGACATATGACCAGTATTTAAACTTGGTTAAATTATCCGGGATAGATGTAAACCCTGAAATTCAGGCAGGGGAAACGGTTTCAAGAGCACTCATTGCACTTGAGAGGAAGTTGAACTTTTTTAACTACCCTTTAAGTTTTTTCACTGCTGAAAATATAAATGTACTTATAGTTGATGATATGGAACTTTCCATTTATCAGCTTACTTCCATGTTGAAAAAAATTGGCGTTAATGTTTATGTTGCTCGCAACAAAGAAGAAGCACTAACAGAGCTTAAAAAGAAAAAAATAGATTATCTTATAATTGACCTTTTCTTGCCCGATGCGAAAGACGGTTTTGAGCTTATAAGTGAAGCAAATAAGATTAAATCCGAAGAGGAGAAAGACTTTAAACTCATTGTAATATCAGGCACGGACGACACTAAGATGATTCAAGAGTGCTATAAGTATGGTGTTGACGAGTTTATACCTAAGCAGCCTCAATGGCATGAGGGTATTTTGAAGTTTATTTCCAACTCTACAAATAAAACGGTAAATGAAGAATTTCACAAGTATTACATTAATGAAAATATTTGTGTAATGACAATTTATAAGATAAATAACGAAAAATACCTTGATAGAATTTTAAAAGAAGCCAATACAAATGTTCTGACAGGCAAACCGAACATAATATTTAATCTTGAGCATATAAAGATTTTTTCCGACAGGTATGCAAGTATTTTTGCAGATGTTTATAAGACTACATCGCAGAAGGACGGTTTATTTATCCTTGTAAAGCCTTGCGAGGATGTAAAAAGAGCCCTTAACTATGTATTTTTAAACAACATAATACATGTCTTTGACACCATAGAAGAAGCGGTAGAATTTATAGACTTAAATGAATTTATGAAGTAGTTTATTTATCTGCTTTTTTAATGTTTGCAATATCAGGGTCAAGAAGTCTCTTGCCAACTTCTTCAAAGTTGATTTGTAACAGTGAACGGTTAGCGTAAGTGATTACTTTTACAACTTCGCCTTTGCCGTATTTATCATGCTCGATTTTATCACCGGTATTAAAAACTTCTTTTTCTTTAACTTCGGCTTTGTTTTTAAAAATAGGCAACTCGCTGCCGTTTTTAGTATCAATCTGGTCTTTAATTTTTTCTAAATCTATAACCACATTGTTGTCTATTACAAGTGAGTTTGAATTATCGTTTTGTTCTTTTGAGTCGGATTTTTCTTCCTCTTCGTTATCCATAACTTCACTAAACGCTGCCTCAATTGACTGTTGCGCAAGCGTTTCAAGGGAAAGAGAATCGTCCTGACTTTCTTGAAGGGGTTCATCTTCTTGTGTTTCTTCAAGAATGTTTTGAAATTTATTGTCTGCTGGAACTTGCTCGTCAGAATTCTCTTCGGGCTGTTTTTCATTTTGCTCGATTATGACATTTTGCTCTTCCGTATCCAAAGCGGGCTCTTGTGTTTCATTGGCTTCTTCAATAATCGGTAAAGTTTCAAGGTTTTCAACCTGTTGATATACTTCTTCTGGCTCTGTTTGCTCCGCGATTTCTTCCTCCAAAACAAGCTCCTGCTCGGTGTCTGCTTCTTCAATTATCACACCCTCAGGCATTTGAGGTTTTTGCACTTCGGGTTCTTGCTGAATTTCTTCCGATACTGTTTCTTCTATAGTTTCTTGAGGCAACTGTTCCGTTTCTTCTTCGGGCAAATTTTCTTCAACCTGTTCTATGGGTTCTGTATTATTTTCTGCCTGTGCTTGTGAAACTGCTTCTTCCTCTTTTGTTTCAATCAAAGATTTTTCTTGTTGAGGATTTTGTGCAGGCTCATCGTAATATGCCGGAATATCCTCTTCCTCAGGCTTTTTTATCGGAGTTTTTTCTTCCTCCGTATTTCCCTTTTCCTCAACAGGTTCTTCAAATTGAGCAAAAAACTCCAGCTCTTCTTCCGTAGGCATTGCCTCTTCCGGTTGTTCTTGAATTTCTTCGCTCGGTTTTTCCCTTAATGTATTGCCGGTTTTTATTTCTAAATCTGCAATTTTCAGCCTTGTTTTTTTAAGAGCTCTTGGCTCGCTATGAGAGCTGTTTTCAAACCTGTTATTTTTTATTGTAAATATAAACTCTTCAGTATCTTCGCCAAACAAAATACATTCATCTTTTGCGATAGACATAAGTTCAAAGTTTGCCGCACCAAAGTCGCGCTTGGGGTTGAGTGTAGGAAGAAGTATATAATTTTTTGCCCGCTCGACTATATGAGGCATTTTTGAAAACGAGTATGAAATACTCGGAATAAACCTGACTTTAGGTTTTTTGTCATACATGAAATTAATCAGGTCAATATCCGTATTTGTTTCATTTAATCTTAAAAATACAAATATATCTTCTTTAAGATTTCTTATTATAAATTCGCTAAATTCTTTGTGCCAACTTGTTTTCAGTTCCGAAAAATCTATAATTGTTACATCGTTTTCATTTACTGTTTTTTCAATTATTTCAAAATCTTTTTTGCTTTTCGCAAATATATTATTTTTTTGATACGCCTTAAGTTTGTTTAAAAGTACGGTAAGCTCGGTTATAGGGGTGGCTTTGTATTGTATTTCAACAACATTTAAAAATTTATTAAACGGTATAAAACCCTCAGGAGCTTTTTTTGCAAATGTTTTTACTTCATTGAAAATTTCTCTGCAAATAGCTTGTGTTTCAAGGCTTGCAGTAGAAAGACCTTTTTCCCAGATGTATTCAACACTGTAAAAATCCAGAGGCAGTTTGATATCTTTTGTGACTTTTAATTTTTTTGCATTTTGTATTTCAAGAGTGCCGGTGTAGTCGAATACTACACTGTGTTTGTTGTATCTTGACATTGTATGGGCAAGATGTGCGCAAATATTGTTTGAGTGGTCAATTTTGTCAGCGAAAATTACCGCATTATTTTTTAAAAAATCAAGATTTATGTCAAGGGGCTCTTCGCTTTTGTAGTCAAGACCAATGTTTATGGCTTCTTTGCCTTCATTTATGAAAGTTAAAATTTCCTCTTTTTTAAGTTTATTTATTTCACATTCCTTGGATGGGGTGAAGTGGTCATAGCTGAATACTTCGCCGTTCTCGTTGACTTTAAAGAATAATTTTACCCTTGCTACGTTTTGTGACGCGTCATATTTATCATCATAAATTTCGATGATTTGTGCCAGATATTTGTTACCGGATTCTTGCACCAATAAAAAATCAAGGAGCTTAAAGTCTTCTTCCGAGGGGCTGAATAAAACCCTTATGGTGTCGTTTATTGTTTGTATGACCTGCATTTTAACTTTCTATCTCGTAAAAATTTGCCTAATAATTATATCAAAGTGAACTTTTATTGTAAAATTATAATATGAAAGAGCCTTTTTTTTCAATCGTCACAACTGTGTATAATAAAGAAAAATACATCAAACAGTGTATCTTGAGTGTGCTAAATCAAACATTTGGAGATTTTGAGTTTATTGTAGTTAACGATTGTTCAACCGACAATACTTTAAATGTTTTAGAAGAATTTAAAGATGACAGAATAAAGATACATAACATTGCAAACAACAGAGGAGTATCTTTTTGCAGAAACTACGGGTTGAAAAATGCTTGCGGAAAATACATTTATTTTATTGATTCTGATGATTATTTAGAAGAAACAATACTTAAAAGAGCCTATGAAGAACTGTGTTTAAACCCTTCGGATATGCTTATTTTTCCGTATCATTTGTACATGGAGACTAAAAAGCGCGTAAAAAGGGACAATTCAAAGCGTATGCTAAAACCTATTGTTAATTTCAAAAAACCCTTTTGTGTTCAAAGTTCGACAAAAGAATTACTTGAGCTGAGCTATGAAGTCTGGAACAAGATTTTTAACAGAGATTTTTTATGTAATAGTTCGATATTTTTCAAGGAAGATTTAGGTTTTAGTGAAGATTTGGTTTTTTACTGTGACATTTTAGCGCATGCCAAAACGGCAACATATTTAGATGCTGCAGGATATTACTATAGATTTTTCAGAAAAAAGAAATTTAATAATGACTATGTTGTTGAACAATTTGAAAAAGCATTTGGTTATATAAAAGATACAATTGTCAACAAAATGGGAGAGGAATATTATATTCAAAAAGTTTCATCAATTTTAAATTATTGGATAATTAAGCTTGATTATGATAAAGATTTGTACAATTTAGCCCTTAAATTATCAAAAGGAAAAGGCATTATAAACATTAAAGGCGGTTTAAGAAAAATATTTCATAAATTTTATTCTAAAGTTAAAAATATCCTGTAATAAATTTTGCTTGACAGTTTGCCTTGTCCTTAATAATATTGTACATATCATGAAGAAATGCCGATGTGGCTCAATGGTAGAGCAACGGTTTTGTAAACCGTAGGTTGGGGGTTCGATTCCCTCCATCGGCAGATTTTCTACAATTGCACTTTTAAAATTGTTTAATTAATGCCGCACCCGTCAAAGGGTAGTTTATGCCCTTGTGGCGCAGGGGTAGCGCACTCCCTTGGTAAGGGAGAGGCCACGAGTTCAAATCTCGTCAAGGGCAAAATACTTTTGCAAGAGCGAGCTTAGCTACGGTAGCGGTGTTAGAAATTTATTTTAATATGGGTAGGTGCCCGAAAAGCGTAAGCCGTGTGTTAATCTTGAGCTTTCGTTGAGAAAGCGAAAGATGTAACCAATCGATGGCGACGTTGCGAGCAGAGCGAGCGAACAAATTTCATTTTGAAATTTGACAGGAGCGGCGCCGAAGATAAAATAACCGCACATTTTAAAATTTAATATGGGTAGGTGCCCGAGTGGCTAAAGGGAGCAGACTGTAAATCTGCCGTCTAACGACTACGGTGGTTCGAATCCACCCCTGCCCACACTTTTAAAATAAAACCAACCAACCAAAAAACAATAAGAAAAAGGAGAATCTATCTTATGGCTAGAGAAAAATTTGAAAGAACCAAACCGCACGTTAACGTCGGTACCATTGGTCACGTTGACCACGGTAAAACGACTTTAACAGCTGCGATTACAGGTTGTATGGCTGCTGCAGGTAAAGCCGAAGCTAAGAAATTCGACGAAATCGACGCAGCTCCCGAAGAAAAAGCACGTGGTATTACTATTTCAACTGCTCACGTTGAATATGAAACAGATGCGCGTCACTATGCACACGTTGACTGCCCCGGCCACGCTGACTACGTTAAAAACATGATTACAGGTGCAGCTCAAATGGACGGTGCAATTCTTGTAGTTGCAGCAACTGACGGTGCTATGCCTCAAACTCGTGAACACATTCTACTTGCTCGTCAAGTTGGTGTTCCCAGACTAGTTGTATTTATGAACAAATGCGATATGGTTGATGATGAAGAACTTCTTGATTTAGTTGAAATGGAAGTTCGTGAAATGTTATCATCTTACGAATTTGACGGTGACAACATTCCTTTCATCAGAGGTTCAGCTCTTAAAGCTTTAGAAGCTGTTCAAGCTAACCCAAGCATTCAACGCGGCGAAGATAAATGGGTTGATAAAATTTGGGAACTTATGGATGCTATCGACAGCTACATCCCAACTCCCGAACGTGACCTAGACAAACCTTTCTTGATGCCTGTTGAAGACGTTTTCTCTATCACAGGTCGTGGTACAGTTGCTACAGGCAGAGTAGAACGTGGCGTTGTTAAAGTTGGTGATGAAGTTGAAATCGTTGGTTTCGGCGAAACTAAAAAATCAACTGTAACAGGTGTAGAAATGTTCAGAAAACTTCTTGACCAAGGTCAAGCAGGTGACAACATTGGTGCTCTACTTCGTGGTATCGATAAAAAAGATATCCAACGCGGTCAAGTACTTGCTAAACCCGGTACAATTCACCCACACACAAAATTCACTGCTAACGTATACGTATTAACAAAAGACGAAGGCGGACGTCATACACCATTCTTCCCCGGATACCGTCCTCAGTTCTACATCAGAACAACTGACGTAACCGGTTCTATCAAATTTGACGGCGAAATGGTTATGCCTGGTGATAACGTAGTAATGGAAGTTGAACTTATCGCTCCTGTTGCTATTGAAGAAGGTATGAGATTCGCTATCCGTGAAGGCGGTAGAACAGTTGGTGCCGGCGTTGTAGATAAAATTATTGAATAATAATTTTATTACAATATAAAATTAAACTCCGAGGGCTTATGTTCTCGGAGTTTTTTCATGTTAAAATTCTACAAAAGGAGGTCTTATGAAGTATTTACATTCAATGATAAGAGTTAATAATATTGAAAATTCTCTTAGATTTTATGAGGAGTTATTAGGTTTAAAGTTGCAAAGCAAAAAGGATTTAGATGATTGCACACTTTATTTTTTAGCAGAATATGAGGGTGCACCTGAAATTGAGCTTACAGATAACTGGGAAAAACCGGCTGAGCCTTATAAAAACGGCGAAACTTTCGGACACTTTGCTTTTAGATGCGAAGATATGGATGCTTTTGTTAAAAAAGCATCTGATTTAGGTGTTGAACTTCTCTACGACAGTCCTTTTAACCTTGATATAAAAAATGAAGACGGAACAGTTGAGGTTAAAAGGATATCTTTTGTAAAAGACCCTGACGGCAATGAGATAGAAATTATTTATAAAGGTTAAAAAAACGGGGCATAAGCCCCGTTTTAATTTTAGTTTATTTCACAGAAAACACCACATTTGCTACTGCTGTTATTTTTTTATCAATTGTGCTGGAGTCATTTATTCCCCAGTCTGAAACTTCATTTGAATCAGCAGGAGTAATTTGCATTACACCCATTTTAACGGATGAGATTTTGCCCACTCTATTATTTGTTGCTTTTAACATACCTTGAGCGCGGACTTTGGCGTCAGCGGTTGCAGCCTTTAGAAGTTCTGCTTTTTTCTTGTTTAAGTCACTGTAATAATATTCGGGCGGATAAGCCTGAATTGTTATTCCTTTTTGAATTAAAGAGGGGGTTTCAAGGTAAGTTTTGTTTACAAGTTCAGGGTTATCTGAAGTAATTTTCAGCTCTTGATTGTAGTTGTAAAATGCAACATCTTGAGTGTAGTTGCCTTTGGCATCTCTTTTGTATGTCGGGTAGTTGTTTATTCCAAGGTATGATATCTGTTCTTTTTTAATTCCTGCTTGTTCTAAAAACTCAACTACAATAGGCATTTGAGCCATGAGTTTATTGTACGCCTCAACCGAAGTCGGTGCTTTTGTTGAAAGTTGAACCCTCCAGCTTGCACTGTCTGATTTTACGATTTCATAAGCAGAACCCGTTACGGTAATTTCATTTTTCTTAAAGTTGCTTGATAAAACAGATGCGCCTATTATAAGGCACAGGCCTAAAATAAGTCCCAGCATGGCGACTTGAATTTTTGCGAGTTTTTCAATCATCACTTTCTCCTCAATTAATGTACACCTCTTCGATATTATGTAGTATACCACCTAATTCTGTGGGGTATATATTTTTAAATTTTTTTCTTATAGCTACTATATTCGCGGGGCTGTAAAGATAAATTACCGGATTTTCCTGAGCAACAATTTGCTGATATTTATTATACAATGCTTTTCTTTTATTAAAGTCAACTTCAAGAGCTGCTTTTTTAAATATTTCATCCAATTCGCGCTCAAAGGGCAGAATTTTATCCGTGCTTTTTAAATCTTCATCCGAGCGCTGGTTAAAAAGGTGCAATGCTCCGTTTGAAGTCCAGACATTGTGTCCCGAGTGTGGTTCAAGCGGGTTGCCCGTAAGTGCTATTAAAATAGCATCCCAATCGTATGTGTTAGAGAGTTTTGATACAAGTGAATTAAATTCAACAGGTTTAAAATTAACTTTCATGCCAAGTTGTGCTAAATCCTCTTTTATGCTTACACCTGTTGCCTCCCTTTGAGTATTACCGGCATTAGTGAGCATTTCAAATTCTACCCTGTTAGAGTATTTGTCGTATAGTTTATTATCTTTTAAATAAAAACCTGATTTTTTAAGCAGTTCTCTTGCATAGCTAATGTCTTGCTTGTGCCCTTTTGCTATTTCTTCATTTAAAAATATGCTTGAGATAGATTCGGCACTGTAGAGCGGTTCGCCGACTCCGGATAAAACATTTAGGACAAGGTTTTCTCTATCAATTGCCCAATCAACCGCGCTTCTGAAGTTCGGGTCATTAAACCATCTTTGTTTTATGGGGTTAACGTAGTACTTACCCTCTTTATTTTTTCTTGTGTTTAAATTAAACACTACAAATGTTGTGCTTGTGGTGGGCCCGAGGTTATATAGCGTAAAGTCGCTGTGTTTTTCAAGTTCTCTGTATCTTGCTACCATTGAACCCTGCAAGTTAATGACATCTGTCTCGAGTCCTTCAAACTTAAGTGCGTCGTTGTTTAAATCACCTACTATTAAAATTATATACTTATCAAGATAAGGAAGTTTTTGCCCTTTTTTATCTACCATATAGTAGTTAGGATTTCTTTCATAAATTACTCTTTGTGCGGGAACGTACTCTTTCATTCTAAAAGCGCCCGATGTAACAAAGTCTTTTGGCTTTGTATTTGTATCGTGGAAGCTTCTAAAGTAGCTTTTTCCCTTATCTGTTGCAATTTTAAATACATGCTTTGGCGCAATGGGTGTAGTAAGTGTCCTTATAAAAGGTGCAAAAGGCTCGGGAGTGGTGAATTTTACCGTGTATTTATCAATTTTTTCAACCGTGGGGAGTTTACCGTTTATATAAAGAGAATCTCTTGTTGCGGTATCTCCGTAGCCTCCAAAAATAATAGTGCCATAGGTAAATACAACGTCATCCGCTGTTATTTCTTTTCCGTCCGACCATTTTATGCCATGGCGAAGATGTACTATGTATTTTTTTTTATCGGGGAGTATTTCTACATCTTTTGCAAGTTTAGGGATAATTGTACCGTCGTATGGGTCAGTTGTGACAAGCCCGTCGTACATAATGCTCGATAGCTGAGCTGAAGTGTTATCATTAGCATTAAAGGGATTAAAAGTCTTTGGCCCTTCGCCAATTGTAGAAGAAATTATCTCACCGCCAAATTTTCCGACCTCACCTCTTGCTTGAAGATAATCAACACCGTTTATTGTTACGTTTTTTGGTTTTTCAAAATCGTATTTTACAACCTCGAGGGGTCTTACGTCAGTTAAATACACATCATCATCAAAGCCTCTATCCTTTTTAAGGCAGCCTTTTAGAGCAAAGGCAACGATGAATAATATTAACACTAAATACACAATTCTTTTCATTATATTGATTTTAGCATAATTATCTGATATATAAATGGATTAACGGATGATTTATTTATACAAAATATTTCCCCAAATTTACTACAAAACAGGAACTACTTTATGAGGATATTAGTAACAGGTGCAAGCGGGAGTTTAGGTCAGGAACTTTGTCCGATGCTTGAGCGCGAGGGGTGGCTTTTTTGGGCTACTAACAGTAAGATTTTTGATATCACTAATACAAAAATGGTAAATGAAATAATAAACAAAGTGAGTTTGGATTTTATCATTCACCTTGCCGCCTACACTAATATCGATATGGCTGAAACTCATAAGGAAGATGCCTTTAGAGTAAATCACATAGGGACAAAAAACCTTGCAAAAATAGCTAAAAAACTTGATGTTCCTATTTTATACATAAGCACTGATAATATCTTTGACGGCAAAAAAGACACACCATATAAAACAAATGACAGTGCAAATCCTATTAATGTTTATGGCATGTCAAAATTAAAAGGTGAAGAAGAAATTCTTAAAACCTGCAAAAAATACTACATTATCCGCACAGGGTGGCTATATGGCAAAGGTTCAAAAAATTATGTTGATACCATGCTCACTTTTTCCATGTTAAGGCGCGAGATTAGTGTGGTAGATGACCAGATAGGCTGCCCCACTTGGACAAAAGACCTGTGCGAAGCAATTATTGATATTATGAAAAATAATAAACCATACGGCACATATCATCTCTGCTCTTCAGGTCAAGCCAGCTGGGCGGATTTTACAAAAAAAATATTTGAAATTAAGAAACGTAACGTATGTGTAAATGCGATAGATAAAAGCGATTTTCCTCGTCCCGCTAAAAGGCCGCACTACTGTGTCCTTGAGGGGGACAATGTAATGCCTGATTGGCAAGAATCTCTTGAAAAATATCTTATTGGCAAATAGGCTAAAGTTGTTATATAATCTATAATGACAGTCTGTTAGGAGTTAAAAATGCACGGTATTATTTTAGCTGGTGGTTCAGGTTCAAGACTTTGGCCTCTTTCACGAGAACTTTATCCTAAGCAGCTTTTGAAGTTAAACTCTAAAAAAAGCTTGCTGGAAAAGACGTTCTTAAGACTCCTTGATTTAATTGATGAAAAAAATATCATCAGTATAACAAACCAAAAACACGCAACAGATGTAAAAACTCAACTTTCATCTCTTGCGCAAAATCCTGTCGTGCTATCTGAGCCCGTTGCAAAAAATACTGCTCCGGCTATTGCAGCGGCTGTTAAATATATCCTTGATAAAGGTAAGGACGATGTAATAATTGTAGTACCTTCAGACCATATAATAAACGATGTAAAGGCTTTTTCTAAGACTGTTAAAGAGGGTGAAAAGCTTGCAAAAGAAGGCTATATTGTAACTTTTGGCATAAAGCCTGATTCAGCGCAAACGGGTTATGGCTATATAAAAGCAAAAAAACCTCTTGAGGGCGGCTTTAAGGTGGATGAATTTAAAGAAAAGCCCGATGAAAAAACCGCTCAAAAATATCTTGAAGACGGTAACTATTACTGGAATAGCGGTATATTTATGTTCAAGGCTTCAACTTTTGTAGAGGCGCTTGAGCATTATGCAAAAGAAATTTATGATATTTATGGGGAATTTGACTTTACTCAGGATGAAAATATTCCTTATGCAATTTTTAACAAAATGCCCTCAATTTCAATTGATTATGCGCTTATGGAGCATGTTAAAAATATAGCTCTTGTTCCTCTTGCCTCAGATTGGAATGACCTTGGCTGCTGGGAAGCAATTTATGATACCAACAAAAAAGATGAAAACGGCAACGTAAGGTTTGGTAACACTCTTGAAGTGGGGTGTAAAAACTCCATGTTATATGGCTCAGACAGACTTGTTGCAGGTGTAGGATTGGAGGATGTTTTAATCGTTGAGACATCTGATGCGGTTCTTGCATGTAAGAAAGACTGTGCTCAAGATGTTAAAAAAGTTTTCGATAAATTAAAAGAAATAAAAGATGACACATTTAAAATTCATCGCACCGTGTATCGTCCTTGGGGTTATTATACCGTATTAAATCAGGGCGAAGGGTATCTGACAAAGATGATTTGTGTCTTTAAAAAAGGTCAGCTAAGCTTGCAATCTCACAATCACCGCTCTGAGCACTGGGTTGTGCTATCAGGAACTGCAAGAGTTACGCTTGATGAAAAAACTTTTATGCTAAAACCGGGACAAAGTATTGATATCCCTGTAAAAGTTAAGCACTCACTTGCAAACCCTTATGAAGAAGAACTTAAGATAATGGAAGTCCAAAGGGGTGATAAGCTTGTTGAGGAGGATATCATCCGCTATAAAGACATCTATGGCAGAGTTAAGGCTTAGAAGACTTTATTTATTAACTCTTGAAGTTTGTCTGCACCCTCTTTGTCGCCAAGGGTTTTAAGAAGCTTTAATTTTGCAAGATAGATTATCTTTTTATCGGGCATTTTTTTAATACCCTCATCCAAAGTACTTCTTGCAATGTCACTTTGACCTCTATCGTAGTATATTGTACTCAAGTCAATGTAGTCTTGAGCGGTTTTTGGCTCAAAGCGTGTGATTTTTTGATACATCTTTTGATATTCGCTATCCTGTTTTGTACTTTTATAAACAAGAGAGAGATTGTACATATAAATCACATTATCAGGGTTCATATCAACTGCTTTTTTCAAGTTTGAATAAGCGTTTTTTAAGTCTTTTGTGTGATAGTAGCAAAGACCCAGATAATTATACAATTCTGCTGCATTTTTTAGCCTTACATCAAGCGATTGAGCCTTTAAAAACATCTCGGAAGCTTTGGTGTAGTCGTTTTTTCCAAAGTAGATTTTGCCTAATTCAAGGTAATAATCCGAATCATCAGCCTTTGATACGGCATCTTCCAGATACTCTTTAGCTTCGTCAAATTTATTATCCAATATGCACATTTTAGCAAGATAAAAAGAAATCTCGTCGGATTTAGAGTTTAGTGCGCCTGCATTTCTTAAGGCTAAAAGTGCCTTTTGCATGTTGCCTGATTCAATGTAGGCTATAGCTATCCCTAAATAAGCTTCAAAATACTCATCATCATATACAAGAGCGGTATTAAAATATTTTATGGCTTTTTCAAAGTTTTTTTGCTCAAGTTCATAATTAGCAAGTTCAAGATAGACTCTTTTATCGTTAGGGTTTATTTTAAGCGCTTGTTTTAGGTATTTTTCCTGTTCGGATTTGTGTTTTTTTCTTGTGAATTCCGATATGTCATCTCTTAAGCTCTCAAGCTTTGCAACGGATGAGAGGTTAATATATGTCTGATAATACTTAGGATTTAGGATTTTTGCTTTGTTAAGAGTATTTTTGGCTTGCTCTAAATTTTGCATTTTAATGTAGGCTTGAGCCAGATTGTTAAGCGCAACGGGGTTTCTAAAGTTCATATCAAGGGATTTTTTAAAGCAGGCAATAGCGTTTTCAAGCTCTCCTCTGTAGAAGTATTCAACCCCTTTTGAATTGTAGTATTCAAAATCAAAAGGAGGAACTTCAACTATGTCAAACTCTTTTGCTAAATCACTGTTTAAAAGCGAATTATCTGCCTGAATTGCTCTTATTGCAGCAAGGCGGGCGTTGTCTTTATCTTCCTGAGCAAGATAAATTTTTGACCTCAGACTATAGGCGTCAGCGTTATCGGGGTTTAGTTTTAAGGTCATATCCGTGTATGTATGAGCCTTGTCAAACTCGCCGTTTTCAAGGTACATAAGAGCTATATCAAGGTAATCGTTTTGGTTTTTAAAACCTATAGGCTCAACTATGTCGATATCTTCAATTGTTTGAGAGAGCTCAAAGGATTTTTGAAGATGATATGCGCTAAGTTCATTTTGTCCTGCACGCTTGTAGCAAAGACCAAGCCAGTAGTGCCCGTCAGGGTCATTTGGCTTGTTGTCTGTGTAGTTTTTAAAAAACTCACATGCTTTGTTTAAATTATTTGAGTTTAAAAGTTTTATACCGTCAGTAATCTCTGTGGCAGTTGCTTTTGAGACAAGTACAAAAAATATAAACATTGAAATTATGAATTTTTTCATAAATTTAAAAGCTCTCCGATTATTTTTTTTGTGTTGGTAAACACTTCCTCAATACTTTGATTAGCGTCAATTACTTTTATTCTTTGAGGGTATTTTTTTGCAAGTTCCAAGTACCCGTTTCTGACTTTTTTATGAAACTCTAATCCTTCTGATTCAAGCCTGTCTTTTTCTTCTCCTACACGTTGCTGGGCAATTTTACTATCCACATCAAAAACAATTGTTAAATCAGGTTCAAGATTATCCGTTGCAATTTTGTTAAGGCAGTTAATCTGCTCTATGTCCTCTCCTCTGGCGTATCCTTGATAAGCTACGGTTGAGTCCGTGTATCTGTCACATAGGACGATTTTTTTCTCTTTTAGTGCCACATCAATTACACTTTTTACATGCTGGGCTCTGTCTGCAAGGTACAAAAACATCTCAGCAGAGCTTGCAACGGGTTTGTCATAGTGGAGTAAAATTTCTCTTAAACTTTTGCCTAAGTCAGTATCACCCGGCTCAAGAGTGAGAATATTCGCTATATTTTTTTCATCGAGCATATTTTTTACAAGTTTTATCTGGGTTGTTTTTCCGCAACCGTCAGCACCCTCAAAGGTAATAAAATATCCTCTTTTTAACTCCATTTATACTAAAATCCCCTATACGTCCTGCTTTTAAAATTATATTACAATTTTTGTAAAAATTAAATAATAAAACTACTTTTTTAAAAAATTTAATCTATAATATTGTTATCATAGTTTTGAGGAATTTATCAGGTGGGAAGTTATACAGCCAATCAAACAACAGATACTAACGTCGAAGAAATAGTTAATGCAAATCAGGTTGAGCAAATCTTGAATACAAGTGCCGCGCAGGTTTCCAGCTGGTGTCAAAAAGCATGCTTAAAACCTAAAAAAGACGGTTTCGGTAATGTTTACTTTTCAAAAAGCGATATAGATGTTCTTAAAAAAGTTAAGGAACTCTACGAACATACAAGTGCTGTTCGTGATACTAAAAAACAAAAAGTGGATAGAGTTATTGAGCGTATGAAACGCTCTGAGCGTGAGGAAAAAATGAGAGCACAAGATATGGATACTCCTGTTGCAAATCTTAGTGAAGGGAACTTCTTAACCCGCGCTAAATCGAGATTTAACAAAGAAAACGCTGTAGCGTCTCTTGCCTCTTATCAGGCGCTGGATGTAACCGCTAAGCTTGAAAACCTTGAAAACAATATTGTGTCAAAAATATCTGATGTCTTAAGTGAGAAAATGGATGGGCTGGATGAGATTATTGTTGAGCTTATTCGTTCAAAAACTGAAAATGAAACACTAAGGCAGAGATTAAACGAACTTAATAAAGAAAATTTCAACTTAAAAAATGAAAACGCAAGCTACAAGCCTGTCGGTCTTGGTCTTTATGTGAAGAAAAATACTGACGATTTTGTACTGTAGTATTTAAGCTTGTTATTCGGGCAAAAGTTATATGAGTAAAATTTTAAGAAGTTTTTATCATAACCTTAAAGAGCCTGTAATAATTTATGATTTAAGTGAGAATTTAATCCACTGCAACAAAGCTTTCTCTAAAGCTTTTATGAAGCTTGACGGTATATTGGGACTTGATGCGCTTAAAAAAATAAACTACAAGTTCTACTGTGACATATGTCTGCTGCAAAGTGAAGAGCTTATGTCATATTCTCCCATTATTGCTGCCATTAAGAGCAAGAGCGACTTTACAACATATGCTCTCTATCAGCTTGAGGAGAGGAAATACCTATACTACATAATAAAATCTTTTACTTTTAAAAAGTATAAAGTAGTTTATTTTTATGACGTTACAAAAGAGCTCGAGCTGGAGAAACTCCGCAAGGAAAACGAAATTTTGAAAATTCAAAACCTTGAATTTTCAAATACAAACTCAAAAGCGCAAAATCAAGCCCTAAAAATGGCTCTTCTAAACAGGATTTCAACGAGCATAAGAGAAACACTTGATGCTAAAAGTCTTATAAAAACCGCACTTAAAGAGTTGAGTCTTATTTTTGGTGCACATAAGGTATACTACGCTATTGATGCAAAGGAAAAATTCATAACGGATTGTGTTTACCCCTCATCTTTTTCTTCTCAAATAGGAGAGGAGCTTGTATATGACAAAAATATTTTAAAAAATATCTACAGCGGAAAAAACTCGTTTCAGTTTTGCCTGAAAGAGCACAACGCCTCAAAAGAAACCCTCAAAGCTCCGCTGAATAGGATAATTATCCCTGTTATAAAAAGCTCTGAAGTACTTGGTATAATTGTTATTTTTACTCCAAAAAAAGAAATAGGCGAGATAGAAAAAGAGCTTTTGGTGGGTATTTCAGGACAAATTTCAAGTGCGATATTTCAGGTAATACTTTTTAATCAGGTGACAAAGAAAAAAGAAGAGCTTGAATCTGCAATAAAAGAGCTTAAAGAAACGCAATTGCAGCTTATTAATGCTGAAAAAATGGCGTCTTTGGGTCAATTAATAGCCTCAGTTGCTCATGAGATTAACACTCCCTTAGCCTCAATAAGTGCAAATAATGAAATATCAAAAAAAATCTACGCTCTTGGAGAATTTAGCCAAGATGACAAGGATGTTTTAGGGGATTTAAACTCAATTGATGCTGAAGCAATAAAGAGAATAAGTAACCTTGTAAGGTCGCTAAAGCGCTTTGTGCGCCTTGATGAGATGGTGCAACAAGAGGCTGATATTAATCAGGAGCTTGATTTGACGCTTGATTTATTAAAACACAAAACTAAAAAAGGAATTAAAATAGTTAAAAATTACGGTGAAATTCCAAGTGTAAAGTGTTATCCAAATATGCTGAATCAGGTGTTTTTGAATATTTTGATGAACGCCATTCAATCTGTTGAAAAAAAGACGCTCAAAATAGGAGAGTATGGCGCAAGCATAGAAATAACCACGCAGTGTGCTGATAATAACCTTTGTGTTACCGTAAAAGACAACGGGCTTGGAATAGAAGAAAAAAATAAAAAGAAGATTTTTCAGGCAGGTTTTACTACAAAAAAAGTCGGAGAAGGCACAGGGCTTGGGCTTGCAATTTGTAAAAAGATTATTGAAAAACACAAAGGTGAGATATCATTCAACTCAAAAAAACAAGATAAAACAAAACCCGATGCTTATTGCACCGAGTTTTGCATTGTTATACCCTTAGAGTAGTTTATTTTACAAGAAGTATGTATTTTTTGTGTTTCTTTTCTTCTTTAAGGTTTTTAAATACTCCCTGAGGCTTGAAGTACTCATATGTTTCGTTTTTAACTATTACATATACTCTACCTTTTTTAGATACTGCATTATTTAGTTCGTTAATGTCTTTTGGTGTTGTATCTATAATGTAGATTATTTTCTTGTCAAATTTATTCATAAGAGAATATTTTCTTGCAAAACCGAATGTTACAAGCTCTGCTCCTTTGTTGTCCAAGGCGGCAATTGCAGAGAACTCTTCAAGTTCTTTTTGTCCAAAATTTGTAATCATTGGGAACAGATGAACTGTAGTAATTAACATTACACCAAGCATAAATATTACATTTGATATGAAAAGCAGAGCTCTGTTTTTCGCAATTAAGCACAAGCAGCCTATTAAAGGTACTACTATAAACCATATACAAGTAACACTGCTAAAAGACTGAAATGCATTGATGTATAGCTTTATACCTTCTGGCGGAAAGTAAGATAATATAGCGCCTGTAACACCTGCCAAGATTAAAATAACAAATGTTATAAGGCTTGAGATTTTGATGTTTTTTGTATATTTGTCAAAAGAAACATAACCCCACCAGAAATACCCTACAATAAGAGCTAAAGCAGGGAAAATTGCAAGTGCGTATGTCGGGAGTTTTGAACTTGATACAGAGAAAAATAAAAGTGTTGATATGGCGTAAATTACCGCAAAAAGTATGACTTTTTTATCGTTTGTATCTGATGTGAACCATACTTTTATTGATTTTGCAGCTCTGTAATTTTTAGCTGCGGATTTAATACCCCTGCATATTTGCCATATAAATGAAACCGTCCAAGGCATAATGCCTGCAAGAACAATTGGAACATAGAAAAGGAAAGGTTGTTTTCTTCCAAGACCCATGGATGAATCTATAAATCTTGCAAAGTGGTGTTTTACAATGTAATCATTAAACCAAGCCATGCCATGAGCCTTAAATACCAGAATGTGCCATGGAAGAGCAACGAGCAGGAATATTATTATGCCGGGGATTATGTTTATAGGTTTAAATAATTCTTTAACTTTTCTAAATGCCAAAAAGCAAAGAAATACTACCATAGCGGGGATAATTATACCTATCAGACCTTTTGCAAGAACTGATAGCGCCATAAAAAACCAAGCAAAATACCAGCAGTATTTTTTGTTTTTTTCTTGAGAAAATTCGCTTAATATAGCGCAGTATATAGCAGCTGATGAGAAAGTCATAAAGCTCATGTCTAAAATTGCTATGTGAGAAAGAATTAAAAACCATACTGATGATAAAAGCACAAATGCGCAAATTAGACCGTAGGCTTTTGATTGCATGGTTTTTGAAGCAAAGAAATAAGTAAAAAATACGCTAAATGCTGCACAAAGTGCGGTTGCAAAGCGGGAGACAAAAATCCCCGTGTCATTAAAAATATGATATGCAACAACATTTAGCCAAAAATAAAGAGGCGGTTTTTCTAAAAAGTTTTCAAAATTAAGGTATGGTGTTACATAATCTTTTAAGAAAAACATATCTCGCGACATATTTACATAGCGTGTTTCATCTATGTCTATAAGCGGATATAAGCCTAAATTGTGAAACAAAAATAAATAACAAAACAATCCTAAGATGATTATGTTTAGGATGTTTGAATGTTTTATACAAAACATTTTAACTTTCTGATAAACTTTCTCCATCTTTACTCCTTATTCTACCTTGTATACTCTGGTTTTTACGAAAGTGAATTTTGCCCTGTCGGTGTAGTCAATGTAGATTTTTTTAAATTCAGAATTTTTATCTAATGATTGTACCGATATGTTATAAATCCCGTCTTTTGTGTACTCATCGTCAATGTTATGATGACCTGAAACTACTGCTATTACATTTTTGTGCTTGGATAATGTATTATAAAAGCTCTCAATATTGTGAGGCAATATTGTTTCTTTTATTTCGTCAGATGAGTATATCGGATAGTGTCCTATAATTACCACAGGGTCGTTTTTGTATTTTTTCAAAATAATATCAAGTTCTGCAAGTTCACTTTCTCTGTAATATCCGTACTGTGTAGGTATAAACTGATTTACTCCATCCATAAACACAAATACAAAACCGTTTATTTTTTTAGCCTCGGGGAGTTTCTTTATTCTGTTTTTGGAAAAGAGATTTAAAATTCTATAATATTCTTTTTTATCAAGGTTTTTTGTCTGTGCGACATCTTTATCGCCAATGGCCACATAAACAGGTTTTTTTAGTTTTCTTATAATTTTTGAAAACATTACAAGATTGTATTTGTTGGCTGCTGCAAGATTATCGCCCAGAAATATTGTAAACTCGCTGCCGTTTTTGTTTATTAAGTCAATTGAGTCCATAAGTTTTTTAATGGAGGGTGTAAGTTTTTGAGCATCTTTAACCGATGTATCGGTTTGAACTCCCGCATTTGAAACTACCGAAAACTCAACACTTTTTGCACTTGCAACACCTGAAAAAAATATAGTGAAAATAAATATTAAAATTAATTTTCTCATAGGGTGATTATACGTTAAACGGCCTTATCTGTAAAGCTTTTAAAGCTCATTTGAAACTTCTTTTTTAGCTTTGCGCCAGAGTGTATCCCACTCATCAAAACTTAATTCACCAAGGGGTTTTTGGGCGAGTTCTTCCATTTTTTTAAATCTTTTTGTAAATTTTTCATTTGCGATATTTAGCGCCTGCTCGGCATCAATTTTGTTCCATCTTGCCAAATTAACAAGGGCAAAGAGAATATCGCCAAACTCTTCCTCTTTTTCTTGCTGGGTTTTTGCGTTTTCAAACTCAATAAACTCGCTTTTTACGCAGTCTTTAAGCTGCTCGATATTCTGCCACTCAAAACCTGCTCTCACTGCTTTTTTGGAGATTTTTTGAGCTTTCATAAGAGCGCTTTGAGATTTTGAAATACCATCCAGAACACTTTTTCTGTGGGGTTTTTCCTCAAGTTTTAACTTTTCCCAGTTAGATAAAATTTCTCCTACATCAGCTACTTTGGTGTCTGAAAAAACGTGCGGGTGGCGGTGTATAAGCTTTTCATTAATTGTTTTTGCCACATCATCAAAGTTAAAATAACCGTTGTCATCTGCAATTTGCGCATGCAGTACAACTTGCAAAAGCACATCGCCAAGCTCTTCCCTAAGGTGTTTCATATCGTTTGCATTTATGGCATCAATTGCCTCATAGGCTTCTTCAAGCATATTTTCTCTAATGCTTTTATGAGTTTGTTCCCTATCCCACTTGCAGCCGTTTTCTCCCCTTAAAATGCGCATTGTTTCAAGGAGCTTTTCAATATTACTTTTCATTATTTCACCATCTGGTCAACGGTTAAAATCAAAATACCTTTGCCGCCTATGGATTTTAGGTGGTCAATACTGTCATAGACTTTGTCTTTATCTACAACAACGTGAATTACAACATTTTCGCTATCGCCCCAAAGCTGCGTAACGGTAGGGGAAGATAGCCCCGGCATAAAGCTTTTGACCTCTTCGATTTTGTTTTTTGGAACATGTACCATAAGGTACTTTTTCTCTTGAGCGTCAATTACCGAGTCAAGCGCCCTTATTAGTGAGTTTAGTTTCTTTTGTTTATCTTCTTCAAGATTTTTTCTTGCAACAATTACTGCCGTTGATTTAAGAATTTTATCAATTATTCTAAGCCTGTTTGACTTTAGGGTTGAACCTGTTGACGTTATATCAATTACAACATCACTAAGACCTAATGAGGGTGTAATTTCAACCGCTCCTGATACTTCAATAATTTTTGCTTTTTTGCCTAAGCTTTCAAAATATCTTTTTGCAATATTAGGAAACGATGTCGCAACATTAATTTCATTTGGCAGATCAGAGGGGGTTTTATAAGTGTCTTCATCTTTAACCGCTACCACCATTTCGCATGCGCCAAAGTCAAAGTCTTTAACTTTATCAAGTTCAACGCCTTCCTCAACTACGACATCCCAGCCCGTAAAGCCTACATCAGCGACTTTGGCATCTAAGAATCTTGGAATATCCTGAGTTCTGACAAATATAAGAGAATACTTGCCGTCACGAGTTGCGATTTTTAGACATCTTTCATCTTTTGTGCCAAAAGACAGGCCTGCATTGTTTAAAAGTTCATAAATTTTCGTTGAAAGTCTCCCTTTATTAGGGATAGCTATTTTTAATGTATTATCCATAGTGTTAAGATTATCACATCAAATATTAAAAGCAATATAAAAGCTCTCTTTTGAGGCTTTTATATTTTATTGTTCTTCTTCCTGTTTTAGCTTTATTGATGTTGCAATGTAGTCAAAACCTTGCTGTCTTTCTTCTTCGTTATCGCTCATAACCAGCATATCACCGAGCAGTCTGTAATAATGAGCCCTTTTCGGAGCCATTTCGATGGCTTTTTCTATGTCGGCTTTTGCTTCTTCAATGTCTATTCTTCTGTTAACGCGCGCTCTTTCGTAATAGCTATTTGCAGAGTTTGGTACGTATTGTATAGCCTTACTAAATTCATCTCGAGCTTGAATATTTACGTTTGAACGCGGGCCTCCCGCTATTGCGTAAAGGCATATACCTTTTTTATGATGTGCATCGCCGAGTTTTACTTTTAATCTTTTATTGTCAGGTTGTTTTTCAAGTTCCGCTTCATTCAGTAAAATGCTTTCATCAAGAGATTTAACTGCTTCTTCGTATCTTCCTGTAATCATCAACGCATTTGCTTTTAAATCGTAAAAGTCGGGGTTTGGTTTTATTTCAAGACTTTTACTGTAGTCAATAATTGCCGATATATATAATTCTCTGGCTTTTTCAGGGTCTTGTTTTCGCAAACTTTGAGCATATTTTGTCTTACTTAATCCTCTAAGTCCAATACTGTTTGCGCTATCCGGTCTTAATGTAAAAGCGCGCGTGTAGTCTTGAATTGCTTCTTCATATAATCCAAGTTCCTTTTCCGCACTTGCCTTGGCATGCCAAGCTTTAGCCGATTCGGGGTTGATTTCAACCACTTCTTCCAAGCTTGCTATACAGGCTTTATAGTCTTTTTGTTCAAAAGCGCTATAGCCTGTTTGTTCAAGTGCTTTTACATACTCGGCTTTTAGGTTCTTAGGAAGAGCTTCTTTCGGGTTTGTGCTTCTTGTAAATGCATCTTGGTCTGCCTTGTTGATATTACCTTTAAATGGCAATGATTTTTGTCTTATAGGATTTGAAGTCGGTTTGCTCGCTGTTGCCAATATGCTTGTATAATTAGAGGAAACTTTTAGCATATACAATTTTCCTGATTTTAAACTTGTAGTATGTCAAAGCGTATGAATAAAAAGAGTTGACAGGTTTTGTATTTTTTTTACATTTCTTAAAATTATATTTTGTAGTGTTCTCAATTTTGAAAATAATTTTTTTTATCATAGAATAATATTGTATTTATGTGAGGAATAAGGATATGTCAGAGGACAAAAAAGAATTTAAAAACACGCTTAATTTGCCGCAAACAACTCTTGCAATGCGTGCTAACGCACCTGTAAGAGAAGTTGAAATCCAAAAGTTTTGGGAAGATAACAAAATTTATGAAAAAAATATTGCTCAGCGCGACAAGGCAAATAAGTTCATTCTCCACGACGGCCCTCCGTATTTAAGTTCCGATAAAATTCACATAGGTACCGCACTAAATAAAATTTTAAAAGATATAGTTATAAAATATAAATCTCAAAAAGGCTACTATGCGCCATATGTCCCCGGTTATGACGCTCATGGTCTGCCTATTGAAAACGCCGTTGTAAAGAACATAAAAGGCGGAAGAGAGGCGCTTACTCCTTATGAGCTTAGGCAAAAATGCCGTGAGTTTGCTCTTAAAAATTTAAAAGGACAAGAGGCAAACTTCAAGCGCTTAGGCGTTTGGGGCAACTGGGAAAACCCATATCTTTCAATTGCTCCCGAGTTTGAAGCTCAACAGATAAGAGTTTTTTATGATATGTATCAAAAAGGCTATGTTCAAAAAGGCTTGAAACCTGTTTATTGGTGTGCAAGCTGCGAAACCGCTCTTGCTGAGGCCGAGGTTGAATATGCTGACCATACATCAGAATCAATATATGTAAAATTCAGATTTGTCGATGAGGATGCTGAAAAAATCTACAAAATGGCAAATCTTGATTCAAATAAGCCTCTATACAGTATCATCTGGACAACAACCCCTTGGACAATCCCATCTAATATGGCAATAAGTTTGCATCCTGATTTTGAATATCAAATTTTTGAATATCAGGGAGCTAACTATATTGTTGCAAAAGAGCTCTTGGAAAGCTTTACAAATGATGTTGAATGGAGCGACATTAAGCTTGTAGGTTCTTGCGTAAGAGGTATTGAGCTAGAAAACCTCAGAACAAAACACCCGATGTATGACAGATTTTCTCCGATTCTTGTGGGAGAACATGTCACCCTTGAAGCAGGTACAGGTGCTGTTCACACTGCCCCGGGTCATGGTCTTGAGGACTGGGAAGTTTGTCAAAAATATGACATAGAAACATTTTCACCCTTTGATTCAAAAGGCCGCTGGACAAGTCAAGTTCCCGAGCTTGAGGGTGTACCGTACTACAAGGGAAATTCTCTTGTAATAGAAAAACTAAAAGAGCTTGGCGCGCTTATTAAACAGTCGCCCATAACTCACAGTTATCCTCACTGCTGGAGATGTAAAAATCCCGTTATGTACAGGGCAACTCCTCAGTGGTTCGTAAAAGTCGGCGATTTTAAAGACAAAACTCTTGAAGCTATCAAAAACGTAACTTGGATACCTGCAGCAGGAGAAAAAAGAATCTCTAACATGGTTGAAAACCGCTCTGACTGGTGTATTTCTCGCCAAAGAGCATGGGGTGTGCCTATTCCTGTTCTGTATTGTAAAAAATGTCAAAAACCAATTGTTACAAAAGAAAGCATAGAAATAATTGCAAATAAATTTGAAAAAGAATCTTCTGACGCTTGGGTAAAATACGAAGCAAAAGACTTCTTACCCGAGGGTTATAAGTGCGAATGCGGCTGCAGTGAATTTGAAAAAGAAACGGACATCATGGATGTTTGGTTTGACTCAGGTTCTTCTTGGTCAGCCGTTGTGGAAAAAAGAAGTGACGAGCTTGGCACAATCCCCGTTGAGATGTATTTAGAGGGTTCTGACCAACACAGAGGCTGGTTCCAGTCATCTCTTTTAACTTGCGTTGCAACAAAAGGAATTGCACCTTATAAAACCGTTTTAACCCACGGCTTTGTGCTTGACGGCGAAGGAAGAAAAATGTCTAAGTCTTTAGGAAATGTTGTTCTTCCTCAAGAAGTTACAAAAGTCTATGGTGCAGATGTCCTAAGACTTTGGGCAGCAAGCGTTGATTACAGAAACGATATTAAAATCGGTGAAAATATAATCAAGCAGCTTGTTGAAATTTTCAAAAAGACAAGAAACACCGCAAGATTTTTATTGGGTAACTTATTTGATTTTGACCCTAAGAGCGATTATGTTCAATACGATGAGCTAAAAAGTATTGATAAATTCGCCCTTTCTCGTCTGAATTCTCTTGTTAAAAATGTTGATGAAGCATTTGAGAATTATGAATTTTATAAATATTTCCAATACCTGCAAAACTTTGCGGCAGTTGACTTGAGCTCTTTTTACCTTGATATTGTAAAAGACAGATTATATACCTCGGGTAAAAAATCGCTCTCACGTCGTGCTTGTCAGAGTGTAATGTATGAAATACTTCAAACCCTTGTGCGTATTTTAGTTCCGGTTATGCCTCATCAGGCAGAAGACATCTGGCAAAATATGCCCGAGTGCCAAAGGGGCGGTTTGGAGAGTATTTTGCTCTCAGACTGGGTTAAGGTTAAACCTCAGTGGGATAACCCTGAGCTTGAGGAAGAGTTTTCTCAACTTCTAAAAACTCGTGATATCGTATCTCACGCTATTGAGCCTCTTCGCTCGGGAGATGAAAAAATTGTCGGCAGCTCTCTTGAAGTGGATATTTTAATAACTTCAGATGATGCTAAAAATCAAGCCCTACTTGAAAAATACGCTGATGATTTGGGAGATTTATACATTGTATCTCATGTTTTAGTAAACAAAAATGCTGATTTTGATACAATTAGCGAGTTTGAACAAGACGGCTACAGTGTAAAAATTCAAAAAGCAAAAGGTCAAAAGTGCGAAAGATGCTGGAAATATCGCGACTTAAACACTGACGGTATTTGTGAGGATTGTGCTCAAGCAATCAATTGTTAACCTGTGTTACAATTTTTGAAAAGCGTGTAATTTGCTCTTACAAAAATTGTTAATTATTATATAAGGGTATAGTTGTACCCTTATATCAGCAAAAACAATTACACGGGGTTAAAAAATTGATTCAGCTAAATCTGGATTTGAATTATTTAACGCAATACTTTGAGATTAGTACTCGAAGATTGAACGAGTATGCCTCAATGAGTATTGAAGAAGTCATGGAGATAGAAGAGCAGCAAGGCAACTCTGCGGCGGCTCTGATTTCTTCTGTCATGCAAAATCCCCAAAAGCTGGCTAAACTTTTGCAGTTAATGGACCCCAAGAACAGATTTTTGATTATCAGAAATTTATCCGAAAATGACCTTGAAAAGCTTATTCCTTATCTTGAGCAGGATGATTTGCTCTGGGGCTTAAAGTATTTTAGGGTAGATAAAATAATAGAAATGCTAAACAAGCTCCAGACAGAAGAGCTCTTAAGCGTTGTCTTGCAAAACTTTACACTAAAGGAAATTTTTGCCCTTATGCCTACTCAAGAGATGAATAAATTTCTTGAAAATGACGAAGTAGAGCGAAAAGATGTCATGAAATATTTTGAATCCCTTGACCCTACCGAGCTTGAGAGGATTCTTGTCGAACAGTTCGGTGTTCAAATGAAAGAAAAAAATCAGGAAGAACAGCTGCAGTTCCTTGAGGCTATGAAAGACGATGACTTTACTAAAATGCTTCAAAGAATGAAAAGAACTGATAAAATCGACCTTATGGTAGGTTTGTGCAAGGAAAAGCCCAAACTTATGGAAGAAATTAACCCCGAAAATATAACGCGCCCTATGCGCACAATGGAAAAACACGACATTTTAAAATCCATGGAAGTGCTTGACCCCGAGTTTTTGATTCCTATGGTAGAAGAGCTGCCGCCTGATTTGCTGCAGGTAGTGGCAACGCAAATTGACCCTATTGTATTTGCACAAGTGTTAATTGACGAGTTCCCCGATGTCTTGTCAAAAATAGCGCTCTAGCTTATCGTATAGGCTTTTTTGTAATACAGGTATGAGCCTATAAGAAATATGGAAATAACGGGCAGCCACGCCGCCATAAACGGCGATATTGCCTTTGTTTCGCCTAAATTCAGCGAGAACGCGCGAATTAAATAGTACACAAAAATTATAATTACACTGAACAAAAATCCCCTGTTATACCTTACGCGAGGAGGTGTAATTGCAAGCGGGATGCCAACTATTGTAAGCGCAAGCGTTGTAACGGGCAGTGCCAGCTTGTCATAGAGGTCAACTTGGTATTTGACTTTCAGTTTTTCAACAAACTCTTTATCCAGTTTATTTTTGTTTATGTATTTTAAAAGCTTAAAGAAGTTGTACTGACTTGCGGTTTCTTTAACAAGTCCGTCTGCGTTTTCAATGCCAAAACTTACTGTTGAATCGTCAAAAAGACTTGTGTTAAAGATTTTTCCGCTCCTTGATATGGTATAAATTACACCTCCGTTAAATATCCAGCCTAAAGCTCCTGTTCTACCGGCTTTTGCCTGAACTATCTGTATTGCGTCTTTATCGGATAAGTCAACAAGGGTTATGTTGTTTAGGGTCTTATCTTCGCATTTTTCAACATATATAAGCCTTTTTAATACACCGTCTTTACCTGAATCTTTCAGGGTAAAATTCATTCTGCCCTCGGGCACGTGTTTATTTTGCAGCGAATAAATAGCAAGGTGTTTTGATGTCATGCTTGTTGTGGGGACTATTACCTCGCTTATAAAAAAGCTCACAAATGTCATAACAATAGCAAATGCAAATATTGGCTTTGATATTCTTGAAATGCTTATGCCGCAGGCTTTAAGCACTGTAATTTCAGAGTTTAGACTTAGCCTGTTTATTGTCATAACGGTAGCAAAAAGTGTAGAGATTGGTATTGTAAGCACAAATACTTGAGGCAGGTTAAGTACAATCATCATAAGGGCAATGTTAAAAGGTATGCCGTAAAGCGTGATTTGTTTTATAAGCTGAGTAAAAGTCTCGGAGGCAAAGATGATGGATGTGAATATTATTACACCCATTAAAAATACCTCCAAAAGCTGCTTTAAGATGTATTTATCCAAAAGCGGCATTTCTTTGTATTTTTTATAGATAAAAGCTTTAATCAAGCTTGGGAGTGAATTTATTTTTACCTTTTTTGTCATACATTAGTGCTCTTTTTTGGCTTATGTTTTTAAGCACCTCTATTCTCTCATCATCGTTAAGGTTTTTCAAGTAAGTGAGAGATTTAATAAACAAATCTATACTTTTATCTATATTTTTTTTGTTCATTTTAAGCATGTCATACGCCAAAACCTCATTTGTAAGGGCAAGACGTGTCATGTCGCGAAAACCGCTTGCGGCAATTATTTTTGCACTATCCGAGCGAACAGAGTCAAACAGAGCAAAAGATAAAAGCATGGGCATATGTGATATTTGCGCTGCAGCTGCGTCATGGTCTTTTGCATCCATTAAAACAGGTGCTGCGCCCATAAACTTTATTACTTCTTCTAAAATTGCATTATGCTTGGTTATTACCCATTTTGCCTCGTGGAACAAATCATCTCTTGAGGCGTCAAAGCCCGATTCTTCCGTACCTGCCATAGGATGTGTTCCAATATAGTTAAATTTGTAATTGCCCTCAAGAAAACCCTTCAAAGAGCATACATCACACACTATACACTTTGGCGAAACTATGCCCTCAAGTCTTTTTAAGACATTTTTAGCCTCATTCATAGGCGAGCAGACAAAAACAACATCTGCGCCCCTGACATCTTCAATCATATCCGAAGCGTAAGGCGTGAAACTTTTTGCTTTGTTGTAACTCGATTTTGAAATAGCGGCAATTTCCCAATCACTCTGACTGAGTGATTTTAATATTGAACCACCTATCAACCCTAAACCAATAACTGCGATTTTTAACATGTTAATATTATAGTATAAAATTCAATGTTTGTATTATAATAGTTAAGAAAATTGAAGTATTTTGGAGGTAAAAATAATGGGAAATATCGGGGAAATAAAAAAAGGACGCGCTTTTAAGTTTGGTGATAATATCTCAACCGACCATATCGCCCCCGGCAGATTGTTTCATTTGAGAAGCAATCTTGAAGAGTTTTCAAAACATGTGCTTGAGGACGCTGACCCTGAATTTGCCTCAAAAATGCAAAAAGGAGATTTTGTTGTAGCGGGAAATAACTTTGGGTTAGGTTCATCTCGTGAGCATGCCCCTCAGATTATTAAAATTGCAGGTGTAGGTGCTGTTATTGCAAAAAGCTTTGCAAGAATTTTCTACAGAAATGCAATTAACATAGGACTTTTGGCTATTGAATGCAATACAGATAACATCGATGCGGGCGATGAGCTTGAGCTTGATGCAAAAGGCGGTGTTTTAAAGAACCTTACAAAAGGTGAAACCCTTAAAATCACTCCTTTGCCCGATGTTATGATTAAACTTCTAAATGACGGCGGATTAATAGAACACTTGAAAAAACACGGAGATTTTGACCTTGTATAATGTAACTTTAATTAACGGGGACGGCATTGGCCCTGAAATATCCGATGCGGTTGTAAAAATTTTAGATGCTGCAGGTTTAAAAATTAACTGGGACTTGCAAACTGCAGGCGCTGACGTTGTTCAAAAAGAGGGTGTTCCTCTGCCAAATCGTGTGCTTGAATCAATAAGAAAAAACAAAGTTGCTCTCAAGGCTCCTGTAACAACTCCTATCGGCAAGGGGTTTCGCTCGGTAAATGTTCAATTAAGACGTGAACTTGATTTGTTTGCAAATTTAAGACCCTCAAAAAATCTCCCCGGTGTAAAAACACCGTTTAGTGATGTAGATTTAGTAGTAGTTAGGGAAAATACCGAAGATTTATATGCAGGTATAGAAAATAAAATAAACGATGACAGGGTTGAGGGTATAAAGCTAATCACCCGTCAAGGCTCAACAAGAATATGCAAATGGGCATTTGACTATGCGGTTAAAAACAACAGAAGCGAAGTTTGCGCAGTTACCAAGGCGAATATCTGCAAGCTTGCTGACGGGTTGTTTTTAGAATGTTTTAGAGAAGTTGCAAAAGAATACCCCGACATTACTCCAAGAGAAATTCTTGTGGATAACCTTTGTATGCAGCTTGTGCAAAATCCTTCGCAGTTTGATGTTTTGGTTCTGCCCAACCTGTATGGCGATATAGTTTCTGATCTTTGCGCCGGTTTAATAGGCGGCTTGGGCGTAGCTCAGGGGGCTAATATCGGGCTTGACTGTGCTGTTTTTGAACCTGTACATGGCAGTGCTCCTGATATTAAAGGTAAAAATTTAGCTAACCCTACTGCGCTTTTGTTGAGTGCTATTGAGATGACAAAGCACTTAGGCGAGTTTGAAATTGCAAAAAAACTTGAGGATGCTCTTTTTAAAACACTTCGCGAGGGTAAGGTTTTAACTTCTGATTTGGGTGGAAGTGCAAAAACTACCGAATTTAGGGATGAAATAATTAAAAATCTCGGGTAAGAGTATATTATGAAGTTAGAAAACTTAGGTCTTGGCATAGATGTTGAAAATGTCGAGCGTTTCAAAAAATATACCCAAAAGGACGACCCTTTCATAAATAAAATTTTTACCAAAAAAGAAATAGAGTATTCCTACAGGACAAAAAATTTTGCCCAGCATCTGTGCGCCAGATACTGTGCTAAAGAAGCCTGCGTTAAGGCTCTGCACTCTCTTGGGGTGGATGGGTATTTTTGTCGTGATTTTGAGGTGGAAAATCTTCCCTCGGGAGCGCCTAAAATTAACCTTATAGGTAAAAAAAGAGGGGACAATCTCTCTTTTAAGGTTTCACTGTCGCATACGGACATTTTTGCAGCTGCCACGGTTATAGTTGTTATTAACTAAATATATACTTTTGTAATTTTTTATAAAGTTGTGTAAAAATTTAAATAAAACATGGTGAGTTTGGCTTAAAAAAGCGTTAAACTCAGCATGTTATGAATATTGTAAAAGTACTCGATGATTATTCCAAAACGGATGAGCAGAGAGAACTGGTTGAGTATTTGAAAGGAATTCTACCCTCAACTGTTTGTTATGAACCCATTAAAAACAAAGAATTTTTAAGAAAATACATGACCCCTCTCAATGACTTTGTAATCTACACAACAGCAATGCCCTGTGCGGATGTTCGTCGTGTCTTAAGATAAAATTAAACCCGCTTTTTAGGGCGGGTTTTTTGTTATTTGCTTATTTTTATTTTCATTTTATCCATATAATTTTGAATTGCACCCTTGTCCCAGCTGACATCTGTTTTAAGTGCGTTTAAGTCCATTGAGATTGATTCATCCGAGCTTAAATTGATGTCTTTTTGCATAGCTTCACAGAGTTTTTGCGCGTTACGTTCTCTTATTGTTGCCTTTTCCCATTCGGGTGCTATACACATAAACTCATAATCTTTGACGGTTATGGCGTTAGCCTTATCTGCACCGTAGTCATCGTAGGAGTATATTTTCCTGGATATTTCTCCGTCAGATTTCATACCGCCCACTTCTGTTGCTATGACATGAGAGCCTGCGTAGAGTCCTTTGAGTTCTGATATTCCATAAGGTTCAAAGTCAGATGGCATACAGTTTCTTGTTGTCATATTTAACAAAAGCAGTCCTGAATTTGAAATGCGGTTTTGTGTGAATAAAATTCTCTTACCGAGTGCACCAAGCTCATCTTTTTTTGTTTGAATGTAGTTTGCAAGGTTTTTATCTCCGCCGCCTGATATTAAAAGCACGGGCATTTTTGGGTCATCTTCTGGGTAATTTTTTACAAGTTTTGAATACGCATCAATCATTGTGTCAAAGCCTTTTTGATTATCAAGACGGCTTGCCATGGTAAATATGGGGGTTGTTGCATTGATATTATCAATGTCAATTCCATACTCTCCTTCATAAAAATCAGGAGCTTTTAGGCCGTGGATTAGAGGAGTAGGCATAGAGTTGTTTTTTGCAGCGTCAAGCAATAAGCCTCTTGTAAGCCTTGCATTGTAGTGTTTTTTTCTTGCAAAAGAGGTTTTATCAATTGTATCAACATCTTGGTCGTATGTTTCAAGATAGGGTTGAACTTTTACCTTTTTACCGAATATTTCTTCCAGTCTTTGGCCCAAGTCGTCGTTAACTTTTTGTACATTTTCTCTTGTTGCTGCAAGCGGTTTTTTATCAACACCGTTAGGATAAACATCAAGCGAGCCTTTTTTGTCTTTTATTTTTATTATGGTATCAAGTTTTGATGAAATCCCTTTGTTTGCAAGTTCAAATCTGTATCCTTGAGAGACAGGGCCAATGCTTGTGGAGAGAACCGTTGCAGCATGAGCCGGATTTAGCACATCTTCATAGAAGCCTATTCTTTGAGAGGGTGAACCGAAAAGCAAAAACTGTCTGTTGCCGACATCTGCTATGCAGCTGTTTTGAACTATGTCTCTTGCAAAGTCATTGTACAGGATATTAAAGTAGCCCTGCATAACATTTTTATCCCAACTTTGACCCTGATAACCGTCTCCCAGGTTATGAACAACAACAGAAGTGTTGTTTGCAAGATTTCTTAAGTAATCAGTAGTTGCCTTTCTTCTTGTGTGTATGGAATCCTCGGCGCGCGAGTACAGGCGCATTTTGCACAAAAGACCCGCTGACTGCCAAGCCTCATGGGCTATAAGTTTATCGGGCGCGGGGAGTTCTTGCCCGTCGGGCAGTTTAATTTCCCCATCTTTTGCTTTTGCCAAAAGTTCATATGTCATATTATTAAACTGTGCCATGCGAACTCTCTCGGGGCTGTGAGGCAAGTCTTGATATACCATGGCACTATTTGTGTCGCCAAAGTTAAACATATCATCGTCATATAAAAACAGTGTCTTTTGTCTGTCAGGGCCGAATTCACCGTAGTACACACTGAATTTGTCAACTCTATCACCGGTTTTTAGTTCTCCCTCATATACTTTTTCAACTTGAGTTTTATTGTTTGGAGTTATGTAATAGAGTTTGCCGTCTTCTTCTTTTAGGTAGTTAACAGGTTTTGAGTTTACGCTCATTTTAAACATCGGTGAAATAGCGATTGTATTTACTCCGGCTTTATTCAGTGCTACGGGAGCTTCACGGGCAATGTCGGTTTGTCCGCCGACAGGGTTAGTGTATTCATAACTTATAGACCAGACATTAGGGTCTGTAATTTCATCGGGCTTCGTCTCACCGTTTAGGACTTTTGCAATATCTCTTGTCATCATTGCTTTTGTAGAAGACGGGAGTTTTAAGTCGTCCTGTAAATCAAGATATAGCCCGCCCCATATACTAAGAGGATGGTTTGGAAATTCAACCGGCACCGGTATGTTTTTAAGTGCTTCCATTGCTTTGTATTCAAGTTCACTCAGTTCATTTTGGGGGTAGCCCTTAGCTGCAATGGCTTGAAGTTCTTGCAACATCTCTCTTGTTTTTGAGTTTATGGTGGCACAATACAATAAAAGCGCATCAGCCGAAGTTAAAATATTTCTTTCTCTTTGCACAGTTTCATCTTGATGGGGTGTGGTTTTTAAAGACTCCTTTTGTATTGAGCCAAAACTTACTTTTCCCTTAAAATCGCAGGAGCTTACTCTTAGCATAATATCCTCATTTTCATACAACTAACAACACTACCTATTTAACATACCTGAAAAATATTTTTTGCGCTTTTTATATTAAAAAATGTAAATTACAATGCACTGTTAGACAAAGCATTTAAAATTGTTGTAGAATATTTTTATGAGTGATAATTTGAAAGAATTAAAAAATTCATATCCTGATTTTAACTTTGAAAATCTTGCAAAGATTGCAAATGTTGAGGTTAAATTAACTGCGCAACTTGGTAAGGCAAAAGTTCCCCTGAGGGATATTTTGCGCTACGAAAAAGGCACTGTTGTTATGCTGGATAATAAAGAAGAAGAGCCCGTCGATATTTTTGTCGACTCTGTTCTTGTAGCGCGTGGTGCGGTTGTTGCTCTTGATAACTGTTACGGTGTTAAAATAACTGAAATCATAGAAAATATTAAATAAAAAAACGCGCTTTTTAAGGCGCGTTTTTTTATTTGTATTTAGAACTTACTCTTCTTCATTCCAAGAATACATTTTTCTAAGCTCCTTGCCTACTGCTTCAAGCTGGTGGTCAGCTTTAAGAGCACGTGTAGCAAGGAAGTTTGCCCTTCCGCCTGCTTTGTTTTCTTTAATCCAGTTAGAAGCAAATGTACCGTCTTGAATTTCTTCCAAGACTTTTTTCATAGCTTTTTTGGTTTCTTCTGTGATTATTCTCTTGCCTGTGCAGTAGTCGCCGTATTCAGCGGTATTTGAAATTGAGTATCTCATTTTCTTAAATCCGCCTTGGTAGATAAGGTCAACAATAAGTTTCATTTCATGGATACATTCAAAGTAAGCATTTTCAGGAGCGTAGCCTGCTTCAACAAGAGTTTCAAAACCTGCTTGCATAAGGGCTGTAACGCCTCCGCAAAGAACTGCTTGTTCACCAAAAAGGTCAGTTTCTGTTTCAACTTTAAATGTTGTTTCCATAACACCGGCACGAGCTCCGCCGATACCTGCAGCGTAAGCAAGACCGATATCATGTGCTCTGCCTGAAGCGTTTTGATAAACGGCGATTAAGCAAGGAACGCCTTTACCCTCTGTATATTCGCTTCTTACAGTATGACCGGGGCCTTTAGGTGCTATCATAATAACATCAACATCTTTGGGCGGTATGATTTGATTGAAGTGAATATTAAAACCGTGAGCAAAAGCAAGAACTTTGCCCGAAGTTAGGTTTGGTTCAATGCTTTCTTTGTATATGTCTGCTTGAATTTCATCGGGCAGAAGAATCATAATGATATCAGCCTCTTTTGAAGCCTGTGCAACGGTTGCAACCTTTAAGCCCGCATCAGCCGCTTTTTTCCAAGATTTAGAACCTTCGTAAAGTCCGACAATAACATCAACTCCGCTGTCATGTAGGTTAAGCGCATGAGCGTGTCCTTGTGAACCGTAACCGATGATTGCAACTTTTTTTCCGTCAAGTAAGCTCAAGTTGCAGTCATTTGCGTAATAAATTTTAGCCATCTTATTTCCTCCTTAGAATGGATTTGTCTTTAGTTTAGCTTTAAAAAATACTTCGGTCAATCTTTTTTGTGATATATTTAAGCTATGAATGAACTTTTGATTTTAAATTACAAACTTTTTACTTTGAGTATCTTCTCAAATATTCTTAAAGATAAAGCAATAGTAAACCTTTTGGGTGTTTTTTCATACAGCGCTAAATCCCTTAGTGAGGCTGTTTTATATTATTCAAAATTTTTAAAAGTGCTCTACGAAAGCCCTTTTGAGGGAGATTTTTCTCTTTATTTAAATGACTTAATTAAACATGACGAAAATGTTTTTACAAAAAATATTTCAGCAAAAAATCCGCTCAATGAAAATATTATAAACGCTGCAAAAAAAGAGCTTGAGATACTTTTTGAACTGTCAAAAATTAACTCTCAAAAAATTAAAGAAGTTTTGAAAAAACAGTTTGAAAATTCTGATGAAATAGTAAATCTTCTCTCTGATTTTACATCAGATACTCCTGTTGTTGACTATGGCGCACTATGCTCATACGTTGAAGCTAACTGTTACGGGCTTTACGCTAAATACGGCGCTTTTATTTATACAAAAGATAATGTTTTAGAGTATGTTGAAAAGACTGACGACATAACATTTAACGACTTAAAAGACTATAAAACCCAGCAAAATACTCTCATTGAAAATACAAAACTTTTGCTTAACGGAAAAGTTGCAAACAATATTTTACTCTATGGGGATAGAGGCTGCGGTAAGTCCTCAAGCGTTAAAGCTGTATATAACGAGTTTAAAAGCCAAGGGTTAAAAATTGTACAAATTTTAAAAAGTAATTTAAATAACCTTGATAAGCTATTGGATAAATTGTCAAAAATCCCTGCTAAGTTCATTGTTTTTATAGATGATTTGTCTTTTTCTCAAGATGATGAAAATCTAAGCGCGGTAAAATCCGCTCTTGAGGGTGCGCTTTCAAAAAGAAGCGACAATATAGTGATTTATGCCACAACAAACAGAAGAAATATAGTAAAAGAAACTTTTTCTTCCCGCGAAGGAAATGAAGTTCATCTGGCAGATACTATTGATGAAAACGCATCGCTCTCGGACAGGTTTGGCGTAACTCTTACGTTCCTTGCGCCAAATAAAGATAAGTTCCTTGAAATTGCAAGAAAAATTGCACAAGATAAAAATATACCAATCAGAGAAGATTTTGACATAAAGGCTGAGCGTTTTGCATTGCTTAAGGCTTCAAGGTCGCCTCGAGTTGCGCAGCAGTTTATAAATCAGTATTAAAAGCGGGAAAATCCGCCTCAAAAAAAATGAGGCGGATTCCTTTGCCCTGAGACGTCTGGAACGACGGGCAAATTTTTTTTAAATTCAAATCTCAATTAAGATTTGAAACATATAAATACAATATTCAAATTATATGTAAATAGCAAGTACATGTAAATATATTTTACATATTTTTATAATTTTTTTTCGTTGTATAATGAAACGGTTATGATGAAATCGCTTGCACCAATAGTATTATTGACTATATCAAATGTTTTTATGACATTTGCATGGTATGGACATTTGCGCTTTAAAAGCAGCGCATTGTGGCTTGTAATACTGGTGAGCTGGGGCATAGCCTTTTTTGAATATTGCTTTCAGGTGCCTGCAAATCGCATAGGTTCATACGCTTATTCAACCGCTCAGCTAAAAACAATTCAAGAGGTCATAACCCTTGTGGTATTTAGTATATTCTCTGTTACTTATCTAAAAGAGCAGTTCAAGTGGAACTACCTTGTCGGGTTCTTTTTTATAATTCTTGCGGTATTTTTCATATTTAAAAAATGGTAACATTTGACTTTTCATGACACTTTTTGTGCTAAATTGTTAATATGAAATACGTTCCTTTGCATTTACACACGGAATACTCACTTTTGGATGGGGCAATTAAGGTAAAAGATTTATTTAACTTTGCCAAAGAAAATGACATGCCCGCAGTTGCAATAACAGACCACGGTGTAATGTTTGGCGTTATTGATATGGTCTTAAATGCAAAAGAATGTCCCGAGGTTAAACCCCTTATAGGCTGCGAGTTCTATATTTGTGAGGGAGATGTAATAGAGGATAAAAGTACTAAAAAGACCCTCTATCACCTTGTGTTATTGGCAAAAGACAATCAAGGGTATCAAAACCTTGTCAAGCTTGATTCAATAGCCTCAACTCAAGGGTATTACTATAAACCAAGGATTAACCATGAGATACTTGAGAAGTACTCATCGGGTCTTATTTGCCTGAGTGCATGTATTCAAGGAGAAGTAGCAAGAAATATACTTGACGGTAACGAACAAAAAGCCCTTGAGAAAGCAAAGTGGTATAAAAATTTATTTGGTGAGGATTTCTATATTGAGCTTCAAGACCACGGCCTGCAAGAGCAGAAAGAGTCTAACCCGAAGCTTATTGAAATAGCTAAAGAGCTTAACTTAAAGATGGTAATTACAAATGACTCTCACTATCTTCGCGCTCAAGACGCCCTCTGGCATGATACGCTTTTGTGCGAGCAGACAAAGTCTTCAAAGTCTGATACAAACAGGTTTAAATTTTCAAATAACGAGTTTTATGTAAAAACTGTTGAAGAGCTAAGACGCTCTTTTGAGTGGATGGATGAAGAGACATTCAACTCTTGTATTGAAACAACGGTAGAAATAGCCGATAAGTGCGATGTTCACATTGAGCTTGGTAAGTCACATTTGCCTTCATACCCTGTGCCTGAGGGGTACACTATAAGCTCTTATTTTGATTATTTGTGCCGTGAGGGTTTAAAGAAAAGATACGGGGAAAATTATCCTAAAGAAATAGAAGAGCGCTATGAATATGAGCGCGGCGTCATTGAGAAAATGGGATTCCCTGCGTACTTCCTTATTACTTGGGATTTTATAAACTGGGCAAAAGAGCACGGTGTACCTACAGGCCCCGGTCGTGGTTCTGCGGCGGGAAGTATTGTAGCTTATGTCCTTGGTATAACGGAACTTGACCCGATAAGACACCATCTCTTGTTTGAGAGGTTTTTGAATCCCGAGCGTATATCGATGCCCGATGTCGATATTGACTTTTGCAAACGCCGAAGAGGTGAAGTAATAGATTATGTTACTCAAAAATACGGCGAAGACCACGTTTGCCAGATTATTACATTTGGTACGCTTGCTGCAAAGGCTGCACTTAAAGCAGTTTGCAGGGTTTATGACATACCTTTTTCGGATTCAAACAAATGGGCGGGTATGATACCCTCTGCTCCGGGGACAAAACTTGATGATGCTCTAAAAGACGGTATGGAGCTTAAAAAACTCTGTGATGAAAATGATATGGTGCGCCGTCTGGTAGATGAAGCCCGTCACCTTGAAGGGCTTAAAAACCAAGTGGGAACGCACGCGGCGGGTGTTATTATCTCGCACAAACCGCTTGATGAGATTATACCTATAGCACTTTCAAAAGAAAAAGCTACGACAACCCAGTACCCTATGGTGCACATTGAAAAACTCGGGCTTTTGAAAATGGACTTTCTGGGACTTGAAACTCTGACTATTATCAGAGATACTCTTGACCTTATTAAAATGCGCCATGGGATTGACCTTGATATAAATAAAATACCTTTGGATGACCCTAAAACCTTTGACCTTTTAAAAAGAGGGGATACAGACGGTGTGTTTCAGCTTGAATCAGGCGGTATGAAAAAACTTGTAAAAGATTTGAAACCGACGGTATTTGAAGATTTAGGCGCTTTAGTTGCACTCTTTCGCCCCGGGCCTCTTGAATCAGGCATGGTAAAAGACTTTGTAGACAGAAAGCACGGCAGACAAAAAATCGAATATGCTCATCCGCTTTTGGAAAAAATTCTAAAAGACACATACGGCACAATTGTTTATCAAGAGCAAATTATGCAGATATTCCAGACGCTTGCAGGCTATACGCTTGGCGGCGCGGATATGGTGCGTCGTATGATGGGTAAGAAAAAACTCGATGAAATGGCTAAACAAAAAGGCATTTTCATCGAGGGTGCCGCAAAAAACGGCATGTCAAACGCTGATGCTGCGGCTTTATTTGAACAGATAGAAAGCTTTGCAAAGTACTGCTTTAACAGAAGTCACAGTGCAGCTTACGCTTTTGTTGCATATCAGACTGCATATCTGAAGGCGCATTATCCTGTTGAGTATATGTGCTCAATTTTGACTTCTCAAGCGGATAATCAGGATAAAACTCAACAGTACATCCTGCAGTGTCAGGCTTTAGGCATCAAGGTTTTACCCCCTGACATAAATAAGTCTTCTTCTCAGTTTTTCCCTGATGGGGACAATATCCGCTTTGGACTTGCTTCAATTAAAAACGTGGGCGGCGCGGTTATTGATGAAATTGAAAAAGAGCGCCAAAACAAAGAGTTTGAAAGCTTTTTTGACTTCTGCTCCAGAGTTGACAGTAAATGCTTAAATAAGAAAACTTTAGAAAGCTTAATAAAAGCAGGGGCGTTTGTTACCCTTGAAAAGAGCAGAAAACAGCTTTTAGATAATATTGATAATGTTGTAGAGTATGTCCATAAGGACAAAAAAGCTCAAAGCACCGGACAGGTAAGCTTGTTTGCCTCTCTTGGCGAGGAGGCGCAAGAGCTTAATATACCTACATTTGAGCTTTTGGGCTCGTCTGATGATGAGTTTTCCGATTCTGAAATTCAACAGTTTGAAAAAGAACTTTTGGGAATATATGTAACATCTCACCCGCTTTCATCAATCAGAGATACTCTTAAATACCTTACAACAGATACTGTAAGCGACATTTTAGAAAACCCTGAAAATGATAAAGGGGTTACTATCTGCGGTTTGCTCTCTCAAGTTGTACAAAAGCCAACCCGTAAAGACCCCTCTAAGTTTTTAAAAACAGGGATAATAGAAGATTTAACGGGCAGAATGGAAGTTGTAGCTTTTCCAAAAACCGTTGAGAGCTGCGGACATTATATGAACTCTGAAGAAAGAGTTATTATAAAAGCAAAAATTCAAAACCGTGAAGAGCAGGTGAATTTGATTGTACAAGACATCAAGCCCATAGGCGGCATAAATCTTGTTACAATTAAATACATTAAAGATTTGGCGTTTGAAGAAAATATTTACCTTAAAGAAGTTCTTGCAAAATACAAAGGCGATGACCCTGTGGTTATTGACTTTGCAGACGATGATGAGCGTGTTCAGATGTTAACAAGTTCAAATCTTTGGGTAAAAAATGACCCGCAGCTTGAAGATGATTTAAAACGCGCATTTAAAGATAAACTTGAATTTGAAGTAAGCGCTCTTGGCTAGGTATTGAATTAATTTTCGTTTAACGAGTTCTAGGTTTTTTCCTGAGTGTTTTTTACTTTTGTTACTATTAATTTTTCACCCTCAAAACGAAGTTCGACAAAGTCCTTTTTTGGGTCTATGCCAAGTATTTCAAGCATTGTTTTTGTAATGGTTAGTGAGTAACTTGTCCCTGTTAAGCGCAATTTTTTTATCATATAGAAATGATATCAAATTATATTATCATTATAAAGTTATTGCATTATGTTTATTTTATGTATATAATATAAGCATGAATAAAGACGAACAATTTATTATTCTTGAAAAACTCAACACTGCTTCTCAGTGTCTTTCGCAGCTTCAAAATTCACTTAATGTTATTATGCAGACCAACGATGAATCTTGCGAACATAACATATTAAACGCTGCACAAAATGAAATTTTAAGTGTAATGGCAAAGCTTGCTAAACACTGAAGATATCTTTGATATCCTGATATGTAAGTGTTTTTGCAATGTTTCTGTCAATTGAAATAACACTATCCACAAGCGAGCGTTTTTTGGACTTGAGTCTTTGGATTTTTTCTTCTACCGTGCCTTTTGTAATTAAGCGGTATACAAAAACTTTCTTTGTCTGGCCGATACGATAAGCTCTGTCTGTTGCTTGGTCCTCAACAGCGGGGTTCCACCACGGGTCATAGTGAATAACATAATCAGCACCCGTAAGGTTAAGCCCCGTACCGCCTGCTTTGAGTGATACAAGGAAAATAGGAATAGTCGGGTCGGTATTGAAGCGCTCGACAACTTCCTGACGATTTTTTGTAGCGCCTGATAAGTATTCGTGTTTAATTCCTTTTGTTTCAAGCCATTGTTTAATAATATCAAGCATACCGACAAACTGGCTGAAAAGTAGTATTCTGTGCCCTTCTGAGATAATTTCTTCGAGCATTTCCTGCAAATGTTCAAATTTACCCGATTCATTTATGCCCAAAGTTCCCTCTTTGTCGTATAACCTCGGGTGGCAGCAGATTTGTCTTAAGCGCAGAAGTGCCGAGAAAATAGACATTCTGGACTTTTCAAGTCCCACTGTTTCAATTGATTTAAACAATTCTTCTTTTGTAGAGTCAAGAACCTGTAAGTACAAGTCTTTTTGCTCGGGTGTAAGTTCACAGTATGCAACTGATTCGATTTTATCCGGCAAATCTTTTGCAACATCTCTTTTCATACGGCGCAAAATGAACGGGAATATTTGCCCTTTAAGTCGTCTTTCAACGGCTTTATCGCCTTTTTCAACGATAGGATTAACGTATCTGTAGTTAAATTCATTTGCATCAAAAAGAAAACCTGGCATAAGAAAGTCAAAAATACTCCAGAGTTCTTCCAGCCTGTTTTCAATAGGTGTACCGCTAAGTGCCAGTTTGTGTTTGGCGTTTAGTTCTTTTACGGCTTTTGAAGTTTGCGAGGTTGCGTTTTTGATGTTTTGAGATTCATCTAAAATAACATAGCGAAACTCATGTTTTTTAAGCTGCTCAATGTCTCTTCTTACAAGCGCGTATGAGGTTATTACAATGTCATATTTGGGTATATTTTTAAACTGTGTTTTTCTCTCAACTCCCGATAATACAAGAAATTTTAAATTCGGGGCAAATTTTTCTATTTCATTTTCCCAGTTAAATACAACAGATGTCGGGCAAATAACCAAAGTCGGCTCTTTGCCGTCCTTTTCTTTTGCTTTTTGTAAAAGTGTAAGTGTTTGAAGTGTTTTACCAAGACCCATATCGTCTGCCAAAATGCCGTTTAGGCCGTATTTATACAAGAACCAAAGCCAGCTGTAGCCTTTTGTTTGGTACTCGCGAAGCGTTGCAACAGTGGATTTTGGCAGGGGAGTGTTTTCCATGTTTGAAAAAGTTGAAATTTCTTTCCAAAATTTAGAGAACTTCCTTGACATTTTGAGCTTTACGCCCATTGATTCCATTTCTGAAACCACGCCTGCACGGTATGTTTTAACTATAAATTTATCTTCTTCGTTTTTATAAACGTCGTATGTGTTAAAAGATTTAAGTAAAGATAAAATGTCATCCGCGGGAATTGCAGCCTGCCCTTTGCCTTTGGTGTTGTAGTATTTTGCACCCTCATAGACTAAGTCTTGGATTTTTTCAAATTCAATTGTCTCGCCGTCAACCTCGCCATGGAGCTCGATTTCAAATTTATCGGTTGATTCTTCTATAAAGTCAATTGTTGCTTTAAGTTCAAAACCTTTGTTGTTGAGCTTATACAGACTCATATCATCTTTTTCGATAAACTCCCAGCCCTCGCCCGCTTTATTTATGTAGTAGTTGTAAAAATCTATAGCGTATTCTTTTTCAAGTGCAAGGTTGTTTGTCTGCATGGGTGCAAAGCGGCATGCAAGGAGCATTTGATAGGCTCTTTCTTCAAATTGTGTATCCCTTTTGACCCAGTAGAGTAAATCTTTCTCGGGTTGTTTAACTGTTACGTAGGGCGATTTTGGAGTTTTTGAGTATGGAACTCTCACTCCGTCGTATTCAAAGTCTAAAGATGCTTTAAGCGAGAGGTCATAGTCAATACTTAACTCTACTATGCACTTTGGCGGACGTTTTTCAAATGCGAGCTTTTCCATTTCTTCGCTTAAATATACGCTCATCATTTTTCTTAATTTGGGTAATTCTTCGTATATAAACTTTCCGCCCTCAGCGTCTTTAATGTCCGTAAAAGATGCTTTTGTCAAATACTGAGGTAAAATTGACACCTGAGCGTCTGTTTGGAAAATTACATCCTTATATCTGCCCCATTTTAGTTGTCTTGAGAAATAGCGAATTTCTTCAAAGGGGTAAACTTCGCTTCCGTCAGGCCTTTCCCAGTACAGGGACAAAAGAACATTACCAACATATGAAATATTTACCGCAAGACAGAGTTTCCAGATTTCATTGTCAAATCTTATTTTTTTGTGAGTTTTGGCGTCAATTACATCTTCCATTTTGGAGAGCATTTTAAAGAACTCATCAAATTTGTTTATCTGAACATCATACCAGCCGGATTTTTTATCCAGCCTTGACTGTTTAAGAAGCATTTTAAACATCATTGCTTCAAGCTTTTGAGCGTTATTTAACTGAAAATCGGGGTCATTTTTTTGTGCTTCAAGAACGGCTTTAAATATCCCCTCTAAATCCCTTATAACCCTTTTTGTATTTCTGTCCATAACAAGAATGGAGAAGAAATTTTGCCTTCTTTTGGGGTTAAAGTGGAAAATATATCCGCCTTGAGGGTTTTCGCACATCGGCAAATCTTCATCTTCAAAAACAGGTGTTATGTCGTGTTTTTCGTATAAAAATTCATCCCACAAGTGGTTTTTAAGCGCCGTAAGACCAAGTGCAACAGCGTGTTTGCACCAAGGTTCATCAAGAGGGCAGGAGCATGAGGGTTTAGCGCTTGTTTTGTTGAATTTTATGGATGTTTCATAGTATGACTTGTAGTTGCCTTTGATTTTTCCCTTAACTGTTGTATCTTTAAGAGAGATTTCTTCTACTTGTCCTTTTTGAAAATACTCGTATCCTCGGCGCCAGCTGCCGGGTTTAGAGTTATCTTTTAAATACTTATTGTTGAATATATACTTCACGAAATGCCTAAAATGCTAAAAAGCTAAACTTCACTTCAACTAACATCCAAATCATTAAGCTAAACCGTAAAACCTATTCTCTGTAAGGTTATCTAATCGCTTAACAACCACACTGATAAAATAGCATTAATTTTATAAAAAAGCAAGTAAAAATTATAAATCTATCTTAATGGGATTGACAAGTTCTTCAACAGGAATTTGAAGAGCATTGGCAATGGCGTGCACGGTTTTTAAATTGGGAGTGACCTCCGCGCGCTCGATTTTTCCTATGGAATTTGTATTTAATCCAGCAATATCAGCAAGTTCACTTTGTGAAAGACCTTTTTTCTCTCTTTCAAACTTTACTTTAAGTCCAAATTTTAAAACTATTTCATTGTAGTCCATAACCATTATAATAGTTTATTGACATTAAATATACAAACTATTATAATGGTTAAAAAACTATTATAAGGAGGAATTATGCAAAATAATAGTTCTAACGAGTTGAGCGAGCTGCTTTCTGTTCTTGAAAAAGAACTTTTTGATGCCTGTTCAATATCTAAAATGCTTCAATGTGCTCTGTCTGATGAAAGAGAATTTAAAAGCAGAGAAATATATAGTATTTGTGAACTTATTGCAGAGAAGATATCAATATCAAAGGCACTTTTTTGTGAATTAAAAGAAATTGTGTAAAAATAGGGTATGCAAATTGCATACCCTAAAGAAAGGTATTTATTTTACAAAATAGTTAGCGTTTACGTTAGCGTACATTTTAATTGTACCAAGTTCGGTAGGAACAATAGATTCCATAGCCGCACTATCTGCCGAAGCTGAGGCAAATTTTGCACTGTTTAGCATTCTTGCCTGAGGGTACATAACGCTATCTCCGCTGCAGCTGGCGTTTATTGACTTAATACCTAAAACGTAGCTTCCTGCAGCTTTTGCAAGTTCACTTGCTCTTGTGCGAGAAAGTGCTGTTGCTTCTTTAATTAAAGAATTGCAAGCGCCATCTGTGTTATCAAGAGAGAAGTTTAAATCTCCAACTCTTGTAGCACCGTTTTGCAGCCCTTGAGCTATTACTTCTCCTAACTTATCCGTGTTTTTAAGGGTTACTTGAAAACCGTTTGATACGTTATACTGTACAAAAATCTTTTTGCCGTCTTTGTATCTGTACTCAGGATTTGCACTGAAGTTAATTGTTTTTATACTGTCGCCTTTTGCGCTATCCAGTTGTTTTTTAACCGCTTCGAGCGCTTTTTGGCTTAGTTCTTTATTTTTTTGTGTTGCTATATTTAAGTCTTTGTCATTAGTTTCAATGTAGAATTTAATGTTTGCAACATTGGGTGCAAATTCTTGTGCAGCTTTTGTTGAAACGCTTACATAGGGTTTTTCTTCAACATCTGCTGCAAAAACGCTGCTTGCTGCAAGTGCGCCCATTACAGTTAAAACCGTAGCAGCTAATAGAATTTTTTTCATAAATCCTCCTTGTAATTAATAAGTTCTTTAAACTCATCTTCGTTAATAATTTTAATACCTAAATTTTGTGCTTTTGTCAATTTAGAACCCGCATTTGTACCTGCTATGACATAGTCGGTGTTTTTACTTACCGAGTTTGGAGTTTTTGCACCTAAAGATTTTAAAATCTCTTGTGCCTTATCGCGCGAAAATTCCTCCAGAGTCCCTGTTAGAACAAAAGACAACCCCTTAAGCTTTAGGTCTTCTTCCCTTCTGTAAGTGTTTTCAAGCTTCAAGCCAAGGCTTAGAACTTCGTTTAGAGTTTTTAGATTTTCTTCATTGTGAAAATAATCATAAATACTCTGCGCCATTTTTTCCCCTATGCCGTCAATAGCATTTAAATCTTCTATTGAGGCATTTTTTAGAGCTTCAATGTTTTCAAAATTTTGAGATAAAATATCTGCGCTTTCTTTTCCCACAAGCCTTATTCCAAGAGCGTTAATAAACTTTGGAAGTTTTGTATTTTTTGAGGCGTTAATAGCGTCAAGCAGATTTTGTGCGGATTTTTCCGCTATTAAATCAAGCTCCAAGAGCTGTTCGTATTTAAGCTTATATAAATCAGCGTAACTATAGACAAGCTTGCGCTCCACAAGTTGAGATATAATGCTCTCGCCAAGTCCGTCTATATCCATGGCATTTTTAGATACAAAATATTCTATTCGCCCTTTAATTTGAGCGCTGCAGCCGCTTTTATTGGGACAATAAAGTGCAACCTCACCTTCAACTTCAACAAGAGGAGTAGAGCAGCAGGGGCAGGTTTTTGGCATTTCAAAGGGTTTAGAGTTTTTTGTTTTTTCTACTCTTATTACCTTTGGTATAATCTCTGCCGCTTTTTTTACAAGGGCTCTATCTCCCACTTGAACATTCAGCCTTTGAATTTCATCAAAGTTATAAAGACTTGCTCGAGAAACGGTGCTTCCTGCAAGAAGTACGGGTTTAAGGTTTGCTACAGGAGTTATAATCCCTGTTCTTCCTACGGAAAATTCTAGACTCTCAAGCTCTGTCCAAACTTCTTCGGGCGGGAATTTAAAAGCTATTGCCCATTTTGGAACACGGGAGGTAAAACCAAGCTCAAGCTGTTTAGATATTTCATCTACTTTAATAACAACGCCGTCTGTGGCATAGTTAAGCGTATGGCGGACTTCATCCGTTTTTTTGCAGAAATTTATAGCCTCTTCAATCCCCTCAACAACGGTTACTTTGTTTGTCCTGAAGCCGAGTTTAGCAAGCTTTGCCATAGTTTCGCTATGGGTTTTTGGGGCTTGGTTTTTGTCGAATATACCGCCGTATACAAAAATTGACAAGTCTCTGCTTGCTGTTATTTTAGGGTCAAGCTGGCGCACCGTTCCGGCGGCTGCGTTTCTTGGGTTGGCAAAAGTTTTTTGCCCCGCCTCAAGTTGTTTTGCGTTTAGTTTTTCAAAAGAGGAAACAGGCATGTATACCTCTCCTCGAACTTCAACATTGACTGGCTCAAAAAGCTTTAGGGGTATAGCTTTTATGGTTTTTAAATTGTTTGTGATATCTTCCCCTATTACACCGTCCCCTCTTGTAAGCCCTTGAGTAAAAACTCCGTTTACATAGGTAAGACTCACCGCAAGACCGTCAATTTTATATTCGCATGCAAGAGGAATTTTGGGTGAAAAAAGGTTTAATTGCCCCTCAAGCCCTGTTGTATCTTTTAGAACTCTTTCATACCATTTTGAAAGTTCTTCATCGTTATTTGCGTTATCAAGACTGTAAAGGCGGTTTTTGTGCGCAACGGCTTCAAATTTTTCACTTATGCCGCCTACTCTTTGTGTCGGACTGTCAGGTGTTATAAGCTCAGGGTGCTCGCTTTCAAGTTTTTGCAGTTCACGAAAAAGAGCATCGTACTCATAGTCCTCAATTTTCGGATTATCCTCTACATAATAGCAATAGCTGTAAAGCTCAATCTCTTTGCGTAATTTTTTGATTTTTTCTTGTACATCCATATCAAATATTTTATTATAAAAATTACTATGAGCATAATAAAATTATTAAATAAAAAACCGGACAGATTACTCTTCACAACCCCGACGCACGGACAAAAAAGCTTATTTTTACCCAATTTAGAGGGATTTTTTAATTGGGATTATTCTGAAATTGAAGGCTTTGACAATCTATCCGACCCATCGGGTGCAATTTTAATGGCGCAAGGCAGAGCAGCAGACTTTTTTGGCGCTAAGAATACTTTCTTTTTGACAGGTGGTGCGACTTTAGGCATTTTAGCCGCCATGAAATCGGTTATTCAAGAGGGAGACAGGGTTTTAGTTGCAAGAAATTGCCATAAATCAGTCTACAATGGGCTTGTAGTGACTTGTGCAAGAGTTGACTGGTTAATGCCGGATAAAAACGACTATTTTGGCATATACGGAGAAATTAACCCCGAGGAAGTTGAAAATAATCTTAAATTAAACCAATATAAAGCATTAATTATCACAAGCCCCACTTATGAGGGCGTAAACTCTGATATCAAGGCCATTGCAGATATTTGCAGACAATACGGGGTATATCTGATTGTTGATGAATCTCACGGCTCATTGTACAGTTTTTCAGATAAACTTCCCTCAAGTGCGCTTGAGCAGGGGGCGGATTTTGTTATAAATTCGCTTCACAAAAATGCAGGCGCGCCTAATCAGTGTGCGCTTTTGCACGTTTCAAACTCTATAAGGGATGATTTTGAATGGCGTCAGGTTCAGCGCTCAATAAATCTTTTTAACACATCATCTCCCTCTTATCCGCTTTTAGCCTGCATTGAAGCAACCATTAACTTCTTGCAGTCAAAAGAAGGCAAAAAGGCGCTTGATGATTTGATTAATAATATAGAGAACTTCAAAAGAGATTTAAGAAAAGAGGGCTGGGAGTTTTATGACAATGAAAATTCAGACCCCACAAAGATTTTAATACAAAGGCCCGATGTGTCGGGTTTAGAGTTGTCACAGAAGCTCTTTAGCGAGTTTTCAATAGAAGATGAAATGGCTTCTTTGTTTGGAGTTTTATACTTGTGCGGTATAGGTACGACGAAAAATAAACTCGACAGGCTCAAAAATGCCCTTAAAAAAGTTAAACTAAATAAGTTTGAGGGTGAGAAAACGCCGAGTTTTCAACCTTTTCCTTTTGTAAAAATGCTTCCTTTTGAGGCTTTTTATAAGGATTATGCTTTTGTATCAAAAGAAAATGCGCTTTTGAAAATTTCTTCTCAAATGGTTGTCCCATACCCTCCGGGTATTGGTATTTTATACCCCGGAGAGGCAATTCAAGAGTGGCATTTAGATTATTTAGGCGAAGATGCGGGAGTAATTAAATAATGAAAAGAGCTGCAATTATTGTAATAGATTCTATGGGCATAGGCGCTATTGAGGACGCTTGTGAGTATGGGGATGATTTAACCTGTAATACCCTATGCAACCTTGCAAAAAAAGAGGGCGGCTTGAATGTGCCAAACTTTGAAAAATTGGGGCTCGGTAACATTAAAGATATCCAAGGTGTTAAAAAAACAGATACCCCAACGGCTAAATACGGCATTATGAAAATGAAATCCAAGGGTAAAGACACAACAACGGGCCACTGGGAGATAGCAGGGCTTGTGCTTAAAAACCCTTTTAGAACTTATAAAAAATTTCCGCCTGAAATTATCGATGAATTTATTAAACAAACTGGATGCAAGGGGATTTTAGGCAATATTCCCGCATCGGGAACAAAAATTATTGAGGATTTGCACGATGAACACAAAAAAACAAAATTCCCGATAATCTACACAAGTGCGGACAGTGTTTTTCAAATTGCCGTTGATGTAGATATAATCCCGCTTGAGACCTTGTATGACTGGTGTAAAATTGCAAGAAAAATCCTTGATGACGGTACTTGGGGCGTTTCAAGAGTAATAGCCCGCCCTTATCAAATGGTTGAGGGTAAACCTACAAGAATAGGCAAGTTCAGGCATGATTACTCTGTTCCTCCGCCTGAGCCTACATTATTGAATAAAGTCCAAGACGCCAATAAAAAAGTTTTATCTATAGGCAAAATAAAAGACATATTTGTAAACTCAGGCGTCAGCGAAGCAATACCTACAGGCTCAAATAAAGAAGGGCTGGAGGCTACTCTTAAATCTTTAAAAGAAAAGAAATGGGATTTGATTTTTACAAATCTTGTGGATACCGATATGCTCTTTGGGCACAGGCGTGATTCTAAGGGGTATAAACAAGCTATTGAGCAGATTGATTGTTATTTAAAAGATATTTTAGATGTGCTTGATGAAGATGATTTACTTATAATAACGGCTGACCATGGGTGTGACCCTACTTTTCGAGGTACTGACCACACGCGTGAAATGGTGCCGATTTTAGTGTATAATAAAAATCTGCAGGGCGAAGATATAGGTACATTGCCATCTTTTACCTATGTAAGCGATATTGTACAAAAATGGCTTGAAATAGTCTGAAAAATCATTAAAGGCATATAATGAATAATTTTAACCCGTCAGGGTATTTAAACAGACTTATTACAAATATCATTAACAATCAGGTTAATGTACGCACAACTCCTAAAACTTCAGGAGATTTTGCAAATTCTGTCATGCAAAACAGTGCTCAAAGTACGCAAAAACAAACTCTCTCCCCTGAGCTTAAAATGACTCCTATGGAAGTTGAGCAGACTGCAAAATACGTAAAAGAGCTGCTTAATATGCCAAAAGATGTTGCACAGGTTGTATCGCAGCTTAGTGCAAATAATACCGTTACAACCGCGCAGAATATGCAGCTTTTATTGATGTTATCAAGCGGTAAAATTGACCTCAATGCTCTGGCGCAACTGTTGAGTGATAATTCAAAAGCTGCACTGCAAAAGCTTGTGCAGACTATGTCACAGGCTGCAAAAATGGGAGTAAGTGACACTCAGCAGCTAAAAGATTTGATAAATACCTTAGGTCTTGTGAGTGTTTCAACAAATGACACAACCGCCGCTCTAAAAAACTTTATTCTTCTATATCTGCCCTGGCTGCCTCTTAACGCTAAAGGCGAGAGCCTTGATTTTGATATAGATGTTTTTGATAAAACATCTTCAGGTGGGGATGATGAGGCGCAAAGCGTCACTATACTTATTGAAACGATGAATTTTTCAAATGTGAAAGCTCTACTTGAGATGACTCAGGACAATAAAGTTGAAATTATGATTAACTGTATTGAGGACTTTCCGCGCGAAAAGGTGCTTGCAGTTCTAAAGAAAGAATCTCAAGACTTAAATATTCAAGCAGGTTTGATTGTTGAAACAACAAAAAAAGAAATTCCAAAAGATACGGTCAAAAAAGCCCGCGCGGAAATTTCTGCCTCATCTGCAATATCTCCTCAGCTTATGCTTATGGCACATGCGGTTATAAAAATTGTCTTTAAGATAGATAAAGATTTTTCTAATTTGACTTTTGAAAAAAAATAATTAAAAAATATCTGGGTCATATAGAGTATTTTTTGAAGGTTTCCCTGTATAAGCCCCATATATTGCCGACGTGACGTAAAAAAGGAGCAGCTCAAAAATGAGATTACAAGGCGGTGTAAGTTTATCCAAGTCAGGGCTTGGGATGTCAATTTCAGCCATGCACCTCGGTATGGAGATGATGGGCATAGGCTCGGAAAATGTTACCGGCTCAGATAAAGTAGGATATCAAAGAAAAGAAGCTGTTGTGTCATCTTTTGCCCAGTATATAGGAGTTCACGCTCTATCTACCGCAGTTGATGATCAGGTCGGAAGAATTATAGTATCACAAAGCCCCCTTGACTGTGCGCTTAGCGAAAAGGGCTATTTCCAGCTTTTACATAAAGACGGGACAATTGAGCTCACTCGTGACGGAAGATTTCACCTTGATAAAGACGGAAATTTATTAAGCGTTAAAGGTCACAGTGTCTTATCCGCAGGCGGTCAGCCCATAGTTTTTCCTATAATGCCTGCTGAACTTAAAGATGTAAAAATTTCAAAAGACGGCAGTATAAGTATTTTTGACCCTCAAACAAGAAAAATGACAGACGCCGGTAAAATTGCCGTTGTATCTTCCGAGGGTGCTATAGTAACGGAGCCTTGCGTTGAGCAGCAGTGCTTAGAGTACTCAAACGTATCTTTGCAGCAGGAGTTTATGGAGCTTGTGCCGGTTAAAAGAAATTTTGATGCCAACAGGCAGCTTTTTATGCTGCAAAACAGTAAACTCTCAAGGGCAATACAAGAATTAGGAAGTGCGTAGATAAATGTATAGCGGTTATAATTTACAGGGAATAATGAGGCGAAGCACAATAAACACGCTTCACCAGTTTGAAAAATTCGGATATTACTCTCAAAACATAGGTAACGCAAATACCCATGGCTACAAGGCTATGCGCTTTGATGATGTTTTAGATGAACAAGGTTATGTTTCGGGTGCTATTCGCACAAACCATGCTCAAGGGTCTTTTCAATTGACTCAAAACCCTCTTGATGTAGGTATAAAAGGCGCAGGATATATGCCTGTTACATCAGTCGGCGGGGAAATATACTACACTCGTGACGGTTCTTTTACGCTAAATAAAGACGGTTATCTTGTTACAACAACGGGTGATTTAGTCGGCGGCGGCATAAGAATTGATGCTACAAGCGTGAAAACGGAAATAAGACCTAACGGGGAAGTTTACACATACAAAGACCCCGCAGGAGAAGGCACATACTGCGGTACAATTCCTCTTGTGCAGTTTGCAAACCCCGAGGGGCTTAAAGAAGTTGGTAATAACCGCTTTGCAGCAACTGAAGAATCGGGAGAAACCGTTCTTATACAAGACCATAACAGAATTGCTCAATACGGTATAGAGCGCTCTAATGTTGATATTTTTGCAACAGTAGATGAGATTATGCGTCTTAACACTTCACTTTTGGCTTCAACAACGCTGATGAAAGCAGTTGGAGATATGTACGACAAAGCAATTAACATAAGGGAATAGTAAAATATGTATTCACCGATTGACCCTATTCAAAAATCACAACTTTTTCTGGATTTGATAGCAGCAAGACAAGAGGCTGTGTCAGGTAACATCGCTAATATGGACACGCCTAATTATGTCAGAAAAGATATTGAGTTTTCTCAGTATCTAAACACTATGAACTCTGATTTAGAGACAAAATTAAGCCAGAAACTCGGCCCTTCAGGAGTTATGGAGCCTCAAAGTCAAGCGCTAAGCGCTGAAGATGAGCTTGCACTCATGCAGAAAAACTCAATTCTTTTTGCGGTTGCTGCTCGTCAGATGTCAAATACCATAACCGAGATAAAAACGGTAATTAACGTAGGTAAGTAATTGAAAGGCATATAATATGAGCATAATGGATGCTTTTGATGTAGGTGCGGGCGGTCTTAGAGCCCACGGTAAAAGGATTGAAGTTGCGGCAAGAAACGTCGCAAATATGGATACACCTAACTATGTAAGAAAAATACCCGTACTTAATGCGACCGAGGATATATCTTTTGCAGGATTGTTAAACACCATGAAAGAAGATGTTTTTGGTGTAGGGACAATACCTTTTTTAGAAGGCGGGGTTAAATTTACAGGTGTTGTAGAAGACCCTACACCTGCTGAGAAGGTTTATCGCCCCGGACATCCTGATGCTGACAGTGAGGGGTATGTCAGAATGTCAAATGTTAACCCTATGGTAGATATAGCGGATGCAACTTTGGCTCAAAGAGCTTATGAAGCGTCTTTAGGTGTTATGTCAATAACAAAAGCCATGGCGAGCCGTGCTCTTGAGATAGGAAAATAATTAACCGACAAAAAATCCGTTTTGATATTCGTCAAGTGCTCCGTCAAGGAGCATTTGTGTGTATTGAGGGTTATTTTTTAGGATATTATAATAACCTATAATATCTTTTGCATATTCATCTGCACCATAGTAATTGCCGTTTCTGGCATTTCTGGGGCCGCAGTTGTACCCTGCAAGTGCGTTAAACATATCGCCTTCAAAATATTTGTTCAACAGTTCACTGTCAAAAGCTATGCCAAGCATTATGTTTCCCAACGGGTCGTCTCTGTCTTGAGGGTTATCACTGAAATGATTTTGATTCATATCATGTTCAACTCCTTCGCTGATTTGGGCAAATCCGTTACAATTCGCCGAGCTTGACCTTACTGTACCGTCTTCTCTGTAATGCAGACCGGATGATTCGAAGAAAATTTGCGGTAGCAAAAGCTCAATTTCCACACCTTTGGCCCAAGGCTCGCAAAGTAGTTCTTCCAATGTTTCTATAGGGTTATCAAGACATGCTTCCATGTTGTTTTTTGTGGCTATGAGGTTGTAAAAAACATTACTCAGTGTTGTGTCTGATTTTATTGCCTCAACCGCATTAGCTATTTCTGCTTCACTGTATGGCGCTTTTGATGTTTCAAATTCTGCAATGCCATCTGTTTCAGTGTTTAGCGTTTCTGTTGTTTGGATATCTATAATACCTTCCGCTGAATTTGATAAGATATCGGGGTCGCTGATTATTATAGTCGTAGGTTCGACTGTTTGAACGGGTTTGTCTTCTTCCCTGCCTCCACAAGTGCTTATTCCGACTGATGAAAGAAATATTGCAGCTGTGAGTGCCATTGGAGCAAGCGGTGATATTCTTTTTTTATGTTTCTTTTTAGCTGATTGTCTTACTCTTGGAGTATATTCCAGAATATCTCCGTTTGAGTTTTTTACAAAAACTTTTTCGCTATTATGAGTATGACTTCTTACAGATGTTCTGTGTGTAGAAGGTTGTGAAGTTACTTGTTTTCTGAGGTTTTGTTTGTCTCTGTTTCTAAACATTTGTTCAATATCGTAAAAATCGATATCTTCATTTCTTTGCGCAGAAGTACCTCTAAAGTTAATCATATTCATATTTCCAACTGTTTTAATCATAATGTAAATTATTTAAAACAACTAAAGAATAAAAATTGCCTCAAATTTAAAAATTTATTGCATCTTTTACGATGTATAAGGGCCTGTCTCTTGTTTCATCATAAATCCTGCTTATGTATTGCCCTAAAATTCCAAACGCGAGCATATGAATAGAGCTTAAAAATGTCAGTACAAAGCTTATTATCCACTCTTCTTCAAATTCGCTTATAAATAAACCAATTAAGACAAAAATACTTGCTATAAATAAAACCGCACTCAGTGCAAATAGAAACTCTACAGGTTTTGTTGAAAAAGAAAATATACCATCAAATGCCAGTTTAAGCATTTTTGAAAGAGGGTATTTAGTAACTCCCGCTGCTCTTTCATCGCGATTATATGGCAACGGTGCGCTTTTAAATCCTGTCCAAGGTATCATACCCCTTATAAAGCGGTGTTTTTCTCTCATTGAATTAAAAGCGTCCCTAACGTCTTTTGTAATAAATCTAAAATCGCCCGTATCTGTTGGTATATCAAGATTGCACATGGATTTAAGCGTTCTGTAAAATCCCCATGCGGTGAGTTTTTTAAATACTGTTTCACTTTTTCTCTTTAGCCTTTTACCATAGACAATATCATATCCCTCAAGGCATTTTTCATACATATTGTAGATAAGCTCGGGCGGGTCTTGTAAATCTGCATCTATTATTGCAATGTAGTCGCCTTTAGAGTAATCAAGCCCTGCGCTTAGTGCCATTTGGTGGCCAAAGTTTCTTGAGAAGTTAATTAGTTTTATGCTTTTGTCTTCTTTTGCGTGTTTTTCAAGTATGTAAGCGCTTGAGTCTTTTGAGCCGTCATTTACGAAAATAAAATTTACCTTTAATTTCCCCTTAAAGGCCTCTTTAAGTTTAAGAAGTCTTTCAAGAGTTTTTTCAATACATTCTTCTTCATTGTAAACAGGTACAACTACATCAAGTGTTTTCATACATTCTCCACTACTTACCTGAAGAATATTATAGCATAAAACTATTTTTTAATCTCAATATGACCCCAGGCTTTCTTTGCAAGCTCAGGCATTTCAAATGTATCCATGCAAAGTTCTATGTAGCACATTTTATCTTTTTGTTCATCTTGAATTTTATTTAGTACATTATCAAGCTCAAGGTCATTTTTTACGCTTGCGCTGTATATATTTGAGCCAAAAACGTAAGGAAGTTTCAGATAATCCCATTTTGCTATATCGTTAAATTCATCCATCGGGTCATCTGATAATATTCTTTCAATCGTGTAGCCGTTATTGTTAATTACAAAAATTACGGGTTTAAGCTTGTTTCTTATCATTGTACTTATCTCTGTTGCACTTAGCTGATGAGAGCCTTCTCCTGTTAGAAGTATTGTCCTTTTATTTTTATCGGCAATACTAACACCAAGTGTTGCTCCTGTTGCCCAGCCTATTGAACCCCAGAGGACTTGGTTGTTTACGCTTATATTTTTCTTTAGTTTTAACTTTGCAAGTGCAAGGTTAATAAGCCCTGTTTCGCAAACAAGGTTGTCCCCCTCATTTAGAAAATCCTGCAATTTTTCGCAAAAATAGTCATAGCTCAGTTTTTCTTTATTTGCTTGAGCATCTTTATAGTAGTATTCAAAGCTTGTTTTAGATTCTGATTTTTCTATATTTTGTGCAAGTTTTTCCAAAATATCTTTCATAAGGACATTTTTATACATGATGTTTTTTACAATTGTATAGTTGCCTTGTATGTTTATAAAATCATTGGGGTTAACTTCAAGGCTGAAGCCTTGAGTGTTAATATCGGATATTACAGTCCCTATAAAAATCGGGCAGTCGGAGTTGTTAATGCTTTTGTATGCGATTGGGTTGTCAAATTTTCCGACATATGTGCCCGAAAAGTTAGGGAATTCACAGTTTAGTAAGTCTTTACCCATAAGAAGAGTGCTTGTGGGGTAGTTGGACTTTTTAGCCAAGGTATAAAATTCTTCCCTTGCTTCAAATCTTTTTATCATTACATCTGCTAAAATTGCAGGGCTTTTTGCTTTTTTTATTAAATCAAGTGCAGCCTCAAGTGCTGAGTTTAGCGAATTTTCATCACTTTTTTGAGTGTATTCAATATAGTTTTCATCAATTATTTCATTGCATATATCCATTGGAAGTGCTAAGTAGACGGGCTTTTTTTCCTTTATCATTATGTTTATGAGCCTGTCTATTTCATCTTTTGCGTTTTCTTTTGTCAAAAAAGCCGCAGCCTCAACGATATTAGAGTAGGCGTTAATAAAAGCGTGATAATCAGGTGTGTTTAAGTTGTGATGAATTAGAGTATTTTGCCTGATATGTTTAGTTGAGGGGATACCTGTTATTTTCATAACGGGAACAAATTCGCTCATAGAGCCTGCTATGGCGTTTATTGCACTAAGCTCTCCAACGCCGTATGTGGTTATAAGCGCGCCGTAGCCTTTAATTCTGGCGTATCCGTCTGCAGCATAGCCTGCGTTTAGCTCGTTTGTGCAGCCTATCCAGTTGGCATCAGGGTTATTTTCAACGGATTTTATAATGTTAAAGTTGTAATCGCCCGGAAGCCCGAAAAATTCACTAACTCCTAATTTTTGCAGCCTTAAAATAAGGTAGTCTGAAATACTGATACCCACTGTTGTTGCTCCTTTTAGTATGTTTTACGTTTTGTATTATAGCGAATTTTACCTTTTGTGCATATACATAAAGATATAAAGATTTTTAAAAGAGGGTGCATTTTTGTGCTAAGTTATTTGTATGAAGCTTAATAACGTCAAATGGGTAATTTTTACCATTATTGCAACGGGGAATTTCCTTGGTATGCTGGATTCCTCCATTGTTAACCTTGCACTTTTTCCTATGGCAAGGGATTTAGGGGTAAGTATCTCTAATGTACAATGGGCAATAATTGCATACACTCTCGTTTTGACGGTCTTTTTGCCTTTTTGGGGTAAAATAGGCGATTTAGTACCTAAAAATAAACTCTATGCAGGAGGTTTTTTACTTTTTGCTCTTGGTTCTTTTTTAAACTCTACCGCTCAATCTTTGCCTCTTTTAATAACTTACAGGTGTATTGAAGCTCTTGGTGCTTCAATTGTAATATCAAATGCCTCATCTGTTATTGCATCTTTGTTTAAGGGTAAAGAAAGAGGCAAGGCACTTGGTCTAAACGGGTGTTTAGTTGCTGTAGGCGGGCTTTTAGGGCCGTCTTTAGGCGGTATGCTGATACAGGTTTTTAACTGGCATGCGATTTTTCTGCCCTCAATTCCAATAGCGCTATTTGGGGTTTATTACTCTTATAAAATGGTTCCCTCCATAGTTTCACAAAAAGAAAAGATAAAATTTGACTACCCGGGGTTTATCTATTTTACAATAAGCCTTTTTGCCCTTTTGCTTGCAATATCAGAGGGGTATCATTGGGGCTGGAGTTCGCTTAAGATAATGGCTTTAGGGGTCATATGTCTTGGTTTTGGTTTTCTTTTCTATTATCGTGACCACAAGATAAGCTATCCTATGATTAATTTTAATCTTTTTTCCATAAAACCTTTCACCTTTGGGAACCTTGCGGTTATGACATCTTACATGGCAATGTTTACAAATACTATATTGCTGCCTTTTTATCTTCAGGATATTTTAAAATTTAAACCTTTTATAACGGCACTTATTATTTTGCCTTATTCTATAGTATTAATGGTAACGGCCCCCTTAAGCGGGTCTGCTGCAGGAAAATACGGCAGCAAGTATCTGACATTAGCAGGGCCTATTGTAACATTTGTGGCGCTTTCAATTTTTATACTGTTTGATGAAAAGACGCCTGTTTTTCTTATTATGCTTTTATCAGGCATGATGGGGCTTGGTAACGGGCTTTTTCAATCTCCTTCCAACACTGCAATCATTTCAAGTGTTGATAAGGAGCAGCTTGGCATAGCAAGCGGGATTTTGGCTCTGTCAAGGAATATGGGAAATATCTTGGGCGTTGCAATAACAATTACCCTTTTTGCAAGTTTTAGAGATATATTTCAAAATTTAGGGCTCGAGTATAGTATTTCATTTTTAAAAGCGTACAGATATACAATGGCATGCGGTATGTTTTTTGCTTTTTGTTGCGTAGTTCTCTCATTTATCGCCTACAGGGACTCAGACAAGGTTGTCAAGGGAAAAAATTAATTTTTACAAAATTATACAACGCCTTTACAAGTTCTAAGTTTTGGAGCAGAATATTTTTCAAATGGGTAAAGCAAAGAAAAGAATACTGCATAAAACAAATTCCTCACTTTATATGACGCGCGAAGGTGCGCTTAATGAGGTTTTCTCCATGATTAAAAAACCAAAAAGAGAAGCTCGTGTTCAAGCTCTTGATTTAATAACTCTTTTTGGACTTTCTGCAGAGGAATTATCAGAAGCAGGAGTGCCCTATGAAAACATAAAGGCACTCGAGTCAATTATTGATTAATATTTTATATTAACTGTGTTTGTTCTTCCTGATTATTAGCGGTTGCACCAAGAGTGTAATCCATCTGCAAAAGTGCATCTTGTGGAACACTGAAGTCATATGTGCCGTCAGGATTTGTTGCAATCCAGCTTTGGTTTGTTGTTAAGCTTCCAAAAGATGGTTGAGTTGTTGTACTTGTTTGTATGTTTTGAAGATATTCGGCCATTTTTTCCGTATCTTCGGTTACATTCCCGCTTTGAATATCGTATTGTACCTGCTGGGCTACCGCACTTTGCAGTTGTGCAACAGTGTTTGAATCATTTGCAAGCATATTTGCCTGTTGCTCAAGTTGTTCTTCCTGAATTATTTCGTTTTCTGATTTTCCTGTAATTTTCTTAGCAATGCCCGAGAATAAACTTGAACCTAAAAGACCGCCGACAATACCTCCGACTGCTCCTATTACAGCTCCTGCTGCTGTTCCTATACCGGGGCAAATCGCTGTACCAATGGCTGCGCCTGCTTTTGTGCCTAAGCTCGCACCAAGTGCCCAACCTCCTACCGAACCTGCTACCTGAAGACCTGATTTACCTATTTGTTTTATACCTGAGTCTATGCCTCCGTTTTTAAAGGCGGGAATAATTTCTCCAAATAGTTGCATGCCTCCCTCGATAACAAGGTCAAATATTGCTCCGCTTTTTTTTGCAACTTTAGCAAAATTACCAAGTTTTGATATTGCTGCAGCACTTTTTTCAGTGCTTTTTGTTGCATTATAAGCGCCGGATGTGGTTATTTTTCCTCCAAGCCATTTAAAGGGTTTAGATACAAGTCCTCCTATTTTTGAGAACAAACCTTTCTTGCCCGCAGTTTGCGCAGTTTCTTTAAGTGCTTTATCTACGCTTTTTATAATGTCGTCTGTTTTTTCGCCGTTTTGTATGGCTTTTGTTAAAGTGTTTCTCAGGCTTATTAGTTCATCTGCGTTTTGACCTGCTTTTTTGGCATTTGTTATAGCGCTTGATAAGTCGTCAAGATATAATACGCCATCACCGCTTTTAAAGACATTTGCCGCTCTTGTAAGAGCCTGTCCGTCAGTTACGTTATGTGCTATTGTTGATACATTTGACGGTACACTTTTAATTCCGTTCCATAAGTTAGAAAGCGATGTCGGTATATTTTTTATTTTTTGACCCAGATTGCCTATTTTTTGACCAAAAGTTGTTTTAACTTTTTGTTTTACTTCTGCACCGTTTGCTATTTTTGCACTGTTATATGCTCCCCAAGCGCTTGGCACGGCTATTAAAGGCGCCATAGTAAGTGATGATTTAATATCTTCGCTTATACTGTCTTTGTGCTCGACAACCGCGGTATGCTGCAGATATTTCATAGCGTCGCTTACAAATGCACTATTGTACGATGATACTTGATTTACCATAGCATTATCTTCCTGTATAAACTTCCTATACTTAAATAAAGTTATATTTTTTGTGACAATTTACATGTTTTAGCCTATTGTTAAGAAATATTAAACAAATATTGTGCTAAAATGGCTTTATGGTTCAGTGCGATATAAAACAATGTGCCTATATCGGTGATGCCGTTTGGGAGCTTTTTGTAAGAGAAATTTGTATTAAAAATGCAAAAACTCAAAAAGCTATGCATAACTTTAGCGTAAAGTACGTAAATGCCTCTTTTCAAGCGCATTTGCTGGCTGAGTTGGAGAGTTTTTTAACTGAAGATGAAAAAGAAATAACTCGCCGCGGCAGAAATTTAAAAATTTCCGTAGGCAAAAAAAATAATCCTCAAATCCACTCTCTTGCAACGGCTTTTGAGGTGCTTGTCGGGTATTTTTATATAAATGACAAAAAAAGACTGGATGAGTTTTTTGAAATTGTTAAAAAATACTTAAATCCTTAATAACAGGATGCAAGAAAGGTTATAATTCATTTATGAATATAAAAGAAGAATTTATCTCAACTCTATCTCATGAAATAAGAACACCCCTTACAAGTATAAAAGGCTTTTCAAAAACTATGCTTGAGAGTTGGGATTTGTTGAGTGATGAGCAGAAAAAAAAGTTTTTAAACATAATTTCTCAACAGTCTCAAAGACTTATTGACCTTGTGGAAAATGTTTTAAACGTGTCTAAAATTGACTCGGGTCTTAGCGATACGGTGCTAAAAAAGGTAGATATCGTATCTTTATTAAACTCATGTGTTGCTCTTGTTAAAGGTAACTATAAGGATTTTGATTTTAATATTTCTCTTTGCTCAAAAGAGCCTGTACTGGCTGATGTTAATAAGCTTCAACAGGTTTTGATAAATGTTTTGGATAATGCTGCTAAGTATTCAAAAGACAGTAAAAAAATCGATGTTTCGCTAAAAAACGATAAAAACTCTGCAATAATAAGTATCAAAAACTACGGGACATACATTGAAAAAGAACACTACGAAAAAATCTTTGATAAATTTTACAGGATTGATACCTATCTTAAAAGCACCGCTCAAGGTAGCGGATTGGGGCTTTATATAACAAAACATCTCTTAGATGATATGGGCGGAAAAATCGAACTTAACAGTTCAAAAGATGAAAACTTCTGCGAGTTTGTTATTTACATACCCTTATACGAAGTAGAAAGTGCTACAAAAGCGGCTTTGAGAAAGGGTTAAAATGTATAGCGCAACTGTTTTTATAATAAGCAAAAGAAAAGAGCTCTCAATAAAATATAAAAAACTTATTGAAGCGCTTGAGCAGGATGTCTATGTTATACCCTCTCTAAGTGATGCTTTAGGACAAATCCAAAAAATTGAGCCCGAGCTTCTTATAGTATCTGATACAATAGATGAAAATCTGCCCGACTTTTGTGCAAAAATGCGAGCACTTACTTTTAATGTAAGACCTGTAATTATTGCCGTTTCAAAGTCATCTGATATTGAGGACAGACTGGCTATTCTTGAATCGGGGGCAGATGATTTTATGGATGAATCTGTTTCGGCAAAAGAGTTTCAAGCAAGAATAAAGGCGCATTTAAGGAGGTATCTGGAAAATTCTTTTAACCCTGTTACCTTTTTTGCACAAAAAAGTCTTACTGTCCGTGCCCTAAAAAAACTCTGCATAAGCTCAAAAAGTTCTGCGGTTATGTTTGCAAAAATAGCAAATATAGGGATTTATCGCGAAATATACGGTGAGATTGCTTATCAAAAAGTGCTTCAGACAATAGGTGCTATAGCAAACTCTGCACTTAGTGCACAGGACTTTGCGGGGCATTTTTTTGATGATGAATTTATTATAATAACAACCATGCAAAAGGCTGAAAAAGTGGCTTCGTTTTTGACTTTTGCTTTTGATAACGTACTAAATCGTTTCTATAGCGAGAGGGATTTTGAAAATAAATTTACACTACTGAGCTCCGATATTAAAGAAGAAGAGCGTGAAACACTTATGAAACTTGAAGTATGCGCACTTGAAGTGAGCGAGGGCAAATTTAGCGGATACGAGCAGATAATAAATGCGCTTTTTGAACTTATAAAACTCTGCCGCAACAAAAACGAATCTTCTTATGTAATAGACAGGCCAAAGTTGTATGGTGAAGTGAAAAGGGGCACTAAGAAAAATAAAGTTTTGATAATGGAAAAAGATGACGCCCTTTCTCTTTTGCTTGAAACACTCTGCAGGCTTAACTCGATTGAAGTTAGGGTTTGTGTTAATTATGAAGAATTTTTTGATACTTACCGCGACTTTTGTCCCGATGTAGTTTTAATAGATTATGGTGATATTGATACAAAAGAGGGTGTCAGATTATCAAAAGAATTAAAACAACAACAAAACCAGAGTGCAAAGATTATTTTTTCTTCATCGGTGCATGATAAAAAAGAAATCTTAAGCGCAGGTGCTGATTTTTATCTGCCAAAACCGTATGAAGCTGATGTTGCAATTAAATGGATTAAAAAATTCCTCTTAGGAATTTAAGAGAAGAAATGCCCTCTTTTTGAATCAAGGGTAATTGTATCAAACGAATAAAGTGCCGCAGGGCGCTTTGAACCTTGTTTTGAAAATTCTTTTGTTTCAACAAGAATGTTTGATGTGAGCATTTTTTTCCTAAAGTTTCTTTTATCAAGACTTTTTTTCAAAATCAACTCGTATGATTGTTGAAGTTCAGTGAGAGTGAATTTTTTAGGTAAGAGCTGAAAAGCTATCGGGCACAGTTCTAGTCTTTCGCGCGTTCTTTTAAGAGAGTATTCAATAATCTCTTTGTGGTCAAACGCAAGCGGGGGAAGTTTTTCTACACTGTGCCATTGAACTTCGGATACTTCATCTTTGTTTGAAACTTCAAGTTTGATGTCTTCCGCACGAAGAAGTGCAAAGTAAGCACAGGTGATAACCCTTGTGTTGGGGTAACGAAGCGGGTCGCCGAATGTGTAGAGCTGCTCAAGGTAGATGTTTTGAACATTTGTTTTTTCTTTCAAAACACGAAGAGCCGCGTCGTCAAGGTTTTCCGATAATCTTATAAAACCGCCGGGGATTGACCATTTTCCGCGAAAAGGCTCGTTTGCACGTTTAACAAGCAAGACTTTTAACTTTCCGTTGTGGATAGTTAAAATAACAACGTCGACTGTAACCTCATGGGTTTTTGTTTCTGTAAATGTTCTTGCCATATAACCTATTGTATAAAAAATAAATATTTAGTCAATTTGTTACACTTAATCAATAATTTTACCGCTGAAAGCTTCAAGCATCTCTTGAACTTTCGGGCTGTAAGTTGACATATTTACTTTGCTTTGCGCTTTTTGCTCAACAGGTTCACTGTCTTCCTGTGTACTATGTTCAACAGGTTTTTCTTCTTTTTGTATTTGAGGTTTTACCTGCGGCTTAACAACAGGTTTAACCACAGCGCCTTCAAGAGGTTTAATATCTCCTCCAAGTTGAACAAACTCAAATATATATTTGCCGCCGAAGGCTCTTTTTTCTCCATCAATTAAAGCTTTGTGTTTTAGTTCTGATTTTGCCTGAGTTATAACATTTTGATTAATAAAACCGAGAATAATTCTGTTGTCATCTATCTCAACAAGTTTTGCCATTCCCGAATAGAAAAATTTAGCAGGGACGCTCTCTATTGAATTTACTATAGCGCTCCAAATATCAAGCTCCGAGCCGCTCTGTGCTTGTATTTGTACTTGCTCTTTAGTTTCTTGGGGCTGTCCTTGTACAATTTCTTTAGGCTCTTGTATAACTTCTTTTTTAGGTTCTTGAGGTTGTACAACTGTTTTTACTTCTTGTTTTTGCACTTTTATTTCAGGCTGAATTTCAACTTTTTTAGGTGCGTTTTTAATTCTTGCAGCCTCAATTACCATAAGCTCTACCCATAAGTAGGGGTTGGTTGCAAATTTAACTTCTTTAAAATATTCAATAGCCGTGTTTAAAACATCGCTAACTAGGTTTTTATCGTAGTTTTTAGCAACAATTGTTTGAATGTCTTCTTTTGTTAAAGCGCTGAATTTAGTGACATTTTGAGGCTCTTTGGCGCTTAGAGTGATAATTATATTCCTTAAAAATTCCATAAAGTTTTCGCACAAGTTGCGAGGTTCAGAGCCTTTAAGGTAAATATCATCAATAAGCTCAAGAGATTTTTCAATATCGCCTTCGATAATTAAATCAAGCAATTTCATCAATCTGTCAAATGTGACTTTGCCTAAAAGCTCTTCAATTGTATCTTTTGTTATTTCTTCTTTTGCACCTAAAATACTTACCTGGTCTAAAAGTGCAAGAGAATCCCTCAAACCGCCCGATACATTTTTTGCAATGCAAAAAAGAGCGTCATCTGTTATTTTAATGTTTTCTATGTCAGAAATTTCTCTTAATCTTTTTGTGATGTCATCAACGGTTATTCTTCTAAAGTCAAATCTCTGGCAGCGGCTTACAATTGTTTCAAGAACTTTGTGAGGCTCTGTTGTTGCAAGGATGAAAATTACATTTTCAGGCGGCTCTTCAAATGTTTTTAAAAGAGCGTTAAACGCCGTTGCAGTGAGCATATGAACTTCATCTATGATAAAGATTTTATACTTGCCGCTGACAGGTGCGTAGTGAACCTGAGCGATTAAATCCTCCGCCCCTTCAACACCTCTGTTTGTAGCGGCGTCAATTTCTATAACATCCATACCCGTAGCGTTTGTTATATCTACACAGCTTGCGCACTTTTGGCAGGGCTCAACAGTCGGACCCTCCACACAGTTGAGTGATTTTGCAAAAATCCTTGCACTTGAAGTTTTTCCTGTGCCTCTCGGGCCGCAGAAAAGATATGCATGGGCTATGCGGTTAAGTTCAATAGCGTTAGTTAAGGCTTTAACCAAGTTTTCCTGCCCTACTAAGTCTTTAAAAGACTGAGGACGATATTTTCTAAAAAGCGGCAAATAATTTTCACTCATAGTAAGATTATATTACAAAAATGCCTCTTGTTTCATTTTAATCTATAATAAATTTATGAAACTTAAATATAATGGCACTATAGGTATTATATCGCCCTCGGGGCCGGTTTTGGACAAGGAGTCTTTTTTTAAAAACATAGAAACCTTAAAGCAAAAGGGCTTTAGAGTAAAAGTTTTTCCAAATGCTCTAAATAACGAGGGTTTTCTTGCAGGCAGCGACAAAGAAAGACTGGATGATTTGCACGCCGCTTTTTTAGATAATGAAGTTAATGCTATACTCTGCTCCAGAGGCGGTTACGGGGCGATTAGACTTTTGGATTTTATAGACTATGACATCATAAAAAATAACAAAAAGTTATTTATCGGAAGCTCTGATTCAAGCGCTTTTCTTGCGGCTTTTTATTCTCGAGCAGAACTTATAAGCCTGCATGCGCCAATGCTTTTAAACGGTTTTTGTGATTTAGATATTGAAAAAATAAACAATCAAAAAACAATCGAACCTAAAAAGAAACATAAGGTCTTATTTGAGGGCGAAGCGCAAGGTGTGTTGTGGGGAGGGAATTTAGCCACTATTGTTTCACTGTTCGGTGCAAAAAATTACTTGCCAAAGGGTGATATAATACTTTTTCTTGAAGATATTTGCGAGCCTCCTTATAAGATTGACAGAATGCTTGTTGAGATTTACAGAAATTCTGATTTGAAAGAAAAAATTAAAGGCGTAGTTTTTGGCGAGTTTTTAGGAATTTCAAAACAGGAATTAAAAGAGGTTGAAAAAACACTCTGTGACTTTGCGCAAAAGATAGGTGTACCTTGTGTTTACGGGTTTGATATAACCCATGGGAAAAACAACATTGCCGTACCTTTTGGAGTGAGTGCAAAATTGTTTGGCTCAAAAATTTGTTTGTTGTAAGATAAAGTCATGCATAAAATTATACACTTGGATGAGATAGATTCTACAAGCGCTTGGGCAAGAAAAAACCTTCAAACCCTTAATGATTTTGAGGTAGTAAGTGCCGACATTCAAACTTCAGGTCATGGTCAGTTTGAGCGCAAGTGGTATTCAAGTTTAAATAACGGTGGGAATATTTATATTTCTATTGTCTTAAAGCCCCAAAATATTGAGCACTTAAACGAACTTACACGCTATAGCAGTTTTAAAGTTGCTCAAACTCTTGAACAGTACGGACTTAAGCCCGCTTTTAAATACCCCAACGATGTTTTAATAAACGGTAAGAAAATCTCCGGCATACTTGCGGAATCGGTTTTCTCGGGCAATGACTTTAAAGGTGTGATAGTAGGTATAGGAACTAACTTAAACCTTGATGAAGATGAAGTTAAAAATATTGATATTCCAGCTACTTCGGTGTATATTGAAACAGGTTTAAGAGTAGATAAAAATGAGTTTTTGAATAAACTTTTAGACAATTTCAAAAACGATTGGGAAGATTTTTTACTTAACGGAAACAAAGGAGAAATGATATGTTAGAGAGTTTAGTGCAAAACCTCGCTCATCTTCTTGAAGAGGGCGTTATAGTTATGCTCGCAGGCATGGCCGTAGTATTTACATTTCTTATAATACTCGTTGCTGCTATGTTTGTGATGGGCGCAATTGTTAAAAAATTAAACCAGCTCTTCCCTACGGTTGTTCCTCAGGCTGCTTCTGGTAAAAAACCTGCCATAAGCGGTGTAGATGAAATTGCCGTAGCGATTGCCGCGGTTTTAAACAAGCGTTAATTTTAGTAGTTATTAAAAAGAGGATAAAATTATGACAAAAAAACAAATTAAAGTTATGGATACCTCGTTCCGTGACGGTTTTCAATCCGTATACGGCGCAAGAGTTTTCACAAAAGATTTTTTGCCTGCTCTTGAATCTGCCGTAAATGCAGGTTTAAGACACTTTGAAGTAGGTGGCGGCGCTCGTTTCCAATCACCTATTTTCTACTGCAATGAAAATGCTTTTGATATGATGGACACAATCAGAAAAACTGTTGGTCCTGATGTTAATCTTCAAACACTTGCACGTGGTGTTAACGTGGTAGGTCTTGATTCTCAACCTCGTGATATCATCAACCTTCACGCTAAAATGTTCAAAAAACACGGTATGACAACAATCCGTAACTTTGACGCACTAAACGATGTAAATAACCTTATCTACTCAGGTCAATGTATCGTTGATAACGGCCTGAATCACGAAGTTACAATTACTATGATGGAACTTCCCATAGGCTGCAGCGGCGCTCATGATGTTGAGTTTTATGAAAGAGTTCTTCGCTCTATATTAGATGCTGGCATTCCTTTCACATCTTTAGCATTCAAAGATGCATCAGGTACATCTTCACCAAGAAAAGTATATGAAACAATCAAGAGAACAAGAGAAATTTTAGGCCCTGATGCTCACATTCGTTTCCACTCTCATGAAACAGCAGGTACAGGTCTTGCCGCTTACCTTGCTGCACTTGACGGTGGTGCTGACGGTATTGACCTTTCTATGAAACCTGTTTCAGGCGGTACTGCTCAACCTGACATCGTTTCTATGTGGCATGCCCTAAAAGGTACTGAGTACGATTTGGGTATTGACGTAGAAAAAATTCTTGAAACTGAAGAAATTTTCAAAGAATGTATGAAAGACTACTTCCTGCCTCCTGAAGCTATGGCAGTTAACCCTGTTATTATTTCATCTCCTCTGCCGGGTGGTGCGCTTACCGCTAACACTCAAATGATGAGAGATAACGGCACAATGGATAAATTCCCTGAAGTTGTTGCAGCTATGAAAGAAGTTGTTGAAAAAGGCGGTTTTGCAACATCTGTTACTCCGGTTTCTCAGTTCTATTTCCAACAAGCATACTCTAACGTAATGTTTGGCGCTTGGAAGAAAATGACTGAGGGCTATGGCAAAATGGTTCTTGGTTACTTTGGTAAAACTCCTTGCGAACCTGACCCAGAAGTTGTAAAAATGGCTGAAGAACAACTAGGACTTCAACCTACGAAAGAACTTGTTGTTGACCTTAACGACAAAGACCCCAACAAAGGTATCGAAGCTGCTAAGAAAATGCTTAAAGAAGCAAATCTTGAAGAAACTGAAGAAAATATCTTTATCGCAGCTGCTTGTAAAGAAAAAGGTATTATGTTCCTACAAGGCAAAGGCCAAATCGGCGTAAGAAAAATTGACCCGAACATGAAAGCCGCTTGTGATATGGAAGATAAACCTGAAGGTTACACAGTTAGCGTTAATAACAAAAAATATGCAGTCAGAATTGAAGGTAATAAAGCTGTTGTTAACGGAAAAACTTACGATATCTCCGTTAAAGATGGTATCGAAGCAAAAGAAGGCGTTAGCTCATCTGATGCTACTCCTATTAAAGCAGCTCTACCGGGTGCAGTTCTTAAAATCAATGTATCTGAAGGCGATATGATTGAAGAAGGCGATGTACTTTTGGTACTTGAAGCTATGAAAATGGAAACTGAAATCAAATCACCTAAATCAGGTAAAGTTGCTTCAATTGACGTAAATGTAGGCGAACAGGTTAAAAACGGCCAAGTTCTGGTTACATTGGGTTAAGGAGGTATTAGATGAACTTTGTAGATATTTTTGCAAACTTATGGAAGTCAACAGGGATATACAACATGATACTCCCTGCTGACCCTAACCTCTCGGGTGCAGAACAGATAATGCATATGTACGGTGCGCCTATTATGTTCCTTGTTTGTCTTGTACTTTTGTACTTAGGTATTAAAAAAGAATTTGAACCTCTTTTGCTTGTACCTATTGCATTCGGCGGTATTTTGGCAAACATTCCCGTGTGCGATATAGCAGGCCCTAAAGGCTTTTTGGGCATAGTTTATGAAGCAGGTATTCACGCAGGATTATTCCCGCTGTTTATCTTTATGGGTGTCGGCGCTATGACTGATTTTGGTCCTCTTATCGCTAACCCTAAAACTGCCTTGTTGGGTGGTGCAGCTCAGTTTGGTATTTTCTCAACTTTGCTTTTTGCACTGCTTCTTGGCTTTACACTCCCTCAGGCAGCATCTATCGGTATCATAGGCGGTGCTGACGGCCCTACATCAATTTTCGTTACTTCAAGACTTGCTCCTGAATTGTTAGGTGCAATCGCAGTTGCTGCATATTCATATATGGCTCTTGTTCCGATTATTCAACCTCCTATTATGAAAATGCTTACAACTAAAAATGAACGACTAATTGAAATGACTCAAATGAGGGAAGTTTCACAACGTGAAAAAATCGTGTTCCCGCTTTTGGTACTCGGTCTTTGCATAATTCTTCTTCCGGATGCTTGTCCGCTTGTCGGTGCTCTTGCATTTGGTAATTTATGTAAAGAATCAGGCGTTGTTGAAAGACTTTCTAAAACTCTGCAAAATGAATTTATCAATATCGTTACAATATTACTCGGTTTGTCAGTTGGTTCAAAACTTCAAGCAAGTCAGTTCTTAACTGTTCAAACTCTATATATCCTTGTACTTGGCTTGTTAGCTTTCAGCTTTGCAACAGGTATGGGTGTAATATTTGGTAAGATTATGAACAAATTCTCAAAAACACCTATCAACCCTCTTATCGGTGCGGCTGGTGTTAGTGCGGTTCCTATGGCTGCTCGTGTAGTTAACAAGGTAGGTCTTGAGTTTAATCCTAACAACTACCTTTTAATGCACGCTATGGGTCCAAACGTAGCAGGTGTTATCGGTTCAGCTGTTGCTGCAGGTGTTCTGCTTTCAATCTGCCAATAGTTGTAGAACTATAAATTTGCGGTCTTTGTTTAGGCAAAGACCGCTTTTTTAATTTGTGATATGATTGTAGTGTTTAGTTTGTGCGTCCGTAGCTCACCGAGTGAACGAAGTTTGCGAGAGTTCAAATATATCCGACTGAGCTCTGGGCGGTTTGACAGTTTAATAAGATAGTTTGTGCGTCCGTAGCTCAGTCGGATAGAGCGTTGGTCTCCGAAGCCAGAGGTCATGGGTTCGACTCCCATCGGACGCAGTATAAAAGGGGGATTATGTCAGTTTTAATTAATATTTTATGTTTTTTATCAGGTTGTATTATTACATATTTTCTTGCGGGAAGGTATGTAAAATTAAAATACGAACTTGATAGGGCAAAGCTTGAAGCGCAACTTGAGAGTTCTCTTGAGGGGCAAAAAACTACTCAAGAGTTGTGTAATACCATAAAAGAAGAGTTTGTTAACCTTGCAAATTCTGCGCTTTTAGATAAGCAGCAAATGCTTGAAGAACAAAATCTAAAGCGACTTGACACTCAACTTGCACCGCTAAAGGAGCGTATGAGCGAGTTTCAAAAGAAAGTTGAAGAGTTTAACATTTCAGGCGTGCAAAATACAAATATTATAAGAGAGCAGATAAAATCTCTAACGAATGAAAATAATCTTATAAGAACTCAAGCTCAGGAACTTGCGCGTGCTTTTAAGGAAAATTCAAAGACAAGAGGGCTTTTAGGGGAGATGATTTTAGAAAATATTTTAAAATCATCAGGGCTTGAAAATAAGGCTGATAATCCAAACGGCATTTATGTTACACAAAAGGGCTTTCGCTCAAATATTGACCCCGATAGCAATAAAATTACCCCTGATGCTGTTGTTTACTATCCTGACAACAATAAAAACATAGTTATAGATTCAAAAATGTCGCTTGTGGACTTCATAGAGCTTGTAAACAGTGAAGATGAAGAGGAGAAAAACAGGTATTTAAAGCAGTTCTACAGTGCGATTGAAGATAGAATAAACGAACTTGGCGGAAAGTATGATAATCTTGAAGGGCTTGCTACACCTGATTTTACACTAATGTTTGTACCTGTTGAAGCATGTATTAACTATATCTATTCAAACCCTAAAATTGTTGAGGATGCGTATAAAAAGAAAGTTATAATAGTAGGCCCTGCCTCACTTATTGCCACTTTAAGGGTGATTAAATACTCTTGGGCACAGAAAAATCAGGAGAAAAACGTAAGAGAGATAATAAAACTAGGGGATAATATTTTCTCAAAAGTTGTAACGCTAATTTCTCATATGGAAAAGTTAAAGACAAGTTTTGCAACCGTGCAGAAAAACTTTGATTCTGTGCTAAAGTCACTTAGCGGTAAGGGTGGATTGTTCTCAAGTACAAATAAATTGAAAGATTTTGGCGTATCGCCAACTGGGGCAATAGAGCAGAAGTATCTTGAAGAAGAAAACGAAGAGCTTATAGAAACATCTATGTAAATTTTTGTAAAATTAATTGACAAAAAATGGAAAAAACTAACAAATTGAAAAATTTACATGCTTTAATGCAGATGTAAACTCCTCTATAAACTCCGTAATACTAATTCTATCCATCACGGCTTCAATGCGAACGCATCGAGCCGTTTTTTTTACGAGCGCAGCTCGAATTGTGACGCGATGCGTCCAATGAGAGCAAGCGAGTCTAAGTAGATAGTTCTTAAAATAATTATTAAGTAGTGTAAAAATACACTGTGTTTTCCGTTATTTTTTATTCTTTTTATATAAAAATGATTTATATGAAAAGAATATTTATATTGTGTTTAATTTTATTTTATACCTTGCCTGTATTTTCTGCTGATTGGATTCAGGTATTTGATAAAGATTATATAGATAGGTCTTCTGTTAAATTTAAAGATTCAAAAGTTTCTTTTTGGGTAAAGTCTTTAAATGCGGGTTCTTGGGAATTTTCCAAGTTTTATAAAGACAAATTATGGTATATATTGCATAATTTAGAAATTGATTGTTCAAAGCGAACTTATAAGAGCAAATCATTCTATGTGTATAATTTGAAAGAAGAGTGTATTGATTCCCAAAATTTTAATTACACTAATTTTGATGATATTGTGCCAGATACAAAAATTGAGTCATATTATATGCTTTTCTGTCGATAGTATGTGTCTATTTTAATATCTCTTTAATTGCCATAGGTATTATATTTGGCAAGTTTGATGCAAGGACGGAGTACTCACCTTGAGTCTTGCTTGCAATTTCACCGCATAGCCCATGCAGATATGCTCCAAGGCAAGCGGCATTTTCAAGCGTTGCACCTTGAGCACAAAGTCCTGCAATCATACCCGTTAGGACATCGCCCGCACCTGCTTTTGACAGTGCGGAATTTCCTGTCGGATTTATAAATATTTTTCCGTTAGGTACTGCAATCACACTTTCATGACCTTTTAGAAGTACTATGCAGTCAAAATACTTACTCGCCTCCCAAGCCCATTTTGTTCTATTGGACTGAATTTCTTTTACATCAACCTCAAGAAGTCTTGAAAGTTCAAGCGGGTGAGGCGTGATTATAGAATTTAGCGGGAAGAGTTTTTTATTAGTGCCCGATAAAATATTTATCGCATCGGCGTCGATTATAATGGGTGTTTGAGATTCAATGTGTTTTTGCAAAAAGCTCAACACAAAGTTTTTTGTGCCGCCAAGGGTGGATAGACCGCAGCCGATTGATACCGCATGAGAGTTTGCAACCCCGTCTAAGTATTTTATGCCGTCTTTTGGAATAGTGCCCACGGGGCTTTGACCTAAGTCAAGAAATGTTATATCAGGCGAGTTTGCGGCAACAAGGGGTATTACATCGCTTGCACTTGCAAGCATGACTGCTCCCGCACCGATTTTAAGGGCGGAAATTGAGCTTAAATAGGCAGCTCCGGGGTAGAACATAGAACCTGCAATATTTAGTACATTGCCGTATGTTCCTTTGTTAGACACCTGTACCCTTTGAGGCAAAAATTTAGATACTATTTCTTTTGAAAGTTTTGTTATTGAAATATTATTATCCATTTTATTCTCCTAAATGCCCGAGCTGTCTTATGACTTCGTATGCTCCTATTGCTATTGAATTTGAAAGATTTAAACTCCTTGTGTTTTCCATCATTGGAATTGTTACAAGATTATTTTTGTATTTGTTTAAAATCTCATCGCTAAGACCTCTTGTTTCAGGCCCAAAGACGATAAAATCACCGTCTTTATAGCTTACTTGCGTGTAGTTTTTTTCTCCTTTTGTGGTGAAAAAATAGTAATTATTATCTTGGATGGGAAATTCCTTTGCAAGTTCCTCAAAACTTACAAGGTGCTCAATTTCTACTTTATCCCAGTAATCAAGCCCCGAGCGCTTGAGGTATTTGTTTGACATAGAAAATCCTAATCTTCCGCACAAAAACAACTTTGCTCCGCAGCAGGCGCAAAGACGTGCCACGTTGCCCGTGTTTTGAGGTATTTCAGGTTCTACCATTACTATGTTAAGGAACTTTTTTTGCATTTTATTTTACTTCAAAAAATCTCTTGCTCTCGATTATAACGGGTATTCCCCTTAAAACACAAAATGCTACTGCAATCCAAGCGCAGATTATACCTATTGCAAGCACGCTGTGGTCATAGTTAAAAGACAGATGTCCTGCGATAATAAACAAAAACGCTACTGCTTTGCATAGTGCGTATGTGAATCTTGAGAAGTTTGAAGCAACGATAAATTTTGCAATTTTACCCTGCATCATTGTTTTTTCACCAAAGGCAGTGTAGCCTTGTGCAAGTGCAAGCGAGCGGATTGAATCCGTTACTATTCCTCTTGTAAGGACAATTATCGGTATAGCGACATTTATCCAGCCCATAGCGCAAAATGCTATCCAGAAAACATTTTCTACAATTCTATCGCCCATAATATCAAGAACAGCGCCGAGTTTTGAGGTTTCATTGAACTTTCTTGCAACATAGCCGTCAAGTCCGTCAAACCACATTACAAAAACCGTTAAAATAACGGCCCAAAGTGTTGCGTTATTGTTGTGCATAAATAAAAGCGCAACAACAATAAAGACCATAAAAATTCTTGAAAGAGTTATTATGTTCGCCATTTTATTCCCCCATAAGTTCCGTATTTATTAATTTTGCTACTTCTTCAACACAGTGCTTATCGCCAAGCATTGAGCTTACTTCTTTTAAACCCTGTATTTGTTTTTCTCTGTAGTTGTTGTCATTTAAGAGTTTAACTATTTCATCCGCTATATCTTTTGATTTAGCATCATACATTAAAAACTCTTTTACTATGTCTTTTCCTGTAATTATATTTACAAGGCAGGCGTTTTTAATACTTCTTACAATCAGATATATCAAGTAGAAAAATAAAGGCCCGCGGTAAGCAATTATCATAGGAGTGTTGTATAGTGCCGCTTCAAGTGCTACAGTGCCCGATGCCAGAATAAGAGCGTCTGAAACACTTAAAAGCGCTTGATTTTCGCCTTTTATTGTTTTGTAATCCACGCTAAATGCGTCATCTTTAAGGTTTTTTGCATGAGAAAATACAAACTGCACATCAGGGCAGATTTTCTCTATTATTTTTACCGCACCCGTAAATATTTTGAGGAGATATTTTATCTCAAACATTCTTGAACCGGGGAAAACGCTTACAAGGCGCTTGTTTTTATCAAGCCCATGGCGAGTGAAAAACTCTTCTCTATCAGCTGCCTCGGGCAGTTCAAAATTCAGAGGATGACCGACAAAAGTGGAGTTTATGCCCTCTTTTTCATACATTTTTTCTTCGAAAGGAAAGATTGTAAAGACCTTATCGATATTTTTTTTAATTGTATGAATACGCCATTTTCTTGATGCCCAAATTTGAGGCGGGATAAAGTAAAACGCCCTAAAGCCTTCTTTTTTAAGGAATTTTGAAATTGCAAGGTTGAATGTTCCATAGTCTACAAGCAGCACTAAATCAGGCTTAAAGGAGTTTTTAAGATAATCTACTATTCTTTTACCTAAAGTAAAGTGGTCAATTATGAGCTTTGGTGTAAGCCCTATGCCGCCCATTTTAGAATGGTCGGAAAATAGCTTTACGCCCTGCTCTTTAAGATTTTGACCGCCTATACCTTCTATGATTACATCAGGATTGAGTCTTTTTAGTTCTCTTACAACGCCTGAGGCGTGCTTGTCCCCTGATGATTCACCCGTAATAATAAATATTTTTTTTGCCATATTAAACCGCTATGATTGATATTTTGTGCTTATTAGCGTAATCAATCATTTCCTTTTGATTTACTATAATTGTTTCTCCCGCCTCAAGTGCAAGCACGTTTGCACCGTATCTGCGCATAGTTTTAAGGGTTCTGATACCAACTGTAGGTATATCAAATCTTTTGTCTTGATTGGGTTTTGCAACTTTTACCACAACGGCGCCTTTACCGCGCGCAAGTTTTGCCCCTCTTTTAATGCACTTATCCGTTCCTTCAATCGCCTCAACTGCCATAATCATGCGGTTTTTCATAACAACAGATTGACCGATGTCGAGTTTGCCCATTTCTTTGGCAGTTTTATAGCCGTATTCTATGTCATAGAGCTCTTCTTGGGTCGGTGAACATTTTGTAAGAACGCCTTTTTGCACCATAAGATTTTTGATAAATATTGTCTGGTCAAGCACACTGACGCCGATTTTTTCAAGCTCTTCCACAATCCTTAGCATAATGGCGTCATCGTTTAATTTAAAAGCTTCTTTAATATACTCTATTGCTTTAGGTTCAAGCTTGGGGCGCTTTAGGAGCATAGTTTTTGAAACTTTGCCCAAGAAAGTGAGTTGTTTTATACCCTCGTCTTTAAGCAATTTTTCTATTGTTTCAACTTGCCCGAAACCAAGCGAAACGACTTTTGAACAGTGCTTTTGAAGTTCTTTGCAGTTGTCTGAAGAAAGCGAAATTGCAATAACTTCAAATCCGTTTTCTTTAGCACTTTGAGCCATTTTAACGGGCAGTAACCCGTCGCCTGCTATTAAGCATTGTTTGTTTTCAAGTGTTATGTTCATAATTTAAGGCATAATCTCCATATTACCGTCTTGAGAAATACTTGTTTTTACGTTTCCGTCAGCAAAAAACGCTTTTGGATTGAGTGTCATTTTTATTCTGTCGGCTTCAACAGTTGAACCTTCGCTTGTGATTTTAGAGCGTCCCGTGAAAATTACCGTGTTAGGCTTATTGGTTTTTGGGTCAACAAAAAGCTGAGCCTTTGGCCCTTGGGCAAAGTAGTCTTTGTATTTTACTTTTACATTACCGCCTGCAACAAGTGCGCTTGTGAGCTTGTTGAACTGCTGGTATCTGGCCTCTACATAAACTCTTGTGCCATCCTCAAAAGTTACATCAGATGAGGTGTTACCTGATACTTGAAACTCTTCTCTTTGCGGAACATATTCAAACATATTGCCCTTTATGACATTTGCTTTTTCTTTCATAACAACATTGCCGATTAGTTTTAAATTTTGGATGTTGCCTGATTTATCGACAATGGCGCTTGCTTTGTTTGAGAAAGTTTCGAGGTCTTGGTAGTGAATAACAACAGAGCCGTTAGCTTTCATAAGTTTTGTATTTGTGTCGTATTCTTGAGAGTCTGCGTTAATTGTCATAATGGGCTGGCGGTTTTCCATCATTATGGATTGTGAATTACCTTGTGCCAGAACGCTTTTTTTGATTAGTGATACTTTTATTATGTCGGCTTTAATTTCGTGTTTTTTGTTTTCTTTATTTTGAAAAGCGTATGGGTTGTCAAAAAATGTCGCAAGTGAGGGCTTTTTGCTCACAGGGTCTAAGTCAAGCTCTGCGCGGGGACTTTTTACTTTTATGTCACCTACACTGACTTGAACATTGCCTTCAAAAAAGCCTTTGTTCTGGTCCATTTTTATTGTTTGTTTTTTAGCTTCAATTACAACATTGGCGCTATTTGCGTACAATGTTGTAAAAGCTATTAGTACTATTGTAAGAAATATTTTCTTCATTTATTTTCCTTTAGTGTTGAATAGGTTTACTTTTTCTTGGCTTTCGCCTTGTTTGGCAAATATTTTAACCTGAGAGTCTCCGATTATTTTAAAGAAAGTAAAATCAGAGTTGAAAACGGCTTTTTCGCTCACGGTTGAAAAGTCCTCATCTTTTGCAATTCTTACGTTACCCGAGGCAATAATGTCGGTGTTTTTGCCTCCCCATTCGATTTTATCGGCAAGAATAGAGGAGCCGTCTTTTGATACTATTAGTGTTTCGCCCTCTAGAGTTACGTTTTTGTCACTGTCACGGTAAGTTCCTTTTGGAGATTCAAAGCTTAGAGCGACGTTTTTGTTTTCATCGTAAAAATTGCCTATAATGCCTGTGAGAACTACAGTTTGCATTGAACTGTCGTAGCTGCCTGTTTTGGCATAGAGTTCCCAGTATTTTTTTTGGTTTTTAGTTTCGGTCAGAATAAGGTTTTTTACTTCAACTTTTTGGGCTTGATTAAGCGCCCCTGCTACGTTTTTTCTTATATCGCGAGTAACAAACCACGCCCAGAGAAAACCACAAGTGCACAAAAGTGCTATGGATAGGAATACTATGAAGTAAATCTTTTTCTTACTCAAGCCTTTCATAAGCTGTATTTTAACATAAAGTGGATAAAAAAGTTTAATGAAATTTGGCAAAAATTAAGGAAAATTAAGGCTTAAATTTTACTTTTGAATTTGAAAAATAATTTATTTACCCTCTGACCTTATTATCTTTTCAAGCAGTTCAATGTATTTTTTGTCAAAATCTCCATTTTGCATTTTTTGCAGCAATATTTCAAGCGCAATATCGTCGTCAAAAGCTTTTTTGTATGAACGCTTTTCTTTTAATGCGCTCCATATGTCTGCTATCTGCAGAATTTGTGTTGTAGGAGGGTTTATATTTGAATAAGTATGGTGCATTTTCACAAGTTCAAGAATTTTGCCCTTAAAGCCCAGTGCCTTAAGGATTTCGTATCCTATTCTGGCGTGTTCGTCTACAATTTGTCTTTCTTCAGGAGTAAGTTTTCCTGCTTTATTTATGATTTGTTCGGGTATATATGCTTTGCCCAAATCATGTAAAAGTGCGGCCTTTTGCATTGTTTAAAAGTCGATTTTCGTGTAACTTTCGCTCGATGCCTGCATTAATTTTAGGGCTATATTCCTTGTGGGGATAAAATGATCGTATATTTCACTTGATATATTTTCAGGAAATATTATTTTTGAGAATCGAGAACGCGCAAGTTTGATATCAGGGTTCTCGGCTGCAATTTTTTGTAATGCTTTCTTGCTTCCATATTTGCTTATAAATGCTCTGGGAAGATGTTTGGCTAAAAAATTTTCTTCCAGTTGTTGAGGTTATATTTTGCATTTTGTTAATACGCCTTTTAACCTCAATGACTTTTTGTGGTCAGGGACAAAACGATGTCCAAATGTTTGTCTTTGTGGTTTTTCGACACAAAAACTCATGCCAACAGGCATGTATGTTGTAAATGCTTCTATTCTCATATGCGGTAACTCTCTATACCAATTATTAAACTGCAAAATATTTTTTTGTAAAGGGTTAATGTGAATTTTATATATAAAACCTTGGGACTTGATTTTTGTTTTTTAGCGTTTAATAATAAGGTGTAAGCGATGACATCGCGGGATGGAGCAGTCTGGTAGCTCGTCGGGCTCATAAGACTCATTTTAGATTTACTTCCTTGCTTGATATAATAAGTGTTATTGGTATTTATAGAATACTTAATTCTTGTTTTAAATTGTAGGGAAGACCTACAATAATTATAGGTCTTTTTTCCTTGCAACTTATCATTTTTTATGCACCCCAATCGTCTTTATTTGGTAGCATTTCATCTGGAATATCTTTTTCGTTACTGTTGAAGATTTTTTTAAATCTGTTATTTTGCAACTCTGCAAGTTCTTCCAGATGTTGAGGTTGAACGTGCGTATAAGTATCTAAAGTAATTCCAATACAACTGTGTCCGAGCCACTTTGACACTTTCTTGATATCAGCTTTTTGTTCAAAGAAACTTGTAGCGCAAGAATGGCGAAATGAATGTATTTTATGATGTTCGATTCCTGCCTCTGCTAACCGTTTATTAACAAAAGCTCTAAAAGTAGTATCGCAAATAAAATATCCGTCCTCACGTGCAAACACGAGGTCTAAATCTCTATGATATTTTGCTCCTTGCGCCATTTTGTTTATAGCTTGCAACTTTCTGACATAGCGTAGTATATGTTCAATATCACTTGACATTGGCAAAGTTCTGTTAGAGCTTTTTGTCTTTGTGGAATCTATAATCTTCTTTGTGTATTTGTATTTTGAGTTCTTATCTTTGTTTGGTACTGATTGCATTTGCTGGTTAATTCTAATAGTTTGCTTTTCAAAATTAACCTTTGACCATTGCAATCCTAGTGCCTCACCTAATCTTGCGCCTACACATAAGAGAAAAATGATTAACATATCCCATTGAGTAGCTTGGTCAATACAATGTTTTATGAGTTTGTCATAATCTTCCGAATTTAAAATTTCGGTTTCTTTCTTGGTACATTTTGGATAAAGAGCTAGGGTGTTCGGGTTATCTTTTAAAATACCAATTATGCAAGCACATTTGAGCATTCTATTCATTACTGCTCTAATATTTTTCACAGTTTTGGGGTCAAGTGTTCCGCCTTTGCCGTTACTCTTTTTTAAGCAAGCGTTATAAAATTTTGTTAATAAGTGAGGAGTTAGCTTTTTTAGTAATAAATGTCCTAAATCAGGAATAATGTGCCTATCTAAAATGCTTCTATCGTCGTTAACGGTAGTTTCTTTTACATGATTTACAACATAATTTTCAAACCAAGTATTTGCCCATTGTGCAACTGTAATATTTTCGCTTATCTCATCAGGACATTTACCCTCTTGCTCTGCTTTCCATTCTTTGTACGCTTGCAAACATTCTTCTTTTGTCTTGCGAGAGAATGTTTTTAGCTTTCTTTTACCAAGTTCATCATAATATGTAACTCGATATTCAATATATCTGCCGCAAGTGCTTTTCTGAAAACAGCCTTCGCCGTTACGTCTTCTTTTAGCCATTTGCATTCTCCTCTGCTCCTGTGGTACTCGGCAGAGCCTGCGTTCCTATGTCGCCATCGTACAGTTGCGTTGTCGAAAACTGACCGTTTCCGCCAACTCCACATCGGCTGCCGCTTTCCTTAACGAACTTGTAGAATGCGTATTCGCTAATATTCAACTCGCGAATTGCTGCTATTGATTTAATTTCACGTTTTAGCCATTTTTGATAAACCTCTTTAAAGTTATCAGGCTTTGGAACTTTCTTTCGCCCCTTGTACTTGCCTAACTTTTTAGCAACTGCAATACCGTCCTTTTGTCTTTCTAAAAGATTTGCACGCTCAAATTCGTAAATGGCAGCGAGGAATGTAATCATTAATTTGCCAAAATTGCTTGAAGTATCAATATTTTCTTTGATACTTTTTAGAGCAACGCCTTTATTGGCAAGATATTCCACAATGTTTAACAAATCTTTTGTGTTGCGAGCAAGTCTTGAAAGGTCTTTAATATATACTGTGTCACCCTCTCTAACATACTCTAACATAGCCTGTAATTGTGGACGGTCTGTGTTCTTACCGCTGATTTTTTCTTCAAACCATTTGTTGATGGCGCATTTTTGTAATAGTTCTTTTTGGCTTTCCAAATTTTGGTCAACGGCACTTACTCTAATGTACGCAACGCTCTGTCCTGTCATCGTTTCCCCCTTTTTGTTTTGTTTTAGGATAACGATTGTTAGATGTAAAGACTTAATCACTGAATTGAGTGAAAAAGCAAAAACCAACCCTAAACAAAGGCTTTTTAAATGCCACGAGAGTGCGTAATTAGAGTATACCCTATCGCTTGACATTACTTTATCAAGTTTTATCAAGTTGACCGGTAATTTGTAAATCGCTGAATTTTCTCTTAGGTAGTGTTCCTCCTGTTTTTTATCTCTATTTGATTTTGTTTGTAACAAGCGCATAAAGTGCACCAGTCTTATACAGTTGTTACATTTTTTGCCAGTATCCTTACTAGCGGGCGTTTGTAATAATAACATAAGTGTTTTCATGATAATGCTCCTTCGCTTATCTAATACTTATGTCTTTGCGGTGCGGTTTTCTCCTTTTTTAACTTATAATCTCTACCTTTGAGCCTAGATATTATAACCATAGCGGAGGCTCACGCTGGGGACGAGAAATAAAGGTGAATCGTCACTACCTATTAATTGTATGTTTTCATGGTATACGACTTTTTGTAATGTGTCAAATATAAATCTCTGTAAACGCTTATTATACTTGAATTTTGTTATACAATAAATTTTTTAGCAGGTCTAAAATAGCCATTATTATTGACTTTTTATTTTTGATAAATTATGAAGATGTGTAAAATGCACAAAAATTTTTGCTTGCCTCGACCAGACTCTCTATTTAATTGAGGTTAAAATTGAATATTTTATACTACTAAAAAATACTTATAGCATACTTTTCGATATTATCATATAAGGATTTTATAGCTTACTACTTCTTATGCTTCTATATGTAGGAATTTTATAACAACATTTGTTCTATTTTTATTTTTCTTCCCCGCCGGTTGTTTTTTTATTTAAACTGCTTGCGCCACTTATCCAACATTTCTTGTCGCTTTAATCTTTCTGCTCGTTCTTTTTCCGTTTCATCTTTATACTTGAAATAATTTATAGTTACTATTGCAAGCGCAAATAAGACTATAAACATTATCGCTGCAACAATTATGCTTGAGATATGTTGAAATATCCATACAAACAAAATACCCGTTGGCTCTAACAACTTAATAATCTCTGCTAATATTAATCCGATAAGTATTACATATACTATTTGCAACTAAATAATTCCTTTATTTTTTATTTATGCACAATGAGAAATGTTTACAAGCCCTTTTTTATTCTTGGCTTTTCTTCAACTTCACCTGTAAAAATATAATCTTTGCCAACATACTTATATTTACCTCGCCCTAAATGCAAAAAATAGTGAGGTTGTTTATTGTAATTTATGCCTTTGTTTTTCCTGTTATAACAGTAATCAGAAGGTATGTAGCTTTCAGCAGACCTATTATATTGCTTGCTTAATTCTGTTTTAAACCACTTTGTTGAAAACTCATAACCTAGCGGCATTGATTCAGTAAATTTTTCAATTTCTTCTATAATCAACATTTACCCTTTATTACAATATTCTTTAATAACGCACTTTGCGCATTTTGGTTTTGCAGTGCAAACTTCGCCATAACCTTTTGAGCAGTAATTCCACAATAAATAATCCATTTTTACTTGACTGATTCCGATTTTATCAGAAAGTTTTTTGCATTCTCTTATAATTGCATAATCAGATTTACTTTTTACAATGTTTAATCTTTCCGCCCCTAAAATTCTTTTTATATGTACATCGGGTTTAATTACATCAATACCAACATTTCTAAGATACTCACACACAAGAGCAACGCCTGAATACCTTAATTTGTAGGTGCTATTATAATGGCTAAGTAATTTGATAATGTTTATAGGCGTTGTGTGGGTTACAAATTTTTCAAGGCTTCCAAAATCCTGCTCGATTTTCTCAAAAGTTTCAATATTTGCTTTTAATGACTGCATTTGATTTTTTGTAGTATAGGGGCTATAACATTTGAGTTTTTTAATTTCTTCAATTAAAAAATCTGCGGATTGTTCTTTTAATGCGTTGCGCTCAAAATTACAAAACAGTTCATCAAACTTTGTTTGATTGTCTTTAATCTTTTTCCAAGAAACCAATGCGCTTAATTGAGCGTAAATAAAACCTTTTAAATGTTCTTTAAAAGTAAAGATTTTGCCGTTTTTACGGTTATTAACTGCTTCTATAATAGTTAGGTCAATATCGGGCACTTTATCTTTTAAGTAGCCGTCAAGAATATTGAACATTTCCTTATAATCTTTTTCCATTCTTCCATTCAAACAATATCAAATTAAACTTATTATGTCAACCAGTTTAGTTTTGTTCTTTTGCGTGGATATGCCAATTAACATGTAAGGAAAGGTAATCTATGACAAATATAAAAAAATTACTAGGGGCTAAAATTAGCCAAATACGCAAGGAACGAGGTTTTTCACAAATTAAATTTGCGGAAATGTTGGGTTTATCGACTAATGCGCTAAGTATTATTGAAACAGGCAACGGTTTTCTAACCGCTGAAACATTGGAAAAGATTTTAGAAAAATTAAATTTAGAGCCTGATGAGTTATTTTCATTTGGCGGAATAAAAACGAATGATGAACTGCATAAAAATATTTTAAAAAATTTAGAAACTATAAAATCAGATAGGGCAAAACTTGTAGTCGTTGATACTTTGCTAAAATCATTACTTTAATTTTTGAGGGTAACTTTATACCTCACCGCCGTAAAACATTTCATCATTCGCCCGAGAATGCTCTCATCTGAATTTATCAAGGCGGGGTTTTTCAAGCCGAGAAAAGCGGATTGCGAGCGGAGGCTGAGGGCTTGCGATGAGCAAGACCGCAATGCCGTTCATCGCGAGCAACCAAGCAATCTCAGAACGGGAAAACTTGTTTCTTCGACCAAGAAAGCTTATCACGCAATGAGAGGGGCTGTATGGGGTGGTAATAAATTTTATTCATCAATTTTAGGTTTAAAATATTCTAAAATTTTATTACAAATATTAAATAGTTTAGCGTGTTTATTTCTTAATGAACTCGATGTTGGTTTAAAGTTTTGAGCAATTAAAATTTTTGCATTTTCTATAACTTCGCAACTTGTACTTTTTGCAATATTTTCTTGTAACATATAAATTTTAAAATCTTCTATTATAGGTTTTTCATTAGAATAAGTATAATTACAAGTTGTTGTACCAGTAATATCAGAATATGCTTTTTTTAAGTATTTAGTAACATAAGCTATATCTAATGTATCTTCGATTGTTCCATAATCAATAACTTCAGTATCTAAATCTCTTATTGTTTTAACTGATTTTTCTTCAAAAGGATTTCCTAATTTTAAAATTTCCTTTTTATATTTTTCACCATCTTTATCAGCATCTACAATTGTTAAAACTGAAACATTATACATTTTTAGCATGCTTGCAACTGGAACAATATTTGAGCCTGTTCCGTTAGTTATAGTTATACAGTTATTAGGTGCCAATATACTAATAGCATTTTCTAATAAAATACAATCAGAATACCCCTCAACAAGTATTCTATTTTTTGCTAACAAATCATTTAAAACATTTATCCCAAAAGCTTGTCTTAAAATTTCATCATCAGCTAAATCTTTTGTAGAATCCCATAATTTTACACATGTGTTATTGTTTGGTTTTGTTACTATGTAGTGCCTTTCCCTATTTTTCGTATCAATCATAAATTGTGAGTGCGTAGCTAAAAAGACATAGTTATTTTCGCCAATACGCAATAATTCATTACGCATAAATCTAATACCAGAAGGGTGCATATGAACTTCTGGTTCGTCTATCAAAATAATATTATTTTTTAATTTATCAGTTTCATTGGCTGCTGATATACTTAAAATTAGGGATACAAATTGTTTAAAACCTTCACTTCTATCAGACATATAGTAAGTATTTTCATCGTCAGTTTCATCAGCAATATAAACATCTAAATGCAAGTCTTTTTGAATATCAATTTTGACTTTGATTTTACATTCTGCCCAGATTTTATTTATATATTCAGTAGTTTTATTTTCTAATTGACTTGCCAACTTGTTAATACTTTTAGGACTGTTTATTAAAGTGTTGATTTTTGTTTCAATCTCTTTGGGGGTTTTATAGCCAGCTAAATTAAATATATTTTTCAAAGGATAACATATATTATTATCAGTTTTAAATGTATTCAAATCAATTGTTTCAGTAATTAAATATTCTTTAGAATACTTCCATTTTGAAACATGTAATTTATTTTCTTCAATTGTTTCTTTAAATATATGGTTTAATATTTCTTGCAAATTATCTTCTGTTAATATTTTATATGCTGTTGAACTTTCTACATTTTCATCGGCATTTTGAGTTCCAAGACCTCTTGAATATAAAATTTCATACTCATACTCACATTCTTCTTCACTATCATTCGTCTTTGAAGATTTTTTAAAAGCATATTTTTTTAGTTCTTCATCTTTTGGGCAGCTAAACTGTATGTTATTTGCTCCTACAAACTTATTTTTGTCTTTATGAAGATAAGTATTATTTTCGTAACCTTGAATGCTGATTTTTTCAATAATTTCACTTGGTGCTTTGATTTTTGTTTTTAAGACTGATTTCCAATCTTCTTCATTAAGAAATTTGAAAACGAAATAAAAGTCAACATAACTAGCGGCATCATTTTGTGAATTTTTTAATTCTTCATAGCTAAATTCTTTTTCAGGTCGAGAAATAAATGCAATAGCATCAAGTAAATTAGATTTTCCAGTTTCATTTTTCCCAACAAAAACCGTTGTATAGCTATCATCTTGTTTTTTTATGTTTAAAGTAACATCGTTTATAGATTTGTAGTTTAAAATTTTTATTTCACTTAATGCTAATGTCATAAAACTCCTTTTCATATTTGTAAACATGATAATAATATCATATTGATAAGATTATCTTTGAAATTTTAATTATTATTTATTTATTTATTGCATTTAAGATTACATGGTAGCTTGTCGGCTCATAAGGGTCTTTTTAGATTTACTTCCATGCTTGATATAATAAGCGTTATTGGTATTTATAGAATACTTAATATTATATTTATAGTTAAATACAGATTTTATTTGCTGCCGTAGGTTTATTTTCACCGCCGCAGGTATCCTTAAAAACATCTGAATCCGCTGTACTTACAATTTCCCTGATAATAATTGTAGGGAATATGAATTTTTAAATAAAAAATCATGGGGTTGATTTTTCATATTCAGCATTTGATAATATAATTGTTGAGCGTGTTCGCTCGATATGATAATTTAATATCGCGGGATGGAGCAGTCTGGTAGCTCGTCGGGCTCATAACCCGAAGGTCGTTGGTTCAAATCCAGCTCCCGCAACCATTTCACTGGAAGTTTCAAACTTAGAAGCTTCCAGTTTTTAGTCCTTATATAAACATCCAAACTGTAATTTAACGACCGGTTTTATTTGTACGGATACTTTGATTATTTTGGACAGCCCGCTCTGCGAGGGTGCCATTGAACAGACATTGTCGGAATTTGATTTTTTTGAACCAATGGGGCTGTGTTTCAAATATATCTTGATTTTTTTAGTCGGAATTTGCTAAAAATAAGATTCCTGAACTGTCAAAAAAGTCCGATTACTGTCCGTCAATGTCTAAAACAGGACAGTGTCTCAAAACCTTAAATGGCGGGAATTTAGGCACAGTTCAGGAATTTTGGGACAGTTCAGGATTTTTGGGACAGGACAGTGTTGAAAATTTGTTGAAATTTAAGAGGAACTTTTTAAATAAAAATTAAACAAAGTTTAATAAAATTTAATAAAATTTAAATTATATAAGTTGGAAGTTTTTTAAAGAAACTCGGAATCTCATATTTTTCATAAGTAAATTTTATTTGTTATTTGTTTTTTTCTTCAGAGAGTAGATAAATATATTTATTATTCATAAAAAACAATAATTATAATTGATACGAAAGCGACACAATAAGTCGGAAACGGTGTTCCATTTCCAAACTTCCGAGTTATTGTGTGAGTATGGAAAAATACATAAATATAAATGAAGTAGCAAAGATAAAAGGGTTAAATAGTAACCGTTCAATCAGACTTGCAATACAAAAAGGTAAATATATCGCAAGAGAAGTTGAGGTTAGAGGTGGTAAATCCTATGAAATACTTTATTCAAGTTTAGAGGCAGAAGTTCAAGAAAAACTTGAAGATGAAGAAATCAGAGGAACATCTCTTGTTCCAATTTTAAACCAAGAACCAACTTTTATTTCTGAAAAGGCAAAAATGACAGCCTTAGCAAGAGTTGATATTTTACACGCCTTGTTAAATATTCGTGGTAAATATTCAACTAAAAAAGAGGCTGATTCAGTATTCTTGGATTTATATAATTCAGGAATGTTACTTCCTAAAGTATATAATTTTATAGGTTCAATAAGTAAGACAACACTTTATCAATGGCTACATCTATATAAAGAAAATAGTAGTTATAAATCTCTATTGCCGGGTTATAAAGTTAGAAAACAAGGAGAATATAATTCAATATTAAATAACGAAATGAAGGAAGTATTTTTCAAATATCTTATGCATCCTAATAAATTTAGTATTGGAAAAGCAATAAATCTTACGAAGCATATTTTAGAAAAAAGAGGATACGAGAATATTCCTTGTGATTTAACTTTTAGAAGATACGCAGAACATTATAAAAAACATAATTTTGCACAATGGGTTTTATTTAGAGAAGGTGAAAAAGCATACCACGATAAAGTGGAAGCATATATTGAAAGGGATATTTCAAAATTGGAAGTTGGAGATGTACTTATTGCTGATGGGCATACTTTAAACTTTCAAGTAATTAACCCTTTTACAGGAAAGCCGACCAGAGCAACTTTGGTCGGCTTTTTAGATTGGAAATCAACAGCACTGGTTGGATATGAAATTATGATGAGCGAAAACACTCAATGTATAGCTTCGGCATTAAGAAATGCAATCATTAATTTAGGTATGATTCCGAAGGTAGTTTACCAAGATAACGGTAGGGCATTTAAAGCAAAATATTTTCAATCTTGTGATTTTGATGAAGAAGGGTTTAATGGAGTATATGCCAATCTCGGAATAAAATCAGTATTTGCAAAACCATACAATGCAAGAGCAAAAGTAATAGAGAGGTTCTTTAGAGAATTTCAAGAAGAATTTGAAAAAATGATGCCAAGCTACATTGGAACAAGTATTGAAAACAAGCCTGCGTGGATGAAACGAGGAGAGAAACTTCATAGAGAGATGCATAAAAAACTCACTAATAATTACATCCCAACTGTACAAGAATTAATAAAATACATTGATTGTTACCTAGATTTTCACAATTCAAAACCTTGTCCGAACGCTCCTCAAATATCAATTAAACAATGTTTAAACAGTGTTCAACGCCATCAAATCGATAAAAATATCTTAAATGATTTAATGATGAAAACTGAAGTTAGAACTATTAATAAGCACGGAATAACATTCCTTGGACTTCATTACAGGAGTGATTCAATTTTAGGTTTAAGAGATTCTGTTTACATTAGATACAGTCTATTTGATTTAACTAAAATACATGTTTATTCAACTAAAGGTGAATTTTTATGTATCGCAAGACAAGTTGAAAAAGTTCACCCAATGGCAAATCATTTAGGCACAGTAAAAGATATGGAACAATTTAAGCAACAAATTCAAAAGCAACAAAGACAATTTAAAAAAGCTCAAAAAGAATTCTTGAAATACTTCCCTAAAGAACAGGCTGAAGTTATTGAGATTGAACCGCAAGAAAGGATTATGGCTGAGCAACAAATAATTGAAAAACCAAAACGGGAAAGAAAATTAAGCCCTCGTGAACTTCAGATGTATAGACCTATTTTTAATACAGATTATGAAAAATACGAGTGGTTAATGACAAATGGATGCACTAATCCTGAAGATAGAAAATGGCTTACAAACTACATTCGAAGTGATGAATACTACAATTTATATGGAGATTAAATTATGAAAAAAACTTTTATTAGGACAAAAAATGTTAAACAATTTGTATCGTTGATGGATGAATTACAAAAAGTGCCACCTAATATTCCTAAGATGGCATTAGTTTATGGAGAACATGGGCTAGGAAAATCGCAGACGATTCAGTGGTGGGCTGATAAAAACGATTCGGTTTATGTAAGAGCAACACAAGGAATGACAAGCAGATGGCTTTTATCTGAAATCGCAGAGGAGCTTGGAGAAGAGGCTTTTTATCATTCCCAAGAAACTTTTACATTAATTGAGAATAATTTAAGACAGAATAACAAGGTAATTATTGTTGATGAGGTTGATTATTTAATTGATAAAAGTATTATTGAAACCTTAAGAGATTTACACGATAAAACGGGTTGTCCTGTGGTTCTTGTTGGGATGGGAGCAATAGACAAAAAACTTGCACGTTATCCTCATTTAATGGATCGAATTTACAAAAAGCTGAAATTTGAAAAATTTAATTCAGATGATATTAAAGAAATTCTCACAGAATTAACGGATTTAAAGTTCAAGGATGATGCTATTGAATACCTTGCGACTCGTACAAACCAATTCAGGCAATTAGTTAAACTTATCAATAGAATTGAAAAATTGATGATAACAAATCAAATTGAAGAATTAGACGAATACACAATGAGAGGATTATTAAATGAAAGGCGGATTTTGACAAGAGCGGAGTCGAGCGAAGCGAGCGAGCTTGTCCCTGTGAAAAATCTGTCTGAATGGAGATTTGCCGGAGGTAAATCGTAATGAAGTGCAAAGATTTTGAGCCGTCAATAATCCAAGAGAAGCGAATATTAAAACTATGCAAACGTTTAAACAAGTTCTCGTTGGATGAGATTGAGACAATATCAGAGATTGATTCAAGCGAACTTAAGCCAATAATTGATGGTTTAATTCATGAAGAACGGCTAACATATTGTGATGGAACTTATTATTACAATAAAAAAGTTTGTAAAAAACAACAAACAAGTAAATTACCATTATTTTTTGAATTTCATAAAAAACAAGATATAGAATATATTATCAGGGGATTTTGCACAGATATTGAAGTTTTAAAAATGATTTATTTATTTGGATTTTCAAAACATGTTATGAATAATTTTTATGCTTATTTGAGGACTGTGATTTATGATAGACAATACAAGGAACTTTTAAAGTACTTTGACAAATGTCCGAAATTACCACAAGAGAGAGTGTATATGAATACTAAAGTTTATTTATACTTATACAATCATAAATTATATGTATCTGAAAAGTATCTTGTAAACAAGGATGCTAAAAAACACAAAGAACAAGAGCGACTAGAGATTAAAAATATTTATTTGAGGAGTTATAGGAAGGTATTAAGTCGTTCATATTCTCATAAATTTCACCTTCACTTGGTTGAGGAGATATGGAAGCACGGAAAGTCTTTTGAGGAGAGATATTTATCATTAAGTGAAATAATATAGCCAGTGGAGATTTTAATTATAAAATGGATTTCTTTCTTCTAATTCCAACTCTCTTTCAAGTTGCACATTGCAATTTTCCAATTCTTGATTAAGCCAACTTATAACGTCATATTCCTTCTCTTTTT
>CALUYW010000001.1 GCA_944325105.1 Candidatus Gastranaerophilales bacterium | reverse complement strand
AAGCCCTCGAAAACAAAATAAGCACCCTGACGGGTGCGCGAGCAAAAATTGAATATGCGGGCTGCTAGCTCAGGTGGCCACGAGGGTGAAACCCTCGAAAACAAAATAAGCACCCTGACGGGTGCGCGAGCAAAAATTGAATATGCGGGCTGCTAGCTCAGGTGGTTAGAGCGCACCCCTGATAAGGGTGAGGTCGGTGGTTCGAGTCCACTGCGGCCCAGATTTAAAAGGTAATAATAGCAAGGGTTTTAGACCTTGCTTTTTTAATGCAAATTTTTAAAAAATGGTTTTCTGTAATATTTATGGAGTTTGTTATTTTGTATAATTAGTTAAAAATAGTCTAACTGGGCAAACTTGATAAAAAATAAGCAATCTATATAAAGATTGCCTAAAAAGTATTGTTATAAACCCCTCTTTATCAATTAAAATTTGCCAGCGCTTCAACAGCTGAAATTTCCTGTTCTCTCATTGTATGCGCGTATCTCATTGTTGTTTGTATGCTTGCATGGTTTAGAATTTCTTTTACAACTGGCAATGGTACACCCGCCGCAACCATTCTTGTTGCACCTGTATGTCGCAAATCGTGAAATCTTAAATTTTTGACATTGGCAAGTTTGCAGACAGTTTTAAAAGATTTTTTTATATCGTTATATTTTGTGCCTGTATAGGGATTTGTAAATACATATATGTCATCTCCCTTACATTCATACATGGCCAAAAGGGTTTTTCTAAGTTTACTACTCATAGGAATTGTATTTTTCTTACCATTTTTGGTATTAAGTGCCGATATTTCATTTTTTGCAAAATCCACACATTCCCAAGTCATATTTAAAATTTCACCTTTTCTCATGCCTGTATTAAGTGCCATTATTAATATTGGTTTTAGATACGCGTGCTCTCCATTATGCCTACGTTGTAATTTTTCTTGTTCTTCAATTGGAAGATTTGAAAAAGAAAAATCATCGTCACAAACTTGATACATTCTTTTTTCTTCATCAACAGATAAATGTCGTTCAAGTTTATTGGTAACTCGTAATTTATTAACTTCTCTTAATGGATTCTCTCTAATATAACCGTTTGCTATTGCTAAAGAAAACATTTTGCTCAAAGCAGCAAGTTCACGATTAATTGTTGCAGATGAAATATATTTAACAACCTCTTTTCCGTTAACTTTTTTCTTAGCAAATGTTGTTTTTTGCCTACTTTCTTTATAATTTTCAATAACTTTTGGCGTAATTTGAGCAAGTGTTTTGTTTTTCCAAACATTTTTGAATCGGTTTGCAATTCTAACAGCAGTATCAACAGCACATAAGTTAGTTTTAGCATATTTAATGTATAAATCGGCAACCTCAACAAATGGTTTTTGTCCGATATTTTCAGCCAAATCAAGTCTGCCGCGCAAAAGGTCAGCTTTAAATACGGTAAGATATTTTTCCGCATCTCTTCTGCAAGTTGCTTCGGGTATTGAACGACAATAGCGCTGTTTGCGTATCATTATTTCAAAATACCATCGACCGTTTTTCTCATATACACCCATTTAAAAATGTCCTGTTTATTGATATCTGCATTTTATTAATACAAACAAACAAGCAAAAGGCAACATTAGAGAGGATTTTAAGGTGTAAAATCAATACAAAATTAACACTAATAATTTAGAATAATTTTAACCTGTAAATCGTAGTCAAAAGGCTGAAATTGTAACATTTCGACATATTTATATTAAAATACTCGTATGATTTTTTCTAATAATAACTTTTTACAAATACTTCTTTTTCTAATCCAGTATACCGATGATATTGACGTAGGGCAGTTTTTGTTAAATTGCGATTCTCGCATAATTAAAAGAAAACCTAAAAGTATTGTTGATGATGATAACATTTTGAGCAACAAAGAATTGCTATTACAAAAGCTTTTAGTTGCAAATTATAAATTTTATAACAGTTACACCTGCGTAACATCGGATAATATAAAACAAGACAGACAGTTGACAGATATCATAATAGAACACTTAAAAGCAATTAATCGCTGCTATATTAGTTATTTCTTGTATGATAGCGATAACGAAATTGATTTAAGCAATGTAGAACTTGCTATAAGTAAAGATAAGCTTGGTATTGGCACAGATAAAACCATAAGTATTGAAGATTATAAAAATTGTGGAAATATCCCAAAAGAAGATATTAAAAAGATTTTAAGCATAATAATCAACAATTACAAGCAGTACGGATATTATTATGCTATTGAGGGTGATTCTGTTTGCAAAATCAATATTCAACATAGCAAAAAAACTGAAACACACTATCACATTACATATGCAGAAAGAACAACATATTTAACAAATGAGCAAACAGGTTTAAAAATAAATATCAAAAAACCAATAAAATTCTTTGGACTCAACAAAGAAGGGGTGCCGGATGTTTTAGCCAAGGGATTAAAAGATTTTAAAAAACTTACTAAAGCCATTATAGAAGCATTGGCAAAAGAACCAGCACCTTGTTGTTATTGTTATCCAGACAAAAAAGAACAACCTAAAAGAAAAAGGTGTTTGAATTGTGACGAAATAATTCAAGGATTACATCATTTACAAGGCTCAAAAACGCAAAAAATAAAAACTAACAAAAAAGAAATGCGCAAAAAATCAAATATTATAAATGTTGAACAAGGATTAAAAAGTATAAATTACGGTAAGTACAATAATATAATGACTTTGCGCAAAGCAAGAAAGCAATTTTTAGAAAAAGTTCTGGATAATTGTAAACAAACTAATCCTCAAAACGATGAATTGATAAAACATATAAAATCCTTAATTGACAAAGGTTTTGGAGCAATATAAATCAGCATAATTGTAACGAAATAAATTTTACTTATGATATTAAAATTCAGCGTTTTAACTCATCAAAATTTTTAGACTAAATTTAAAATTTATTTGTTATTTTCCCATAATATTCAATAACACCAATATTTTAAACATTTTAGCTGGAACGAATAATCTTGCAAAAAAAATATTGAAATCATTATTTTTTGCAAAAGTTTTATGATACCAAGTTAGACAAACTGACAAATTCAAAGAATAATTAAAATATGAACAACGCAGAACAAAATAACAAAACAGAAATTGAATTAATGACATGCAAACAGGTAGCAGACATGTTAAAAATTCAAGTTGGCACAATTTATTCGTGGATTTCGTACAAGCAGATTCCGCAACAAATTTATCGCAAACTTGGTCGAAAACCGATTTTTATTCGAAGTGAAGTTGAAAAATGGTTTTTGGCAGGTGCAGAATTAAAAAAAAGAAAGGGGTAAAAGGTAGAATGACAAAATATTAAAAATATAAATTCAAGTAGTAAAATTGCAATTCAGTTGTTGAATTTATCAGCAGCGCAATTAAAAAAATTAATCATTGCACAAATGCTTATTTAAAGTGAGACATATTAATCGTTTGCATACAGAAATAAAGTATTTAAACGTAATATAAACATAAATATAAATAAAATAAGGAAAAGTCATTTTTATTTTTTTAAGCTCGCATCTGCGATGCTCGCCCAAAATGGAGAAACCGGGTATTTGTGTATTCCGAATCACCTTGAACTTTTGTTCTTGCGGAAATTATCTCCCTTACATTAAAAACAAAGAGGAAATCAACATGACTAAAAATATTTATTGCTCAATGAGCGATTTATTTAAGGTGCTTAATATTACAAAAAAAGAGCTCGATTTAGCTTTGGAAAAAGGCTACAAACGCTATCCGAAAGTGAAAAATAAAAAACTACGTTGGATTGAAGAGCCCAATGAAGAATTAAAAAATATTCAAAAAAAATTGTTGGAATATTTACAAGCTAATTTAACTTGTCCTCCTTACTTAACGGCAGGATTCAAAGGACAAAATAATATAATAAATGCAAAAAGGCACACAAATAAGCGAGAAGTAATAACTTTAGACATTTCACATTGTTTTCCAAATACAAAAGCCAAATATATAAAAAAATTTTTTAAAACTTGTGGAGCCAAGGGTGAAGTTCTAAATATATTGCTAAAACTTACAACTTACAAGGATTATCTTCCAACTGGTGCGCCTACAAGCACGTTATTAGTGGCATTTGCTCATAAAGATATTTTTGATTTGATTTATAAAAAAATGCAAAAAAATAACATTGATATGACAATATATGTTGACGATATAACGCTCTCGACCCATAAACACATGAGCAGTTCAGTCATAAAGTATGTCAACAAAGTATTAAAGCAACATGCGCTTTGGCTAAAAAAATCTAAAACAAAGCGTTACGGCTATCGCCATGCAGAAGTTACAGGAGTACACATTGCACAAAATGGGAAATTATCTGCACCTTTTTGTGTCGGGTATTCAGTAGTGCAAAAACTTCGAGAGAAAAATATCGAAGAAATGGAACTAAAAGAGTTAAGAGGGATTATTGCTAAAATAGGCTATTTGCAACAGTTCAATAATAAAACCATGCAAACAACAAAAATTAAAGCAATAAAGCAATTGAGAAAACTGGAAAAAAAGAAATTAGAATCTAGTTAGAACTTGAATTTTTCAGGGGGACTAAATGAACTTCATTCATAATACATACTGTCACTCCCAAAAGCCCCCCCTTTTTTTATTAATAATTAAAGGCCGCTCTTTTTTATAAAGCTCATTAAAATGAGCCATATGAAAAAATACAAAAAAGCACTGTTGAGTTATTAATAAAGCTTGTTTATTGAAATTTTAGGATAAAAAACCTTGTTTTAGATAGGCAAAATAATAATAAAAAATTATGTATCATTAAAACTTTTTGAAAAATAGTTGGGGAGATATGACTTGTTCTCCCCAATTATTTTTAATTGCAACTACGTGTTCCAACTTGTCTACCTTTTTCATCATACATATAAAGAATTGACCCAATTTTTATAGTTACATTGCCCGATGTGTAACCATACAATTCGCCACCTTTAGTCCAAAGTTGACGATTGTTTTCATCGTAAACATAAACTATGCTGCCTCTTTGTTGTGCCATTCCAATAGCCATTTAATACCTCCTTATTTTTATACTACTCACTTGTAGGTGCATACAAGCAATTTACTTTAGAGCATTATAGCTATAATATCTAAATTTGTCAATATATATGATTACTTTTCTATATTTATATTGTTTTTTAGTAATCACATGTAACTTATTCTGAACATGTGTGAGGATTAAATATGTATATAAATAAGGAAATTGTTGCAACAGTTATTCAAAATGCAAGAAGAAAAGCTAAATTAACACAAGCTGAACTTGCAGAAAAAGTTGGGATATCTGAAAAGCATTTAAGCAAAATTGAAACAGGGAAAAATTATCCCGCCCTTGATACTTTTTTAAAAATATTAGACATACTCAATCTAACACTTGGCGATTTTGGATTGCAAAGTACTAATAATACTTGCCCCAACAAAATTTTTTTAGAAAAAATTATAAATTCTTCCTCACAAAAGCAATTAGATGCGTATGCGGATATTATATCTGCATTATTAAAACATATTTAGCTTATAAATTTTGATGACTGAAAAATAAGTACATATAATTAATATTTTAGTACACTTTAAAATTTGCCAAAACTTCTCCCTTATTGGTTATCAAAAACGACCGTTTAAATTTTCGCTACTAAGACACTAAAAACGGGTGACTTTTAGTTTATAGGGTTGGAAAATAAAAATATATAAATGACGTTTTTTCGATATTGATAAATATAACCTCAAAAGAAAGGGGTAAAAGTGACAACATATGCATATTTGCGAGTTAGTACAATTGAGCAAAACACAGAGAAAAATAAACTTGATGTTTTAAAATTTGCCAATTCAAAAAAACTTGGGAATGTTGAATTTATAGAAGAACAAATTTCGGGAAAAGCGAATTTTAAAAACAGGCAACTTGGTGCATTATTAGAAAAAATGAAAAAAGATGATGTTTTAATTGTTCCTGAACTTTCAAGAATAGCACGCTCAATTACTCAAATTTTTGAAGTTATAGACATAACAAAACAAAAAGGTATTATTTTGTATTCAATCAAAGAAGATTTTTCAAATAATGATAAATCAATAACATCAACTGTTACAACAACGATTTTTGCTCTTGTAGCACAAATTGAAAGGGATTTAATCAGTTTAAGAACAAAAGAAGCACTGCAATCAAAAAAAGCACAAGGCGTAAAATTAGGCAGACCAAAAGGCAAGGGAAAATCAAAACTAGACGATAACAAGGAAGAAATTCTTAAATTGGTTGAACTAAAAGTACCTAAAACAATAATTGCAAGACAATACAACACATCAACCGCAAATCTGCATGGGTTTTTAAAAAATATAATATACAAATAATTAGTTAAGTAATTTTCATGGTACAATCATCACATTAGCTGCGAGGTCTTAATGAATAAAAAAGATTTATCAGAACGTGATATTTGTACAAAATTTATAACACCTGCAATAATAAAATCAGGTTGGGATAAAGACTCGCAAATTAGAGAAGAAGTTTCTTTTACTGCAGGGAAAGTTATTGTTAGAGGTAAGCTTGTTTCACGTGGCAAAGGTAAAAGAGCTGATTATATTCTATATTATAAAAACAATATTCCTATAGCTGTTATTGAGGCAAAAGATAATAAGTATAGTGTAGGAGCCGGTATTCAACAAGCAATAGAATACGCAGAAACTTTAGATATTCCTTTTGTATTTTCTTCAAACGGAGATGCTTTTTTATTTCACGATAGAACGGTTGATTTGGGCAAAAAAGAAATAGAATTACCCTTAGATAAATTTCCAAAACCTCAAGAATTATGGGAAAAATTTAAAAAATTCAAACAGATTGAGGATACCGAAACAGAAAAAGTTTACACCCAAAACTATCATAAAGATATATCAAGTAATAAAGAGCCGAGATATTATCAAAGAATTGCAATTAATAGAGCAGTAGAAGCAATAGCAAAAGGACAAGACAGAGTTCTTTTAGTTATGGCAACAGGCACAGGTAAGACTTATACTGCATTTCAGATTATTTGGCGATTATGGAAAGCTAAGAAGAAAAGACGTATTTTATTCTTAGCTGATAGAAATATTTTAGTTGACCAAACAAAAAGCCAAGATTTTGCACCATTTGGCGATAAAATGACAAAGATTACAAAACGTCATATTGATAAATCTTATGAAATATATTTAGCCTTGTATCAAGGTATTACTGGGAATAATGAAGACAAAGATGCTTATAAAGAATTTTCAAAAGATTTCTTTGATTTAATTGTAATTGATGAATGTCATAGAGGAAGCGCTAAAGATGATTCAGCTTGGCGAGAAGTATTAGATTATTTTTCATCAGCTACCCAATTAGGTTTAACAGCAACACCAAAAGAAACAAAAGAAGTTTCAAATATCGAATATTTTGGCGAACCTATCTATACATATTCTCTAAAACAAGGCATTGAAGATGGTTTTCTTGCTCCATACAAAGTTATTAGGCCGATAATTAATATTGATATGGATGGCTTAAAACTTCCACAAGGCACAATTGATAAATATGGAAATGAAGTTCCTGATGAAGAATTTAATGTAAAAGATTTTGACAAGAAAATTGTTGTTGATGAAAGAACAGAACTTGTCGCAAAAAGAATAACTCAATATCTAAAAAATAATAATAGATATGATAAAACAATTGTTTTCTGTACTGATATTGACCACGCAGCAAGAATGCGCCAAGCACTGGTGAATGAAAATCCTGATATGGTAGCAGAAAACTCAAAGTATGTAATGCAAATTACAGGCGATAATGATGAAGGTAAAAAAGAACTTGATAACTTTATTGATCCTGAAATGACTTATCCTGTAATTGCTACAACTTCAAAGTTAATGACAACAGGAGTTGACGCTAAAACCTGCAAACTTATAGCAATAGATAGCAACATCAATTCAATGACAGAATTTAAACAAATTATCGGTCGTGGAACACGTTTAAGACCTGATTATGGTAAATGGTATTTTACTATTCTTGATTTTAGAGGTGTTACAAGACTTTTTGAAGATAAAGATTTTGACGGTGAACCTGTTCAGATAAAAGATGTAAAAGAAACCGAAGAAATGCCAAAAGATGAGCAGACAAAAGAGGAAATCAAAGAAATTCTTAATGGATTAACTGAGGAAGAAACCGTTGTAGAAGTTCCAATAAATATTGATATTATTGATATTGAAAATCCTACTAAAAAATTCTATGTGAATGGAATTGAAGTTGTGCAAGTAGGTGAAAGAGTTCAATATTATGGCAAAGACGGTAAATTAATAACCGAAAGCCTTGTAGATTACACTAAAAAGAATCTAAAAGCACGGTTTGCGACAATGGATGATTTCATCAAAAAATGGTCAGAAGCTGATAAAAAATCGGCAATTATTGATGAACTAATAGAACAAGGTGTAATGCTTGATGAATTAAGAGAAGAATTTAAACAAAAAACAGGCAAAGACTTAAGTGTTTTTGATTTGATTTGCCATGTAACTTTTGATATGCCTCCATTATCAAGAAAAGAAAGAGCGCAAAAAGTTAAAAAAAGAAATTACTTCGCTAAATATTCAGAAAAAGCAAGAAAAGTTCTTAATGCCTTAATTGACAAATTCTCTGATGGCGGTATTGAAGAGATTGAAAATAGAGAAATTTTGTATTTTCAACCTTTTGATGAAATCGGCACGCCGGTGGAGATAATCAAAGAATTTGGCGGAAAGGCTAAATACGAAGAAGCAATTAAAGAGCTTGAAAAAGAACTCTTTAGCGATGATGGAGTTGCTTAGATGGAAATAGATTGGAATATTATATGGTCTGCGGTAACTGCAATATCAACTTTAGTAATGGCTATTGCAACCATTGTAATGGCTGTAGCTGCTTGGCAAGCCAAAAATAGCTTTATAAAACAACGCGGGTATGAAGATTATTTGAAGATAACTGAGCTTTTAGATAATTGTCAAAACAAAATATTATTTTTGCCTTCTGAATTAGCGGATAATGGTTACAGAAAAACTTATACTGAACAAATGACAGACTCAATAAACAAAATCAATAGAATGATTAAAAGTGCGCAAAATTATCTGTCTAAAAATAAAATGCTAGAATTATCCTTGATATACAAAGAAATACTTAAATTTCATACTCAACTTATACAAGAATCCTGCAATTATGAAGGGCTTAAATATGCTCATAACTATTATTTAGAAAATATGAGCAAAATAAAGGGAGAGAATTGCATTGAACAGATACTATTGAATGCAAAAAAGAATATGGAGAAAATAAACTAAATGCCAAATATATCAAGTGTAATAAAATCAATACAAGACATAATGCGAAAAGACACAGGTGTTGACGGTGACGCACAAAGACTGTCACAAATCGTTTGGATGCTGTTTTTAAAAATCTTTGCTGATAAAGAAGATGAAGCAGAGGTTATGAAAGATGATTATAAATCTCCGCTTGATGAAAAATATCGTTGGCAAAATTGGGCTCAAGATGATGAAGGCTTAACGGGTGATGATTTAATCGATTTTATTAATAATGACCTTTTTCCGTACCTGCAAAACCTTGAAAATGATTCAAATAAACAGGCCTTGATTATAAGAAATATTTTTCAAGATACTTATAACTATATGAAATCAGGCACATTGCTAAGACAAGTTATCAATAAAATTAATGAAATTGATTTTAATTCAAGCGAAGACAGACACCTTTTCAATGATATTTATGAGCAACTTTTGCAAAGTCTTCAATCAGCAGGAAATGCAGGTGAATACTACACTCCAAGAGCCGTAACTCAATTTATTGTTGATATGGTTGACCCAAAACTTGGCGAAACTATTCTAGACCCTGCTTGCGGCACAGGAGGTTTTCTTGCTTGTGCAATAGAACATTTAAAAAAACAAGCAGATACAACAAAAGAAGGCGAAATCCTAAATAACTCTATATTTGGAATAGAGAAGAAACCGCTTCCACATCAATTATGTACTACAAATATGATTTTACACGGAATCGATACTCCAATAAACATCAAAAGAGATAATACTCTATCTAAACCAATTAATAATATTTCACCTGCTGATAGAGTAAATTGTATCGTTACAAACCCACCTTTTGGCGGTACTGAAGAAGACGGAATTGAAACAAACTTCCCATCAGCTTATAGAACAAAAGAAACAGCAGATTTATTTTTGCTCTACATTATTGCAAAATTAAAACCTCGAGGCCGAGTAGGAATAGTTCTTCCTGATGGAGCGTTATTTGGCGAAGGCGTAAAAACAAGAATAAAAGAAAAACTTATGCAAGAATGCAATTTGCATACAATTATAAGGCTTCCAAAGAGCGTTTTTGCACCATATACATCAATTAATACCAACCTTTTATTCTTCACAAAAGGCGAACCGACCAATTTTACTTGGTTTTATAGACTTGATATGCCGGAAGGGTATAAGAACTTTTCTAAAACAAAACCAATGAAAAAAGAACATTTTAATGAAGTTATTGAATGGTGGAACAATAGAAAAGAAATCACTGTTGACGGCTTTGACAAAGCTAAAAAATATTCAATTCAAGAAATTAAAGAAAGAAACTACAACCTTGATTTGTGTGGCTATCCTTATGAGGAAGAAGAAATCCTGCCACCAATGGAGCTTTTACAAAAATATCAAGAAAAACGAGCAGAGGTTGATAAAAATATTGATGACATCTTGAACCAAATCAAAGCTATGATTGGAGAAAAAGAAGTTGGTTAATGTAGTCAATATTCACTGGCAAGATATCATTATACCTTTTACTTCTGCTTTTGCGGGTGCGTATTTCGCATACAAATTTAATACTTGTAGTGAAAATAAAAAATATGAAGAAGAAAAATTCAAACAATTTAATGTGTTAATGAATCAAATAAATGTAGCTTGGATGGCATTATTAAATTATAAAATAGTTTATCTATCAAAGGTTGAGAATTTGATAAAAGAGGATATTCAAAAGGCCGTACAAGAAACCATTTTTCCTCCCAATGTAATATTTGCAACAGATATAGAAAAAAATATTTTTTTAGCTAAATATAACTTTCAATTTTTGTTGCTCATTAGTGAAACAAAGAAAATGGCTCTCCTAACACAAAATACTATTATAAAGTATCAAGAATATTGCAATGGCAATAAAACTTTATATGAAACAAATGGAAGTCTTGATGTAGACACTATTAAAGTTGGAATAGAAATGTTCGAACTGGTAAAAGATTATACAGACAAAACTATTGTCTATTTGCTTCTATTAAGAAAAAAGTTATTAGAGTGTAAAAATCGGTATTTTAAATTTTTATATTCAGACAAGAGAGATATTTATATAAATCATTATTTTGATTATTTAATTCCAGATATTAATCAATTTCAAGAAATAGTAAATTTTTCAAAAATAATAGAACAATCTTGGGTTAGACAGCCAAATTTGTTAGATTATCTAAAATTATATAAGGATAAAATCTTTTTTAAATTTAGTTCATTTTTAAAATTTATAGGAATAAACGATAAATGAAATCGCAAGATTTAAAAAAATCAATATTACAATATGCAATGCAAGGAAAATTGGTATCTCAAGATCCAAATGATGAGCCTGCATCAGAGCTTTTAAAACGCATAAAAGCGCAAAAAGAACAATTAATAAAAGACGGCAAAATCAAAAAAGAAAAACCACTCCCACCAATCACCCAAGATGAAATCCCATACGACCTTCCTCTGGGTTGGGAGTGGGTGAGGCTAGGTAATGTCGGTCTTTCAAATATTGGGTTAACGTACAAGCCTGCTGATATTACACAATCTGACTCAGGTATTCCAGTTTTGCGTTCTAGTAATATTCAAAATAATAAAATATATTTACAGGATTTAGTTCGAGTAACTACAGAGATTAAAAATCAAAATCTATTTGTAGAAATTGGTGATATATTAGTTTGTGCAAGAAATGGAAGTAAAAATTTAGTAGGGAAATCCGCTATAATTACAGAATTAAAAGAGCCTATGACGTTTGGTGCTTTTATGGCTATATTTCGTTCTCAAATTAATAATTGGGTAAAAATATATCTTGATTCTCCATTGTTTAAAAAGACTCTTGAATCAGTTAATACTGTTACAATAAATCAAATTACACAAAATAATTTAAAAAATGCCATTATACCTGTCCCCCCACTAGCTGAGCAAAAGAGGATTGTAGAGAGGTTGGAAGAGATTTTGCCTTTGATTGATGAATATGGCAAGAATGAAGAAATTTTATCAGAAATGAATCAAAAATTACCAAAACAAATCCGCCAATCAATTTTGCAATACGCAGTGCAAGGAAAACTTGTCGAACAAAATCCTCAAGATGAACCTGCATCAGAGCTTTTAAAACGTATAAAAGCGCAAAAAGACCAACTAATAAAAGAAGGCAAAATCAAAAAAGAAAAACCCCTCCCTCCAATCACCCAAGACGAAATTCCATACGACCTTCCTCAAGGCTGGGAATGGGTAAGGCTAGGAGAGCTAGGTATCACAACGACAGGCACAACACCTTCAACAAACAAACCAGAATTTTTTGGAGGAAAATATTCTTTTGTAAAACCCGCAGATATAACAAATTCTGGCGAAATTATATACAATAAACAAACATTATCAGATTTAGGAATAAAAAATGGCAGATTTATTCCAAAAAATTCAATTTTAATGGTGTGCATAGGCGGTTCTATTGGTAAAGTTGGCTTTACAAAAAAAGATTGTTCATGCAATCAACAAATTAATGCTATTACTCCATTTATTGAAGAATTAGCAGATTACATATTTATTGCTTTAATTTCTCCATACTTTTACAACAAAGTATTGTCGGTCGCACCTCAAACAACATTACCGATTATTAGTAAAGGCAAATGGGAATCCTTAATACTTCCGCTACCTCCACTGGCAGAACAAAAGCGAATAGTCGCCAAAGTCGAAGAACTCCTAAACCTCGTAAATAAATTGGAAGTATAAACAGTGGAGAGCCTGTATGTATGAAAATCATAAAAATATTAGATTAGATTTATATGATAATACTCAAGTTGTTTGGCGTTATATGGACTTTACTAAATTTTTATCATTATTGGAATATAAAGCATTATTCTTTTGCTCTTGTTCTTCCATAAAAGATATGGATCCTTTTGAAGGGGAGTATCCTAAAAAAAATCTAAGAAAATTACAAGATAAAAAGCAAATTATCAAATTACCTTCAGAATGTTCAAAGAAACCGTGGGAATATAGAAAAAAATTCTTAGAAAATGTTTGTATTAACTGTTGGCATGCAAATGATACAGAAAATGCAGCAATGTGGAAGGTTTATTTATCTTCTAACGATGGTATCGCAATTAAATCAACTATTCAAAATATAAAAGATGCGTTTAACTCCAATAATCAAGATGTCGTTTTCATCGGAAATATTAATTATAACGATTATGACTTTAATGACATTGAAATGAACCATAATGCCTATTTACAAGATATTGTTGATTTAACAAATGAAGAAAAGAAATCAAAAAAGAAGTTTTCGGATGCTGATATATTAAATAAATTAGCAAAACATTATTATCCATTAATAATGTCAAAGCGAAAAGAATTTGAGTATGGAAAAGAAATTAGATTAGTTTCTCCAATACATCAAGAAACAAAAGAAAAAAGGGTTAAAAATACAGGTAAATTTGTTAGTGTTGATTTAGATATTCTGATAGATGAAATAATTGTTAGTCCTAGCTCCCAACAATGGTATGTAGATTTGGTTAAAGATGTAGTTAAGTCTTATAATTTAGGAAATAAAAAGACATATCAATCAAAAATATATGAAAAATTTGATAAGTAATTAGATAAATAATTTTATAAGTTATAATTTCATTTTTATTTAGTTGATGAATTCAACACCCAAAAAAGAGGTTGTATAATTAAAAGAAGCAATTCATAGGATTAAATAAAAACTTTTTTATACCCGAATTTAATCCATCTGCAAAATTTGCAATTTGTGGCTGACTAATATTATTGCAAGGTTTGAGCAACAATATACCAATTACCTATAAATTATTTTTACAAGAATTTAATTAGAAAAAATGTTTTCTGTAATATTTATGGAGTGTTATGTAATTTTATGTAGTTTTTTCTTATTTCGTTAAACTTACAGAAGTGCTTCAAATGCAAGCATAGTAAAGAAAAACAGAATTATTTCAAAATAAGGCTTCGCCCTGATAAGGGTGAGGTCGGTGGTTCGAGTCCACTGCGGCCCATATAAAAAACTCCCAAAGGGGAGTTTTTTATTACCTATAACATTATTATGCTAATAATAGGTTTCTGGGACATTGAGACGAGGAAGTTAATAGGTAATAGGTTTCTGGGTGATAGGTAATAGGTTTCTGGGACATTGAGACGGAGAAATTTTAATAAAAAATCAAACAGGCAGCACGATTGAGGCTGTTTTTTAGTATTGAGATGTACCGGTCTTTTTTTGCACTCAAGTACTCTTTTCTTGCACTCTTTTGCACTCCATTTACAAAATTTTAAGACCACATTAGGCTTAAATCGCCTTGGTGTTTGAAGTTAAGCCTAGTGCAATAAAGTGCAAAAAAGTGCAATTTTATTTTTGCTTACAAATTGAGATACCCCAAATTATCAATGAGATTTGGATATTTACGCAATTTCTAATTCATAACCCAATTCATGGAATATTTTTACAATGGTTGAAAATTTAGGTTCTTTTTCATTTTTAAATAAACTATATAAATGAGTTCTGGACATTCCAATTTTCTTTGCAAAACCTGAAATTGAATTTCTTGATTTAATGGCAATTTCTAATGCACGATAAAAAGAATTAAAATCACCATCTTCAATATAATCTTTTAAACTTGTATTTAGATATAATTTAATATCTTCATCGGTTTTTAAGTCGTTAACTATATAATTTTCTAAATCCATTGTATGTTTTAATTCTTTCATTGTAAGTTTCTCCATTCTTGAAGTATACTTTTTGCTTTTAGGATATCTTTACTTTGTGTTGATTTATCGCCACCATTAATAAGTAAAACTATTATACTATCTATTTCAGTATAATAAATCCGATATCCGGACCCAAACTTAAATCTTAATTCGGATATTTCATTGTCTATTTTCTTATGGTCTCCAAAATTATTTTCCAATAACCTTGTTAACCTGCTTTGTACTCTTATTTTTGTATTTTTATCAAGCGAATTCATCCATTCAATAAATGGAGCTTTGTCATCTGCTAATTGGGCAATTTTTACAATTCGCGTGTTCATATTAATAGTGTAAACTATAGCAGACACTTTGTCAATTTTGTGGTGTTTATTCTTAATAAGTTCTTAATAAAAAATTTTGAGCAAATGACTTGACTTTTATTGCTACAAGAGCGATTAATGTGTATGTAAAAGTTAATAAGGAGGTATTAAAAAAGAACAAATTAAGATAAATTAAATTTTTAACTGAATAGATATGGGCTGATGGTCCCAGTCCACTGAGTGCATGTATAAATATATAGGTATATATTATGAAGCTTTATTGGGTGCGAAATTTTTGCAGGTTAATTAATAGGTTTCTGGGCAATAGGTTTCTGGGACATTGAGACAGAGAAAATTTAATAAAAAATCAAACAGACAGCACGATTGAGGCTGTTTTTTAGTATTGAGATGCATGGGACATTTTTTGCACTCAAGTACTCATTTCTTGCACTCTTTTGCACTCCATTTGTAAAATTTCAAAACCACATTAGGCTCAAATCGCCTTGTTGTTTAAAAATAAGCCCAGTGCAAGAAAGTGCAAAAAAGTGCAATTTTATTTTTACTTGCAATTTTAGATACCCTAAATTATCAATAAGATTTAGATTTATTATTTTATTTTTATCATTCCGACATATTAAAAAATTAACGAAATTATTATATGCTTCATGACAACAATTAAATTAATCTACTAAAAATTTATGATAGTATTGATATTATGAAAAACGAATTTATTGAAAAATTTTATAACACAATTATTAGTGGCTTTGACAGTGATGAAATTCAAAAACAAAAATTTGAGGAAATAATTAAATCCGTAAAAGCAATAACTCCATCATCTTTATTTAGATATCGAAAAATTACTGATTATACTTTAAGTGATTTTGATAATGATATTATTTCTTTATCATATCCTAGTAATTTTAATGATCCTTATGATTCTTTAATCAAAGCAGATAAACAAAAATTTATTGAAAATGTTTTAAATGTAAACAACAAAGACAAAATAATTAATTTAATAGAAAAAACTCCTGAAATTTTAAACAAATTAAATTTAAACAAAGAAAATAAAGAACAACTTGTTACATATATAAACAAGTTAAAGAGTGTACCAAATGAAGAAATTAAACAATTATTACTATCGGCTCAAAATGTTATAGATTCTATATTTAATAATGCCTGGAAAGATGTTTTTATTTATTTAAAATCAACTCCTCGTATAGCTTGTTTTTCTGAAGATGTTTCATCAAATGTCATGTGGGCGCATTATGCTGATTCTCATAAAGGTTTTGTTATTGAATATAATTTTAATGATTATATTAATCTTTGTACCACTTGTCAAAAGCAATGTCCCAACAGACATAATGAGTCACTATATCCAGTAAAATATTCAGATGAACGTTTTGATGTAACAACTTTATTAATTTATTCTGTAAATTTATTTTTAATGAAACAATTTTTAAAAGAAGGAACTGTATTATCTGATGATCAACTTGTTGTTTATAAAGCATTACTAAGTAAATCAACAAATTGGAGTTATGAAAAAGAGTGGCGTTTAATTTCACTTAGTGACAATCCAAGATGTACAGAACAAATAAAATTAAAACCAAAAGCCATATATTTAGGGATTGATATTAGTTCAATAAATTCTAAGATTTTAAAATATCTTGCCAAGGGAAAAAACATTCCAGTATATCAAATGAATATTGATATTGAGTCAACAGATTATAAAATGAATTATGTCAAAATAGTTGAAGCTTGATAAATTATTCTTATATAAAAAGTTCTCAAACAAACACTTGACTTCTGTCTCAAAACGAGTGATGAATGTGTTGCACAACGCATTACAAGGATTTTGAGACAATGGAAAACCAAGTTGAGACAATCAAATACACCCCTGAGAAGGCAAAACAAAATGCTCTTGCAAAACTTGATTTAATCCGCAAATGGCAAGAATTTCGCCGTAAAGCAGTAAACAAACTCCAAGCAGACTATGATTTTGTCAAATTGCATAATAGTTCAAATTCCTACCTTTTCAGTGTTTTAGGTAAAATCTCACGAGGAAGCCTGCATCGTTGGAAAGCAAGTTTAGACGGGACAGAAGATTATACAAGACTAATCCCCAATTACAAATACGTTTCTGTGAATGAGTACAGAACCTGTCTAACGGATGAAGAAATCAAAATATTTATGGGCTTGCTACTGCACCCGAATAGAATTTGTATCGGCAAAGCAATCGCACTTACAAAATACAAGCTCAAAGAACAAGGCCAAAGTTTTATCCCTGCAGATATTACGTTTAGACGCTATGCAAAATGGTTTAAGAACAACAATTATGACAAATGGGTGCTTGCTAGAGATGGTGAAAAAGCACTTTCCGACAAGGTCGAGCCTTATATTAAAAGGGACGCGAGCCTTCTTGATGTTGGGGATATTTTGGTCGCAGACGGCCACAAACTTGCGTTTCAAGTGATTAATCCGTTTACGGGCAAGCCTTGTCGGGCAACTTTAGTCGGATTTTTGGACTGGAAATCAACAGCACTGGTCGGTTATGAAATTATGCTTGAAGAAAATACCCAATGTATTGCAAGTGCCCTAAGAAACGCAATAATAAATCTCGATATGATACCGAAAATTGTCTATCAAGATAACGGTAGAGCGTTTAGAGCAAAATACTTTACAGATGATAAAGGATTTGGAGAATTAGGCTTTTATGGACTTTATGCAAAACTCGGGATTGAAACGGTATTTGCAAGACCATATAACGCAAGGTCAAAGGTTATTGAGAGATTCTTTAAAGAATTTCAAGAAGGATTTGAAAAACTAATGCCAAGCTATGTCGGCTCATCAATTATCAACAAACCTGCATACTTGAAACGAAACGAAAAATTCCACTCCAACCTGCATAATGATTACATTCCAACTATAGAAGAAACAATCAAAATGATTGATATGTGGCTTAAGTTCAAGAACTCTCAGCCCTGCACAAATGTACCGAATATGACAATCGCAGAGGTTTTGGAAAACCGTAAAAAACAGAATATTGATAAAAGCTTGCTTGACGATTTGATGCTGGCAACTGAAGTCAAAACAATTCAGCGAAATGGTGTAAGGTTCTTGAACTGCGACTATTTTGACGAAAGACTATACGGGCTGAGAGGAAAAGTTTTAGTAAAATACAACCTGTTTGATCTAACTAATGTGAAAGTTTTTACCCCGAAAGGTGAATACTTATGCACAGCAGAGCGAGTAACCGAAACCCACCCAATGGCAAAGATTTTAGGAACGGTTGAGGATTTAGAGGATTACAAACAAAAAATCCAAAAACAACAAAAACTGAAACGGAAAACTATAAACTCGGTTAAAAAATTATTGACTAACGATGAAGTAAAACTGATTGAAGCAAGGTCGAACCAAGAAGAATTGGAAAATTCTAACAATTTTCAAAAAGAATTCAAGCCTCATTCAAATGGTGTTCAAAAAATAAACAACGGAGAAAAATCACTCCCGATATTCAAAAACAATTCAGAAAAATACGAATATTTAATAAAACATAACCCTAGTGATACTTGGATTGCAAAATTTAAACAAACAAAGGAGTACAAACTGTTATATGAATAAGACATTTGTCAGAACTCGAAATGTAAGAAATTTTATAGGCTTAGTTGAAGCCCTGAAAAGTAAACCCAAAAACATTCCTAAAATGGGACTTATATATGGCGAGCCCGGGCTTGGAAAATCTCAAACAGCACTTTGGCTAGCCTGCAAGTATGACGGAATTTACATTCGAGCCTCAAACCTTATGACAAGCAGGTGGCTTGTGGAAGAAATTGTTAGAGAAATGGACGAACTCCCTCGGTATTTGACCTCGGACAACTTTAATGTCGTGATTAGCAAACTTATCCAAAAGCCCAAAATTATTTTTGTAGATGAAATCGACTACTTGATGAACAATTACAAAAGTGTCGAAACCCTAAGAGATATCCACGATAAAACCGATTGTCCGATAATCTTTGTTGGGATGGGCTTGGCTCATAGAAAACTTGAAAGATACAAGCACCTGTATGATAGATTTAGTGAGATTGTAAAGTTTGAAACCTTTGAAATAGAAGATTTGAGCCAAATTTTTAGCCAACTATCTGAAATACCCTTTACCCCTGATTCGATAGAATATATCCACAAAAAATACAACAGGTTCAGACAAATTGTACAGCTTATAAGCAAACTTGAAACTATTGCCAAAGAAAATGGTCTAACAGAAATTACATTTGAGATTATAAAGGAACTAGTATGAATATAGAAAAATTAGCAAAAAGATTAAAAGAATTTACCCTTGATGATATTGAATTGATAGCAGAATGCGATTGCAAAACAAAACTTGAACAGCTTTTGAACAGCAATAAAATACTTTTTGAAAACGGAATTTATAAATACAATGAGGAAACGAAAACGGGTGAAAATTATGAAATATTCAGCCCGCTAAAGAATAAACACCTAAAAATTAGTATAGAAGATGCAAAAGAATATTTTATGAAAAATTATGTCGAAAAGTACTGCAAATTCGAGACTTATAGAAACTATAACGCAATTTTTAATTTTAATATTATACCTTTTATAAACTGCTATTACCTGCATGAAATTGATATTGAGTCGATAAAAGAACTTTTTAAAGTCTGCGAATTAAGACGCCTAAAACCTCGCAGAATTAAAAACACAATGGCACTTCTAAATCAACTGATAAAGTATTTCCAACACCTTGGAGTGATTGATAGAAGTTGTGTTTATCAGGTTAAAAAAGTACAAGACAAAAACCATTTTGGAATAGAAAACTTAATTTTTGAGGGATTTTAATGAGTAAAATGAAATTATTTAAACAAGCAGAGCAAATGTATTTAAAAGGTTTGACCGTTTGTGAAATCTCATTAGAACTTGGGATTGCCAAAAGAACTTTGTTTTACTGGAAAAAGCAATATGATTGGGATAAAAAGCGAAAAGAATCCATGTATGATAGAGCACAATTCAAAGACGATTTGCAAAAGTTTGCCAAAAAACTAATGGAAAAAATCGCAAACAGTAATAAAACTAATAATCAGATAAACCAAGCAGAATATTATTCCCTTGTGAATATTTTGAACTTTCTCCCTGGATTGAAAGAAAACAATACTCAAAACGAAACACCACAAATAAAAACCGAACTTGCTCCGGACTTCATCCGCCAAATCGAACGTGAAATTTTAGGTATAGAATAAATCCTGCAAATATTTATGCTATCCTTGTAGAAAAAGGTAAAATATGGAAGATAAGTTTTTACAATATATTCAATCAAGACCAAAATCTGCAAAGTCTGGTTCTAATTATGTTAGTGGAATAAATAGTATTTCTAGAAAATTCTTAGATCAAAATCTTTTTTCTATTACATCTCCTGAAATTGTTGAAAAAATAATATTTGATTTAGAAAATAATGATAAATTCATGGCTGAAAATTCAAAAGGACATAATATGTACCTTCGTGCGATAAAGCATTATAAAAATTTTCTATCTGAAAATCAAGATTTGAACAGAAATAAAATATCAAGTTTATCTGAAAAACAAATTACAAATATGCCTTATTATGAAGGTAATACAATAGAAAGAACTATTATACAAAAATCTAGAAATAGGAATATTGTTAAACAGGTCAAAGAAGGAGATAATTATACTTGCAAGGGTTGTGGTTTTTATTTCTACAATAAAATTGTAGAGGTACATCATTTAATTCCTCTTTCTAATATGGATGGAGAAAAACAGATAAAAAAAGAGGACTTAATTACTCTTTGTCCAAATTGTCACGCAATAGCTCATTTATTGTTAAATGAAGATGAAAAATACAAAAATCGTAAAATTTTAATTGATAAGTTGCAGGAAATTTATAAGTTAAATAAATAACTTTCTTTGTTAAATATTGATACAACGATACGAAAAGAGATTTAGGTAGAGAATAAGTCTCCATAAATTTTTGTGCTATGCTTAAGAAAAAGGAGTTTTTGAATGGCAATACCTAGATATGATGAATTAATGATACCAGTTTTAGAAGTTTTATCTGACAAAAAGGAACATCGAATTACGGAAATTGTTGATATTTTAGCAAAGAAACTAAAATTAACAAATGAAGAATTGGAGGAAAAAATTTCTAGTGGTAGTAATAAATTCGCAGGTAGAGTAGGTTGGGCTAGAACATATTTAAAAGCTGCTAAATTGATAGATTCACCTAGAAGAGCCTATTTTGTTATTAATGAAAGAGGAGAAAAAGCCCTTCAAGATAAACCTAAAGATATACTAAACTATCTAAAACAATATAATGAATTTTTAGAATTTGTAAAACCTAACAAAGATGAAAAAACTTCTGATAAAAACATACAAGAAAGTAAAACTGATACTCCAGACGAAATGTTAGCACATGCTCAAGATATGTATAAAGAAAATCTACAAACAGAATTGCTAACAAGATTAAAACAAATAGACCCTGTAAGATTTGAACAAATCGTTCTTCAACTTATGGAAAAAATGAATTATGGTGTCGGATCTATGACTAAAATGAGTCATGATGGCGGAGTAGATGGCATAATTGATGAAGATGAATTGGGATTAGAAAAAATATACCTGCAAGCTAAAAGATACTCAGACAATAAAGTCAATGAAAAAGAAATGCAAAATTTCGCAGGAGCTCTAGGCTGTTCTCCGGTAAGAAAGGGAGTATTTATAACAACCAGCTTTTTTGATGAAAGAGCTAAAAAGAAAGCCGCATCCGTCCAAGGTAAAATTATACGATTAGTAGATGGTGAAGAATTAACAAAATTAATGATTAAACATAATTTAGGTGTACAAATTAAAACTAAGATTGAAATCAAAAAGATTGATGAAGATTTCTTTAGTGAGGAATGATAATGAATAAAGCTCTATTTAACAATCTGCATAAATTAACAATAAAGGATTGTTTTGATTTATACATACACAAATATAATAATTATAATTACAAGTTTAAAAATGAAAAAATAAAAGTAAGCGGTTTTGGATATTACAACAAAAAATATCCAAAACAAGGTGACCATCGTTTTTATCTGGAATTATCTATTGAGCAGCGAAAAGAAGGGGAAGCTCTTGCTGTTATAATGATGAATCCTTCAAATACATTCCCTGAAATAGAAGAAAGGGATTCAACTGTTGATGATACGGTGAAAAATATTATAAGAATGGCTTATAAACTTGGGAAATATAATAGAATTATTATATTAAATTCTTTTTCTCTAATTTCTGGAACTATTAAAAATATTCAAGAAGATGATTGTCAAACAAAAAATTTAGAAATAATAAACTCTTTTATCAATACTAATAAAGAGATAGACTATTTACTAGCCTGGGGGAGTAAAGCTGTAGATATTGATAATATAAAAAATTATCTAAAGAATATTGATGGAAGACGAATTTTTGTATATAAAAAAACATTAAAAAATGCCCCTTGTCATCCAAGTATAAGAGTTGAAAATCGTTATAAGTATGTCTCAGAATTTTTAAATCAACATAATGAAAAATCTTCTTTTATACCTTATGAAATAATTAACTAAATTTTTTCAATATACCAAATAGAATTTCCAAAGTGATTAAAGTTCCATTGTAATTGGAAATAAAAATTATATTCCATTGAGTTATCATCTTTAAAGTTATAAGAATACTTATTTAACTGTGTTCTGCAATAACTTTCAAAAGCATTCCTAATTTCTTTTACAAACTTTTTTCTAAATTCAGAATAAGTTATTTCTAAAGTTTCTCTTGTAAGCTTATTTTTCAAAATCATCTTCAAACCCTCTTATATTATCAAGCTCTATGTTGTATCTTTTGCCTTGCTTATCAACACAAGTTGCGTAATCTACCTCTGCATCAGCAAACTTATTTTTCCAAATACAAATCAACAAGCCGATTTCTTGTGTTTTTAAGTTTAAAACCTTTGTTCCGTAGAGTGTATAGTCTTTTTCTGTCATTATTCTTTCCTTTCAAGTATCAAATCTGAATAAATATCATCAGGTTTTTGTGGGTCTATTAAAAACTCTTTCATAAACACAAATCTTTCTCCGTAGGTGTTTTCACAAATTACAGTGTCGAAGTTGTAGAATCCAATTACTTTGTAGTACTCATTATCATAGTTTTCAAAACCTTTAATCTTTTTAAGTTTGTATTTTTTGCCTAATTCAATCATTGTTACCTCTTATCAGCAATGACATTCATCACTCTTAATGAGTAAAATATCAAGCAAACTCTCTCAAAACGTATCATTCAGACACAATTCATTTTTTGAACACTTTTTGAACGGTATTAAAACAGGTTTTAAATGCCATTTAAAAATTCTTGTTGTAAGGATAATTTATAAAATAAGCGTTTACAGTATCAGAATCTCGCCTTAAATTTTCTACAATTGGAGTAAGATTATACAGCTCTTCAATCTCTTGTTGCGTCCTGCAAAAATAATCAATAACAACAGAAGTGTTATAAATCCGCTCAGCTAATTTTTCTAACTTCCTAAAATCTTTTTGTTTAATCTTGTATTTCTTACTCTTACTCATACGACCTCCTTTTTAGGTGTCGTATTCATCACTCGAAGTTAAAATGAAATCAAGTTACATAATTACAGATTTTTGTTTTTAGTCTGTATTTATATATATGAGTAATTTGTCATCAGCGGATAAAATGTATTTAGATAATGCCTTGCGACTTGATAAAGGTTTTATTGTTAGGTTTAACCGAGAGTCTTTTACAGAATTTTTTCAAAATTTTGGTATTGATATATATAATGATAAATATTTAATTTATGGAACTTCTATGACAGATAGACTTCATGCCTTTTGGCAACTCGAAAACAATAAACTCGTTGCAATGACCTTATTAGAAATTGCAGCATTATTCCGTAATAGAGAATTAGCAATACCAATGAATGTAAAATTCTCTGTAGAAATAGAGAAAATTGCTAATAAATTACTTATGTATCCTACTTTAAAAATTGGAGCTAATGAATATATGACGAATAAAATAGAAAGTGATGATATAAAAATTGTTATAAGACCAGAAATATATGAACATATAAATATTTATCTAAATAATGGGGATTATTATCATGCAGTTGAAGAATCTTATAAAATTGTCCGACAAAAACTAAAAAATCTAACTGGAGAAGAGCAGGCACATAAAGCTTTTTCCGATAATAATCTTGAAAATATATTTGGTTACACTCCCGAAAATGAAACAGATAAAGATTTTTGTGAAGGAGTTAAGTACTTAAATATGGCTATTCAAAAATTTCGCAATGAAAAAGCTCATACTCCCGCAAAAGCATTAGACCGTAACTTAGCAATACATTATATATCAATGGCAAGTTTAGCCTATCAATTAGTTTCACAGAAAGAAAATATATAATAATACCACTTATATATTGTGTTCAATAAAAAAACGAATTGATTCTTGCAATTTAGAAGTATCTCTAAATTTAGCAATTACAAAATATTTTTGTTTAATCTTGTATTTCTTGCTTTTACTCATACGACCTCCTTTTCAAGTGTCGTATTCATTACTCAAAGATTAGTCTGAGTCAAATTTTAGATATAATATATTTTAAAGGAGGTAACATGACTGTTAGAACTGGTATGGCAAGATTCCCTGTAACAGATTATAAAACTTCTCGTTATTGTATTGCATATTTGGATGTATTGGGAGGTGCAAATAAAATTTGCTACGACAAAGATAATTCTTTCTTGAATTACTTAAATATGATTATGAAAGATGGTATTTCTGAAGCAAATAACTATAAGATTTATACTAAGATTTTTTCTGATAATATTCTTTTTGCTACAAAAATTACAGATAATGATCCTGATAAAGAGAAGAAAATTGCAAAAATTTTTAATTTATCAGCAAATTTTTCTAATGAAATGTTTCGTTATGGGAATTTAGTTCGAGGTGCAATAGTTATAGGAGATTTCTTTTATAATGAGAATATCGTATATGGTGAAGCTTTAGTGAGAGCAGTCAAGATAGAAGAAACAGAAGCCATTTATCCTAGAATAATTATTCAAAATGAAATTGCTGATTTGTTACCTCAATACTGTCTGCAAGATTTAAAAGATAATAAAAAATTTCTTAATACTTTTCTATTAAGTGCATATTTTGATCATATTAGTTTTAAATTTGAAATATTAGAAATGCTTAATTTAAATAAAAACAATGAACATATCAAAGAAAAGATTATGTGGAGTGTAGAATATTACAATAAGTGGTTCAGTTCTCCAGAAGCAAGAAGCATAGAACAAATACAAATAACAGAGGACGAAATAAATACTTATATTAACTCTAAATTATAATTTTATGTTATGAAAGGATATTTATTCTGTGTAATCCAATATAATATTTTTTACTTCTTCAATTTCATCTAAAGCAATATCTAGGTATTGAAAGAAAACTCTAATTTTCTGCATCTTTTCGGCTAGATTCTCTATATTAATTATTTCATTGTTGTTAAAGATAAGACAACCATTATTATCTATAGGATATCTAAAATTAAAAGATGTACTATCTATTGCATCGAACTCAAGTATAGTCTGTTCTATTTCCGGAAACTTATGTCGTAATTGTTTAAATTCTAAATTTTTATACATTTGATACATATTGCTATTATACATATTCATATAATTGTCTTTTAAATTTTTAAACAAAATTCTTAGAGAATGTTCAGCTTTAATTTTAGAATTTTCAAGCTTACATTTCTTGATTCTTATGTAAGCTTTTTTTATTGATAATTCAATATAATGTCTATATAAGAAAAATATGGGGAAAATAAAGGTATTTTTACATGTTGAAAATAAATGTTCTCCAATTTCTTTATTTTTACAACACAAATATTCCTCATTGATAAATTCAGGGCAAATTGTACTTCCCACTAAGATATTAGCAGCATTAAAATAACCGTCCGCCATCATATCCCAACTATAATATCCATTAGACAAAATAGCGTTATCTTGCCAATTTCCATTCTGAAATTTTTTTGATGCTTCTTTTGTATCCATAAATATTTATGTTCTCAAATATGTTATCTCAAATTTCTTACAAGGTCTGTACTTTTGTAATCTTGTTGTGAATTGAAATGCATCTTTTCTTTCACAATTTTGGAATATATCAAGTCCTCTATCTAATAAAATTTTCCATCCAGTATCAGTAACAATACTTCTTGCATGAATACTTGAATCGAATTGATAACTAAATTCAATACCCATTTGTAAGCAAGATTCTCTTATTGAATTTAAGTTTTTACGCTGTATTTGTTCATTATATTCATCGGCAGAAGTTATTAATTCAACAGTTACAATATCTGTTTCAGATTTAGCTTTATCAACAACTTCTAACAATTCCATCAAGTTTACAGCTTGATAGAAATTCCTTATATAAGGGTCTGTAATCACAATATTTTTTACCCCATTAAATAATCTTCCAAACAATTTTTCAAATGTAACACCAATTTGATTTTCTTCAATCACAAAATGATGATCTTTAATTTCTTCTTCTTTTGTTTCAATCTTTTTGAAATCATCTTTTACAACTTCTGTAACTTCTGGAGCCGTTACAATTTCTTCATCTTCGGAATCTTCCACACCACCGTTATATAAACCCTTGTATTGGATTTCTTCTGTTGTTTTTACTTGTACTTCACACCCGGAGTTGCTTGTATATGAAAAATCTACTTGTGGAAGAGTCGAGTCTATTCTTAAAATCTGGTCTTTGACTCTTTTTCTTCCTTCCATTGCAAATTTAAGTAATTCTTCTAATTCTTCAGTTGAAGCTTTTTTATCAGGATAAATAATCTTCATAAGCCCTGAGAATGTCTTCATAACACCCGTTCTATCACGTTCTGAAATATTTCCTAGAGTAAATTCTTTCTTGTATTCATTAGAAAAATCATAATTTCTTAGACATTTTAAAGCTTCTGAATAATAATCCACAACAAAACCGTAGTTTGTAGTAAATAATTCTGGTCTTGTAACATCAACTTCCCATCCCGGTAAATAGAAATGAATTCTATCAAGGAATGCTGAGTCTAAATATTGAGGAGGTAATTCTTCAAACAAATTAGAATGTTTTAGCATATAAGGAACATTGTGCTTTGTATTACCAATAAATGTCATTGAAGCTTCTGCCGTAAGAGTTTCAACACCTCTGGAGAATGACTTGTTAGCCATATAACCTTTCATTATATCAACAAGAGCTTTATCAACTTTTTTTGAGCTACCTGCAAACTCATCAAATGCAATATTATCCCAGTACCCAACTAAACCAATATCATGTTTTCTTGAATTATTCACAAATAATTTTGCAGCAGAAACTTCGCCCCCAGAAATCAAAGTTCCATGAGGTGAAAACTCTGTATAAATATGGCTTTTACCTGTTCCTTTAGGACCAAGTTCAATGAAATTATAATTTCTTTCACAGTATGGAATAAGTCGAACAAGTTGTAAGAATTTTTTTCTTCTGCTAAGCATTTCTGGATTAAAACCTATGCTTTGCATAAGTAAATCAATCCATTCATCTGTTGTAAACATTGCTCTTTTTGCTTTAAAATCTTCAAAATCAAACTGTGCAAGCTGAATAGGCTTGATGCTCTGCAATAACCAAGGGCAAGCATTCTTATCTTCAATATATTGATACTCAAGGTCAGCTAAACACCAAATTCCTGAAACCAATAATCTCGGATATTTTTTATAAGCTATTTCAGATGGAATATCAATGCCTTTTATACCAAGATTTGAAAATTCTGCAATATACGAATCTGTTTTTTCGTTAAACTTAACGCTAACCTTATCAATTACTTTGTAGCGTCCTTTTTCTTTAATAGTAGATTTAATATATTCTGCTTCGTTTCTATTAACATAGTGCTTTGCAAGAATTTCTTTTACGGATTCTATGCCTGCAATAATAGTACTTTCATCATTTGTTGCACAATATTGACCTAATAAATATTCCAAGACATAAGATGGAACAATAGCGTTTCCTTTGACTTCTTTTACTAAGTCCTTACGAACTACACAGCCGGGAAATATTTCATTAATTTTTTTATCCAAAATTTCCATTGCCACCATCCTTTTTTATAAATCAAAATCTGTTGTAAATGTCTTTTGTATTTGGTATGTAACTGATTTGTATTCTTTATATTGCGAAGTACCCTGAATTTTCTCTTCGAGTTTAAGTTTTACCTCCTGCCCATTTGCTTCATCAGCTTTTTTAGTCAGATAAATTTTAATAACAGTTTCTCGATCTCTTGGAGTTTCACTTGTATATTCAAATGTTATCTCCTGAATATTTGAAATCAACTCATTGTCTTTGTTATAAAGGGCGATACGAAGTGTTCTTGGTTGCAGTTTATCATTTACAGTATTTTCCTGATAGAATTTAACCGCAATTTGGTTTGATGAAATAATACGACTTCCCTGTAAAACAGAAACTTCAACATTGTTTGTATCACTTTCACGCTTCTTATTTATCTGAATTACAGGAACTATAATTTCTTGTAAAGATAAACCGCCATGTACATATTGACCTTTTGACCCCTGTTTTCTAAGTCTGTTGATTGATTTTGCAAATTGAAATTCATAATCACAGTTTAAACCAATGTCGTTTGATGTATATTTTTTAAGGCTTGAATTATCAATTAAATTTCTACCAATTACATAACGAACATCATCATATAAAATATTGCCATCGGCTTTTACTGATAAGAAATCAGTATCTTCAAGTTTTTTATTTTGATAAATAAATCCATGATCGGATGTAATTATCAGATTATTAGCATTAGCGCTTGCCATTTTAGTTGCTAATTTTATAAGCTCTGTAATTGCTGTTTCAGTAGCATCAAAAACTTTATTTTCGTCAGTGTGTCCTTGATGATCAATTATATTGTGATAAATATAAATGACGTTGTTATCTCTATATATTGCTTTTAATTCATCTGTTGTTTTTGATAAAACATCATTTGAAGTCATTGCCGTTATTTTATCGGAATACTTTTGCAGTATTTTAATTCGGTTTATAATACCTGTAGCATCTAAGTTATCTACCATTACAGGGGCATTTTTTGCTTCCTTGTCTTCATTTATTTTTATTTTTAATTCATTATTTGGTAAAAGTGCTGCCATCCCAAGTTGTGTATAGCTTGGTAGAAGTGTAACTGCGTAGTCTGTTTTTGCTGCAAATCTATCTTCTTGTCTTATTTGAGTAGCAAGTTCATCCCCAATTTCAAATCGAAGAGCATCAGATATAATTACACAAACTTTCTTATCTTTTTTAAGATATGGTTCAACATAATTATCAAAGAAGTTTCTTTGTTGAATTTCTTTTGGAAATTCCCAAGCCTGCAACTTGTCAAGTTGTACTTGCCAATTATCATTCAAGTTTAACAAATATGTATTAGAGTATCTTTTTTCAATAATCGAAGTTAGTTCAGATAATTTTGAAACTTGATTTGATTGAATCACAAAATAAATATACTTACGATAATATTGGTCTATTTTAAACCAAGAAGTTGTATATTTTCTTATTCCGTCAGCTACCCCATCAATTTGGAACATTTTATCAACAAAACTATTTATAAATAAAGATGCAAAATAAAGTGCGTTGTATGTATTTGCAAATGCAGGATGTTTAAACCATCTTTTTTGTTTTCTATTGTTTATAATAGTCAAACATTCATCCTTTTGAATCGTTCTGTTTTCAATATCCTGAATCAATCCATGGATTATTTTTGCATCAATATATTTGTAAGTATCACAATTTATTAGAGTTCTATATTCTCTTTTTTCTAAATCATTCCTAATTTCCAAATCCTCAGCAACTTCATCTGAGATTTTCTCAAACGATTCGCTGTAATTGCGACTGTCTTTCCACTCGCCTATAAGAGAAAGAGCATCGTTATTTAGTTTTTCATCATCTTTTAAAATTTCTCCAAGTTCCGTTTTATATGCAACATTAAATAATTTCAAAAGGAAGTCTTTTATTGTCGGTTCTGTGGATTTATAGCCATATTGTATTTGCATTCTTTGGAATAAAAATTTATCAAGATTACATCTTTTAATAAGGTTTATTCCCTCCTCTTTGCCTTTTGAATATTCATCAAACATTTTTTTTAATATTGAATCAAGTGAAGCTTCCGATTTTACACAGACTGCAAGCATTTTAATTTGTATTTTTGTTGTTGTTTCCCCTTTGGTATCAAGTAGTTTTTTCAAATCCTCCAGGCGCTTTTTATTCTTAAAAAATTCAGGATGGTCTTGTGTAATTGAAGAAAACTCATAACCTAAATTGAGCTCAGCAAGACAAAGAGATGATTGTTCAGCATGAAATTCAATATTTGATAATAAAACATCAAGAAGCCAATTTTGGGAATTATCTGGCTTCGGTGAAGCTTGATAAATTAAGAATTTTTGTTTTGGTTTTTCTCTCAAAACATGGTACTTAACTGCAAATTCGTTATTATTCAGAATAATTTTTTCAATATTGGGAAGTTCTAATTCTTCAAATATTGTTTTAAATTCTGCTTTGTCATCGTACCAAAACACAATTCTTGTTTCTTCAAAATATGCTTTTAATGATTGTTCTATTCTATCTTTCATTATTTTTTTGCCTTTAGTCCAATATCCTTTAATGCTTTACCAAATTTTAAATAATTAACTTTAACTCCGTCGTCAAGGTCAATTTCTTTTCTTTCTGTCGCAATAGGATATAAAATATCTCTTTCATAATCTGTAACTTCATTTACAATTTTTTGTGCAGTTTCTATTTCTTTTTGAGCCTTTGATTTATCCCTATCAGATGCCGAACTTGTCAACAACTGTTTATCATTATGTATTGATTGCTCAAGTTTGCCTCTGTATTCCCTTAAATAATTATTCAGAATTCTATTTACGGTATCTTTATTATATCTGTGTAGATAAATTAAAACATTAAAATTACCATTCTTTGACGAGAACAACCAATAAATTGGACGCTTTTGATACATTTTTACGTGGTCATTATAAAAATCTTTTAAGAAGTAATTTCTTATTGTATCATCTGCTGTCTCATTATTCTTTTTGCCTAATACTGATGCGATATATTCTAAGTTTTCCTCATAATATTTATCACCAAAGGCAATTTTTATAAATTTTTTAAATCTTTCAGTTATATCATCAGAGAAATAATGTTCTGATAGTATTGGGATAATTGCATCATCATCTGCTTTAAAGGTTTTATAATTATCTTTATTAAATTCTCCGCCTGCAAAAACAAGTCCTTTTTTATCAAGAGAATATCTGCCGAACATACAGCCAACAGCATAAGATAGAAGTGATTTTATATCCCTTAATTCATCTGCTAAAGCGACTGTAATATCTTTATCATCGACTTCTGGGATCATTTCATCTTGAAGTCCATAAATTTCAATAAACAATCTGTTCAATTCTTCTTCATTAGCTTTTAGCTTGTTGAACTGTTCTTGTTTATATTCTTTCCATTTGTTGAAACAATCTTGAACTTTATCTCCTGCTGTAATAGGTTCAACTTTATGAATATTTTTGTAGTCAACAAGACCTTTATTTCTATTAGAGAATCTCAACAATGGATGTTGTTCAAAATCCCAAGATGTTTCAAAACTATCCCAATCGTCTTTTGAGATTTGTATGTTTTGATTTACTAAATTATCAATTTTTTCTTTAATTTCAATTGTTTTTGGATATAAAATAGGAATCTTCTTCAAGTGATCCAATTCAAAGTTCATTGTAGGACTTAACAGTTTTGCAATATTTGTTGTTATAATAGAATTTGACAATCCTAAATAGTAATATAAGTATTCATTGCATTCAAATACACAACATCCTGCTACATCAAAGGCGAATCCTTTTGGATAATATCGAAAGGAGATGCTCCCACTTGATATTTTTGACCAGCTATAACAAGGTTTAAAGTAATATTCTCGACTTTTTAATCTAACATTCATACCCTGTGGTAAAGAAGCAGTATATTCTTTCATTTCTTTACCATCATTTTCCCAATTAACAAAATATTCACAATTGCCATACCACTTTCTATAGGAACCTCCTTTATTGTATGGGAACCATTTCATTTTAGAATCTTTAGCAACTTGTAAATCTGAACTATTAAATGATGCTTTATGAATTGAAATTTCATACCAATAACGTAAAAATCTATCATTATCCGAAGTTGCCATTCCTTGTCTAAATAAAACCTTATTGTCTATTTTTTCATTATTAAAAAGATTCAAGACTCTATCGCTAGCCCAGTATGCAATCGGCGCCCCCGGTATTGAGTGGAATCCATTTTGTTTGCAATAATATATATTACCTTGATTGAATTCTAAATACATTTCTTCTTTTAAATTAGCATTCGGATATTCTGTTAATTTAACAAATCGTCCAATATATTCAGGTAATTTAACTTTTCTCGTTATATAAGTTGTAGTCTGAACAACTTCTCCTGCAAGTTCTTCAAAAGCTCTTGTTCCTAAATGCACCATTGTATCTATACAAGCATTATTCAACAAGTGTTCTCTTAAACTTTCGTAACTGCTTAAGAACATCCAAGAGTGCTGATTGACAGTAGCACTATAATAATTTTGTTTCGTATGATTTAAAATAACTTCTTTGAATACTGCAAACATATCACCTTTTGACATTGGATATTTTTTCTTTACATATTCGGATAATTTAGGACTCATACCTTTATTTCCCATGTATGGAGGGTTCGCAATCACACATTCATACTGTTGTTGCATAATACGAGCTTGCTTTAATGTATATGGTAATCTTCCTTTTATTTTAGGAGTATTGTTTTGTTGTTGAGCAAGATTCCTTATAAAAGTTAGTCTTTCTTCCCAAAAATCAAAATCAATTCCTTTTACATCAAGAATTGAACCATATTCTTTTGCATCATGGAATGTATTTTTTAATAAATCTATTTGTTCTTTTGCATATTTTTCATCTTTGACACCTTGCAAAAGTTCTTTTTCAACCCATACATCTATCCAGTCAGTGTCTTTAATTGAACAGATATGCAAATCTTTAACTTTATTAAATATATTTCTGTCATATTCTCTGGCTTTCATCATCACTGCAAATTGAGAAAGTTGAGCCGCACGATCACATATATCTAGACCATATAAATTATTTTTTAAAATCATTTCAGGTATTTCATTTTCTTGATAACCGATTGATTTATAAATCTCAAATAGAACAGAGAATGCTGTTACTAAAATGTGCCCTGAACCACATGCAGGATCTAAAACTTTTATATCTTGAGGTTTTAGGTCTTTGTTTTTTAATTCCTCAAGTTTTACCTTTACTTCATCTTCTTGTTCAGCTGATTCAAGGTAATACTTAAATTGTGATTGTAGTTTATTATCAGGATGAGATTCTAACCACAGCTTACCAACAGAATTTTCAACCATATAGCTTACAATCCATTTTGGTGTAAATATTTGAGTTGCAGCAGGAACATTTTCTTTTGAAATTTTCTTACCTTTTTTTAAATCTGCAAAAACCTCATCTTTCTTTTCAGAAATGTAATATTGATATAACCAACCAATAACCTCAACATCTTTACATATATCAGGAGTTAGTGTTTCTCTTATATATGCCAAAACAGAGTTTCCTGATAATAAATCTTCAGGCATTAAAAGTTCTGTATAGTCATTAATTTTTTCAAACAAAAACGGCATTTGCTTATGATAATAATTGCAATAAGATACAATCAAAATTTTATAAGCATCTCTTTGAGGATCGTTACTTGTTATTGAATTGTTCAATAATCCCTTAATTTTTTCTATATTTTGTTTTGATACAACATTTTCATCAAAATATCCCATTTTGGCTTCAGCTAAAACTTCCGGTTGGAATTGACCTAATACAGGCGATATAACATTAATTTTTGAATAATGATTAACCTCCATATATCGTAATGCACAAAAACGATTAAACCAAGTATAAGCTACTTTTTCCACAACTTGTTCTTTACCGATTTCATTAATCAGTCCTTCTAGTGCTTCAATGGCCGTTTTTGATTCTCTTCGCTCAATGCTGTTAGCATCTAAAATGAATTCTATTTTTGCTTCAATAAAATTCATTAACTGCCTTCTTATATATTGTGCCATTTTTTTTAGCTTTGATGTATCCATATATACCTCAATTTGTTTGTGTGCTTAATCGTCTGACTTGCCATTTAGGGAAATTCCGATTCCAAGAATCTAGATTTAATACTTGACAAGATTTTACCAGAGGCTTTTGCCAAGAATTTGCTTGTGAACTCGGAAGAGCAGTCTTTAATTTCTCATTGAAACTAATTAATAATGGTTGCTCTAGAGTTATTAATGCTAAAAAATAGATAGGTTTATCTAATTTTTCTTCTGCCCACCTATATATAAACGTATCTCTAAATTTCAATTGTAGACACTTTAGCATTTCACCATTTGTCAATTTTTCTTTATCCTTTTGTAAATTACATCCTCCTGATTTTGGATTTGAAGGATCTTTTATTTCAATAAACAAATAAGCGTTATTTAATTCAACTATAAAATCAATTGCCTTCATGCAATGAGAAAGTCCATGACATTGCGGATCGTCAAATTTTCGTATATCCAACGCATCCGAAAAATTAAATTCTAGATCACTTTCCGCAATTATCATTTTCCCAAATCTCCCATTTCTTTTTCGATATCATAATCCAGTAAATCTTCAAATGTCTCAGAAATAGGATTTTGAGTGATTTCTAAATAATTGTCAGTACTCTTTATTTTTACTTCTTTTGTTTCTTTATCAACATATAAAAAATGATATAATATATGGTCATCCATATTTGTATTTATCAATGAATTAAACCATTTTAAAAGAATATAATTATGTGTCGCGAGAATTACTTGTTGTCCATTTCTTGAAAGTTCTAGTAAAGTTTCAACTATAAAACGTAATAACTTAGGATTTATATTTGCTTCCGGTTCGTCCCACAATAATGCTCCACTTTCACCCGGTTGTATTACCCCTGTCTCTAAAAGACGAGATAACATTCCTATTTTTCTAAAACCTTCAGCCATGGCATTTATAGAATATTCTGTATCATTACTTTTAAAAGTTACTTTCCCACCACCATAAAAAATAAATTTACCACCACAAATATTTTCAATTTCTTTTATAGCCCATTTTACTTTCTCTTGCAATTTGTCATCTCTTACTTCTGGTAGATTTAATGACATACATATATCATTATATGATTGATCAAATGATAAATCATACTTTTCATATAAACTGTTAAACCCTTTCATAAAAGATAAAACTTCTTTTGGAGGAATAAAAATAGATTTAGGGAAAGTATGATTTGAATTATAATTGAGCATCCGAATACTTTTAGAATTAATATTGAAATCAAAATGCATTTCATCATCATTAGAATATTGAACTTTAATCTCGGATTGCCCACTAGAATTTGTAGATTTTAATTTCCATAGGGAATTATCAATAGGCAAAAATAGTTTCAATAAATTGTTAGAAATTGTTTTTTCAGCTTCGCTTTCCGAAACATTCCCATCACTAAGATTTAGTGCATATAAGAGTTTTAATAAATGACTTTTACCTGTACCATTTTCTCCAATGATTATGTTAATCTTTGGAGAAAAATCTATATTTGTATTCTTAAATACTGTAAAATTATTAATATTAATATTTTTAATCATATTTGTATCCTTTTCCCATTTCTAATTTGTTTTATCATTGCATCTTTTAATGAATTAATATATTCATTAACTTCATTTTCATTTGATATTAATGGTTTAGAATAAGATGATTTAATTGTTTTTGCAGATATAACTTGAGGTTCAACCATTTGAGGCTGATTTTCATCAACATTGTTTACTTCTTGAACTTCAGATTCAGATATTGGTGTTGCAAGACGAATAACCTCATTCAAACAGTTAATATATGTTATTGCCTCAAAATTATTTGCTGAATCCTTAATAGATGCAATTAACTTATTTGTTTCAACTGAAACAATAAAGTCAGAGAATATTTTTTCTATTTTGTGCTTATCTTCATCTGATATTTTTAAATATTCATCCATGACAGAAATATTTAGTTTTAATTTATCTGCAAGGTTGTGGGCATTTTGTCTTTCTTCTTTTAGTTTTTTCTGAATGAGGTTGTCTAAGTTCTTAACTTCATCTTGCAAGTTTTGAATTGCAAAACCTTTATAACAATTTTCATCTTCCAATATTTCTTTAATTCTATTTACACCATCATTTTTTATATATCGGAAGTTAGATTCTTCTGACACAAGGAATGTTTTTGTTGCGCTATAAATTTCTCTGCCAGTACCATTCATAAAATTATCAATTGGTTTAATAACTGATTCTTTTAAATTTAATATCTCATCCGAAATATCTCTAAAATCTGTCAAATACCAACTATATGGCTTACCTACTGTTTTTTGTATTATTTCCATAACTGGATATAAAACTTTTAGGAACGGATATTCGTTTTCAAGCATTAATTTATTTCTCACATCATTTAAAGTTTCTTTTAATAATTCTGCAACATTGCAAGCTAATGTTTTTGCATCTTCATCACCTGCAGGTTCGTCTTTAAACTCACCCCAAAAATCTTTTAAATTTCTTATTTGAGATGGAGAAAAATCTAATTGTGGCATAAGAATAATATTATTTTGTCTTGCAGTCGAAGTTAATGCAGCATTTAAATCAGCATCATTTAAAATATTAGAATCTTCTTTTAATTCAATCTTACGTTTTGCACATAATTTTGCAATATTGCAAAGAATCGCAGGGTATGACCATCCATAAGGCTTTGTCTGGAATTTTTCAAGAGCTTTTTTTATTGTTACTCTTAAACCACTATCGGTTTCTCGTTTAATAAATGATAAAACTTCCTGTTCTACTTCACTCAAACCCGTATCAAGTAATGATTGTTGTTTATTTGTTAAAATGTATTTTATATCATCTTCTTTATATTGAGCATCCCCAAGCATTTTAAGATTTACATAAACACTTGATATTAATTGATTAAATCCCTGAATTAATTTACCCTTTGGCTCTTCTCCACCAATTTCAATTTCAGAACCATTAATATAGAATTTAGCATGCCCGACAAGTTCTCTAATCCTGATTTTTAATTGTTGTAGCCTTTCTCTGTTTTGCGTAGCTTTATTTGCAAGAATATTTTTAACAGTTTCTGAAATGTGCATATTTTGGTTTTCATTGATATATTTATAAGTCTGCTTATAAAGAACTAAATCTTTATGCAGTTTATAATTTTCTCCCAAGCATACAATTAAATCGTTTGCGTTTTGAATAGAATATGTTTTAATTCTTGTTTCATCAAATAAATCTCTATCATCATTTAATGGACTTATTATCTGTATTGATAATTCCTTTTCCTGTGAAAATAGTTTTCCATCTAATTTTCTTGAAAAAGAATAGTCCTGACCAGTTTCAGCATACCTGATTTTATTATTGCCCAAGATATCGTCAAAAATGAGTTTTTGCAGTTCATTTTTTATGTCATCTCTATCAACATCCATTCCTTTGATTTCAGTTTCAATATCCTGTTCTTTACTTGTTAAGAATTCATATAGATCACCTGTTCTTTGAATGTAAGACTCTTGTTCTAAAACATTAAGAGCTTCTTGTACTTTTTCATTTAAAGTTTGGATGTTTTCATCAAAGTTAGAATACATTAAAATTGTAATATTTCTAATTGTACTCTTAAATTCTTTTACATATTTAACCAAGAAGAGTGCTTTTAAAACACGAATTGCAAACGGGTTTGAAAGGTTATTTGAAGCCTTTATAATCGGGTTTTGAATATCTGTTTTTAAAGAAAGCTTTATTCCATCAAACATTTGATCAAAAGTTGCAAGTTCACCTAATGCCTTATTAGTTACAGTAATTGCCACTTGTTGAAAAACTGCAAGCATTGAACGTTCTCCGACTGAACTATATCTACCTTCAAATGCATCGTGCTTTGATAAGTTTTGAATTGCAGATTGGAACAATGAAAACTGATAAGGTACAAAAGGATAACTGTCAATAAAGTGTTTTTCATTTTCAAAGTTTTTATATGTTTGGCTTCCATCAGCAAAGTCAAATAGTGTTCTAAAATTATCGTGTTCTTTATTATAAAGAACTGCAAGTTCTTTTTCTGCTTCTGCATTCTTTTGTAATAATCTTTTTTGAATAACTTCCGAAACATTCGCACTTGTAAGATTCATTCTTATACTAAATCTGTCTTGAATTTTAGTATAATCATCAGATGTCATTCTATTTTCCATTTCGTGCAGAACTTTGCTCATATCGTTTTGAGCCGTTACAATAACCCAAGCTCTACCTTTGCATTTGGTTTCCAAACTTTCTGCAACAGTTTGCAAATTAACCATCAATTTTTCATTTGTTGCAATAAATTGACCAACTTCATCTACAAAAAAGTTTAATCTAAAGTTAGATGGTTTTGTTGCTAGATAGTCTTTAACATTGTCTGCAAAATCCTCTATTGATAAGTGATAATCACCTCTGAATTTTTCAAGAATATTCTCTACATTTTGACCTGTAATTGAATTATATGCCTTATCAATCTCTTTATAATATCTTGTTGCTCTATCTCTACCGAATGTCCATTCTTGATTTGAATTTTTCCTAAATTCATCTTTAAATTTATCAAATAAACCATCTCTATCTAATTGTCTTTCAAATTGTGCAATATATGCTTGTTTCCCGTAATATCCGCAAGCTTCATCAAAGACTTTCACAAACACTGCAACAAGAGCATCTCTTTCAGTTTTATCAATTACATCGGCTTTTTGGTCAATATTAAACAAAATACTTTGAGATGGGATTGATGCTAATTTTTTTATATCAGCCTGCAAAAAGTCATTTCCTTCACATTTTGAAAGAAACATATCAATTGCTTTTCTTCCGTTAATTTCTTTATTTTCAAGCAATATAGCAAGCATTTTCAAAAGGTGTGATTTACCTGAGCCAAAGAAACCTGAAATCCACACACCGTTCATTTTGTGGTAATTGTTATATTCTTCGAGGAAGTTTTCCATCCTCTTTGCAACTTCATCGGTTAAGACATATTCATCAACTTCATTTTCTAAAGCATCAAATTCGTCAGCTTTAATTACGCCGTTAATTTCTCGATTAATCTTTTTTTTGAAAAAATCTACCAAACTTAATCCCATTATTATACCTCATCGATTTCATAAATATTTGTTGCCCTATAATACTTATCATCTGGCAGAACAGAGAATAACTTTAAATTTGAACTAGTATCCTCGTACATTGTGTATTCTCCAGGAAAGAAAAGAACCAAAGGCTTATCTTTTGCAAATTTTTGCAAGTTATTTAAAACATTATGTGAACGGATATAAGGATAAACTTCACCAACACCCGTTATAAATAAAATGTCGTAGTCAGTTTTGAGTTTTCCTGCTATTGCAGGAGCTATAATATTTTGAACATCTAATATTGCTTGGAATTCTTCTTTTAAAACATCTTTATAGCTTGATGTTTCATTTTCCATATACCAATCCCAATCACCATTTTTCTTTAAAATATCATTTGATAAATCATATAAATTAATGTCTAAAACTTTTATTTTTTTATCTGAAAGATTATTTTTTAATTTTTCGATTACATCAAGCATTTCATCCTGTTTCTCTATTTTATAATCAGCTATAAAAAAGGGGACATCATTTCTCCTGATTTCCATTTTTAGAAATCGATCACTTGATAAAATGTTCAACAAATGTTTAAAGTTTTCTCTTGGTGAATTCTTATTCATATTGCCTACTTTGTTTTAATTCGGAAATACCATCAGGTATTCATGATTCATATTGTCAACAACACTAATTATCTTTTCTGATAATAAAGATGCCTGAACATTATCATCTCTGTCGATAATTTCTGCTTCTTTCATCATTTTGAATAAAACTTGTTTTAATTTTTTTCTTGTAGTTTCGGTTATGTTTTCAAGACTTTCGTGATAATTCATTTTTGAATTAAAGAATGCATCAAAATCAAATTGTTCTATTTTGTATTGCATACTCCTATATTTTTCACGAACGACCTCAACTGAAAACTCATAAATAAATGGGTATCTCAAACAAACTGCAAGCCATAATATTTGTAGTTTTTCTTCTTTATAACCATTTACAAGCAGATTTATTGCTTCATCTGACAATAATTTTAACCTAGAAACAATTTCACTTAGCGTTCTTTTAAGAGCACTAACGGTTCTATATTGAAGAAGATTGCTATCAGTAGCAATCCTAGAAACTTGAGACCAATTTTTATGTTCTAAATATAATTCTGCAACTTGAATTGATTCACTGTTTAACAGACTACAAGTAGTAAAAGCCATACTGTATTTTGGGTTGTTTGTTTCTTTAGTCATTACAATACTTCTCATGTTTTTATACTACCACAAATATGCTTCAAAGTTATATTTGTAAAATTTTCAAACACATTTTTACTGTCCCCATTTTGGACATGATATTATGTTAAAATATTTTTAAACATATTCCACCAAATTTTCGTTATATTTAAAAAGAGGTGTCTATGAAAAAGTTCTTAGTTTTATTGTTAATGTTATTCTTTGCAAATGTTGCTTTTGCAGTTACTTCCTATGATAGGTATGGTCAAAAGACAGGTTCTTACAGGCAAACAACTTCAGGCTACAATTCTTATGACAGATACGGTTCTAAAACAGGTTCTTATAAAGAAACTTCCTCTGGCTATAACAAGTATGACAAATATGGACAAAAGACTGGAAGCTATAAAAAGACCTCTTCTGGATATAATTCCTATGACAAGTATGGTCAGAAAACTGGTAGTTACAAAACAAATTCTAATGGCGTAACTACAAAATATGATAAGTACGGACAAAAATTAGGCTCATTCAAAAAAGACTCATCTGGTAGAATTACCGAATACGACAAATACGGCAGAAAAATTGGAAGTTATGAATAATTACTTTTAAGTCTATTAGCACAACGAAATTTCTACAGATAAAAATTCATATAGCTTTCGTCGATTGTGTCTTGTTCGATGCCGATGTAGCGAAGTGTTACTGATGGCGAAGAGTGGTTAAAGATTTTTTGCAGGAGTACTATATCATTATATTTTTTATAATGATGATACCCGAATGTCTTTCTCAGTGTATGTGTTCCGATCCTTTCATTCACTCCAACGGTTTGTGCTGCCTTATTTAAAATTCTATACGCCTGTGCTCTATCGAGCCTGCAATGTTTTTGTGTATAAAAAAGCGGTTGCTCACTTGGCAATCCTTCTACAAATACATCAATCTCCTCCTTCAAAAATCTATTAAGCGGAAATTTCTTATACTTATTCGTCTTTTTCTCTCTAATTTCAATATAATCTCGCCCCTTTACATCCCCAACATCAAGCGATAATATATCTGATATTCTGAGTCCCGTATTTATCCCAAAACTAAAAAGCAGTGCATCTCTTGGCTTTTTTGCCAAATATTTTTTAATCTTTTGAATATCTTCTATCTTTTTTATAGGTTGTACTACATTCATTTTCAAACTCGTCTAATCACAGACAATGATTGCTTCTTCCATATAAAAAGTAAAGTCGAATGATACAAAATTTAAACACCCTTTAAACGACATTTAAACAGCGTTCAAAAAGTGTTCAAAAACTACCACCTGCAAAAATCTATTTTATCCTACCTCTATACATTTACCCCAAAATACAACACAACTTCATTTTGTTGTATTATTTGTCTTTTAAAATATTAGATAATATATTATCTAAATATTGACTTTTTAGTTAAAAAAGTATAATATATTATCCATGAATAATTTTTTATTTAATCCTAAAACTCCTAATGATATAGCAAAAGAATTGGTTGAGAAAATTAAGCAACATAGAAAAAAGCTTAAAATTTCTCAGGCTCAACTAGCAATTAAATCAGGTGTTAGTCTTGGTTCTATTAAAAGGTTTGAGTCCAAGTATGAAATATCTTTGAATTCTTTTATAAAAATCCTAATTGTTCTTAATTTAGAGCAAGATTTGGAAAATTTGTTCACCCAAAAAAACTACAACTCAATTGATGAGGTTATAAATGGATAACTATAAATATTTAAAAGTTTTTTATAACGATATTTTAGTTGGCACTCTTGCAAAAACTCCTGATAGAGTTGTTGCTTTTGAATATGATTCAGATTGGTTAAATAACGGGTTCAGTATTTCACCTTTTAGCTTGCCGTTCATCAAGAAAGTTTTTATTCCCAAATATGACCCATTTGGTGGTTTATTTGGAGTTTTTAATGACAGTTTGCCTGACGGTTGGGGACGGTTACTTGTTGACAGATTATTTTTGAAAAATAAAATTAATCCTAATGAAATAGATAATCTCAATAGACTTGCTGTTGTGCAAGAAAGTGGAATGGGTGCTTTGACATATAAGCCTGAACATAGGTTTGAATTTGAAAATAACATTTCTGATTATGACATTCTTGCTCAAGAGTGTTCGAAAATATTAGAATCCCAAAATTCAAACAATTTGGACGAACTTTTTGTCTTAGGCGGCTCATCCGGTGGTGCAAGACCAAAGATTTTAACATCGATTGACAACGAGGACTGGATTATTAAATTCCCATCTTCATCTGATCCTAAAAATATTGGAGAAAAAGAATATCAATATTCACTATGTGCAAAAGATTGCGGAATAAATATGACTGAAACAAGGCTTTTCCCTTCTAAAATTTGTTCAGGATATTTTGGGATAAAAAGGTTTGACCGTAAAAACCGTAAAAAAGTTCATATGGTATCAGTTAGCGGACTTTTAGAGACAAACCACAGGCTTCCTAATCTTGATTACAATACATTGATGAAATTAACACTTGAATTAACAAGAAATTATCGGGATGTTGAACAATTATTCAGGTTGATGTGTTTTAATGTATTTGCTCATAATCGAGATGACCATTCAAAGAATTTTTCTTTTCTTTTTGATGATACAAAAAAAGAGTGGCACTTATCTCCTGCGTATGATTTGACTTATAGCTTTTCATTTAATGGGGAACATGCGACAACAATTAATGGCGAGGGCAAAAATCCGACTTTAGATGATATTGTAGCCGTGGCAAAAAATATAGGACTCAAGGAAAAATTTGCAAAAGATATTGCATTTGATATCCAAGAAAAATGTTCAAATAAAAGATAAAAATTGGAAAAGATATAATTTATTTTGGAATTATAAAAGTTTTGATATACACGTTTTTGATGAAGGAAAATATTTAGCTCCAGTAATTACCCGGGGGAAATATGTTGAAAAAACAGCAGAACAACACTTCCATTTTCGTTTAATATACACCATGCTGCTGCCGATGGTTATCATCTTTCAAGATTTTTTACTGAATTGCAAGAATTACTAAATTCTTTTGAAGACTAATTTGTAGGATTAAACTTTTCTTATAAAATATCTATCTTATTGAGTTTTTAATCTATTATCAGAAGTTCAATTATACCGGTATTCACTCATTGCACAATTTCAACTCAATATTCTTCAATAACATAAGCGCAAGTTCATTTTCAAGCTTATACCAGATTATATTACCCTCTCTATAGCCCTTTATCACCCCGCAATTTTTTAAGATATTAAGATGCTGAGAAATAAGCGACTGGGAGACTCCCAATCTCTCAACCATGGTATTTACATTGCATTTTCCTTTATGCATTAATCCACAGGCGATTTTTAATCTGAGCGGATGAGCGAATGCTTTAAAAATTTCAGAGTATTCTTGTGCGTTCATATTTACCTCTTGACAATATTAGTATATTATAATATTCTAATATTGTCAACAATATGAGGTGATTTATGAAAACTGTTATAATAGGCGGCGGAGCAGCAGGTGCAAGCTGTGCGGCAAGATTAAGAAGATTGGATGAAAACTGCGAAATATTAATTTTAGAAAAAACAAATGAAATATCTATAGCAAACTGCGGTCTGCCTTATTATGTTTCAGGGGTGATAAACGAAAGAGAAAAAATCCTTGTTTCATCTGTCGAAAAATTTAAAAACTGGTTTAATATACACGTTAAATTAAACACCGAAGTTGTATCAATAGATAGAGAAAATAAAACCGTACTGACGCAAAACGGAGAAAATATTTCATACGACAAACTCGTTCTTGCACAAGGTGCTTCACCCATTGTTCCAAACTTTGAAGGAATGGACTCAAGCAAAGTATTCAGTGTCAGAAACCTATCTGATGCGGATAAAATAAAAGATTATATAAAAAATAACAACTCGAAAAAAGCCGTTGTAATAGGAGGCGGGTTTATTGGAGTTGAAATGGCAGAAAACCTCTGTGAAATGGGGCTTGAAACAACCCTTGTAGAGCTTGCGGAGCAGATTTTAGCTCCTGTTGATAGTGAAGTTGCAACTTTTGCACAAAACACAATGAAAGAAAACGGCATTGAACTGATACTCTCTGACGGCGTAAAAGAATTTAGAGAAAATACAATAATCCTAAATTCAGGTAAGGAAATAGCTTTTGACATAGTTATTATGGCAATTGGCGTAAAACCTGAAACAAAACTTGCAAAAGACTCGGGGCTTGAAGTTCAAAGAGGCATTATTGTAAATGAATTTATGCAGACATCCGACAGTAATATCTACGCTGCTGGCGACAGTGTTGAGATAATAGACTTTGTAACAAATACAAATACCCTAATCCCGCTTGCAGGGCCCGCTAACAGACAAGGAAGAATTATAGCGGATAATATATGTAACATAAAATCAACTTACAAAAAATCTCAAGGTACATCAGTAATAAAGGTTTTTGACCTGACTGTTGCAAGTGTCGGAAACAATGAAAAACAACTTAAACAAAAACAAATCCCCTATTGGAAAACCTACACTTTCTCAAGGTCACATGCCAGCTATTACCCCAATTCAACTCAGATTTTATTTAAGCTTATTTTTGATAACTCAGGTAAAATCCTCGGTGCGCAAGCCGTAGGAGATAGCAGGGTTGAAAAAAGAATAGATGTAATTAGCTCAGTTATGCGCCTTAACGGCACTGTTCAAGATATGCTTGATAGTGAGCTATGCTACGCGCCGCCTTACTCATCGGCCAAAGACCCTGTTAATATCTTAGGCATGAATGCCGATAATATATTAAGGGGCTTTGTAAAACCTGCCTATATGGAAGATTTGAGTGACGCTCTTTTAATCGACGTCAGAGTTCCTGTTTCTTATAAAACAAACACAATTAACGGCGCTATAAATATACCCATAGATGAAATAAGAAAAAGAACGGATGAAATTCCAAAAGATAAAAAGGTGGTACTATTCTGTAACACAAGCTATACAAGCTACTGTGCTTCAAGGATTTTAATTCAAAAAGGCTACAACAATGTCTATTCACTGTGCGGCGGCTTTGAATTGTACAAAGAATTAACAAAAACCCTAAGTACTGTGCCAAAAACCGCGCTATGCGCAAATGTTGCCTTAAATAGTCAGAAAAACATAATAGATGCAACGGGGCTACAGTGCCCCGGGCCCATTATGAAAGTATCAGATGCAATTAATAAGGCAAAAGACGGTGAAGTATTTGAAATACACTGCAATGACAAAGGCTTTAAATCTGACATCGGAGCTTGGTGCAGCAGCAGCGGAAACAGCCTTTTAGAGATAAAAAACGAGGGCAGAGAAATTGTAGCTACAATACAAAAAGGAACAGTCCAAAATAAACAAAATAATGATAAAAACGCTCAAACCATAGTAGTTTTTTCAAATGATTTAGACAAAGTGCTCGCCTCATTTATCATTGCAAACGGAGCAAAGGCAAGCGGTAAGGATGTCGTTATGTTCTTTACTTTCTGGGGTTTAAATGTCCTTAGAAAACCAAACAAAAAAGTTAAAAAAGGCTTTATAGACAATATGTTTTCTCTTATGATGCCAAACGGAGCAGACAAACTGACATTGTCTAAAATGAATATGCTTGGCTTTGGCTCAAAATTAATGAAATGGGTAATGAAAAATAAAAACATATCAACCCTAAATGAACTCATACAAACGGCACAAAAAAGCGGTATTAAGTTTATTGCTTGCAATATGTCCATGGATGTTATGGGTATCAAAGAAGAAGAACTCATTGAGGGCGTTGAAATAGCAGGCGTTGCAAAATACATAGCAGAAAGCAACGGTGCTAATTCAAACTTGTTTATATAGTGTAAAAAGGAGAAAAGCATGAAATCAATCACGACTTTTGACTTGCAGTATGCACACAGATTTTACGGATTTAAGGGCGAAGCCCAATACTTGCATGGGCACACGGGAGTGTTAACTATTGAGGTTGAAGACACTATAAACACAGGTGTGAATATGGTATTTCCCTGTAACGAAATTCAAAAAACGGCTTGGGCGGTATTGAAAAACTTTGACCACGCAACAATACTAAGAGAAGACGACCCACTATTACCTGCAATCTTAGAAGTTTATGATAAACAAGGCATTAAAAACGGTGCACCGCAAAACACAATGAAAGGTGCAGCCTTTAAAACAGACTTTGCAACAGCATACCCTGATTGCAGACTCGTTGTTACAAAAGAAACAATGACAGTTGAGGGTATGATTAAAATTGTATATGAACTTTTAAAGGACAAATTAAATATTTCAAAAATTACATTTACAAGCGGAGTTAATGCGGCGAGCGAAACTTATGAAGTCAACAGAACGCTTGAGCGCTGCCCTCTGTGCGGTATAGCGCTAAATTCTAATGGAATTTGTCCAAAATGCGGCTACAACAAAAATAAGTAAACATGCATTAATACCCCTGTTTTAATAAAACAGGGGTATTAATAAAATAAATTACCTCTTACCTTAAAAAATTCGTCACAAATCTTTTTACCTTACAGAAAAAGCAAGAGTCTTTTTTGTGAATTTCTTTAATTGATGTTATCTCATAAGGCTCAGGCTGTGGCATTCTTTGATATTTTACCTTAGGTAAGCCTAAAAGCATTACATAAACAGGCTTATACCCAGATGGTATTTCAAGCATTTCGCACAACTGCGGGAAAAACTTTAAACATGCCTGCGCAAAACCGCACCAACAAGTACCAAGACCCAAGTGCTGAGCGTAAAGCTCAATGTAACTAAGTGCTATTATCGGGTCAACATTAGCACAAGGTGCGCTAAGAGGGGATGAAACCACAATCATATGCGGAGCGCCCCTAAAAATTACATCTTCTCCGTTTAAAAAAGCATCTTTATATCTTGAAAACTTATTCATAATAGGGGAAAGCGCCTTATATGACATAGTTTTTACAAGCAAATCGTTAACTTTTTTTCTGATTACATCCATTGCAGATTTTTTCTCAACTATTGAAAAATGCAGCGAGTGGTTATTACAACCTGTTGGAATGTACGGGAGCATGTCTTTTAATTTTTTAAAAGTTTCTTCAGGTATCTCTTCATCCAAGTACTGCCTTACGCTTCTTCTTGATTTTATAATGTCTAAAATATCATTATACCCTACAGTAGAAGAGTTTTGAGGGCTTTTACCGTTAAATGAAAGCGCTCCTGTCGGGCATATTGCAAGACAATGCTGACAAGAAATACACCTTGCCTCATCGTTGGTTTTTGGAAAATTTTCACTGTCAAAACCTATACAACCGCTGACGCAATCGCTTACACAGAGCCCGCAGTGAGTACATTTATTTTTATCAACACTAATAGTTTTCATTTTTACCCCCTATTATTTAAAAATATCATAGTATAATTTTTTTATGGGAGCAATTGAAGATTTAAAAAATTTAGAAAACAAAGAAAAAGCCCAACACCTTATGAAGTTTTTTAAAACCAAAAAGGGGCAATATGGCTATGGGGATATGTTTTTAGGCATATGCGTTCCCAATAACAGGGTTATTGCAAAAAAATACTACGACAAAGTAACGCTTGATTATCTGCAAAATATGCTAAATGATCCCTACCATGAAATTCGCCTCTGCGCGCTTTTGATGATGGTTTTAATATATGAAAAAACAGACAAAAAAGAAGACATTTTAAATCTTTATACAAAAAATACTCATCGTATAAACAACTGGGACTTGGTAGACTTAAGCGCACCAAAGATTATCGGGGCAAATTACATTGAAACAAAAAACCCGAAAATAATAAATGAACTTGCAAAAAGCAACCACCTCTGGTCGCAGAGAATGGCGGTCGTATCCCAGCAAAGCGTCATTAAAAGCGGAGATTTTAGTATAATACTTGAGCTTGCGCAAAAATTTCTTGAGCACAAACACGACCTTATGCAAAAAGCTCTGGGGTGGATGCTAAGAGAAGTGGGTAAAAAAGATGAAAAAACTCTTCTTAATTTCCTTGATAAATACCACAAAACTATGCCAAGGACTATGCTAAGGTATTCTATTGAAAGGCTAACCCTGCAGCAGAGAAAATATTACATGAGCTAAATTATATGGTTAATGTGAAGCAAAATCCCTGCTATTGCACCGTATGCAAGAAAAATAAGCGGGTCTTTTTTTATTTTTAAACTTATTAAAAATAAAATAAAAAGCAGCAAAAAGCCTTTTAAATCAACATAGTTTTGAAGATTTAGGAGATTTACACCCGAAAAATCGCTATTTCTTATAATGGCATCTTTAAATAATCTAAAGGCAACCGCCCCCAACATAGCTGCCGTTGCGGGTCTTAGAGCATACATTACAGAATCAAGATAGGGGCTGTCTTTGAATTTTTTAAGCATTTTTGAAATTATCACAACCATCAAAAAAGACGGCAGCATAATTGACATAGTTGCAATTAAAGACCCTATAATACCTGCTGTTTTAAACCCCGCAAAAGTAGCAACATTTAGCCCTACAGGCCCCGGTGTAATACTTGAAATTGCAAGCATTCTTGAGAGTTCAAGCGGGCTAAACCACCCGTAAACTTCTGACATATGGTACAAAAACGGCAATGTTGCATACCCTCCGCCAAGAGAGAAAAAGCCTATTTTTGCAAATTCCATACACAAAAGGACTAAAATCATTCTTTCAATCTCCTTATATAAAGGACTCTAAAAGCACCAAAAAGGGCCGAAAGAATGATTATAATAACGGGCGAAACCCCCATTAAGCAAGATATAAAGGCAAATAAAAATATAAGAAAAGTTGCTCTATCAACAACCGAAACTCCCCACACCTCTTTTACTGTTAAAAAAATCAGTATGATTATTGATATATTAACGCCCCAAAAAATATCGTTCATAATGACCGATTTTGCTATCATCCCCAGAAAAGACGCGAGCAAAAGAATTGATACAAAAGGAGCTAAAGTTAAGCCCAAAAGTGCGCACATAGCGCCAGTTTTGCCTCTTAACTTGTAGCCCAAAAACATTATGGTATTTGGCGCTATAATCCCCGGTACACACTGACCCATAGCATAAAAGTCAATAATTTCTTCCTTTGTGAACCAGTTTCTTTTTTCGCAAAACTCATTAACCAAAAGCGGCACGATAACATACCCGCCGCCTAAAAGCAGTGCGCCTACTTTAACACATATTATAAAAAGCTCCGTTAGTCTTACTTTCATGTCTTAATTTTAGCGCAAAATAAGATTAAAGCTCAAAAAATTCATACAAAAAATAATCATCAAGATTTTCTAAATCAAATTCTCTAGTTTTAATGCCAATCATCTTGCCTTCTTTATTTCTTCTGTATAACTCCATATAACTAGGCGAATAACCATTTTCAAAAACAGAATCTATTACAATTCCTGATAAAGTATTATTTTTATATACAAATGATTTTGAGAGAGAAACTTGAGCGCCCGTATATCTTATTCTTTTTAAAACAGATTTTATATTATCATTCTCACCCATAAAAACAAAAGCTCTGTCCGTTTTAAAAGTTTTCTTGCCATCTTTACCTTTTGTTAAAAAACAATTCTTTGCAAATACCTTTCCACTTTGACAAAATTCAACCATTGCGTCATATGTTTCGCTATTTGATGAATTCTTAGTAACACCATTATATATACCGCGCAGCTTGTTTTTCCTTACTTTTATCAGGTCAAAAAAGTCTTTAGTTCCACGATACTCTACACTGTTAAAATTCTCAGAATCCAAAAAGCCCGTCCTTCTAAAAAGTTCGCCACTTGTTTTAGAGTATTCTTCCATAATTTTTGGAAATTTAGAATCTTTAACACTCACAAACTTTCTTAGCAGCTTTGAATCTTCATAAACATCCTCAAAAGAGTTTTCAAAACCCTGTTTTATTAAATTTGAAACTTCATCTGCTTTTTTCTGAAAGCCTGATATAATTCCTCTCATGTCACCATTTGCTTGATTTATATTTTTTTTCAAAAGCGCACCTTCAAGCTCCAAACCTTTTTTTCTTAAAAAAGGTTCAGCCAAACACACTGCTAAAATTAAAAAATTTATCCCTATAAAAACATTGTTTACCTTTGAAGTAACACCCCGAGGAGTTTTTTTTACATTTTGAACATTTGGCTCAATTTTATTATTTATAAAATTAAGTGTATTTTTCTGTGTGCGACGAGTACTTACCTGAGCAATTTTCATGACAACATCCTAAAAAAACATAACAATAGTGATTATACCATAAGAAAAAAATATTTGACTTTTATGTACAATCGTACATAATTATATTATGAAAAATTTAACCGAAAAACAACAAAACTTTTTTGAACTTTTAGCACAAACGTACGGAAAAGATGCACTGCCAAGCTTAGAGGTTATAAGAGAAAATCTCGGCTACAAGTCAAAAAATTCAATCGCTCAGTACCTAAAAGCTCTAAAAAGCTTGTCTTTAGTTAAAGAGCGTTCGGGAAGATTATATATTAAACCCACCACAGGCGCTCCACTGCTTGCCATAAAAGTACGCGCCGGCTTTGCTAATGCGCTTGATGATATTGTAGATAAGAGAATTTCTTTTGATGAAATGCTAAAACTGGATAGCCCAAGTGTCTTTGTTTTTAGGGTTTCGGGCGATTCTATGGTGGAACTTGGAATATTTGAGGGTGATTATGTAAGCATTAAAAAGACCTCCGATGCGCAGGATGGGGATATAGTGCTCGCTAACATTGACGGCTCTTTTACGCTTAAAACCTATCGCAAAAAAGGGCAGAAAGTCTGGCTTGAGGCGGCAAATCCTCAATACGGGAATATTTATCCCAAAAATTCTCTTACAATATTTGGCGTTGCAACAGGTATAACAAGGAGATTCTAGTGCCAAAATACAATGTAATAGCCCTTGTTGACTGCAATAACTTTTTTGCCTCCTGCGAAGTACTCTTTCGCCCCGAGCTTAAAGGTAAACCCATATGTGTATTATCCAATAACGACGGGTGCATTGTTGCACGCTCAAACGAGGCAAAAGCCCTTGGGGTAAAAATGGGAATGCCTTATTTTATGGCAAAAAAACAATTTAAAAATATCACTTACCTGTCAGGAAACCACGCGCGCTACAATGAAATTTCTAAAAGAGTGATGACAAAACTTTATGACTACACGCCAACAGTTGAAGTTTATTCAATTGATGAAGCTTTTCTTGACCTTGGCGGAACAAGAAGGCTGCATCGGTGCTCATATGAAGAAATAATTGAAAAAATAAGAAAAGATATAAAAGAAGAGATAGGAATAGATGTTTCTATAGGTTTATCTTACTCAAAAACTCTTGCAAAACTAGCCTGCGAAAAGGCAAAAGAACTGAACAAAAAAGACTCCTCAATAGGAACATACAAAATAGGCTACAGAGAAATTAAAGAAGAGTTAAAAAACACTTCAATAGAAGATATCTGGGGTGTTGGCGCAAACACGGCAGCACTGTTAAGAAAACACTACATCTCAAGCGCCTACAGTTTCACCTCACAAAATGACGCCTGGATTAAGCGCGTAATGGGCAAAGTCGGGCTGGATTTAAAATATGAGCTCTTAGGTGAGTGCACAAGCCCCGTTAATCCAAACGAAACACTTCCAAAGAGCATACAAAAAACCGCCTCTTTTGCCAATTTTACATCGGATAAAAACTACATAATAAACGCCCTAAACTACCACTGCCACAGAGTTTGCAAGAAGCTCAGATTTCACTCGCTTACATCAGGCGTAATAAGTATTATGCTAAGAACAAAAGATTTTTACATACTAAGTGCAAAAGTTTCTCTTGAAACCCCTACAAACTCTGAGTTTGAATTTAACTTAAAAATTAAAGAAATGCTTGATGAAATATACAATCCAAACATTATCTACCGCTCCTGCGGCGTAACTGCGCTAAAATTAAGCTCTCAAGACTCCTGCCAGTTATCTGTCTTTAACTCTCAAAGACTTGAAAAAAATCAAAAACTCTCTGATGTTTGGGACAAAATTGAAGAAAAATTCGGACGCTCAAAAATCCACCTTGGAACAAACGGACTTAATTAACAAAATTTTACATTAAGTATTGAAGTTATAACATGTTTTGGTTAATATTGTTACACCACCGATATTTAACGTTAGATAGAAAAAGCCAAAAGGATTAGAAATGACAATTAATTTAAAAAACAAACAGGAATTAATTAAAAAATTCGGCGCAAACGAAAAAGACAGCGGAAGTGTTGAAGTACAGGTAGCAATGCTTTCTCAAAAAATTGCCGAATTAACCGAACACTTAAAAGTGAATGCTAAAGACTTCCAAGCAAAACGTGGTCTTTTAATGATGGTAGGCAGAAGAAAAAGAATGCTTACTTATGTTAAAAAATCTGATATCGAAAAATACAGAAAACTTATCAAAGAACTTAATATAAGAGGTTAATATTTTTTTAAACCATATTCAAAACAAGTCGCACCAAGCGGCTTGTTTTGTTTTATGCTATAATTTCCCTATGAGAATATTTTTAATCGGAAAATCAGCAACAGTTTACGCCCTTGCGGATTACTTCAGTGAAAATAAAGACAACATAGTATTTTCTACCCTTAATGATACCTCAGCTGAGTTTGTTGATATTGCACCAATTAACACTCAAGAGCTTAAAGAATTTGCTCTGGCCAATGAAATGTCGCTTACGATTTTATGTGACAGCGAAACTATTACAAGCGACATTCAAAAGGAATTCACCCAATCGGGCCTAAGTGTCTTTGCGCCTGAGGGCGAATGCTTGAAATTCATTGAATCTAAAATTTGGGCAAAAAAATTCATCTACAGAAACAAAATCCCGACTCCGAGGTTTCATTTTTTTGAAAAACCGCAAGCGGCAATTGATTATATAAGACAAAATAAATTTCCCGTTGTCATTAAGCCCGATTCTCATAGTTTAATAAGCACAAGAATTTGTGAAACATTTAAAAGCGCAAAAGAAGCGGTTGAAGAGTTCTTTAACACAGGCTCAAAAAGAATATTAACGGAAGAATACATATTTGGTCAGGAATTTAGTGTTTATGTAATTTGTGACGGCTACAATCCTGTTTTAATAGGAGATTGCGCAACATATCAAAATTCCTTTGCAAAATTTGACTGTGATTTTATTGAAGAAAACGAAAAACAAGAACTCTTTAAAAATACAATTGTCCCGCTTGTCGGAGCACTTTCAAAAGATATGGGCGAATACACGGGTATTATGGGTTTTGATTTTATAAAATCAAAAAATAAAATTTATCTTTTGGAGTGCAACTCGTTTTTTAAGGACTTAGACGCTAAAATGATGATTGAGGCAACGGATGAGCCCTTGGAAAAAGTTTTTGAAAGCGCGATAGACGGTACTTTATGCAGCAGTTTTGAAAAACTGAAAAGCAAAGACAGGTATTTTTTAAGTGCACAATTTTACGAAAATTCTCAAAAAGTAAACATTTGCCATAGCGGAAGAACGCTAAACGAGGCAAAAAAACACTTAATTGAAGATGGAGCGGATGAAAACGAGCTTATGGAGGCGTTTAAAATATGGAAATACTTGCAATAATCCCTGCCAGAGGCGGCTCTAAAGGCATTAAAAGAAAAAATCTCCGCCCTATTTGCTCAAAACCCCTTGTTGCCTATTCTATTGAAGCAGGGCTAAACTCAAAATACATAACAAGAACTGTTGTATCAACAGAAGATGAAGAAATAGCACGAGTTTCAAGACAATTTGGCGCGCAAGTCATCAAACGCCCAATGGAACTTGCGCAAGATGAGACAAAAACCATCCCTGTAATGCTGCATGTTGCACAATATCTAAAAAACAGTGAAAACTACACACCTGACTACGTAGTACTTCTTCAGCCCACATGCCCGCTTCGCGATGCAAAATACACAGATGACGCTTTTGATTTTTATTTTGAAAAACAAAAAGAGGGTTACGACAGCTGCTTTAGCGCTTTTGACTTAGGAACAACACACGCTAAATGGAAAATAGAGCACGACGGCAGGGCAACAGGGCTTTATGACTACCGAACACGCCCTCGCAGACAAGATACAAGCGAGCACTACAAAATGGTATGCGAAAACGGGGCATTTTATGCGCTTAAATATGAAACAATGCTTGAAGTTAAAGATTTTATAGGCTACAATCCCGCCGTTTATATAACAAAAAGGGTAGTAGATATTGATACGGAAGAGGATATTTTATGCATAGAAAAACAACTGATGGCAAAAAATTAAGCCTCGGACAAATCATCTGCCTAAAGCTAATATCCCTCTACAGATTTTTTTCAAAATACACACCCTCAACGTGCAGATTTTACCCGACCTGCTCAAAATACACTTATCTTGCCATTGAAAAATATGGCGTACCAAAGGGCATTTTCCTTGGCATAAAAAGAATTTTAAAATGTCACCCCTACCACCCCGGCGGATACGACCCGCTGCCTTAGTCAAGAATTTCTACTTCACCGTTTTCAAGGGTAAAATAAGCTTTTACAATCTTTAGACTGCCGTTTTCATAAGCTTCTTTTATAACTTTTGATTTAGCAAGCAGCCTGTGCTTTGCAAAGTCGCAGTAGTACTTTGCAAGCTCATTAAAACAATGCGTGCCCATTTGCATTTTAACGCACTGAGCGTGGTGGATAAGATTTTCAAGCTCATCATTATATAAAGGCGCACCCATAGCATACTTCATAACACCGCAATCTTGATGACCAAGGATAATAAGAAGTTTTATTTTTAGATGACTTACGCCGTACTCAAGCGTCTCAAGTACATTTGGCCCTATTGTACCTCCTGCGCTTCTGGCTACAAAAAGCTCACCTAAACCTGTGTCAAAAATAATCTCCGGTGAAGTTCTTGAGTCAGAGCAGCCTAAAACCATAGCATAGGGCTTTTGTCCCTCGGTCAGAGTTTTTTTCATTTCATTAAAGCAGTGATTTTTTACCCGAGGGGCGTTGTTTTTAAAACATCTGTTCCCCTCAAGTAAAATCTCTAAAAGCTCGTCTGCACTGTAGTTTTCGCTATCGATTTTCTTCATTATATTTTGTCAAATCCTGTGTATTTTCTAAGTACTTCAGGGATAATAATATCTCCCTCGGGTGTTTGATAATTTTCTATTATTGCAGCAAAAGTTCTGCCGACCGCAAGACCCGAACCGTTAATCGTGTGGACAAATTGAACTTTTCCAGTTTCCTTGTCACGGTAGCGGATATTTGCCCTTCTTGCCTGATAATCGCCATAGTTTGAGCAGCTTGAGATTTCTTTATATGTACCATATGATGGCATCCAAACTTCTAAATCCCAGCACTTATTGGCAGAAAAACCAATATCAGCACTGCAAAGCGCTTCTCTTCTGTAAGGAAGTTCAAGCAGTTGGAGCATTTTTTCTGCATCTTTTGTTAATTTATCGTGTTCTTCAGGACTTGTTTGAGGAGTTGTAAGTTTAACAAGTTCAACTTTATTAAACTGGTGCACTCTTATAAGCCCTCTTGTATCTTTACCCGCAGAACCCGCTTCACGCCTGAAACAGGGAGTATATGCGCACATATACATAGGAAGCATATCTTCATTTAGTATTTCACCTGAGTAAATGTTTGTAACGGGGACTTCTGCAGTCGGGATGAGGTATAAGTCCTCATCTACACACTTGTACATATCCTGTTCAAATTTTGGAAGCTGGCCTGTTCCTGTCATTGTAGCGGCATTTGCCATAAACGGAGGCAAAATTTCCTCATATCCTTGTTCTTGAGTATGAATATCAAGGAAAAAGTTTATTATAGCGCGCTCAAGCTTAGCACCTTTGCCCCTGTATAGAGTAAATCTGCTCTGAGAAAGCTTAACACCGCGCTCAAAATCAACAATATTTTTTGCTTCGCACAAATCCCAGTGAGCCTTAAATTCAAAGTCAAATTTTCTTGGTTCGCCCCACTTGTAGACTTCAACATTGTCGTCTTCTGAAGTACCTATTGGAGTTGTTTCATCGGGAATGTTTGGAATATTCAAAAGAAGATTTCTTTGTTTTTCATCAAGACTTGATTGTTTTTCTTCAAGTTCTTTTATTTCATCGCCGATTTTTTTCACTTCTGCTTGAATTTCATCAGTGTTTTGACCTGCTTTTTTCAGCTCGCCGATTTTTTGAGATTCGTTTTTTCTTTTTGCCCTTAATTCATCAAGTGTAAACTGCATTTTTCTTCTCTCTTCATCAACAGCAAGAACCGCGTCAATTGAGAGCTCCGGGTTTCTTCTTTTTAAAAGTTCGTTTATTTTTTCAGGATTTTCTCTTATCAGTTTAATATCCAGCATTAAATACCTTCTTTCTCCTTAATTTTATCCAAATATGCTTTTAATTCTTTTATTTGCTTTGGTTTTATCGCCTTAAACTGTCCTTTTTTAAGACCAACCAAGTCAATTGTAGCATGTCTTATTCTTTTTAAGTGAATAACATTATGCCCCAAAAACTCTATCATTCGCCTTATCTGGCGATTCATACCCTGATATAGAGTTATTTCAAGCAGGGTTTCGTCTTTTTTTCTTTCAATAATCTCGCAATCACAGTATGCGATTTTACCTTTTTCAAGTTCAATGCCTGATGCCAGACGCTCCAAATCTTCGACCTTTAAAAAAGCGTCAACCGTTACCCTGTAGACTTTTGCAACCTTAATAGAGGGGTGAGTAAGCTCATATACAAGATTCCCGTCATTAGTTAAAATCAAAAGTCCTGATGAGTCCTTATCCAGCCTGCCGACAGGGTTAAGGTGCGACATTTCATCGGGCAGAATATCATAAATCGTTTTTCTACCCTTTTCATCACTGCTTGTTGTTATATAGCCCGTAGGTTTATAAAAACGATAATACTCAAGCTTCATAGTGCGAAGAGGTTTGTTGTCTATACTCACTTTGTCTTTTGTTCTTATTTCATAGCCAAGGAGTTTAACGACTTCGCCGTTCACGCGCACACGCCCAGCCTCAATAAGCTCATCTGCCTTACGGCGAGAGCAAAATCCGCTTGAAGCTATGTATTTATTTATTCTCATAAACTACCTTAAGATGACGCCCGGGATATTTTTTGTCAGACCTTCTCTTATTTTTGTCATTTCTTTATCGATAATCTCATCGGTGAGGGTTTGATTTTCATCTTGCAGGGTAATTCTGTATGCCATTGATTTTTTACCTTTTTCAATGTGCTCACCCTGATAGATATCAAACACTTTAGCACCTTTGAAGATGTTTTTGTCCGCAACTTTTTTAATAACTTTTAAAATTGCCTCGTTTGTAACTTCTTCATCAAGCGCAAATGCAATATCCCTTGTAACAGGCAAAAATACGGGAAGTTTTTTGTATTTAACGGTACTTGGAGTAACGGCCTCTAAAATTGCCTCAAGGTTAATTTCAAAAACATATAAGTCTTGATTAAACTTCATTTTGTCTTTTAAAATAGGGTGAATTTTACCCACATAACCAAGGTTTGTAAAGTTTTTGCCCATAAGGGAGATTTTTGCACTCTGAGCGGGATGCATAAATTCGTTTTTCTTTGCGTCATTTTCATCAAAAGCACTGTAGACAATTCTTTTTGTAAGGTTCAGCTCTTCAAAAAGATTTTCTAAAACGCCTTTTAGCGTGTAAAAGTCAACGGGTTTTTTATCGTTCCACATTTCATTATTTACACTGCCAAAAATAGCACCGCAGAGCTTTCTTTGCTCACGGACACCTGAATTATCTTCATCTGCTTGAGAATTTACAAAGAAGGTTTTTCCTATTTCATAAAATCTAAAATTCTTCTGCCCGTTGTCAAAGTTGCCTTTTATAATATTTAAAAGACTTGGCATAAGCGCCTGTCTTAGGGTTGTATGGTCTTCACTTTGAGGGTTTTTAACTTTAAGCGAAGTTTTATCGTCAAGCTCTTGGAAATATTCCCTATAAAGGTTATCACCTACAAGAGACGATGTGACAACTTCATCAAACCCTGAGCCTAAAAATATTTCATTTATCTTTTTAAGAGTTCTGCTCTCAAAGCTTATCTGAGCGCCTTCATCAATTTGAGGAAGCGCGGGAGCGATTTTGTCGTAGCCGTCAATTCTTGAAACTTCTTCTATAAGGTCAATTTCACGATAAACATCATTTACCCTGTGGCTTGGAACTTTAAACTTAGCTGCTGCTTCATTTTTACCCAACAACGTAAAACCAAGATTTTCAAGCACTTCTATCGAGCGCTCTTGCGGTATGTCTATACCTAAAATTCTTTTTATTTCACTGTTTCTAAGAGTGATATCAATCTCGGGTGCTTTTGGTGTACCAACTTCAGCCATTGAATCAATTTTAGCGTCAGCGTATTTTTCCATAAGCTGCGCCGCTCTTAAAAGACCGCAGCGCACAAGCTCGGCGTCCACACCACGCTCAAATCTGGCACTTGCTTCAGAGCGATAACCCACTGAGCGAGCAGATTTTCTGTTTGTATGAGATGTGAAGTTAGCCGCCTCAAGAGCAATATTTTTTGTATTGTCATCAATTTCAGAGTTTAGGCCGCCAAAAACACCTGCTATACAAACAGGGGTATCTTTTGTTGATATAACAACACTTTGATTTGTAAGTTTTCTTTCCGTTTCATCAATAGTTACAATGCTTTCACCCTCATGGGCATATCTTACGCAAAGGTAATTATCAAGTTTATCAAAATCAAAAGCATGCAAGGGTGTACCGTATTCAAGCAGAACATAGTTTGTAATATCAACTACATTGTTAATCGCTCTCATACCGCAGGCTTCGATTCTTCTTTGCATAAAGGCAGGCGAGGGTTTGATTTTAATATCTTTTAAAAGTGCGATTGAATAGTATTTGCAAGTTTCATCATCTTTTATTTCAATTTTAAAATCTTGAGTTTTCTTGGGCTCAACACAATCTTTTGGATTAAAGTTCATTTTTCTGTTGAATAAAGCACTTACTTCGCGCGCTATACCTACAACAGACATCTGATCGCCCCTGTTTGCGGTAGGTGCAACGTGGAAAATAATTTCCTCCGACAGGTTCATAATCTTTTCTAAGGGCTCACCAAGAGGAATTGTGCCGTAGACACGATTTAGAATAAATATACCGTCCTCTTCCTGCATACCATCTAAGCCCAGTTCGTCACAAGAGCAGAGCATACCTTGAGATTCAACACCGCGAATCACAGCAGGAGTGAGTTCAAAAAGCTCACCTGTTTTTCTTGAAAAAACTTTTGAGCCGACACTTGCATAGGGGATTATTTGCCCCTCTTCAATATTTTGAGCACCGCAGACAACCTGTTTTGTAGCAAAACCTGTATCAACAGTTACAAGATGGAGTTTATCAGCATTTGGGTGATTATCAATTTTTAGGATTTTTGCCGTGATTATATTTGTAAATTTCGGTTTTTTATATTCAACCTCTTCTACCTCAAGACCGCTCATTGTAAGCTTATGAGCAATTTGTTCGGGCTCAATTCCCGATAAATCTACAAATTCGTTTAACCACTCGTATGAAACCTGCATTTTAAATCCTCTTTTTTAACATTTTTACAGATTTATTTTAGTAAAAACAAAGTTAAAAATAAAGACGCTCTATATCACAATTTCTTTTTCGTTTTTATAAATAACATACCCCAAAACCCCACCGGGCGGTTTTTTTAAGTATTTTCTTTTTGTGTAAATAATTGATGCCTTGGTTGAATTTTTCATAGGGGAGTTATCTTTTACAAGTTTTGCCGCAAATTCAAGCACTTTTGGCGTTAAGCGCGGGGAGTCTTTTTTTATTTTTATCAAAACGTGAGATGAGGGGCAATTGTATGCATGGAGCCATATGTCCTCTGCTGAAGCCATTTTTGAAACTAAAAAGTCATTTTGTTTGTTATTTTTTCCCAAAAGAATTTCAAAACCCTCGCACTCATAACTTTTTAGTGAAATTTTTTCCTCTTTATTAACTTCCTCTTTAATTAACCCGCACATTGCAAGCTCCGAGCGGATTTCATCCAGCTCTTTATAAGTTGAAGAATTTTCTATGTTAAATAAAATCTCCTCATAATAAGCGCTTTTTTCCTTTGAATTTATATATTTTTCATACCCGTAGTTATAAGCGCCTTTTGCTTTTGTGTAGAGTTTATAGTAATTTTGAGCATTTTGAGAAGGGCTTAGTGTACTATCCAAGGGGATTTCTACACCGTCAGGGGTAATAAACTTATCTTCACCCTCTTTAATCATATAAATATAATTAAAAATACTGTCGCCCAAAAGCTTGTAGTTGTTGGCTTTTTTCTCATCGGGGGGATTTTTTAAAATATTAGAGAGTTTTTTTAATTCTGTTTTTAATACTTTTTGAAGAGATGACTTTTTTTGTGCAAAAATTTCATCAAACATAATTTTTGCAAAGTAATTATCAATAGCACAATTAAACTCATCCCCGCCCCACAGCTCAAGCAGCGCACTTGTGTCATTGAGGCTTATTGTTTCTTGCAGATTTTTAAAAAGAATTTCAGGGTCTCTATTTTTATCTAAAATAATCTCGCATAAGGGGCAAGAGAGAAGATAATAGTGCTCGCAAAGAGTTTTTTTAATATCATCGACATTTTTTAAAACCTCAAAAAAAGCCCCGTAGCTTGTTTTTAAGATATCTGTTTTATACTGTTTGGGCGGGTAAATATAGGGTATACCGCCCCTGATTTCTCTGATTGAACTTTTTTGAGCAGAGATATTATGCGCACTGCCAAGAATATTTTTTGAGCGAAAATCATACAGGATAATATTTGAATGTTTACCCATAATTTCAATGGCAAGAACAATATTTGCAAGCTGCCCTATTTCATCATAAACCTCAAAGTGAAACTCCAGTATCCTCTCATACTCAGGAATTGTAATTTTTTTTATCCTTGCGCCGTCTATGTATTTTCTTAACTGCATGCAAAACATAGGGGGGTTTTTTGGTATCTCAAGAGCGCGCATTTGATAAGTTTTTTCATTTAAAAAGCAAATATGAGGATACTTTGGGTTTATATTAATATACAATTTTCGACTCTCGCCACAAGAGCGCAAGTTTAGTATAATCTCGCGTCTTGAAGGCTGTTGAACTTTCTGCACCGAAGAGTTGAGCAAAAAATCATAATTCAACCTTATAAAATTTTTCAAACTTAGAGAATCAAAATTGTACATAACAAGAAATATTGTAATATAATTAAAAAGATTATGAAATGCTATTTTTTTGGAACATTTAACCCCATACACAAAGGACACCTAGAAATTGCCCGCAAGGTGCGCGAGCAGTTTAATTTTGAAAGTGTCATTTTTGTTGTGGCATACGCCCCGCCGCATAAAGTTCCGGACACTACACCCTATGACAGATTAAAAATGGCGCAGCTTGCAGCAGGCAAAAATAATGTAAGCGATATTGAGTTTTTTCTGCCCATACCAAGCTACAGTTACAACACAATTTTAGAGCTAAAAAAAAGGGATAAAACCGACAAGATAAATTTCATCATGGGTTATGATTCTTTCTTTAAAATTGAAAGCTGGAAAAATCCGCAAATTTTGAAAGAAAATGTTAATTTTATAATCACAAAAAGACACTGCGAGGGTGATTTAGAAAAACCGCTCAAACATTTAAAAGAGCGCGGCTGGAATTTTAAAATTGCAGATATTGATTTTATTGATGTATCATCAAATATGATTAGAGAGAAGCTCTACAACAACCAAAGCACAGACGGCTTAATAGAGCCAAGTACGCAGGAGTATATTTATGAACATAGATTATATAGAAAACAGGCTCAAGGAGTGCCTGAGCGAGGAGAGATTTAAACATACACTGGGGTGTGCTCACTGCGCCATAGAGCTTGCCAAGATGTATGGTTTAGATGAACAAAAAGCATTTCTTGCAGGACTTTTGCACGATTGTGCCAAGTGCAAACCTAATGATGAACTTTTAAAAATTATAAAAGAAGAACTGAAAGATGTTGATGAGGGCGAACTTCAAAACTACAAAACCCTCCACGCTCCTGTCGGCGCTTATTTTGCAAAGACAATTTATGGTATAGAAGATAAAGAAATTATTGATGCCATTCGCTGTCATACAATAGGCAAAGTAAATATGAACCTTTTTGAGAAAATAATTTTTCTTGCCGACAAGATAGAAAGCTACACAAGGGATAAAAATTACTCGGATGAAATTAAAAAAATCCTAACCGACAACCCCGGAGAAAAAGGGCTTGATATGGCACTTTTAAGATGTTTTTCGGAAACAATACACTCCCTTGTAAGAAGAGAACTAAAAATCTGTAAAACAACAATTGATGTATATAATGAGCTTTTGGACAAAGTAAAGAATATATAAAGAGCGCAAAATTTTAAATTTTTGTATTACAATTGTAATCAGGCAATTTTTCCATTTTAATTCGGAGAGAAAACTTGAAAAATTCAAGGCTTACAACCTTTATATTTTTAGCGCTTTTTGCAGGCATACTCTTTGGCTGGCTTGCACCTGATTGGGCAGCAAAAATGCAGCCTCTGGCTGATGTTTTCTTGAAAATGATAAAAATGATAATTGCTCCGCTCATCTTTGCAACCCTTGTTGTAGGTATTGCAGGACACGGGGATGTAAAAAACCTTGGCAAAATAGGTCTGAAGGCAATAATTTATTTTGAAATTGCAACAACCTTGGCCCTTGCAATAGGTCTTATTATGGCAAACATCCTAAAACCAGGCTCCGGCTTTAATATCGACTTAAGCACCATTGCAATGGATGCCGTCAATGAAATGCAAGCGGTAAAAGTTGACCATTCATTTTCTCATATGCTCTTAGACCTCGTACCCACAAGTATTTTTAAAGCACTTGCAGAGGGAAGCCTTTTACAGATTGTTGTTTTTGCTATTTTCTTTTCTCTTGCAATTTGTGCAGTGGGCCAAAAAGCCCGTCCCGTGCTTGATTTTATGCAGAGCACGTGCGATATAATGTTTAAGTTTACAGAGTACGTCATGTACTTTGCACCAATGGGTATTTTTGGAGCAATTTCAGCTACAATAGGCAAAAACGGTATTGGTATTCTTGTTAATTATGCAAAACTGATAGGGGTTACATACTTATCGCTTATAGTTTTTGTACTGATAACTCTTGTTATTGTCTGCAAAATAATAAAAATACCCTTTGGCGGCATAATAAAAGCCATAAAAGACCCTGCGCTGCTTGCTTTTTCAACTGCAAGCTCGGAAGCTGCATTACCTAAGGCAATGGATGCAATGGAAAAATTTGGAGTTCCAAAAAACATTGTAAGCTTTGTAATGCCCACAGGATACACTTTTAACCTTGACGGGTCAACACTTTATCTCACTCTTACAACACTTTTTTGCGCACAAGTTGCAGGTATAGACTTAAGTCTTAATCAACAAATATTAATAATGCTCACCTTAATGCTGACTTCAAAAGGTGTAGCAGGAGTTCCGAGAGTTGCCCTTGTTGTTCTGACAGGCACACTGCATACATTCGGACTGCCTGTTGAAGGGGTTGCTATACTGCTTGGAATTGACCAAATACTTGATATGGGAAGAACAACGGTAAATCTTGTAGGCAACTGCGTAGCAACAACAGTTGTTGCAAGGTGGGAAGATGAATTTGATTATAAAAAAATGAATAAATTTCTTGAATCACTCAAGGTAAAAAAGCCATCTCTTGTAAATGAAAAAATTCTAGCCGACAAGTCTATTCAATCAGGCAATATAGAGTATCAAAAAACCAAATAAAATACAGTTATGAAAGCCGTATTTTTTGATGTTCAATCTTATGAAGAAAGCTATCTTCATAACAATATTCCAAAAGACTACTCTTATATTTTTATAAAAGAATCTCTAAACTCACACTTTGCTTTAAGTGAAGAAATAAAAGACGCAGAAGTTTTAAGTGTCTTTATAAGTTCTGACTTAAATGAAAATGTGCTCAAAAACTTCCCCAAATTAAAATACATATTGACACGAAGCGTAGGTTTCAGCCATATTTGCCTTGAATACTGCAAAAAGAATAATATTTACGTCTTTAACACGCCTCATTACGGTGATAACACCGTTGCGGAGTACACTTTTGGCGCGCTTTTATACACCATAAGACATCTCGGGCATGCGATTGAAGATGTTAAAGAAGATAAAATCAATATGAACAGGTACATAGGCACAGAGCTTTTCTCTAAAACAATGGGTGTAATAGGGGCAGGCTCAATAGGCAAAAATGTACTTGATATAGCACAAGGCTTTAAAATGAAAACACTTGCCTACGACCCCTACAGTAGTGATAACTACTACACTTACACAACGCTGGATAATCTTCTTGCAAGTTCCGATGTAATATCAATAAATTCACCCCTTACAAAAGATAATTACCACCTTATAAACAAAGAAAATATTGCAAAAATGAAACAGGGGGCAATTATTGTAAATGCTGCACGCGGCGAAATAATTGACACAGAAGCATTATATGAAGCACTTCTTGAAGAAAAAATCTCATACGTTGCACTTGATGTAATAGAATGTGAAGAAATATTATGCTCGGAAAATAAAAAATGCCAAGGCTTGGAAAATTTAAAAGAAATCTGCCTTGAAAAATATTACCTCAATCAAAAACTTCTTAAACTTCCAAACGTAACTATAACGCCTCATATGGCTTATAATACAAAAGAGGCAATAGGAAGAATACTCTCTATGACAATTGAAAATCTCATAAGCTGTTTAAATTTTAACCCTGATGCTGGCGCAAAAAATCTTGTTTTGCTATAATTTTTTTATGGAATTAGCAAAATATATTGAACACACTTTACTTAAACCGACAGCAACCGCTCAACAGATAACAAAACTTGTTGAAGAAGCTCTTCAGTACGGTTTTTTGGGTGTGTGCGTAAATCCCAACTATGTCAAACACGCCAAAAACATCGCAAAAGGTGCAGATTTAAAAATTGTCACCGTGGTAAATTTTCCGCTTGGTTCAAATGCTATTGACACAACACTTGTACAAACCCATCAGGCATTATCTGACGGAGCGGATGAAATAGATACCGTAATTAACCTTGGCGCACTAAAAGAGGGTAATTACAAAAAAGTAACCGATGATATCAGAGCTACAAAAAATATTTGCGAAAATCATAATCTGAAAGTGATACTTGAGACAGATTTATTAACTAATGATGAAATAAAAAAAGCCTGTCTTGCTTGCATTAGCGCAGGTGCTGATTTTGTAAAAACATCAACAGGCTTTGTTAAAAACGGACTCGGTGCAAGGACGGATTTTGTAAGATTAATGGCACAAACTGTTGAAAAACGCGGCCTTGGAGTTAAGGCAAGCGGCGGCATTACAACAAGATTTCAAGCAAAAGAACTGATTGAAGCGGGCGCAACTCGTCTTGGCACATCAAGCGGTGTTGCAATTGTAAATCCTCAAAGATAAGGAAAGGTTATTAAAATGGAAAAAATTACTATTCGCTCGGATAGAAAAACTGACTACACTTTTTTATACAAAGGTGAAGAAACAGTACTTAAGGCAGGAAGCGTAATAAGTATATCTGACGGTTTAGAACATGTTGTATTACCTACCGTTGCAATGAAAATTATGAATAATCTTATTGTTATTAAGGAAGATGTAAAATGAGCAAAGATAAAATATTAATAACTATATCGGGTTTAGATAAAGTAGGAATTGTTGCAGGAATCTCTCAAAGCCTTGCAAAACTTGGCGTAAACATTGAAGATATTAAACAAACAATTATGCAAGACCACTTTGTAATGATGATGTTATGCGACATTTCGAAATCTCAAAACTCTTTTAAAACAATAAAAGAAGAGCTTATCAAATCAGGCGAAACACTTGGTATGGAAGTCTGGGTACAAAGAAAAGAAATTTTTGACAAAATGCATACAATTTAAAAACAGGTAAAAAGATGGCTGATTTTAACGAAAAAGATATTATAGAAACAATTGAGATGATTAAGGTTCACCACCTTGACATCAGAACTACAACCCTTGCACTTTCTCTTCGCGACTGCATAAGCGAAGATATTAAAGTAACAGGGGATAAGATTTATAACAAAATTACAAAGTATGCAAAAAACCTTAAAAAATACGCTGACGACCTTGAAAACGAGTTTTCCATACCTATTATAAATAAAAGAATTGCTATTACACCTATTTCTATTATAGGTGAAGCTGCCAAAAATCCTGACTATGTATATCTTGCAAAAGTTCTCGACGCTGCGGCAGATGAAGTAGGGGTGGATTTTATAGGCGGATACTCTGCTTTGGTTGAAAAAGGCTGCACAAAAGGGGATGAGATATTTTTAGAATCAATACCCGAGGCACTAAAGAGCACAAATAAACTCTGCTCAAGCGTTAATCTTGCAACATCAAAAGCAGGTATTAATATGAAAGGCGTGCTAAAAGTTGCAAACATCATTAAAAAAACCGCCGAATTAACTGCAGACTCCGACGGCCTTGGTGCGGCAAAGTTTGTATGTTTTTGTAACTCCGTATCAGATAACCCATTTATGGCAGGCGCATACTGCGGCATAAACGAGCCCGAGTGCGCGCTTAACATAGGTGTCAGCGGCCCCGGAGTTGTAAGGTGGGCAATAGAAAATATGCCAAAAGACGCACCTTTGGGTGATGTAGCTAACATGATTAAAAAAACGGCATTTAAAATTACAACAACAGGAGAATTGATAGGCAGAGAGCTTGCCTCAAGGCTCAACATTCCTTTTGGCGTTATAGACTTATCACTTGCACCAACACCTGCTAAAGGCGACTCTGTTGCAGGAATTTTCCAAGCTATGGGACTTGAACAAGCAGGCGCACACGGCACAACAGCAGCTCTTGCAATGTTAAACGATGCCGTTAAAAAAGGCGGTATTATGGCATCAAGCTACGTTGGCGGCTTATCTGGCGCTTTTATTCCCGTATCCGAAGATGCAGGTATGATAGAGGCTGCAAGGCAAGGTGTACTTACGATAGATAAATTAGAAGCTATGACAAGTGTTTGCTCTGTAGGACTTGATATGATAGCAATCCCCGGAGATACCCCTGTGAGCACCATTGCAGGTATGATAGCAGATGAAATGGCAATAGGTATGATAAATAAGAAAACCACTGCCGTTCGTGTCATTCCCGTACCAAACAAAAAAGAGGGCGAATGGGTTAAATTCGGAGGGCTCTTGGGTGAAGCGCCAATCATGCCTGTAAGCAAACTGGACTCTTCGGTCTTTGTAAACAGGAGCGGAAAAATTCCCGCCCCGATACACAGTCTTAATAATTAAAAAACCCGCCAAGAGCGGGTTTTTTAAACTTATTTTAAAATTACTTTTACCTTTTCTTTTTCGTCTTTATTTGCAACCGTCGAACCGTTTAAAAGTTCAATTGCCTTACTTAGCTGAGGGTCGCGCTCTTTTTTAACGTCTTCTTCGGTTAAATCTACCTCATAATCAGGTACAATACCTTTTTTGTTGATATCCGTTCCGCTTGGTGTCAGATATTTTTGAATTGTAATGTGCATAGCAGAGCCACCGGGGAGTCTGTTTATTTCTTGAACAAGACCTTTGCCGAATGATTTTTTACCAACAATAATTGCTCTTGAATTATCCTTGAGTGCACCGCTTAAAATCTCACTCGCTGAAGCTGAACCGCCGTTTATGATAACAACTATAGGCTGCTGGGTTAGTATTCTCTGCGTTGCTCTTGTTGTATCTTTATAGCCGTCACGGTCAACCGTTGAAACTATTACCTTTGAGTCAAGCAGCATATCAGCAATATAAATAGCGTTTGTCAAAAGTCCGCCCGGGTTTGAACGAAGGTCGATAATTAAACCGTCTTTATCACAGTTTTCGATAAGCGCCTGCTCAAACTCAGAAGTTGCGTTTTTGCTTATAAAAGAGCTTAATCTTATATAGCCTAAATTATCAGGTATTTTAACAAACTCGGGAGCTTTTGTTGAAACAGATTTAATTTCAATTTTTTCTCTTGTAATTTTATAAGTCTTAGCAGGCTCTTTGCCTCTTTTTACAAGGAGCGTTACCTGAGTACCCTCAGGGCCTCTTATCTGCTCTGCAGCAGCGTCAACGGTTATACCTTTTGTGCTTTTTCCGTTAATTTCAAGAATTTCATCCTCGGCCTTTAAGCCCGCGCGCTCTCCGGGGGTGTCTTCAATTGGGGCAATAACAAGCAATTTGCCGTCACGAACACCTATTTGAACCCCTATGCCTTGCAGAGAACCTTGAATGGATTCATTTTCTTCCTTAAAATCCTTAGGGTTTAAAAACTTTGTGTAAACATCGTTTAAACTCTGCACCATAGTCTCTATTGCAATGTAGGCGTCTTCGTCATCTTTTATGTAATTATCATACTTATGACGCCATCTTGACCAGTCTTGCTCGTTGTTTGTCTGGTCAACAAATTTTGCATTAACAAGCTTCCAAGCTCTGTCGTACAATGACTGCGGAGTTTGTGCAAGAACGGGATTAAAAAACGCACTTACATAAAACAAACCAAATAATAGAACAAATATAGAAGCTTTTTTAAATAAATCTTTCATATTCTCTCCTCTTTACCTGATATTATAACAAACTATTAATTTATTTCCATAAAATAATTCATAATCCCCTATTAATTATGTATTTTATTTTTAAATCATATAAAGTAGAATTAAATTATGATGATTTCACAGAAAAAATCTTTATTTTTGCTCACTTTTGCTTCGGTAATTATATTTTTTATTGTCTATATAATAGGTGTGTCTATTTTTGAGTTGAAATCATACAATTTCCTTGTCAAAATGACAACTCAAAACGCTAAGGCATCAGACGATATCGTACTTATTGTAATAGACGATAAGTCACTACATGAGCTCGGGCGCTGGCCGTGGAAAAGGTCAAGATACGAGCAGATTTTTAACTACATAACAAATCACACCCAAGCAAAACAAATAGGCTATGACGCTATAATTGTTGCACCTGATACAGAGCACCCCGAAGTTGATAAAGAGTTTTTTAATAACATTAAAAAATACGACAGACTAAGCGCAGGTGTAGGCTTTACCCATTCGCCTTTTGAGAAAAATGTCTCAAAAGACACAATTAAATGGTATGAAGATGAACTCTTTAAGAAAAATAATCTTGTAATTGAAGATAAAAGAAGTAAAAAACACAAGCAAGAAAGCAGCTATAAAAGCTTTAGCGCCTTTCAAAAAGATTATTTAAAAAACATACAATCCTTGGGCTCCGTTAACACCAACCTTGATAATGACGGCTATATAAGAAAAGTTGACCAGATAATAAACTACAAAGGCAAGCTCTATCCGTCTTTAGGACTTGTTATGTACTCTAAATACACAGGCATCAACCACTTTGTACTTACAGACAGGTATCTTCTTGCAAAAAATAATACTTACTCGCTTAAAATGCCTGTTACAAATAAATTCGGTATTGCATATTCTAATATTTATTTTTATAAAACTGATGACGGATTATACTCGCACCAAAAAATCTCCGCATCAGACGTTATAAAATCTCTTGAGGCAATAGAAAGAGGAGAAAAACCCATACTTGACGCCGATATTTTTAAAGACAAGATAGTTTTTGTAGGCGCAAACGCACAAGCTCAAGCACTGCAAGATGTCAAAAGAACGCCTATATCAGACGCATTTTCAGGCGTAGACATTCAGGCTACAAACCTTGATAATATGATAAATAATGAATTTTACAGAACATCAAGCGAATTATATAACCTGTTAAATGTTATTCTTATATTCATTTTAGCCTTTGTCATTGTCTGCACGCTGCCTATCCCTGTTGCAATTTTATCCTGTGCGTGTTTAATGTTTATGTATCTTATTTTCTCGTTTTTTATGTTTACAAATAAGGTAGCCATAAACCTTGTTATGCCCGAGGTATTTATACTTTTTGCAATAGGTTGCGCATATTCTTACAGGTATCTTATTGAAGGTAGAAAAAAAGAAAAAATCCAGTCCGCCATGGGTAAATATCTATCGAAAGACGTTATGAAAAATGTTGTGGATAACATTGACTCAGTCAAACTTGGTGGCAAAAGAGCAAATGTTACGGTGCTTTTTGCGGACATTAGAGGTTTTACCTCAATAAGTGAGAGATTAAGCGCTGAAGAAGTTACCAAGATTTTAAACGAATACTTTACCGCAATTGTTCCTATTATTGAAAATCATAACGGCATTTTGAATAAATTTATGGGTGACGCGGTACTGGCAGTATTTGGAGAACCTATTAAAAACGAACACCACGCACTTGACGCCATTAAATGTGCCGATTGCATGCTAAGAAAAGTAAAAGTCCTGCAACAAAAATGGCTTGAAGAAGGCAAGCCAAAAATAGAAATTGGTGTAGGTATCTCAACAGGTGAGGCTTTTGTAGGAAATATCGGCTCTGAAGAGCGCCTTGAATACACGGTAATAGGAGATACCGTAAACACTGCATCAAGAATAGAAAATTACAACAAAGTCTACAGGACAAAGTTTTTAATAAGCCAAGAAACCTTTGAACAGGTTCAAAAACACGTTGATGTTATTAAAATAAGAGAAGTGTCCATAAGAGGCAAAGCAAAGAAAATTAACATTTATGAGGTTTTGCGCCTCCTTAATGTATAATCTAAGATATGGAAAAGTATCTTAGCTTTGATGAAATACATAAAAAAATTATCACCTCCTGTAAGCTTGAAATAGAAAACAAATACATTGATACAGTGGGTAAAAAGACTACTTTTTCAAAATTTGTTTTAAGCACTCTTTATACGGTTTTAAAAAAAATCAATAAAACCGAGCGCCACAGGGTGGAAAAACTTATCACACATTTTGAGCAGTATCACATTGACTCACCCCACTCAAGGGCGCAGAGTATAGAACTTTTAGCCGATACTTTTGCTTATTTTAAAAAATTAATAAAACCTCAGCCTCGAATTAAGAAAAAAGAGGATATACCCGAAACAAAAAAACCCTACAGTGATGATATATCTCAGATTGAAGTTCAATTTGTGAAAGGTGTCGGGCCAAAAACAGCGCTGTTATTTAACAAATTAAATATCTACACAGTAAAAGACCTCCTTGAATACTACCCCAAGCGCTATGTGGATTATCAAGGGAGAGTAAAAATATCCAATCTTTCAATAGGAGAGCAAGTAACTGTCTTTGCAACAATTAAAAAGGTAAGCGCCTATTTAACCCTTAAAAAGCTGACCGTTTTGAATTTAACCATATCAGACGGCACGGGCGAGATTACTCTTAGCTTCTTTTACAAATTAAAAAACAGAAAAATGCTTGAAAGATACAAGGCCCAATACCCTCAAGGCTCAAGCGTTATAGTTTTCGGAACGGTAAAAAGAGATTCTTATACAAATAAAATCACTATAGATAAGCCTGAAGTTCAGGTTATGACTTGCGATTTTTGCTATGAAGATGATGAACTTATAAGTTCAGGCAAAGTTGTACCTATTTATCCGCTTACGGAAAACCTTAACTCAAAAACCCTCTCTAACGCCATAAAAAGCGCCGTTGAAAAATACTGCCCCAAAATGCCCGACCCTCTGCCGCAGTTTATTAAAGAAAAATACTCACTTATTGACAAAAATGAAGCGGTAAGAAAAATTCACCTGCCAAAGACAAGACAAGAGGTGGAGGAGGCCAGATACAGGCTTGTTTTTGAAGAGTTATTTACCTTGCAGATGAACTTAGCTCTTGTTAGAGAGGCAAACAGGAAAAATACTTCAATTCAACTGAAAATAAAACAAGACGGGCTTGTAAGAAAATTCATTGAAAGTTTGCCTTTTGAACTTACAAATGCACAGAAAAATGCAGTTGATGAAATAATAAATGACCTAAATTCAAAAGAACCCATGCAAAGGCTTCTGCAAGGAGATGTCGGCAGCGGAAAAACTGTTGTAGCCTGTATTATGCTCCTGTGCGCCATAGAAAACGGCTACCAGGGAGCAATTATGGCACCTACAGAAATCCTTGCAAGTCAGCACTACAAAAACTTTATTCAGTGGCTGACTCCTCTAAATCTGAGTGTTGGACTATTTTTGGGCAAACACGGTGCAAAAGTAAGAAATGACATGCTGACATCTTTAAAAAACGGGCAAATGCACATCGCAGTCGGTACTCACGCTCTTATTCAAGAGGGGGTTGAGTTTTCAAACCTCGGAGCGGTTGTAATAGATGAGCAGCATCGCTTTGGTGTAAAACAGCGCTCAAAGCTTTTAACCAAGGGTGAATTTCCTCAAATGCTAACAATGACTGCTACCCCAATCCCAAGAACCCTCGCTCTTACTATGCATGGGGATTTGGATATTACAACAATTGATGAACTTCCAAAAGGCAGACTACCTGTAATAACAACACTCGTCGGTGCCCAAGGCAGAAAAGAGGCTTATAATCTTATTAAAGAACAGATTAAACTCGGACATCAGGCATATATTGTATACCCACTTATAGATGAAAGTGAAACAATAAGCGCTAAAAACGCTACTCAAGAGGCTCAAAAACTACAGGCGGGCGAATTTAAGGACTATAAAATAGGGCTTTTGCATGGAAAATTAAACGCAAAAGAAAAAGAACAGGTAATGCTCGATTTTAAAGAGAAAAAATATGACATACTTGTTTCTACAACAGTTGTTGAAGTAGGCGTTGATGTCCCTAATTCAACGGTCATGATTATAGAAAACGCAGAGCGCTTCGGACTTTCTCAACTGCACCAATTAAGAGGACGGGTAGGACGTTCCGACAAACAATCGTATTGCATACTTGTCAGCACATCAGCATCAAAGCAGGTAAGAAACAGACTAAAAATAATGACACAGACAAATAACGGCTTTGTTGTCGCTCAAAAAGACCTTGAACTAAGAGGTCCGGGAGAGTTTCTTGGCACAAGACAAAGCGGTATACCCGATTTTGGACTTGCAGATATTGTAGGGGATGTGGAAATCCTTGAAAAAGCAAGAGAATGTGCGCTAGATTTTGTCAAAAACTATGACATAGACGACTTTAAAGGGCTTAGGGAAGAAATTTTAAAACACAACCTTTTTAGAGGCTGATTATCAAAGTTACATCCACCGGTCTTGCAATAAGCCCGTGTGATGGGGGTTTCATATACATAAGAGTTTCTGAAACGCTCTTTTTGATTATATTATCAATAGGTTCAGAACCCGACCCCTGGAGTATCTTCATACCTATAACATCGCCGTTGCTTGCTATTCTTATACTTAATTTTATTACATTATTTTTTGCAAAATCGCTTGATAAAAGCAGGTCATTTTGCAAATTGAGTTTAATATTTTTACCCACAAGTTGCAAAAATCTTGTGTAATTGGCCCTATTTGCAATATTCTCAGGCACCTCCCAAGATACTTTATTTATTGTTGCCACCAGAGGTTCGCCTGTTGTTTGACTTGCTATTGAATAATCGCTACCGCTTGTAACTCCGTAAACTTCTTGCGGAAGATTATGGTCAGAGGCAAAATCCGCTTGAGATTGCAAATCATAACCGGAGTCTTGCGAATAAGAATCAACATCAGATATAGAAGATATATCGGAATCAGAATTTTTAAAGGCAATAAATACTGCTGCTCCAAGAAATAAAAATATGCATGCCAGAGTCAAAATTATTTTTCTTTTTCTGCTGCCGATTATAGACTTAAATCCTGAGGTTTCAATCTTTGGATTTTTGTCAAAAATGCCATCTATGATATTTCTGTACTTTTCGTCACTATATGTATATTTTTCTAACGGATAATCATCGTCAACAGGCAGTTCAATCGATTTTTTTTGCTCTTCTTCCTCAATAAAATCTTCATCCTGATATTTAACGGAAGATATAGAATAATTTTTCATTATAGACGAGATATTGTTAATTCCTCTTATTGCCCTATTGAACTCCAGTACATCCAAAAGTCTTTTTGTACAAGCAGGGCAAGTCAAAAGATGCTGTATTAAAAACTTTTTATCACTTTGACCAAGTTCGCCGTCAATAAATCTCAAAAATAAAGCCGCACAATCAAGATGCTTGCCCGATATAGCCTTTGGTACAGAAGGTCTCCTTAACTCTTGGACAAGACTTAATGTGCTCTTAAGATGAGATTCATTGACCGGAATATAATCTCCTCTTGATTTTAGAAAATTAATGTCAGACACTTTAAAATATCCGGCAACTCCCGCGTCTTTTAATCTGTCACTTAAATCAACAACTACGTAATAATCGGGGGGGCAAGAACACTCCTTGTGAGCAATAGGTATTTTAATCTGCCCGTCTCTAAACCTGCACAGAACATCTACACGGTAGTTGTTTATATAAATATCACTTATTTGAAATTCTTCAAATATTTCAGCTATATTATGCAAGCCTCTTGAGATATTTACCTTTAGACCGCAGTCTGTAAAATATTGAGCAGCACATTTTATTGCCAAAATATTAACAAGACCCTTTTTGCGGACTTGAGAAGTTGACATGCGCGAGCTTATACGTCTTGCATAATTTGCAAAATCGTCGCTGATTTGTATTGTTGCACCGCTATACTGTGACATTAAGATACTATTCCTCTACTAGTAATAAGATGACACATAATTGTCAATATTTCAAGATTTATACATTCGGTAAACAAAATTAATATTTCTTAAAGATATAATCTCCCTTGCTTTTAAAACTCTTTTTGTAATAAAATATGTGCTATGAGTGATTTTTTATTAGAAATATTAGTACAAGAACTTCCTTATAAGTTCATACCCGATGCACAAAAGCAACTAAAAGACGCATTTGAAAAACTCTTTAGTCAATACGGCATTGAATATACCAAGCTTGATGTTCAAGCGACACCAAGACGTCTTGCCGTTATGGTCTTTGACCTCACCGATAAACAAAAAGACATTATAAAAGAAGTCAGAGGGCCTATTTTAAATATTGCGCTTGATGAAAATAAAAACTTCACCCCTGCCGCACTTGGTTTTGCAAAGAAAAACAATGCTCAAGAGTCTGACCTTTACATTAAAGACAACTATATCTGGGCAAAAGTTGAAATAAAAGGCAAAAGCACAAAAGAAATTTTAAGCGAAAATATTGAAGATATAATTTTTAAAATGCAAGGCGCACACTTTATGCGCTGGGGCAGCCATGAGCAAAAATTCTCTCGCCCTATTGAAAATGTTGTAGCACTATATAACAACGACATCCTGCCTCTTAAAGTTCTTGATAAAACATCAACTAACACAACCTTGGGGCACAGATTCAGCGCAAATAAAGTTGTAAAAATTACAAATGCAAAAACTTATGTTGATGATTTAAGAAAAGCAAATGTTATAGTTAATGTTAAAGAAAGAAAAAAAGTTATTGTTGAAAGTGCTAAAAAATGCGCAGATACAATAAACACCGTCATTAACTTTGATAATCTTGACGATTTATTGGAAGAAGTTACATATATTACAGAATACCCCATACCCGTTCTTTGTGACTTTGATAAAAAATACCTTGAAATACCGGACATTGTAACAACAACAGTTATGTCAAAACACCAAAGGTATTTTCCGCTTTGGCAAAAGGATGGAAAATTATCCAACCACTTTATCACTATGGCAAATTTTGTCGGCACAGATAAAGAGTCTATGGATAATATCAAAGCAGGTAATCAAAGAGTAGTAAGCGCAAGGCTTGAGGATGGTATTTTCTTTTATAAAGAAGATACAAAAACGCCTCTTGCAGATAAGGTTGAGGCGCTAAAGGGTATGACTTTCCAAAAAGGCTTAGGTACACTTTTTGATAAAACTCAACGCATAATTGAACTCTCAAAACAAATTTGCAAACAGTTAAATATTGAAGATAAAGACGTATTAAGAAGTGCACTTTTGGCAAAAGCAGACTTAAGCACTCAGCTTGTGTTTGAATTCACCGAGCTTCAAGGCTACATTGGCGAAAACTATGCACTTAAATCAGGTGAAAAACAAAACGTGGCACTTGCCGTTAAAGAACACTATTTCCCGCTGAATGCTTACAGTGAAACAGCATCGGGCATTGAAGGGCAGATAGTTTCTATAGCAGATAAAATCGACACAATTTGTGCCCTGTTTATCTCAACACAAGGCAAATTAAAGAAAAAACGTCCCACGGGCTCAAACGACCCCCTTGGTGCAAGACGTGCAGCTATAGGTATTTTAAGAACAGTTATCAATAATTCCTTAAAGCTTGATTTAAAAACTCTTTTTGATAATTCGCTAAATATGTTATCAAAAGAATTCAATGTAGAACTTGAGGCTGAAACTGCCTCTGATGTGTACGATTTTGTACTAAACAGGCTTTCTATAATGTATGAAAAAGAGTATTCTCAAGACTTAATGAAAGCATGCAGCGTGATTAATCCGCTTGAAAATCTTGATGATTATCTAAAAAGGCTTGATTTTCTCAAAAAAGAAAACGAAAAAGAAGCCTTTAAAACACTTTGCGAAGCAGCAAAAAGGGTGCTTAGAATCACAAAAGACGCCAAATACAACGAAGTTAGCGAATCGCTTTTTGCACTTGATGAGGAAAAAGAACTCTACGCTGCAATTAAAAAACAAACTCAAAGCGCTGATGACCTTGCTAAATACACACTTTCGCTTTGCGAACTTGTTAAACCCATAAATAATTTCTTTGATAAAGTTCTTGTAATGGACAAAGATGAAAAAATCAAAAACAACAGGATTGCTCTTTTGAACCTTTTAAAAGAAAAATTCTCTCTTGTGTGCGATTTTCAATATTTGTAGATGAATATACTTTTTGTTACAGACTTATATCCGCTTGAGGGTAACCATAAAGGTGTTCCAAAAACTATCGAAAACTTTGCCCTTGCGCTAGAAGATTTAGGGCATAGCGTTTTTGTGCTCAGAGCCGATTTAGTTTTTAACACTCTTTTAAGGGGCAGGAAAATATACCCTCAAGGAGAATATCTTCATAACGGAATAAAAATCATCAACAAAAACTTTCTTTTGCCTAACTATCGCGGGTTAGATTTTCTCAAAAAGGAAAACTTTGATGTAATAATTTCTCATATGCCATCAGGCACACTTTGTGCAACAAAAATAAAAGAAAAATTTAAAAAACCCCACATTGCCATACTGCACTCAAGCGACATTGAAGTAATTGAAAAATACAAAATTCATTTTTCATCCGCCCTTAAAAAAGCGCTGAATAGGGCAGATAGCGTTGGCGCACGCTCATATTGGATAAAAGAAAAATTTAAAAATAAAGAGGCGTTTTTGCTACCATCGGGCATAAAAAAAGAAGATGTAATCTCTAAAGATAAAGCAATAGAAAAATTTAAAAACACCCGCCCTCTAAAAATAGCCTGCGTATCATCTTTTATAAAAAGAAAGAATGTAATGGTTTTAATTGAAGCTGTAAAAAATATAAAAGATATTGATATAGAGCTTAAAATATTTGGCACGGGCAGGGAAGAAAAAAAGCTGAAAAAACAAGCAAGCGGGGCAAAAATATACTTTATGGGACAGGTTGAAAAAAACGAAGTGCTTAAAAACCTGAGAGATTCTCACGTTTTTATTTTGCCATCAATAAAAGAAACCTTCGGTTTAAGTTACCTAGAAGCACTTGCAAGCGGCTGCATTACACTATGCAGCAAATCAAGCGGTATGGACGGCTGGATAAAAGACTCATGTAACGGCTTTATTATAGAACCAAACACAAAAAATATAGAAGATACAATAAGAAAAATATATTCACTAAACCACAATGCACTTGCTCAAATATCACAAAACGGGATAAATTTAGCGCTTGAGCTTGAGTATTACAAATGCGCACAAATTTATCTTGAAAATATTAAAAAAATTCTGTAAATTAAAAATTTTTCATCTATAATTAACTTAAAAGACAAAATAAGGAAACAAACATGCAAGCAAGACGAGCTTCAAGAGAATTGGCACTAATTTTATTTTCACAACTTGAAAAAAATCTTGATAAATACCAAGGCGATGACTTTGAAAAAATCGTCCTAAAATCAGTAAGGACTCTTATAAGTTCTTCAAAAGAAGAGCTAAACATCGCCACAAGCGGGCTTTTAGAGCTCAGCGAGTACATTGAAGAGTACGAAAACAATCACCCAGACAACCTTAAACGTCCGATTGACGCCAATAATATACCTGTTCAGATTCCTCTTACAAGCGATATGGCAGGCAGAATAAAAACAGTTCTCGGCGTTTGCGACAAGGCACTAAACGCTCTTGAAGTAGCAGAGTTAAGCACGCTTTCACAAAAAGCAGATGTAAGAGATTATATTAATAAAATTGCAACAACTTTCAAAGACAAAAAACAAGACATTGATAATATAATCAAAGAACTGGCTTTTGGCTGGGATATAGACAGATTATTTAAAATAGACAAAGACATTTTAAGAATTTCAATCATAGAGCTTGTGTTTATGAAAGACGCACCGCATAAGGTTGTAATAGATGAAGCACTTGAGCTTGCAAAAAAATACTCAACCGATGACTCACCGTCTTTTATAAACGGTATTCTTGCAAAAGTGGTCGAAAGATATGTTTAACTTCTTTAAAAAAGATGACAAAAATATCATCTCGAGCGGTTTTGAAGCGCTTAAAAATGCGCTTTCAAAAACTTCAAAAACCCTTATTGATAACGTGGTCGAGGCAGCCTCGGGAAGTGAGGAGATAGACGAATTTACCCTCGATGACATTGAGTCAATGCTTATAAAGGCTGATTTAGGGGTGGATTTAAGTGTTGAGATAGTAAATAAAATAAAAAACAAAAATCTAAAATCATCTCAGCTTAAAAACTTTTTAAAAGAAGAATTTGAAAATATTCTTGAAACTGCAGGCTCAAATGAGCTTAACTACAGAGAAAATTCTCTTAATATCTATTTTATAGTGGGCGTTAACGGCGCAGGCAAGACTACACTTATCGGCAAGCTTGCAAACAAATTTAAAAATGAAGGCAAAAAAGTCCTCCTTGCGGCAGGCGACACTTTCCGAGCTGCAGCGGAGGAGCAGCTTGATATCTGGGCAAAAAGAGCAGATGTTGAAATTGTAAGAAGAGATAAAGCGGACAGCGCAAGCGTTGTATATGAAGCGATTGACAAAGCTAAAAAAGAAAATTTTGATGTAATTATAGTGGATACTGCAGGTAGACTGCAGAATAAATTTAACCTTATTGAAGAGTTAAAAAAGATAAAAAATGTAATTGACAAAAATGCACCTGAGTCCCTTGCAGAAAGCATTTTGGTACTTGATGCAAATCTTGGTCAAAACGGACTTTCTCAGGCCAAAGTTTTTAAAGAGGCGCTTAACTTGACATCTGTAGCTATAACAAAGCTTGACGGTTCAGCTAAAGGCGGCATAATAATAGCCATTGCAAAAGAGTTCTCTCTGCCCGCCAAACTGGTTGGTATAGGAGAGAGAACTCAAGATTTAAAAAACTTTGACCGCAAGGAATTTATTGAAGCTATATTTGATTAATTATAGCCCGTGCTCGTCAAACCATCTTTCCCAGACGGTTCTTCTGTCTTCAGAGTCATCACCATATGAAACTGACTCATCAACTTCTTCCATATTATCTATATCTGCATGGAAAAATATATATTTATACCTGTCAAATCTTTCCCTTAAACTCATCGGAGGACCAAAGAATGTATCCTTATGCTCTCTCATATATCTTAAGATATCTCCTGAGTCAAACTCATTTGTCAGTAGTCTGTGATAACGACTTTCCGTACCTTGTTTTTGAACACTTTCAGACACAGAAGGCTTTATTGTTCTTGTGGTTTTATCATTATATATTCTGTATGCAAAAAGTCTGGCGTCATCTTCTTCTTTTATTTCTTCACCGTATCTTTTTACGGAAAGAGCATTCATAGCGCGACCAATATCGTCTTTTATAAACGCTCTCATATAAGGCATACGTTGAGCTTCTCTTAACTCAGCGGTTGACGGGTTAATATACTTATCTTCGTCTGCGCCTTCAAGTTGTTTGCTTTCATTCCAGAGGGAACCTATAATTTCAAGAAACTCTTGACAACTTGGGTATCTGACAATATTTTCTTTCTCGGGATAAGTAGAAACTGCAGCACAACAAAGGTTGAAATACTCTTGCATACAACGGTCTAAATCTACGCTTGTTGGCATGGCATGTCCTGCAGCATATGCAAAAGACCTTGCATATATTGCAAGATTGTGGACAATACCCTCTTTACCCTTACTAATAACCTCTTGTCTGTAAATTATGTCTTTTTCTTTTTTTCTTCTGCCAAAGACCGGAGAGGTTTTTACAAACATGTCTTGTGCGTTGTTCTGCAATGTTTTTGTGTCCGAATAGTTGTTAATCGGGGTAGAATAATTTGTGGCGGCATAAGTATTTTTTGCAGGGGAATAAGCCGCAATAAAATTAACTTTCATCTTAAAAAATCCTTCTTTATTTTTAATGGTGATGCAAATTATGAGACAATTCTAGCAAAGATAAAAAAATCATACAATTATATTTGTCAAGATTTTAACAAAACTTTATTTAAGATTTTAACAACTCTTTTGCAAAGGAAACAGAAATACTGTTTACCTCACCTGACGCCAATGTCGCAAGTGCTTCAAGCCTTTTTTCTTGTGTATCAAGCTTTTCAACACATACTTTTGTTTTGTCATTCTGACTTTTTGATACCCTAAAGTGCGCATTAGCATGCGCTGCAATTATTGGCTGGTGAGTGATTGCAAAGACCTGTATATCTTTTGATAAATTTGAAATAGCCTCAGCCACAGCGTTTGACGCCTTACCTGAAATTCCCGTATCAATTTCATCAAAAATAATTGTAGACAGCGAATCAACTTTTGCAAAAACACATTTTATAGCAAGCATAACTCTTGAAATTTCACCGCCTGAAGCTACTTTAGCCAAAGGTGCAAGGGGAGATGAAATATTTGTCGTAATTAAAAATTCAACATCGTCAATCCCTTTAATATCCGGTTTTTTATCTTTTATACTTATTTCAAATTCAGCCTTAGAAAGCTCTAATTTTCTGAGCTCTTGCACAATTAACCCGCTAAGCTCACCTGCGTATTTTTTTCTTTTTAAAGATAGAGTACAAGATAATTCCTCAACTTTTTTTTCAAGTTCTTTTTGTCTTGCTTCAAGCTCTTCAACTGATGAAAAATCGCCCTCGATTTCACTTAATTGTGTAGCAAATTTTTCTCTAGCTTCGAAAATATCACCGTATTTTCTTTTTAATTTCAAAATAAGCGACATTCTCTCGTTTATCTCATCAAGTCTTTGAGGGTTATCCTCAAGGTTTTGCGAATATTCCCTTAAAAAATCCGAGCAAAATTTAAGATTTTCATGCGCTTCAATAAAGGAGTTCTCTACTTCTCTTAATCTTTCATCACAATCACAAGAGCGCGAAAGGAGTCCTTTCATTTTAGCTAAAGCATCAATTACCCCATCATCAGAACCAAGGGAATAATAAATGCCCTCAGTTGCCTCTTTTAGAGATTGCACGTTAGAGAGTACTTCAAGTTCGCGCTCAAGCTGCGCTTCCTCATTAACGGCAACATCAGCACTATCAAGCTCATTTAGCTGGAACTTTAGAAAATCAATTTCTTGAAGATTTTTAGAATTATTTTCACGAAGTAAAGTCAGTTTTTTTGTCGTCTCTGTATAATCTCTAAAAGTATCTGCGTACAATGCCAGATTATTTGTAAAATCTTCATCGACGCTTTTTATGTAGGCATCTAAAAGCTCAATATGATACTTCGGCAAAACATAAGTATAGCTTTGATTTTGAGAATGTATATCAACAAAGTGTTCTCTTAATTCCTTTATATAGTCAAGATTTACAAGCGCACCGTTTAGTCTGCATTTTTGGGAAGTTTGTGTTATCTCTCTTGAAATAACAGTTTCTTCGCACAGGTCAAAATCCTTTAGGGTTGATTCTTCTTTTTTTGAATGAGAAAAAGTTATCTCAATTAAAGCAGGTTTTGTTTTATCAAAAATAACATCCTTTTGCACCCTTGCACCAAGGACTGTATCTATCGCCTTTAAGATGATACTTTTACCGGCGCCTGTTTCACCCGTTAGGACATTAAAACCATCTTCAAACTCTAAAAACAGTTCATCAATAAGTATAAAATTTTTAATCAATACAGATTTAATCATTATTTGTTAGGTGCAATTCCCCAGTGGAGCTTCTCTCTTAAAATATCATAAAAATGGCAGCAGTCGTTGTTTAATAGTAACAGTTTAGAATATCTTGAATGTTTTTCAATACAGACTTCGTTTTTTACAATACAAGCGTCCTGACCGTCTGATGTCATTTGAAAATCTTTTGGCGCTTCCGATGTTGTGATTTTAATATGTTCTGAAGTAGGTACGACAATAGGTCTGGCATTTAGCGTATGAGGACATATTGGAACTATTACAAAGCACTCAAGATTCGGCGATATAATAGGCCCTCCAGCAGACAAGGCATAAGCGGTTGAACCCGTAGGGGTTGAGATAATCAACCCGTCAGCTAAATACGAGCATAGCTTAATGTCGTTAATATAAAGATTTAGGGTGGATGTGCGAGAATACGTTGCACCCCTTATAACCATATCATTTAGCGCTATAGCACCTGTTGTAGGGGATTTTAGCATAGTTCTTTTTTCAATTCTAAAATCTCCGGACTTTATTTTGTTTACAACTTTTTCGATTTCATTTGGCATAGCCTGAGCTAAAAAACCAAGTCGTCCCATATTAAAACCAAACAAAACGGCATCTGTTTGCGAGTATTTTCTTGCACATTTTAAAAGCGTGCCGTCCCCGCCCACAACTATTACAAAAGTTGCACTATCAGGCATTTCATCCAACGAAAAAGCGCAAGAATTTTCAAAAGAGCAGCATAATTTTTGCGAAAGCTCTTTTGCGCCCTCAATTTCAGGATTATAAACTATTATAGTTTTTTCTAAACTTAATTCCATTTTATCTGTAATTTACAAATTGCAAGGGTATGTTAAAGCTGTCCTCTTTTTCTTTTAAAAGCTTAATAACATCTTGCAAGTCATCTTTGCTCTTTCCGCTTACACGAACCTGCTCGCCTTGAATTGATGCTTGAACTTTTAGTTTTGAATCTTTAATTGCTGCAGTTATTTTTTTTGCAAGTTCCTGACTAAGACCTTTTTTAAGGTTAAATACCTGTCTTACATTCCCACCAAGTGCAGCCTCAGGGGTTTGAGCGTCAAGAATTTTTATACTCAGATTTCTTTTAATCATTTTTGTTTGCAGAATATCTAAAATATTTCTCAGCTTTAAATCATCACTTGTTGTAATAGTGATAGTTTTGTCCGCATCAAGAGTAATATCAGAATTTGAACCTTTTAGGTCAAATCTTGAATTAAGTTCGCGCTTAACCTGATCTACCGCGTTTACAAGCTCTTGTTTATCAAACTCAGACACAACATCAAAACTGCAATCTTTTGCCATTTTTCACCCCATCTTTTTAAAAAAGGGGATTTTCATCCCCTTTATATCCTTATACTAAAATCTAAACTCTTCTCTTGCGAGCAGCTTCAGATTTGCGTTTTCTCTTAACGGAAGGTTTTTCATACCTTTCTCTGCGTTTGATTTCAGATAAAATTCCCGCTTTTTGAATTTTTTTCTTAAATCTTTTAAGAGCGCTTTCGATATTTTCGTTCTCGCGAACTCTTACTTCAGGCATATTTTCACCTCCTTTGAAGACTTAAATGTAACTTATGGCTTCAATATAACACGCACCAATAGCTGCGTCAAGAGACCAGACTATATTTAGAGCTGTTTTGTAACAAGGGCAAAAATATCATTAAAGACAACATAAATCATAAGAAGAATTAAAAGCGCAAAAAATACTCTTGAAATTCCCTCTACAATTTTTTCATCAAGCTCTCTGCCACATATTTTTTCTAACGCTAAGAACATAAGGTGTCCGCCATCAAGCGCAGGAATAGGCAGAAGGTTAATTATAGCAAGGTCAATACTAATAATAGCACTTAAAAGCAGCCCTTTTAACATACCGGAGTTTTCAATAATATCGCCGCCTACTTTTGTTATTGCAACAATACCATGCATATCGCTAAGAGGGATTTTTCCGCTCACAAGCTGCCAAAGTCCAAGCAGCATAAGCTTTGTGTTATCAACGAGGTAATCCCAAGAGTGAGTAATAACATCAAGAGGTGTTTTAATGGGCAGGAAAATCTCGCTTACTTCAAGCTTTACACCTAAAAGTCCATCTTTTGACGTTTTTAAGTCGTTAAACACGAGCTCCTTGTCACCTCTTAAAACTTTTATTGAAAGAGGCTTGTAACTGTCTGAAATTGCATAGGCAATATCTTCAAGATTATATTCTTTATCTGCAACAAACTCATTTTTTTCATAAAGCTTTTGGGTTAAATCCTTTTGAGTCTTTGTAAGCTCCAGCTCGTCAGGTTTGTACTTTTCAATTCCCATAAGGACATTTTGTGAAACCTTTAGTTCATCCTCGGGTGTTGATTTTGGAAGAATTACGGTTTCGCCTGCTTTTACAACATTTGAAATTTTGGGATTCAGCTCCTTAAGTTCGGATATTTTTTTCTCAACCGTTTTATCTGAAACATAGCCGTCAAAAAATTTGCTTTTTTGTACGAGAAAAATAAACTGATAAGAATTGGTTATAGGGATACCGTTAACACTTATAATTTTATCATTTGGCAGAATGCCTGAGTCTTTGACATTTGAGTTAACTTCAGGAGCAAAGTCCTTTACAAAAACATCATACTTGCTGCTTGGAAGTTTATGATAAAAAGCAGCACAAAACATTACAAGAAACAGGGCAAATACAACATTTGCAAAAACACCTGCCGAAACTACAATTGCCTTTTGCCAGGGTTTTTTATTTTTAAAGCGCTTTGGTGAATCAAGCGGAAGTTTTTTAGCGTCTTCATTTTCCTCATCATCATCGGGAAAAGATACATACCCGCCCAACAAAAAAGCATGCACCGTTATTTTTGTTTCACCACACTTTGTTTCATACAAAACAGGCCCTATCGGGAGACCTAAACCAAAATGAGAAACCTGAATACCAAACGCCCTTGCAGCCAGATAGTGCCCCAACTCGTGCACCAGTACCAAAAGGCTTATTAAAATGAGCATTATTATGATATTCATTGTTGTTATCTTCTTTTCTTAGTTTTTTTTCTGACAAATTTATACAAACCAAAGAACGTAGGCTTGTATGAGTTAAGATTTTTGTTTGATTCAACAAGCAAAAGTTTTAGTTTTCTGTTTTGCTCTTCAAGAGTACTGATTCTTTGCTCCAGCATTTGAGATTTTTTCTCGGCTTGGAGGAGTTTTGTATTATTGCTTCTCTCATCAAAAGAAACAAGCATGGCAACCTGCTTTGCAATTTTTTTTGCAATTGCTCTTGCTATCATATTTAATGTTTTTTCTGAAATATCGAACTTGAAAGTATTTTCTCTGACCGGAGGATTAATATCTGTATTTCTTTTTGCAAGTTCATTTGCAATGTAACTTTGGAACTTTTCTTGAACCTGTATTGAATCGGATATAAGCCCTATATCGTCAAAGTCTTCTTCGTTATCATCTTGTGAAGACATAATCTGTTGTATTTCTTTTTTAGAGTCTTCAAGTGCACTTTCATTTGAAAGAGTATTAGCATCAACAAAGGCTGTATTTTGTTGAGCTACTGAGGTATCGGATGTAAAAGAATTCCCATCGGCACTATTTTGCTCTGTATCAAAAATTATCCCTTCTTGAGAGTTTTTATTTCTTTCAATACCGTCAAATAGTGAAATTTCTTCCTCTTTCTTATTTTCTGTAATATTTGAATCCGCAATCGCTTGCGTTTCTTCTTTTTTGTCTTCTACAAGTTCAACCGAAACATCATCCCACTTGTGCCATTTAATATTCTCAAGGGGTACTTCCTCGTTTAAAACAACTTCTTCGGTTTTATTCTCTAGTTTTGAGTCATCAGACTCAGCCGGAGCAGAAGAAAGAGTGCTTTCAAATGCTGAAAAATCTACATTATCTTCAGAAGTTTTTACTTCTTCTTTCTTTTTGCCGAGAACATTTTCAACAAGCGTATCATAAGCACATTTGTCAAAAAACTCGTTTCCGCTGTCATCCTCATATATTGCTTCAATTTTATATTTTGAAAGAAAAGAATCTAACGTCAGATAATCAACAAAAAAACCATCTTGAGAAAGCTTATCTAATATATCGCTTTTACTGTATACTTTTGACTCCATCACGTAACACCATAATGCTAACTTAGACTATTATATATCAAATTTCCTATCAAAACAACATGATAACAAATGATATTAAAATAAAAAAATGCCCCTTAAAGAGGCTTATTGGTTGAGTATTATTTTATTTTAATAAAATTATACGGCTGTTTTTCTGTTGTTAATTCCGGCTCTTAAGCCTTGGGCAAGGTCTTTCCTGCCACTTTGTTCATATATTTTCGTAACTGACTCAAGGAATTTTATATTTTCAATAGTTGCCTGTTGTTTTTGTACTCTTGGAACTTCATTTTGGACAGGTCTTGAAACATATTGTCTTGAAGGATTTTGCACTCTTTTTTGATAAGCAACCTGCCCTTGAGAACTAACTGCGGTGGTATATGGGTTTTTTTGCGCATTTTGGTAAGCACCGAGAGCATAGTTTTGCTTAATTGCATTTCTTTGCGGTTTAACAAACTGTTGTTGTCTTTGGGGCACAGACGCATTATAACGAGACTTTGGCATTTGAGGCGAAGAAACAACAGGCTTTCTTGCAATTGGTGCTTCTTTATAAACCACATCAAGAGGGTTATTTCTCTGAGGTTCATTGTTTTTCTGATAAGCAGAACTTAAACCGATAAGAGGCTCTTCCTCCAGCTTAACTTTTGCAAAAACTTTCTTTGATACAACAACTGAGCCAACAAGGAGAATAAGACAAATAATAAAAGTCATATCAGCCCTGCCGTCAAATATTCCAAAGAAAGAACCCAGCAAATGTTCAGGGTTAAAAGAGTTTTCATCCCAGTTAATATCTTCCTGTCCGATTTCATTTATATTGTTTGTCGGGCGGTATTCTCTTATAGGTCTGTTTAATACAAGCTCGTTTGTGGCACTGCTGCCTGTTTGTTGTGAAGTTTTGAAGGCAAGTTGAGTTGAGCTTGTGTTTATGCCGTTTACATAAATTCTTACTTTAGAGTTTTCAAGCTGCTGAACAATAACGGCGTCAATTCCTGAAACATCATCATAAATTGTATCAACATTTTCAACTGTCAGTGCATTTTTTAAATCAAAATAAATGCTATCCGAGTTTTCTGCCTTTGCTTTATACTCTACAGGCTTGTCTGCCTTAACCGTAAGCTTGTATGCGCCATTTAATTCTTTTGGTTTAGAAATTGTAACCGAAGTTATTAAACTCTCTTGAGCTAACACCGCACCGCACAATAAAACAAAAGCACTAAGCGCAATCAATATTTTCTTAAAACCGAACGCAAATGTCCTTGCCATAATACTCAAATACTCTCCCTAATCAAGTTTGTTGTTATAACTAAACAATAGCTTGTTTTAGAAAGAGTATCATCAATCTTGGGGTTTAAAAAATATATCAATCTAAAGATTTATTTTTTAGCTCATATTAGCAATTAAATTTGCCATCTCAATAGCCGCTTTAGCTGCTTCAGAGCCTTTGTTACCGGCTTTTGTGCCTGCGCGCTCAATTGCCTGTTCAATATTATCCGTTGTTAGAACTCCAAATATTACAGGCAGCCCTTCTGATAAAGAAACCGAGGCTATTCCTTTTGATAATTCTGCGCAAACATAGTCATAGTGAGAAGTTGAACCCTTAATAATAGCGCCTAAGGTCACAATAGCGCAGTATTTTTTTGTTTGAGCGGCTTTTTTTGCCATAAGGGGTATTTCAAAAGCACCGGGGACCCAGATTATATCAATATTTTCTTCATCCACGCCAAGACGCACAAAAGAATCAACAGCGCCTGATAGAAGTTTTGAACCTATAAATTCATTAAATCTTGAAACTATAATGCAAAATTTGTCAGTTTTATTTGCGTATAAATTTCCTTGAAAAGTGTTTGTCATAGATATATCCTTTGTTGACTACAAAAGGATATTAACACAAAAATAATTTTGCATAAAGAAAAAGGCTTTTGAAAATCAAAAGCCTCTCGGAATACTTGTTTAGTAATTCCTCGTGTGTGAAGTGAAGGTTAGTGTGTGTTGGTTAGAAAGTATATCTTTTATGTTTTGTTATATCTTATTTATCGCTTACATATATATAAAGTATTTCACTTTTGAAAAATTGCGCACTTTTTTATTTTCGTTACATTAGTTTACAAATAGGGATAAAAGTACGGTACGCTTGCGTTTTTAACCGCAGTTTCTAACGTAGTATCAATATTAAGTAATGTTAAGAAAACGATATTTATTTTATTTTTCTGTAATATTTGTTTACAAAAGGCTTGTTATTTTAAATTCGTAGTGATATATTAAAGATATACAAAATATATCTTTTCTCATACGGTCTTTGTTTTTAGGTTTTATTTAACACACTTTTAAAAAACTCTTTTGTTGTATCTTTAAATTTTTATTCGCTTAAACTACCGCCAAAAAGGCGAAGCGCGGCTTGCAAATTTTTTGTACGCCAAAATTACACTGAAAAAAATTATGGTTAGAAATATTTAGGAGATGTCTTTTATGAAAAATTCACTTAAAACAAAAACTCAAAACTCAACTTTAGCTCTAAGCTATGATGAAAGTCTAAATGAATACGTTAAAAAAATATCTAAATACCCCATTTTAACTCCCCAAAAAGAAAAAGAACTTGCGCGCTTAAGTTCTCAAGGAGATGAAAACGCTAAAAAAGAGCTCATACAGTCAAATTTAAGACTTGTATTTAATGTTGCAAAAAAATCTATCCACTCAACCTCACTAAGCTTAAGTGACCTTATTCAAGAGGGTAATATGGGACTTATGGCAGCAGCAGACAAGTTTAACTGGAAACTAGGGTACAAATTTTCCACCTATGCTACCTGGTGGATAAAACAAGCAATGTTTAAAGCAATTTCAGAACAGTCTTATTCAATGAAAATTCCTGTTTATATTCAAGAAACATTATCTAAATACAAAAAAGTAAAATCCTCTCTTGAGCAAAAATACGGCTGCAGTGTTAAAAATTCTGAAATTGCAAAACACATTGGCTACAGCGAAGAAAAAATAGATTTATTTTTAAACTCATATACCAAAGCTCTTTCACTTGAAACCGGTTTTGAAACACAAAACGACTCTTCTTCAACTCGCGAGATGAGCCTTGGCGAGATTATTGAAGATGAAAAACAAAATGTTGAAAAATACGTACTTGATAAACAACTTAAACACGATATCACATGTGCACTTGAATGCCTTAAATCAAGAGAAAAAGAGGTAATAACTCTTCGCTTCGGGCTAAATGAAAGTGCAAGAAAAACACTTGAAGAAATAGGCAACATCTATGGTGTTACAAAAGAATGCATAAGGCAGATTGAAAAACGTGCCATTCAAAAAATAGGCTCTACAAAATCCGCTCGCCAAATGCTTTTAGGGTATATTATTTAACTTTAGCTATTACATAAAGGGGATTATAAGTAAGCTCAAATCCGTTATCGTCAAAAAACAAGTCTTTATATTTTTTCTCAAATTCTCTATACCTTTGAGCTCCCCAAGACTTTGAGTCAGAAACCGAAGCGCCTGTTGATTTTATATGATACAGAACATCTTTTACGCTTTTAAAATAAAGTGTCTGGATTTCCTGTTCAAACTCAATAACTTCATATCCGCAACTGTTAAGTATCTTTTTATAATCACAATAATTAAGCCCTGTTTTTTCAATCATTTTAAACTGTTTGCAGTTTTGTTCTCCAAAGCTTGAAAAAGCTAAAAGAGCACCGTTAGTCAGATTGTTTTTAATTTTATTTAAAAAAGTATCAAAATCACTAAACCATTGAAAGCAGGCATTTGATATTATTAAGTCGTATTTATCAACAAAATCGACCCTGCAAGCATCACCCTTAATAAATTCTAAATCACTAAAACCTGTAAAGTTATCCGTAATGTCATTGAGCGTAAGTTTTGAATAATTTAAACTTTTTACGATATTTTCTGTTAAAAAACCCGTACCCGAGCCAATTTCAAGAATTTTTTCAAAATTTGAATTGCAAAAATTGACAAGATGTCTACACAAGCTATCTGCCATATGCTTTTGCACAAGGGCATTTTGCCTGTATGTATCAGCCGCTTTTGAAAAATCATTTGATTTATCTTTTTGCATAAAAACTAAACCTCAAGAATTTCATAAAAATCCTTAAATTCAAAAAACGGAAAATGTCCGCACTCAAGCTCAAGTTTATTTTTGTGCGCTGCCCAAAAATTTGCCTGCGAAGAGTAGGGAAAAATTCTGTCTTTTTTTGCAATAACAACCCTGTCAAAATCAAAATTTTTCTTAAACCAGGTTTTTTTTGAAACCATTTTTATATTCAAAAGTTCATCAGCGAGATTTTCTATTCTTCTGTTTGCTCTTTTAATATTAAGTGGAGAAGATGCACCAAGCGCCATTTTCTTTTCAAATTTTTCTATAGTGTCATTATTTAGCGAATTTGCCATAAGGTCGAATATTTTTTCATTGACGCCATAGTCATTATCTACAGGACAAAAAGTACCGCAAACAGCGCAGCTTGAATCTATTTGAGGCAATAAGTCCTGATTATATACATAATTTAGCGCCCAAACACCGTAAGAATAAGCAATAACATAGATTTCAGTGTATGGAAGAAAATCAAAATACTCAAGGGGATTATTTTCCATATCAGAATAATCATAAACAAAAAGCAGGTCGCTTTTTGAATTATCAAACTCTATAAAGCAGTTGGCGTCCGTGTAAAACCCGCAGAAAAAAATTATCAGCGAATTTTTATTGTGGCTTATAAATTCAGTTTTCAAAACAAACCTCGCAAAATTCACATTCTTAAATAAATAATACCAAAAACAACTCTTTAAGGGTATGAAAAAAACTCTTATTGTATTATAATTTCATAACGCAAGAAAAAAAGGTTAAGCCAATGAAAAAAAAGCTGATTGTAATATTTGCGGCATTTTTGTTTTTAACAAATATATCTTATGCCCAAAATACTCCGACTCAAGAAGAAATACAAAAGTATAATTTATACTACAACAACGGTATTTCTAATCTGAAAAACAAAAAATACTCTTCTGCAATAGTAGAGTTCAAAAAAGTTCTAAGGTTTCAACCCTATGATGATACGGTAAGGCAATCACTCTGTCTTGCTTATCTTGCACGCGCCGACTACTACGTAAGTGAGGAAAAAAACCCTAAAAAAGCAATTACCGATTTAAAAAGCGCGCTTTTTTATATGAAATACTGGAGTGATACACAGGGTGAAAAAGAGCAAAATATGGAAAACTCGGCTCTCAGTAACCTTGCCTCGCTTCAAAGAAGATATGAAGCAAATCTCACTCTCGCACAAAAATTCCAAAACGCTAAAACACTTCGCGCTCAGGGAGAACTACCCGCTGCAGCGTATGATTTTTTAACTCTCAGAAATAACTCTCAATATGCAAAAACCGCAAATGAAAATGCCGGAGATATTTTTAAGGCATTAAATAACAGTTTAAAGGCAATTGACTGCTACAGACAAGCCCTTAAGGCAGAGCCTGAAGATGCCAAATTGCACTTTAAATACGCCGTTATTTTAGACGAAGCTAATAATCAAGACGCTGCTGCAGAAGAGTACAACCTTGCTCTTAAGTACGGCGAAAAAAACCCTGAACTGCTTGATATTCTTGAGAACCTCTGGCGCTCAAGGACAATAAATAACCCCAACGACGCCCAAGCATACGCAAACATGGGCACAGTATATCAAATGAGGGGCGATTTAGTCTCAGCAAAAGCTCAATATCAAAAAGCACTTGCTCTTGCGCCTAATGACAGAACAGTGCTTTTAAACCTTGCGTCTTTGTATAGTACACAAGGCGCAACGGCACAAGCCAATGCACTGTATGATAAGCTCCTTGCAAAAAACCCGAACGACCTTGATATTATAAGATACAAAGCTTCAACCTATGAAGCCCAAAAAGACTACAAAAATGCCCTTATGCAATACAAGGCAATTCTTGCAATTTCTCCAAATGATAACGATGCAAAAAATGCTATAGCAGACATTGTAAACAATAAATTTACACCTGCGGATAAATACAACTACATGCTGCTTGAAGCAAATTCAAATCCAAAAAACTATGACCTGCAGTATGCTTACGCTTATGAAATGCACAAACAGAAAAAATACGATGAAGCACTTAAATATTATCTTAAGGCAATTGAACTTAACCCCAAAAAGCAAGAGGGTTACATAAATGCGGCACAAATCTATACACTTAAAAACGACTATACAAACGCTCTTAATATATTAAACAGGGGCATTGCTCAAATACCATACGGAGCCGAGCTTTTAGCGCAAAAAGACACTCTTGAGAAAAACCAGGCAGGTCAGCTTTATGAAAATGCTTCAAAACTCTATGAAGCAAAAAACTACAAAGGCGCGCTTGAAAATTACTTAAAAATAAAAGAGCAGACACCTGAGGTTTTATTTGCAATTGCAGGATGCTATTTTGAACTGAAAGATTATAACAATGCCAACTTATACTATCAAAAAGTTCTGCAAAAAGAACCTCAAAACCAACAGGCGCTATACTATAGCGCTATGTCATATTCTGAAATGGGCGAAAACGATAAAGCTTTAACGCTGTTTAATAAAATAATTACAATTAACCCTCAAAACACTGACGCAAAAGAAGCAATTAACGCGATTAAAGAAGCGCAAACGGCTCAAGATTTAGAAAATGCCATAGCAAAATATGAACAAAAAGACTTTGTCGGAGCTATGTCTGCTTTAAATAAATTACTCATCAAAGAACCCAAAAATACATACGCTCTTTATTACAAAGGCTTAATCTTTGAAGAACAAAAAAATCAAAAAGAGGCTAACGAGTGCTTTAAAGCGGCAATTAATACTGATAACAACTTTGCACTTGCTTACTACTCATACGCACTTGGTTTAGACAACCTTGAAAAGTATCAGGAGGCAATCACCAACTACGATAAATTTCTTGAACTTAAGCTAAAAGAGGGAGAGGATGAATACACAAAATTTGCACGCGATAGAGTAAGCGAATTAAGGAAATTTTTAAACAATAAATAATGAAAGAATTACCAAAAAACATAAAAATAATACAAGCGCCTCTGGCAGGGATTTCTGACATAGTTTACAGAAAACTTGTCAGAGAATTCTCAAAAGAAACTCTCCTTACAACAGAGATGCTCTCCTCTGAAGCGCTTGTTAATAACCAAAAATCTCTTATTCTAAGCTATGATAAATGCGAATACCCTCTGTCTTTCCAACTTAGCGGACATAAGCCCTACATTATGGCACGCGCTGCAAAAATTATATGCGATAGAGCATCAAGTATTGATTTAAACTTTGGCTGCCCCGTAAATAAAGTCGTAAAAGGTTCTGATGGCAGCGCTATGATGAAAAACCCAAATCTTGCCACAGATATCGTAAAAGCCATAAAAGATGTAATTGATGTACCTCTAAGCGCCAAGTTTAGACTCGGCTGGAGTCTTGATGATATGAATTTTGTTGAATTTGCACTAAAACTTGAAGAGGCGGGGGTAGATTTTGTCACAGTACACGGGCGCACGCGCTCTCAAATGTACTCAGGCCATGCCGACTGGGAAAAAATAGGGCAACTAAAAGGTGTACTTAAAATCCCATATTATGCAAACGGTGATATAAAAACCATAGACGATGTTAAAAACTGCCTTATGCAAACAGGAGCAAATGGCGTGAGTATTGGAAGAGGGCTTATGGGCGACCCGCACTTTGCTCTAAGGATTGAAAATTATTTTAAAACAGGAATAATTGAAAACCCTCCCGCACTTGAAGAAAAAATAGAAATACTTAAAAAACATATATCGGGTGAAGTTGAACTAAGAGGCGAGAAAAATGGCATTAAGTTTATGAGAAAATTTTATAATTTCTACATATCATCCGTTAGAGATGCCTCAAAATATCGTCAAGTTTTGGTTAGAATTGATACAAAAAAGGAAGTCTTTAGGGTATTGGATGAAATATTATCTCTACATCTTGCTAACTGTGGATAATACCCTATACTGCGGTATTGCACGCGATGTTGAAAAGCGCTTTATGGAGCACATGAGCGGCAAGGGCGCAAAATACACCCGCTCGCATAAACCGCTTAAAATCGTTTATACAAAAGAATTTGAAAGCAGAAGCGAAGCACAAAAAGAAGAATACAGAATAAAACATTTGTCAAAAGAGGAAAAGTTAAAACTTATCAAGGGGTAAAAAAAAGGGAGTTTAACAAAACCCCCATTTCCCCATTAAAAATCTTTTCCAATAAGATTGTACCATAAATAAATGATACAACAAGTTTTGCTATTCTTAATATTCAATACCTCTTCTTGCCATAACTCCGATGTCGAAATAGTGCTTAACAGGCTGCATTTCGGTAACCAAATGAGCCATTGCAATGAGTTCTTGGTGAGCGTTTCTTCCTGTTAAAACTATTTCAAGATTTTTGGGTTTGTTAAGAAGTGTATTTTTTACATCTTGAACTTTAATCATGCCCATATCTATACAAATATTGATTTCATCAAGTATAACAAGACCGTATTTACCACTCATAATAGCTTCTTTAGCACATTCCCAGCCTTTTTTAGCTTCTTTATAATCATCAATATTCATATTATGAGAGTAACAAACTCTATCCAGCCCAAACTGCTTAACTTCAAGGTTATCGCTGAATCGGTGAGAAGAAGCAATTTCTCCGTAAGTCGTACCTTGGTCACCCTTAGCAAACTGGATTATCATAACTTTCCAGCCATGACCCAAAGCTCTTAGAGCCAAACCCAAGGATGCCGTTGTCTTACCTTTGCCGTCTCCTGTGTAAATCTGAATGTAACCGTTTTCTAACAATTCTGCCTCCACAAGGTCTTATGACCTTACCGCAATCACCTAAACCGAAGTTTTTTTAATGTTTCAAGTACACTTATATAGTAAAACAAAACTTGGCATTTAGGCAACGGATAAATTCATATTTTCCCTTTTGTTATACATTTTACACTTGTAGAAGTTGTGTTTCATCGTATTTTTAAAGGATTTTAAAAAATACAACAAAATTAACATAAATAATTCTTCATTAATCTTAAAAAAGACTTGAAATAGTTGATATAAGCTAATATAACCAAACTTACAAAAAATAAATTTGCACGCTTTTGTAAAGCATTATTCTGTTTTTTTCATGCCAAACACATGCTCTAGTAAGGAAGTGCAAAAATATTCATAGATAAGGGTCTTGATTGCCTTACTACACAAAAAGCACCATTATCCGTACACTCAGACACAGGCTTATATCCCAGCGACTCACACTGTGTACGAGTGAGCACGTTGTTTCTGGCAATGCAATCAGCTTTGGCAAAGCTTATCTCAACCATGCCTTCATCATCTATTCTTAAAATTTCCGTTATTCTGTCATCTGCTCTGTACTCACCAGAGTCAATCTCTTCTTCCGTTACCTTTCTTACCCTGTATACGGTATATGCAAAAGGATAATTTTCATTAATAAACTTGGTATTAACACCGCCGCAAGAAGGGTGTTTTGTAAAAGTAGGGTTATCAAAGGTAAAACCTGAGCACTCACCGGGTGTTCCACCGGGGGATATATCAGAACATGTTCCGGGCACTACTTCACCTGTTTGTAAAAGCTTAAGCGGAAACTGGTCTTTACCTACCTTGTTATCGCCCTCATCTCCGTCGATATCAACCATAACATCTTTCATGCCAACTGCTACGGTTGCGCACTGCCCAATGTTAGAGGCAGTTCCTCTGAATGTTGGTGTAAAATCTTTTTCAAGACCTGAATATGAAATCATATTTGAGGTTTGAAAGTTAGGCTTACCCGTCTTGCCTTTTCCGTTTGCAGGGCTTGTTGCAGAAGTCTTAACACAGTTATAGCCACCTACAAGACTAAGAGTTTCTGCCATATCAACGCAAGTTTTGTTAGAGTTTTCAACCGGAGCATCAACTGCGGTATCGGGCAAATTTTTAACCAAATTGTCGCTCAAGACAGCCCTTGCAGCCTCATTAAGGTTTTTAACGGAGGCATATGCAAACGGCAAAACCTTTATTTTCTTTGGCTTTATATTCTGAATAGAAAGTGTCATAAGTATAGCCAAAACAAGCATGGCAACAACAAGTTCCGCCATTGTCCATCCGTTTTTATAAATTTTCATACTAATTCCTTTTTATATAGCTTAAACAATCCTGATATGTATCAAAACAGAGTATATCACTAATTTTTAGCTTACTACATCCTACATCTAATTTAGACGGATTTTTAACGGCACAAATTTTTATATTATTCTCTAACACCCCAAGTACCGCTTTAGAACCTAACGCACCATCAGGTACAATTAAATATTCAACATCGCAAGCGCTTAAACCATCATCACAAGAAAAACTTGGAGCATATTCAAGCCCTTCAAGCACGCAAGGTAAGTAAGTAGATGAAACACACTCTGAGGCCACTTTTGGATTTTCATTTTTTTTAGAAATTTCTATATCAAAAAAAGCAGGCGCATGAGCACAGGGGATATTCAGCTCTTTTACGACAAGATGAGAAATAATAGCCTCAACCCCACCTATAGGGTCAATTCCAACACCTAACGAGTAATCAACATCATCAGCATCCTCACCAAAATAACAAACAAGCGCTATAGCTTCAGCCCCGCTTAAAACAAGACTTTTTGCAGCTTCAAGAAGTGTGTTTGGATTTTTTATCATGCCTGAAGAAATATTATTTGCAATAGAAAATTCAACCCCAACAGGCTCTTTTGTTTTTATCGGTTCTAAAATATCAAGTCCTTTAACCATTTTAAGCGCGTTAATTGTATTAATATGCACGTTTAAAACATCTTGAGGAATAGAATGGTCAAAAACAACGCCAAGCTTATTTTGTTTCAGGGTTTCTTTTAACCTTATTTTCCCGCACAGAAACTCATCAAAAGCATAACCTTCGGTGTAGAGAATATTTTTATTTATTGCACTAAAGATACCGCCATTTACCGCATTAGGATTAGCTATTACTTTAAAATACTTTGAATACTCTCTTACGATGTAACCAATATCACCTGCGTATCCGCCAATTTGTGCGCCAATTCCCGTCGGCAGCGAAAAAGCAATGTATTTCATCTTGCACCGCCCGACATTTTAAGAAGCAAAGTGTCAAATACAACTCTATCTGACATGGAAGATAAAATCTGCCTCTTTGCCTCGTTTACAAAGTTAATATCCCTGTTTAACTTTTTTAAATAAGCATAATCTGTATTTTGCTTTATTTCATTGCTCAAATAAGCAAGCAAACTATCAAGCACCTTAGACGATAGAATTTGCGAATCTTTTACATAATTTTGCAAATTTTCACTTATTAAAAACGCACCCTCAAGGTTTATATCTGGGTAAGAAGAAAAAATCTGTGCAACAAAAGAAAAATCCTCCTTTTTTTGTCTTGTAGGGAGCTTAAAACACTGTGAGCGAGAAACAATAGTATTTATTAAATCCGAGCGATTTTTTGTCAAAAATACAAATGTTGTTCTCTCGGGAGGCTCTTCTACACTTTTTAAAAGAATATTAGGTGTTGTCGGGTTAAATGTCTTTTGGTTTATATGCCCCAAGCTCCATTCTTCTTCAAAAATATTGTATCCATCAGGCGAGTATTTTTGAATTGATTCATTTGAAATATCATCCGAGGCAGTCGGTTTTGCATCAAAAAATATAAAAAACCTGTGATAGTCCGATGTTTCCCTCAAGGATTTTTCAATATTTTTAGCTTGAATAGCCGAAATAACGGTCTTTGAATCATCATCAGAACTTTTAAAATGCAATTGAGAAACAAAGTTTATCGCAGGGTGCCTACCCTCTCTTATCCATTTACAGTTAAGACACTGACAGTCAGTCTCCCCATCTTCAAGGCAATTTAGCACCCTAGCAAGTTCAAGCGAGTAAAAAAGCTGAGCATAAGGGTCAAGTCCTTCAAAAACAATAGATTGAGGAAAGCGATTTTTCTCAAGCTCAAAAAGAGTATAAAAATATTTTGTTATAAAAGGAAACTCGCGCGATAAATTTTCTGCTATCATTTAAGCTCCTCCGTAAACATTTTACAAAATGCGCCCATGGGGTCAATTTGACCTGTTTTTAGCATGTACTCGGCATTTGTTAAATTAAGTTTTAATCTTAAAAGCTCTTTTACATCCGTTTTTTTGAGCTTTTCAAGATTTTTCTTTACAACAAACTCATGCTGGCCTGTTTTTCTTGAAATATCAAGAGAAGAGCAGGAACTTGAGTAAACTTTTGTTTTTAAAAGGTTTGTAATACTTGTTTGCAAAAAGCCTAAAATCTCAAGATAGTGGGATTTTTGAAGGATTTTTGAAATCTGCTCAAGCACCAGCGTGTAGTCTTTTTTAAGTATTAAATCGGGGATAGAGAAAATATCTTCCCCTAAAAGACACACCTCTTTTAGCATATCGGGAGTAATTTTTTTGTCAGGATAGGCGTATAGCTTGAGCTTCTCTAACTGCATATCCAAATCACGTATGTTTGTTCCGCAGTATTGGATTAAAAGTGTTGCTAAATCACCCTGAAGCGTTATGTCTTTTTCTTTTGCCAGCTCTTTTACAATAGGTGCAACTTTATAATCCTCATAAGCCTTATATGCGGGAAATTCTTTTATCTTAGCGCTTTGCGCCAAGGCTTTATAGATTTTTTTTCTGCTGTCGGGTTTTTTCTTATCTCCGCGCTCAATAGGACACAGAAGTACAACATGCACCCCTTGAACTATATTTTTAAATGACTCGCAAAGCATAGAAACTTGAGTCTCATCAAGCTTGATTTTACCTTTTGTTTCAAGGAAGTATTTATCTGCTTTTATAATATAGAGAATATCCCCAAAAAACATCGGAGATGTTCTTAGTGCCTCATCAAAAGCAGAAAAATCAGGGTTATCCAAAACCCTATAATTAAGAGCGTCAAAGCTCTCCCCTAAGATTTTTTTCTTGAGAGCTTTGACTTCTTTTTCAATTAAATAATCCTCTTCACCCCAGAAAAAATATAAGGGCATAAGATTTCCTTTAGCTTTCTATTAAAAGACTTGCACCAATAACACCTGCGGTATTACCAAGCTGAGCTTTAACAACTTCTACACTTGCCGCTTGAATAGGCATAGCGCGACGCGCAATTGTATCTTTAATCGGGTCAAAAAGTATATCGCCCGCATCTGCTACACCACCACCTATTATAACCCTTTCCGGGTTAAGGAGGTTAATAACGGAAGTTAGACCTATACCTATAATCTCACCCATTTTTGTGTAAATTCTTTTTGCAACAACATCACCCTGAAGAGCTGCTTGAGCAACAATATAAGGACTTAGTTCTTCTGTTGCGAGTTCTTTAAATTTAGATGACTTACCACCTCTAATGTAATCTCTTGCCATAGCAACAATAGAGGGGCCTGATGCGTATGCTTCAAAGCAGCCATAGTCACCACATCCACACAGAGGGCCTTCGCCCATTGTCATTTTAATGTGGCCTATTTCACCTGCAGCATTTTTTGCACCGCGAACAAGTTTACCGTTTAATACAAGACCTGAACCTATACCCGTTCCTACTGTTATACAAACAAGGTTCTCACAACCCTTGCCCGCACCATATTTAAGTTCGCCTAATGTTGCTACTCTTACATCATTATCAAGACGCACGGGGATTTTAAACTCATCTTCAATAATTTTTGCAAAAGGTATTTCAACCCATCCGGGCATGTTGGTAAGCAGGCGGACAATACCTTCTTTGTAGTCAACCTGCCCCGGGAAACCAAAACCGATTGCTTCAATTGTGGTTTTATCCGAATTTGTTTCTTTCATTAGGTCAGATATTGCTTGCTTAATGTTTGCTATTGAATACTCATATCCCATATCCGCGCGAGTAGGCGTAGTGTTTGAATAAACGATTTTACCCTGCATATCAACAAGGGCAATTTTTATGTTTGTGCCACCAATATCGACACCTATTCTGTACTTTTTCATTTCCTTTTCCTTTAATTAACTGGCTTTAAGGCAATTCTAGCACAAACAAAAAATATTTGTAAAGGAATGTAACATTATTTAATCAAGTTGAAATTAGATACTTTTTATATACTTTATATATATGTAAGCAGCAAACAATAAGAGAAAGAAGATAAAATATGTTATCAGCAGTAAACGATTTAGACCAAAAACTAGCTCAATTATATTTTGAAAAAGTTACGGTAAACCTTGATGCTAAGTCAACTCTTTCTCCCAATGAATTTTGGAGCTCAATGGAATTAATAGCAATAAACAACAAAGCGGTAATGAACTTCAGAACAAAAAAGACCGCATAACAAGATAAGCATTTAAAGCACGATGATGGATTAAGGAGTTTAACCCCGATAAGCAAAAGCTATCGGGGTTTTAAATTTTTCTTTATATTAAATACGGTTAGTGATAAAATATTTACAAACACTACAGTTACGAGGATATTATGGAAATAAACGAAGAATTACAAATCTTAAGACACTCGACTTCGCACATAATGGCGCAAGCAGTGCAAAATCTTTTCCCTAACGCAAAACTTGCAATAGGCCCCGCGATAGAAAACGGTTTTTATTATGATTTTGATATAGAAGGCACAACGCTTAACGAAGACAACCTTAAAGACATTGAAAAAGAAATGAGAAGACTTGTTGAGCAAAACCTCACTTTTGAAAAGTATATAATTCCCGATGTTCAAAAACAAATTGATGAATTTAAGGCACAGGGAGAAATTTATAAAGCTGAGCTTTTAGAAGAGCACAGAAACGACAACCCGACTTTATATTTAACCAAAGATAAAGACGGAAATGTACTTTTTAACGACCTTTGCGCCGGCCCGCACCTTGAAAGCACAAAAAAAATCAGAGCCTTTAAGCTTTTATCAGTTGCAGGTGCATACTGGAGAGGCAGTGAAAAAAATAAAATGCTGCAGAGAATTTATGCAACGGCATTTTTAACAAAAGAAGAGTTAAATGAATACCTTACAATGCTTGAAGAAGCAAAAAAACGCGACCACAGAAAACTCGGTGCTGCACTTGACCTATTCTCTGTAAGAGATGAAATAGGAGCAGGGCTTGTTCTTTGGCATCCTAATCTTGCCGTTGTAAGAGAAGAAATTGAAAACTATTGGCGTCAAGAGCACAGAAAAAGAGGTTATGTAATTGTAAACACTCCTCAAATAGCAAAATCCAAACTCTGGGAGCTTTCAGGCCACATTGACCACTACAGGGAAAATATGTTCTTCATTCAAAAAGAAAATGAAGAAGATGACCAATACATAGTAAAACCGATGAACTGCCCGTTTCATATTCTTATTTATCAGGCAAACAGGCACTCTTACCGCTCATTGCCTTTAAGAATGGCAGAGTTGGGAACTGTTTATCGTAAAGAAAAATCAGGCGCTCTTGCGGGCCTTACCCGTGTTCAGGGCTTTACTCAAGATGATGCTCACATCTTCTGCACGCCAGAGCAATTGGTAGATGAAATCAACGCTATCATTGACTTTGTGGCAGATACTATGGATATTTTCGGTATGAAATTTGAAGTCGAACTCTCAACAAGACCCGAAAGCTACGTAGGCGAGCTTAAAAACTGGGAACTTGCTGAGGCAGGCCTAAAAGAAGCCATGGACAGACGCGGCATGAAATATGAAATAAATGAAGGAGACGGCGCGTTTTATGGCCCAAAAATCGACTTTAAGGTTAAAGATGCTATAGGAAGAACTTGGCAGTGTGCTACTATTCAGCTTGATTTTAACCTGCCTGAAAGGTTTGACATTAAATATCAAGACAAAGACGGACAGCTAAAAACTCCCGTTATGCTGCACAGAGTGATATTTGGCTCAATGGAAAGATTCCACGGTATACTTATTGAACACTATGCAGGCGCATTCCCGACTTGGCTTGCACCTTATCAGGTTGCTATAGTTCCGATTGCAGACAGGCACGCTGATGAAGCGGCAAAAATTGCAAACGAGCTTAAAAACAAAGGCGTCAGAGCGCTTTTAGATGACAGGTCGGAAAGTATGAACTACAAGATAAGAGAAAACTTGCAGCAAAAGAAAATACCCTATGTGCTTGTTGTGGGCGATAAAGAAATAGAAGATAAAACTGTTGCAATAAGAGCAAGGGGAAGAGGACAAATAGGCACAAAAGCTATTGAAGAATTTACTAATGCCTTGCTTGATGAAATAAAAACAAAAGGAAAAACAATTGTCGAATAACCTTAAAAACCAGACTTAATTAAGTCTGGTTTTTAATAAAAAGAGAAAATTAAAGGCGAACCCTTTTTCAAGAGTTCGCCAGAATTTTTGCAAATCAAAAAACTATTTTTTGTTAACAAGTTCTTTGAATTTTTTACCTGCAGTGAAAGCAGGAACTGTTTTTGCAGCAATTTTAATTTCTTTACCTGTTTGAGGGTTGCGGCCTGTTCTTGCAGCTCTTTTTCTAGCTTCAAAAGTACCAAAACCTACTAAAGTAACTTTTTCACCTTTAGAAACGCTTTTTTGAACAGTTTCAACAAAACCGTTTAAAATTTCGGCAGCTTCTTTTTGAGTAACTTTAGCTTTTTTTGCAATCTCTTGTACTAATTCTTCTTTGTTCATTTTGTGAACTCCTTCCTTTATCATTTGTGATTATATAAGGCTTTTTGACATGTGGCAAGTACTTTTTTAAATATTTGCTACATTTTGTGCATTTTCATATAAAATTTGATATAATGTTTATATGAAAAATTATGTAAGATGGTATGATAAAGATAAGTATTTAAGCGCTTTTATGCGTCTTTTAGAGGATTTAGAGCCTGAGGCACAGTGTGAAATAGCTGTAGACATAATCCTTAAAGTTCCAAAAATAATAGAAAAGGATTACGAAAAATTCATAAAAATCATTGCAGACTTTGACCCTCGCGAGTATCAAAGATGGTATGATAAAAATCCAAACCTGCATGCCGCGGTAGAGGCTCTTCGTGATTTAGACGAAAAACAAAGAGAAACTCTTATAAATCAAATTTCAGACATAGTCCTTAAATACTCCAAGGAACCTGATATATCATGAAAAATGCCCTCATAACAGGCTCTACAAGGGGAATAGGAGAGCAGATAGCACTTGAGCTGGAAAAATCAGGCTACAGGGTTTTTGGTTGTGCAAGAGGACAGCACGACAGAAAAAATTTTTTGAGCATTGACTTATCTGAGCCAAATAATGCAAAAGTGCTCTATCTAAAGGCCAAAGAAGCTCTGGGGCACATTGATATTCTGGTAAACAATGCGGGCATGTACGACTATTGTCCCGTTGAAAAAACAGATTTTAATACTATGCAAAAGATGATTAACCTCAATTTTACATCTGCTTTTTTGCTATGTTCATATGTTGCGCAAGATATGAAACAAAATATGTGGGGCAGAATAGTAAACATAGGTTCAATTTCGGGTGCTGTAGGCGAAGCTAATGCATCACTGTACAGTGCTACAAAATCAGCTCTAAGCGGACTTACAAAATCACTTGCACTTGAGCTTGCACAGTATAATATAACAATAAATCAAATTAATCCCGGCTGGGTGGATACAAACCTGAGTGAAAGCGCACTCAATGAAGAAGAAAAAAAAGAAACAACAGAAATCATCCCCCAGAGGAGATTTATAGAACCCATAGAAATAGCCAAGCTATGCAAGTACCTTGTATCTCAAGATGCCAAAGGTCTTACGGGTCAGTCTATTAACCTTTGTGCAGGTTTAAGTTGCGGAGCCTAAGATTTATAATCAATCCCCGAGGACTTATTCGTACTTTCGGTTTCACTATCTCTACCCGAGAGCATTTTACCTGCTTTTTTACCAAAATCAAAAGTAAAGATGGACACACCAACGAGAGCTAAATCTGCAGCTATTGCGAGAAGTCTTTTCTTGCCGCTGCCTTTTACGTTTTTATTTATATCGGCAAGAGTATCTACAATCTTTGTTGCCCATTTTGATGTTGTTTTAACCTCTTTACCCGTAAGCGGGTTTACAACCAAATTTTTAAAAAGTTTTTCTGATGCAAACATTGCGCCCATGGCACAAGATTCTTCGATTAAAGCTGCATATTGGTCATCGTCTTTTAAAATTCTTGCGCCTGAAGCAAAGCACAGAAGAGGATTTACAGCCTTTGAAGCAATACCCGTAATCTTTGAAGCTGCGTTTGTCACGCCAACAAATCTACCTGCATCATCCACACAACCCAAAACGGCATTTGCCCCTTTTTGCAAAGGTTCAATTGATGAATTTGAGGCAGCGTTAACAAGATTGGTTGTCTGTGCTGCTGCAACACCCATTCTGCCTGTGTCTCCGTGAGCCGCCTTGTCTATATTCCTAACATCATAAATTGCGGTTGCTATTGCACCCATGATAATACTAACCTTTTAAACCTTTCCACAGATAAATAAAGTATTTTTGGCCTCATAAATTGCCAAACAAGCTAAATTTTTAATATTTATTTACAAAAACATGTCTCAAATACTCTCTTTACACAAAGGCTTATATTTACTACAATAAACTTACAGGAAGCATTTTATTTTTGGAGGATACCTTGGATATTAAACCCCTTAACGCTATAGTTTACAATCAGGAAAAAGTTGATATAAATGAAGTTATAGCGCCGCCTTATGATGTTATTACAACCGCTTATCAGGATGAATTATACAAAAAATCACCCTACAATATCGTTCGTCTAATCTTAACAAAAGGCGAAAACCGCTATGAGGATGCTAAGGAATTTTTCCAAAAGTGGCAGGAAGAAAATATTCTTGTGCACACAGATAAACCTTGTATTTTCTACCTTATACAAAAATACACAACCCCGAACGGCAGAAAAATCGAGCGCAAGGGTTTTATTGCAAGAAATAAAATAGAAAAATTTGAAACAAAAGTAATTTTGCCCCACGAATATACTATGGGCGGCCCAAAAGAAGATAGGCTAAAGCTTACAAAAGCATGCGAAGCTAACCTTAGCCAGATATTCCTTGTATACTCGGATGAACAAAAAATCATAGAGAACAAAATACTTCCCAAATATCTTTCCCAAAAACCCTTTATCGATGCAACGGATGACAACGGAGTAGAAAATATTGTTTATCTTATTGACGATGAGGAAGATATAAAAGTATTTGAAACAACTCTTAAAGACAAAACCGCTCTTATAGCCGACGGTCACCACAGATATGAAACCGCTATGGCGTATTCTGAAATCTCACAAGACCCTGAGGCAAAATATGTAATGAGCTATTTTACAAACGCAGATGATGAAAATTTAATAATATTCCCGACTCACAGAATTATTACAAAATTCATCGAACCTTATGTATTGCTTGAAGCTGTTAAAAAATACTTTGATATGGAAGAATTTGTATTTAACAGCACAAACAAACAAAAAGTAAAAGAGCAGTTCCTTGCTGCTATTGAAAAAAGTAACGAAAAGGTTATATCTGTCGGTCTTTATATGAAAAACGTCAACAAGTTTTATCTTTTAAAACTCAAAGACGGCATGTTAGACCTTGTAGATGCACCCGATGTACTTAAAAAACTTGATTTAACCGTATTGCACGATTTAATCATCACCAAAGAGCTTGGATACTCCAAGGAAGAACAAATGGCTCAACAAGGTATCAAATACATCAAACAAGAGTTTGAGGCATTTGATATGATTGACTCAGGAAAAGCAGAGGCGTCTTTCATTATGGCTTATCCTAAAATGAAAGATATTGTTGACATTTCTTCTCAAGGGTACAGAATGCCGCAAAAATCAACATATTTCTATCCAAAACTTCTAAGCGGCATTGTGATTAATCCGCTCAAATAAAAAGGATTTTATATGTCACAAATGTCTTTCATGCCTGATTTAAAAACAAATCTTGGAGCAAACCTTGATAATGACGGCAAAAAAGTCAACTTTAGCCTTTATTCAAAAAATGCAACAATGGTAATACTGTGCATTTTTGATGAGGCAAAAGGGCAAGACCCGCTTATGAATCTTGTTATGAAAAAACAAGAGGGCAAAGACATTTGGGAAACATCGGTTAAAACATATGCTCTAAAAGACCTTAAAGAGCCTTTTTTCTACGGTTACAGAATTTTTGGGCCAAACTGGGAATATAGGGACGATTTTGAAGTGGGCACTTCTATCGGATTTAAATGCAAGGCAGATGAGAACGGCAACCGCTTTAACCCGAATAAACTCGCCTACGACCCGTATTCAAAAGAGTTAAGCCACCTGCCCTCGGATGTGTCAGAGAACCTTGAGATGTTTCGCTCGGGGGATGATTACTACCTTATTGATAACGCTAAATATGCACCAAAATCGGTATTTTTTATAAATAACAATACTGCCCCCATTACAAAAATTGAACCAAGGCCTTTTAGTAAAGAAATTATAGGCGAAGTTCACATAAAAGATTTAACACAAAATCTAAACATTGAAGAAAAAGGCACATACCTTGCAGCAGCAAAATTTGCCCCTGCTATTAAAAAAATGGGCTTTACCATGGTCGAATTTCTTCCCATTTGTGAATTTGACCACAGAGAGGACGGTGGGAACTACTGGGGCTATATGACACTTAATTTTTTTGCGCCTGCAAAAAAATATGCCTTTAATAAAAACTACGGCAAAGCCCTTGAAGAGTTTAGATTTATGGTTAACGAGTTTCACAAAAACGGGCTTAAAGTTTGCCTTGATGTAGTTTATAACCACATGGGCGAAGCAAGAATTTATAATAATGACAACAACGACTGCTGTCTTTTTTCATACGCTTTAATTGACAACAGCAGCTATTATAAACTTGTTACAAACCCTGTGACTAAAGAAAAAAACTGCTACAGGCAAAACTCGGGCTGCCATAACGATACAAACTCAACAAACGAGGGCTTTTACAATCTTGTAGCGGATTCGGTTGCTTTTTGGGCAAAACAGGGAGTGGATGCGTTTAGGTTTGACCTTGCGGTATCCCTTATGGATACATCCAAAGAAGATGAGGCTATATATTGTTCGCAAACAGGGTTATGCGCCGAGCTAACCAATGAACTTCAAAAAAGAGGTATAAGCGTAACTGATGACCCCACAAAAGCTCAAGATGGCATCGTGTTAATAGCAGAACCTTGGACATGTGGAGGCGCTAACTGCTATCAGTTAGGAAATTTCCCCGAAAATTGGCTTGAGTGGAATGACGTTTCAAGAGATACAATAAGAAGAAGTGCGCTTTTTCCCACTCATATAAACTTAAATGATGTAAGAAATGTTTTTGAAGGTACAAAAAGCAGATTTAAGGATAAATACGGAGCTATAAACTATATCTGCTGCCATGACGGTTTTAGCCTTTATGACTGTAACAGTTTTTCAAAAAGAAACCCCTCTACTCAGGGCGGCTCGGATTGGGAAATATGCTTTGATAACTATAGCAGGGAAGAAGTTAAAGAAAACTCCATAAAAAAAGAGCTTGCAATGTTGTTTTTATCAAAAGGAGTGCCTATGATGCAAATAGGCGATATGATAATGCATTCAAAATGCGCAAATAATAACAGTTATAACCTTGATGACAAAACAAATTATTACAATTATGCCACAGTAAACACAAACGGAACTTTTGAGAACAGAATTTTTAGATTTTGCAGAAGTTTAGCGGATTTTAGAAAAACACATAACGTATTTTCACTTAAAAACTACGATGAAAAACTAAAATACTACAACGAACACGCTCAAATTTTAGACGAAAACAGTGAAAACTTCTGGTTTGATTATTCAAAAAACTATCTTGGCATAAGGGTTGATGATGAAAACGAGGGATTTTTTATAGCGTTTTCTAAGCATCTTTATGATTACAAATTTAAACTGCCAAATCCAAAAGAGGGCAAAAACTGGTACATTATTTTTGATACATCAAATAAAGAACATTTAACATTTGAGCCTAAGGAATTTTTTGGTCTTGAATACAGGCTGAATCCTAATTCTCTTGTAGTATTTAAGGAATTATAATTAAGTTGCACAAATATTCTATATGTGATATTTTAGCGCTATGGATAAAGTAAAAATATATACTTGGGCTGATAAAACACCGGAGTTACTATACAAACAGTACGAAACATTTAAAAGGTTTGTAAAAGACCCCGAGTGGGAATTTGTAGTATTTAACAATGTGCCGTTTTTTAAATTTGACAGGCAAAGAGAAATAAAGAAATTTTGCAAAGAAAACAACGTAAAGTGTCTGAATGTAGCCTTTAGAACTCTTGTTTCGGGGGCGTCTTATATTACGGCTTATGGCATAAACTACGGTTTTCACAGGCACTTCAGATGGGAAAAAGACACTATCCATGTGTTGATTGACTCTGACATGTTCTTAACACATGACATATCATTTAACGAATACTTAGGCGATAATGACATCTGCGGCATCCACCAATTCAGAGGCGGAGTAGAGTTTTTATGGAACGGCATTTTGATTTTCAGAGGTCAAAAACTACCCGATAAAAATTATTTTTCAATGTCTATATACAAAACAAAAACTCAAAGAACAGATACGGGCGGAAAGCTCTTTAAATGGCTTTTAAGAAACCCGAACCTTAAAATAAGACATATGAAACACACTTTTCATATAAAAGGAGAAAGAAAAGCCGTACTGCCTGAAAAATTCAGAGCAAATTATGATGATGAGTATAGTATACAGGCAATAGAAGATTTTATTTTACACTACAGAGCAGGTTCTAACTGGCAGAAAAAAGGTCAGGATTTTATTGACGCAAAAAGGGAATACTTTTTCAATCTTTTAGACGCCATTTTGTATCAAGGTGAAAAACTTAACCTTGATGACAGATACTATATAACCCAAGATACAGGCGAGTAGATGATTTAGTTCATTACCTTATCTACAACCGGAGCGAGTTTTTTTAATTTATTAAACAATACATCAAACTGCTCAGGGTACAATGACTGCGCACCATCACACAGAGCGCACTCAGGCTTGTTGTGAACTTCTATTATAAGACCGTCACACCCTGCTGCAACTGAGGCTAAAGACATAGGTACAACCTTATCTCTTAAGCCTGTACCGTGAGACGGGTCAACAATTATCGGCAGGTGACTCATTTTCTTAACAACGGGAATTGCACACAGGTCAAGAGTGTTTCTAGTTGCAACTTCAAAAGTCCTTATGCCACGCTCACAGAGGATTACTTCTCTATTTGTACCCGATAAAATATACTCTGCCGCCATTAACCACTCGTTAATTGTTGCCGATAACCCTCTTTTTATTATTACAGGTTTATTTACCTTGCTTAATTCTCTTAATAGGTTAAAATTCTGCATATTTCTTGCGCCGACCTGCAAAATATCAACATATTTAATAAATAAAGGAATCTGGCTTATCTCCATAACCTCAGATGTAACTGCAAGATTATACTTATCAGCCGCCGCTCTTATAAGCTTTAGCCCCTCTTCTCCTAAGCCCTGAAAAGAATACGGTGAAGTCCTGGGTTTAAAAGCACCGCCTCTTATAATTTTTACACCTGATTGAGATAATAACCTTGCGCACTCAAAAATCTGTTCTTCGTTTTCTATTGTACAGGGGCCTGCTATCATGCCTGTATATCCGCCGCCAAATTTTACCCCGTTAACCTCAATTATTGTATCTTCCTGCTGAAAAATTCTTGAAGCAAGTTTGTAGCTGGAGGAGATTTTTATAACTTCTTTTACACCGTCTAAAAGCTCAAATTCCCTAGGGTCAATAACTTTCTCTCCGACAGCGCCTATTATGGTATGAGATTCACCCTCAGAAAGATGAACTTCGCGCCCTTTTAGTTTAATTAAATCTATTACTTTATTAATATCATCCTTGGTTGCACCATGGCGCATTACAATTATCATAATCAATCTCCAAACATTGCATTAAAAAAGAGAGTCCGAGACTCTCTTATACTTAAGTGGTGGTAAGAAGGGACGTTTTGAACCCGTGGGTTTGAAACAAGTGTTTCAAAAGGTTCGATTTCCTTCCTTAATCGAGCATTAAAAAAGAGAGCCACCGACTCTCTTATACTTAAGTGGTGGGCGAGAAGGGAATCGAACCCCCACGCATTGCTGCACAAGATCCTAAATCTAGCGCGTCTACCAATTTCGCCACTCGCCCAAAACTAACTATTTAATTTTCAATTTGCTCAGGCGAAACTGGTCTTTGAGAGTCCTCATATCCTCGTTCTACTCGGATAGCACCACTCGCCCAAAACTAACTATTTAATTTTCAATTTGCTCAGGCGAAACTGGTCTTTGAGAGTCCTCATATCCTCGTTCTACTCGGATAGCACCACTCGCCCAAAACTAACTATTTAATTTTCAATAACATTCAGTATCTTAAATTTATCCAAAACAAAGCTTACAGTCAAGACCTTAACATAAAAAAAACTCCCTCGCGGGAGTAATACTTTTTTATAGGAAGGGAAGGTTAGGAAGTTTGGTTAGTGTGTGTTTATAAAATTTGGAGTTGCTTATTTGCTTTTTTAATTTGTTATCTCTTACATATATATAAAGTATATCTTTTTTATAGAATTGCAGAACAACCTTTTTTTGTTACATTTCTTTACAATATGTTTTAAAGTAGTCTAAAACAAACTCCTTGGCTCCTTCTTTATCGCAAACCACACCCTCCAGTTGCGCCTCTTTCAGCACATCTACAATCTCACCCAAAACAGGAGAAGGCTTTATATTTAAAATCTCCATTATCTCTTTGCCATCCAGCAATTTTGGCATAGAGACCAATGTAGGTTTAATCTTGTAGTAAAAATTCAGCAATTCAGCAAGATTGTTTAAATTTTCATTAACCACTTCATCACTCACCTGCGGGCCTCTTGCAGATAGTCTGTCTGCTCTGGCAAGCTCGATTATATCCTCTACATATGGGTATAATTTCCTTACAAATCTAACCTTAGCTTTCTCCTGTACGTCTTTTGCACTCATTAGGGCCGAAGGGTATATATGGTTTTTTATCATCAAGCTTACATAGTCTATTTGTTTTTTAGAAAACTTTAACTCTTTTAATATAGGCTTTATTAGTTTTGACCCGACATCATCATGTCCTATAAAACGATGCCTGCCGCTTGGCTCGATTGTGTGAGTTTGGGGTTTTCCTATGTCATGACAAAATGCGGCAAGCTTCAAAAGTGCATTATCAAGCCTTATTGTACGCATGGTTTCAATTGAATGATGAAATAAATCAAGATGATGATGAGTGTTTGGAGGAATTTTTTTTATCTCATCAACAAAAGGGAAAATCTCACTCAAAAGCCCGCACTCATCCGCACAAATTAACCCCTCAGCACAGTATTTGCCACTAAAAAACTTAATTAATTCCTGATTTATTCTTTCTCGCGCACAGCTATTTACAAGAGCGTGATTATTTTTTATAAAGTTATATATATCATCACCCGCACCAAAACCATAGAGTGCCATAAATCTAAATACTCTTAACATCCTAAGCGGGTCATCTGCAAAATTATTAATATCCGAACATCTTAAAATATTCTTTTCTAAATCTGCAATACCTGAATACGGGTCAAAAAAAACTTCATCGTTATAACTGTAAAATATGGAATTCAGGGTAAAATCCCTTCTTTTGGCGTCAAGATTAATATCCCCGTTTAGCGCTTGCGATACATCAAAATAATTTTCTTTATCCCTAAGCACAACTCTGTAAATTTCATTTTCAGTATCAAGCTCAATAAAAGTCCCGTCAAGCTCTTTTGCAATTTTTTTTGCAAGTGAGCAAGAATCATCAAGACAGACAATGTCTCTATCGTATGATTTTAAACCTAAAAATAAATCTCTTATATAACCGCCTACAAGCCAGGTTTTTTGTTCTTTTAAAATCGGCAGAATTTTTTTAATTTCTTTATCATTTTGAATTTCTTCTAAAACATAAGAGGCATTTTTCATAACAACCTCGCATTTATTATGGAAAGACCTGCAACAACGGCGTTTGGAGCCTTATAAATCAAATTTCCAAGGCTTAACAATTTATAATTATTTTCTTTAAAATATAAAAACTCTCTCTCACTGTAACCACCCTCAGGGCCGACAAAAACATATATTTTTGAACTTAAATCTATATCTTTAACCGCATCATCCAAGGAACAATTCGCATATTTTTCAGCCAATACTATTGCGTTTTTTCTATCAACATCAAGGGCAAATTTTTCTATATCAGAAACATCGTACACTCTGGCAAGATTAGCTCTTTCGCACTGTTTTGAAGTTTCATCCGATATTTTTTGCCATCTTTGCAGTTTGTCAGCAACATTTTTCTTTGATACGGCACAATTGTCTGTTATCACGGGATATATAAAATCAACTCCACACTGAGTAGCATTTGATATCAAAAGACTTTGCGCATCAGACTTTAGGACACTTTGCACAAGGCACATAGAATACGGAAGTTTTCTTTTTGAGGGATAAAAATCCAACACTCTAGCCTCAATTTTTTTTACATCAACGCTCGACACCAAAGTTTCATACTGCATTTCATTTTCGTCAATAAACTTTAAACCCTCAGCGCATCTTACCCTTAGGGAACTTACAAGATGCCTGAGAAGTTCTTTGTCTTCGATTGTTAAAATACCATTTTTAACGTCGCTTGATTTTATAAAAAAATGAGGCATAGCAAGGCAATTTTAACACAAAAATACATTTTTCTACATCATTTAGGGGATATTTAAAGTTTTATTTTAAAGAGTTAAAAAGCTTATACACAAAGGGTTTTAGGGGATATCTGCAACTTTAGTATAAGAAAACCAAACTAAAGTATAAAAAAAATTGTTCGTTGAAGTCTGTGTGGAAAAAATTAGGAGAGAAAAATGGCAATTTCAGTAAACACAAACGTACCATCGTTAATTGCCCAGAACAGTCTTAACAAATCGTTAAATGCAATGCAAAAAGCTATGCAGCAACTTACAACGGGCTTAAGAATTAACAATGCCGGTGACGATGCGGCAGGTCTTGTAATTTCAGAAAACATGAAAGTACAAATCAACGGTTCAAACAGGGCAATGGACAATGTGCAAGATGCACAGAACTTTGCAGCAGTAGCTGAGGGAGGTATGGTTACGATAGGCGACCACCTGCAAAGAATTAACGAATTGTTAATTCAAGGTGCAAACGACACAAACAGTGAAGATTCAAGGAAAGCAATCCTTGTTGAAGTTAAACAAAGACTCGAAGACATTAATGTAATCGCTCAGTCTACACAATTCAACGGAAGAACTATGTTGGACGGCACTTTTAACCCCAATGACCCCGACAGGCAATTCATTGTACAGATAGGCGCGTACTCTGACACCGCAAATCCCGATAATCCATTAAACACGCTTGATATTTCAGGTGCCTTTACAGATTGCCACCTTTCTACTCTAGGAATAGGTACAACGACAGACAGTGGAACATATGACGGTATTCAGCTTCCGGCTGAACTTGACCCCGATAATCCTGCTTTTAACCCGTTGGGCGATACATTCAGAAATTATATGGATACAATTCAAGCAGCAGTAGGAACTATATCGGACGCCAGAGGTCTTTTAGGCGGATATCTAAACAGAATGACATCAACCTACGACAACTTAAGCGTTACGGTTGAAAACCTCACTAATGCAAAAGGAAGAATTACAGACACAGATGTAGCTGAGGCAAGCTCAGAAATGATTAAACAACAGATACTTGAACAAGTTTCAGGTTCTATGTTAACCCAAGCTAACCAAATCCCATCATTAGCACTAAGCTTGATATAATAAGAAATTAACCCTAATTTCTCTCCATAACACACAAAAAAGCATATCTTGACGCACAAAAAGGCTCAAGGTATGCTTTTAACATTTCATAAAGATTATGTTAAGAGGGTGTTATTTTGTGCTAACATTGTATTAAGTTAGTATCGGGAGAGAAAAAGTATGATACCTATTATTGATTCAAAAAGACAGTATGCCACAGTCGGTACAGAAGTTGAAAAAGAGGTTGTTGAAGTTTTAAGGAGCGGTTCATATATCTTGGGCAAAAACAATAAAGCCTTTGAAGAAGAAATCGCAAAATTTTTAGGCTGCAATCACGCAGTTGCGCTTAACAGCGGAACAGACGCACTACACCTTGCGCTACGCGCTTTAGACATTGGTGCCGGAGATGAAGTTATAACAGTAGCCTTTACTTTTGTTGCAACAACAGAAGCTATAGGTATAGTTGGTGCAAAACCTGTATTTGTTGATATTGACCCTGACACATTTAATATTGATGTTAATGAAATAGAATCCAAAATCACACCTAAAACAAAAGCAATATTGCCTGTCCACCTGTATGGTCAGCCCTGCAATATGGATGTGATTATGGATATTGCTAAAAGACATAATTTGTTTGTAATTGAAGATGCTTGTCAGGCAATAGGTGCTGAATACAAAGGCAAAAAAGTAGGTACATTCGGCGATATAGGCTGCTTTAGCTTCTATCCGACCAAAAATCTCGGTACAATGGGTGATGGCGGTCTTGTTTCAACTAACAGTGAATATCTTAAGAACAGAATAATCGCGCTTAGAAACCACGGCGGCGCCGTTCGATACTATCATGATGAAATAGGTGTAAATTCAAGGTTAGACGAAGTTCAGGCAGCAATTTTAAGAGTAAAACTAAGATACATTAACGAATGGAACAAAAAAAGACGCGAACATGCTGCTTTTTATAACGAACTCTTTAAAGATGCTAAAGACATTGAAACACCTAAAGAACTTGATAATACATACTGTGTTTATCACCAATACACGGTTAAAATTCCTAACCGCGACGAGGTTCACAAGCTTCTTCAAGAAAACGGTATCGGTGCTATGATATACTACCCCGTACCGCTGCATTTACAAAAAGTACATAGCCACTTAGGCCTAAAAGAGGGGTTGCTTCCAAATACGGAAAAAAATACAAAACTTGTACTCTCATTACCTATGTTTGCTGAAATTACCGAAGAAGAACAAAAAACAGTTGCAAAAACACTTATTGAATGCGTTGAAAAAGCAAAAAGTAAAGCAGGTGTTTAGATAAAATTAAAGCCGCCTTATTGGCGGCTTTTTTATTTTTATTTATCTATCCTATGTCCCACCTGCCGCAAGTACCGCCCCAACGAGCAATGAGATTACCTTTAACATCTGTTATTTTATGGGCTTCACCCGGTTTTAAAGGTTCAATATCCCCTTCAACAATTGATATAACTTCACAGTTGTTTGAGCATCCGTCGCAAGTGCATGTAACAGAGTTAAAATGCATATCTTTTGTTTGCCAGCCTTTAAACTTAGTCGGCTCGCTTGTAAATTGGTGCTGCTCCATTGCAAGCAGCGCTGCTCCAATAGCGCCCATGGTCTGATGATTTGGGGGTACTACAATCTCGCAACCAAGTGCTTCTTGAAATGCTTTAACCATACCTTTGTTCGTTGCGACACCGCCCTGAAAAGTTACTATAGGCAACAGTTCTTTACCTAAAGCAAGGTTTGACAGGTAATTTCTAACTAACGCCTGACAAAGACCATAAAGCAAGTCTTCCACAGGATAGCCAAGCTGCTGCTTATGTATTAAATCAGATTCGGCAAAAACACCGCAACGACCTGCAATTCTTGCAGGCGAAGTTGACTGAAGCGCAATTGAGCCAAAGTCCTCAATCTTTACATTTAATCTTCCTGCCTGTTGGTCAAGAAAACTTCCCGTACCTGCAGCACAAACGGTATTCATGGCAAAATCCGTTACAATACCGTCCCTTAAAATTATTATTTTACTGTCTTGTCCGCCGATTTCAAGGATTGTTTGAACCCCGGGGACAATAACTGAAGCAGCTACGGCGTGAGCCGTTATTTCATTTTTTATTACATCAGCACCAACAAGCGCACCGGCAAGATTTCTACCGCTGCCTGTCGTGCCTACCGAACAAACTTCATAATCGCAGAGCGATTTTTTCAACAACTCGCTAAGTCCGCCCTGAACTGCTTTTACGGGCTGACCTGCAGTTCTTAACATATAAGAATCTATGTATTTTCCGTTTTCATCTATGACGGCCAGTTTTGTTGTAACTGAGCCTACATCTATACCTAAATATACTTTCATACTACCGATTTTAAAACAAACAAAAAACAAAATAAAGCGCCCTATTTTTTGGGCGCTTTAAGACTAGTAATTTTTTACAAAAAGTTCAAAATAGGCTCTCGGGTGCAAGCATGCAGGACAAGCATAAGGCGCTTCAAATCCTGTGTGCAGATACCCGCATTTACGACATTTCCAAATAACTTCATTGTCCCTTTTAAATACCAAATTATTTTCTATGTTTTCTCTTAGCGCCTTATACCTTTCCTCATGGGCTCTTTCGGCGTGCACTATAGCTTCAAAACATGCTCCTATTGATTCAAAACCCTCCTCACGAGCAATTCTGGCAAATTCAGGATAAAGATAGGTATTTTCCTCATGTTCACCGTTTATTGAATACTCAAGATTTGTAACAGTATCACTTAAGCCTATGGGATATGTAACATCAGAAAGTTCAATTGGAATATTATCTTTTCCCAAAAATTGAAAAAATCTTTTGGCATGCATTTTTTCATTTTCCGCAGTTTCAAGGAATATCCCCCCTATCTGCCCATATCCCTCTTCGCGGGCAATTTTTGCGTAATATGTATAGCGATTTCTCGCCATAGCTTCGCCCGCAAAGGCTTTCACAAGATTTTTTTGTGTCTTTGTTCCCTCTAATTCAGATGGCATTTTTACCTCCTTTTGTTATTTTTTAAAAAATAAAACATATAGAGCCCCAAGACAATTACCACCCAGATAATAAAAAAGATTAAAAAATACCTTAATGTTTTTTAATAAAAAGTTAAACCGTAGCAATTTTTCTAAAAATATATACTTTATATATACAAAGGTAATAACTATGACAGTAAATGGAATAGAAGTATTAAATTTATATACTACAACAGGTGCCAGTAGCTCTAAAGACTTTACAAGCTTGCAAAATACAAGCGCAACAAGCACACAGACAAACGAAGATGAGTACATGGCTCTTGACCTTAGTTCTATGGGACTGGAGGATTTAGGCACACTTCTTGAAGAAACACAAAAAAGTCAGGCAGAACTTCTAAAAGAACAATATGAACTTACAATAGCGCAAATTCAAATGGAACTGGAAGAAGCAAGGAGAGAAAGAAATTCTCTCAGCCAGCAAATGCAAAGCTCAACACTCGGCGAAGAGGGTGGAAATTCAAGCAATATTTTTGCACAATTCAGTGAAATTAATTCTAAAATCAACAAACTCAATAACGAACTTTTATCCACCATAACCAATTATGAAATTCAGCTTCAAAAATTATCAATTCAAGCAAAACAAACAGAAATACAACTTCAGTCTTTAGTATCAAACGCTCAAACACTTTCTGCCACAACAGCAAGCACGTCAACCGCCGCAACATCAACTTCCGCAAGCGGCATAATAACTGCAAATCTTGACGACTACAATACTCAAGCCGGACAAAAAATTGCTCAATCAGCACTAACTGTTGACGGTACAACAGGCTGGTGTCTAAGAGGCGTAAATGATTCACTTGAAAGAGTCTATGGCAAAAGACTTTCATATAACAGTGCCTATCAGGCAATTCCCGAGCTTCAAAGCAATCAAGGACTTGGAGCATATTTTCAAGAAGTAGGCGTTACAAGAGCTGAACTATCCTCGCTTCCCGCAGGAAGCATTGTTGTCTGGGAGGCAAGCGCAGGACATGAACACGGACACATATCAATAGCCCTTGGTGACGGCAGAGAATCAAGTGACCATATAACTTCACAAATGACAGGCCGTGACGCCAATTTCCATGTGTTTGTGCCTATTGCATAATACAATTTTCACTAACCAAAATATCGCAAGCTATATCAAACTTATCGGTCGGTATTTTTTCAAATAAGAATTTTTCACTTACGGGAACAATCTTTTTTGCCCTTAAACCTTTATTCGATAAAAATCTGTCATAGTACCCGCAGCCATAACCGAGGCGATAATAATTTACATCTGCACATAGTGCAGGCACAAAAATTAAATCTAAAACAGATAAGTCCAAAAGAGGACTTGACTCAGGCTCTAAAATAGAATACTTATTTACACTAAACTCATCACAATGCGGACAAACAAGGAGGTTTTTGTCTTCGCATTTTGGAAAATAAAAATTTTTATCACTGCATTTTAATAAATCCAAAAGATTTATTTCTTCCTTTAAAGGATAAAAAAGCATAACATCTTTTGCATTTTTAAAAAAGTCAGATTTTAAAATATTATTTACAATAGCTTTTGAAATCAGTTCAAGTTCACCGCTTGCAAAAAGCTCATACCTTAAATTTTTACAATATTTTCTTAAAGAGTCTTTATTTTGCGTGATACTTGACGGGAACTGTTGCATATTTAATACCGATTAAATCAACCATAAGGCGTCTTTTTTCTTTTTTATATTCTTTTTTGGCTTCAGCTGGCTCCATTTCATCAGTTTGATAAGCGATTAAATATCGCATAAAATCTTCACTATACATAAACTTCCTCCTTATATTCTAAATAAGGCATTTTTAATATGATAATTGCGCAAGTTAAAAATCATTTTACAAAAGTTAACTTTTTTTAGCCTGCCGGCCAAGAAAATTCTCTTCCTGCCATAACATGTATATGTAGGTGAAAAACCTCTTGCCCTACGCCTTTACCCGTATTTATAACAGTTCGATAATCACTAATGTCGAGCTTTTTTGTCGCCTCTTGAACAGCTATAAGTAATTCAGACATAAGAGCCGTATCTTTTAATTCTTTTAGGCTTTCAACATGAACCCTTGGAACGACCAAAAGGTGCGTTGGCGCTTGAGGATTAATGTCATTAAATACAACTACATTATCCGATTCATATACAAACTCCGAGGGGATTTGTCCGTTTGCAATTTTACAAAAAATACAATTTTCGCTCATAAAATTCCTCATCCAAGTCAAAAGTATTCTAACACATATTGATACATTTAAACTATTTTTTTAAGTTTTATGTAGTTTTGAGATTTTAATTGTATTATAATTAACACTAAGGGGATTTGTTCACTTTTAAGAGGAAGTTTTGAAAAAATTTATATCATTACTTTTAATAATGTTTTTGTTTACTCCGCTCTGTCACGCTGCAATAGAAGGGTATGTTGAGCAAACGGATATAAAAAGCAAGGAGCTTGATAAAAAACTCTTCACAGGAGAAGTAGAGACACTTGAAGCCAAAGATGTTATCAAAATGACGGTTTCTCAAGTACTAAGTGCAGGTTACACTCAGGAGGGAGATGAATTTTTTGCCGAAGTTTCAGAAGATGTTTCAAGCGACAAAGGAATAATCATTCCAAAAGGTACAATAGCACACGGCAAAGTGCAATATATGCAAGATGCCAAAAATATGGGGCGCGACGGATATATAATAATGGATTTTGACTATCTTGTTACACCCGATGGCAGACAAGTTCCGATTCAAGCTTCTATTTCTACAAAAGAAAATCTTGCAAAAGGCACAGCCAAAGCCATAGGCGAGCATGTCGGCTATACTCTTGCAGGCGGCGTTGTGGGCGGTTTTGTAGCACTTAACCTTTTAGGTATTGAAGCTGCTATTGCTTCTCAAGGTTACACTTTAGCGGGTGGTGCCGCTATAGGCGGCGTTGTGGGACTTACTGCTGCAATATTGAGAAAAGGCGACAGTGTACTTATTAAACCGGGTGATGAATTAAAAATAAAAGTTCTCTCAAATGTTGAGATGCCTGTATTTTCTAAGGAAGCTTTCAGGCAAGAGGAGTTAAGACTTGAGGGGCTTAATGTCAGAATAAACAGTATTGCTTTTGAAAAAGACCCTTTTGGCGAAGACAATACTATAACAATTTCTCTTGGTATAGATAATTTTACACAAAATACTTTCTCTGCTTTTGACATAGCACTTGTAAATGACACAAGGTCAACATTTTTCCCTTCTCCTTTTGGTGATACATCTCTATGGTTTAAAAATATCGGCCCCGGGGATAGAGTTGTAGGGAAATTTTCTTTCTGTGTAAATGACAGAAAAAAACACCACTGGCTTGTTTTCTACGATAAAAAAACAAAAAAACCCCTTGCTAAATATTCTATTGATAACGCAAAGTCCGACTTAGACGAAAAACTTGCCGACAAAAAACGTAAAAAAAGAAGAAAATAACAATTTAGGGCAATTTTTACTTACTTTTTGTTTTGATATCTATATAGGATAATAATTTCTGAAGGCAGTATGGTTGATAAAATAAGCCCGCAGGCACAAATAATAGCAAATATGCCTAATGTATGCTCAAAATACCTGAGCTCCCCCTTGGCGACCTCGGAGAAGAAAAACGATACTGTTGAGTTGTCTTATAAAAAAGAAGCATCGGATAAGCAAGAAAATCCTGAAATCAGTGATAAAAAAAGTAAAAAAGTACTTATTGCAAGCTTGTCTTTAGGTGCTGCAGGCCTTGTAACAATACTTGGCGTATTGACAAACACACGCGGCTGGAACAAAAAAGTTGCAAAAATTTTAAAAGAAAACATTAAAGATGGGGATGAAATATTCAACCTTACTAAATTTAAAGAAACTATTCAAGCAAGTGCAAAAGATAAAAGAGTAATAAAACTAAGCAACTTTATGAATAATATGGCAAACTTTAAAGATTGCTACATATTACCCGTACTTGAAAAAATCCCCGGACTTAAACAATTTGCAAAAAAAACATCCGACATATATAAGCAAACAGGCGTCAAAATGACACAAAGCGCTTATAAACATGCGAACAACAGTTATGGAATATTTGATTCAAGAGTTGAAAAAATCCTAGATACGGTACAAGACGAAGAAGTTATTAAAAGCGTACAAAATTTAATACAAAAAAGAAACGCTATAATAAAAGAATACTTTACGCCAAATTCGGTGCAAAATATTAGTGATGGCATGGAAAAAGGCAGAATCAAAACAATAGAAAAAATCATGGATGATGTCGGCAACGGCAAAGGTATATGCAGAACAGTAAGAAGCAAGTTTAACGGAATGATAAAACGCGCGTTAAAAACCAAGGGCAAAGATGTTGACGGTTTTGGCAACTTTATTGCAGAAGATTTAATAAAAACACAAAAAGAAAACTTTATATCCCCATTAAGACGCGCAAAAAAAGACATCAATGAACTGGACAGGCAAATTCTTGAGCTTCTTGAAAACAGTTGCGGAGAAGAATATCTGTTAAAACATTCTCAAAATATAGCAAAATCAAGGAGCGACGCAGCAAGAGCGCTAAATAATGCAATTAGAACAGAGGCAAATGATTTGTTTGACAAAATGCGCGATGTTAAAATAGGCAGTGCACCTACCGATATCCTTAGTATGGCGGGTACGGCAGGACTTATGGGCGTGTATCTTGCACAGGCAGAAGACAAAAACCAAAGGGTAGAAGTAGCCCTTACAACCGGTGTACCGCTTGGTTTAGGTATGATAGCAACAACCTTTGCAACTATGAAAATGTATGCGGGAATCAAATCTTTGGCGTTTGGCGCAATAACAACATTTGCAGCTAACACCATAGGAAAAATAATAAACAAACAGTATCAAAAAGCAAATAATGTTGAGCATAAAGAGCCTGAAATACCTACTCTTGACAAGTTTGCACAAGATTTTAACGACAAAACAAAAGCGCCCATCAGCTAAAGCTAAAAGGCGCCTTTAAATTGTTTTGTTATCTTATTCTTCTACAGAAATAACGCTTACAGGGCAAGCGTCAGCTGCTTCTTTAACGCAGTCTTCATTACCTGCAACATTTACATCATTAACTGTTGCAACATCTTCTACTTTGAATACATCGGGGCAGAATGATTCGCATGCGCCGCAAGCTATGCAGCCTTCTTCGATTTTAACTTTCATCTCATTACTCCTTAAATTTTAATATCTTTGTCTTTAAGACATTAAAATTATACTAAAAAAAGCTCACAAATTGCAACAGGCAAAATTACATATCTTTTAGGTCTTTATTGGAGTCAAGGAGCTTGGCAAGGGTTTTTGCATCCCCTTTAAGTTTAAAATATTCAGCAAACTTCGGCGTTGTTTTAAGATTATACGAACGACCGTTTCTATCTTTTGTGCGAGAAATTAAACCCTTTTCAACAAGTTCTGCAACATGCTCATAGGCATTTGAGCGAAGCTCTTTAAGGGCAGATTGTCTTATGGGTTCTTTTAGAGCAATAACCGTAAGCGTTTTTAAAACAGCAGGTTTTAAATCTACAGGGCAAAGCTTTTCTACAATATCCAAGTGCTCGGCGCGAACCTGAATAATGTAGCCGTCCTCATCATCAATCTCAAGAGCGCCCTCACGGGAAGAGTAGTCAAACATTAAGTCCAAAAGTGCACTTTCAACTTCATCTTCTCTGACGCCCAAAAGCTCAGCTATCTCAAGCGGCTGCATAGCGCGAGCCGTCACAAACAAAACAGCCTCAACTTTAGCTTTTAGGTTATTTATTTCATTTGTTTCTTCAGCTTGCAACTTCACTATCCTCCAAAGACGGATTTTTTGCCCTTGTTACATATAATTTTCCGTAAAAACTGTCTTGAACTATGTCAATATTTTCCTTTACCATTAAAAACAAAATGGCAATGTAAGCACTACTTCTGTCAAAACCAAGAAGAGTCAGTTCACGAAGTTCAATTTTATTTTCTCTTTTTAAAATCTGCTCAAGGTTTTGGCGCATTTTTTCAACCACAGTTTCAATGTACTCGTCATGCGCCAGATTTAGAATATCTTTTGCTTTGAGTTTTGAATAATCCCTAACACGTCTTTTTTGGCGCTCAAGGGTGTTTTTTAGAGCTTGCTTTTTCTCTAACTGTTCATAAAACTCCAAATGTCTGATAAGGTCTTTTAAGGTTACGTTTCTGTTGCGATTAAGCCTTACGCTTGTACGCCTTTGAAGAACTTCGTCAAAAGAAACAACATTTGACGATGGCAACTGCAACTGCTCAGGCTCATACTCTGCTTCAAAACCGTCATCTTCAAAGAACTCATCCTGCGGTGCTTCAAGGTCATCAAGGGTAATACCCTCTATTATGTTTGATTTTAATCTAAGGAGGATGGACGCAAACAAAAGCGCTCTGCCGACTGATTTTAAATCTTTGATGTTTAATTCCGCAAGCCTCGCCATATATTTGTCATAAAGGTCAACAATATCAATATTCCAAGGGTCAATCTTGCCTGAGCGAGCCATATCCACAAGTATTTCAATAGTGTCAATGTTAGCGTCTTTTTGTATTCCGTTTTTTGAAATAAATTCTATGTTACCCGCAAAATCTACTGTAGAGTCAAGAAAAGAGGCGTCTTTCAGCGCTTGTTCTTTATTATTTGAGTAAAAATCACTAACTGCGTTGTTCATCTTATGTTATCCCTACCTCTTATTCCTCTGACAATGCTTCTTCCTTTAAGCCGACACCTGAGATTTTTGTAATACCCTTACCTCTTTGAGTAACACCAATCATTCTGTCTGCCGAGTCAATCATAGGTTTTCTCAAGCTTACAACAACAAATTGAGTTTGTTTGGCCTGAATATTTATCATCCTTGCAAGACGCTCAACATTTGGCCCGTCAAGGTGCATATCAACCTCATCAAAAGCGTAGAAAGGCGCAGGCAGATATCTTTGAACCGCAAACACAAAGGCAAGCGCAGTAAGAGTCTTTTCGCCCCCTGACATAGCGGCAAGTTTTTGATTTTTCTTATCACGGATACTTGCTTTAAAAGCTAAGCCGCCTGCAAACGGGTCGCTTGGATTTTCAAGAACCAATTCGCCCTCACCTTCTGAGAGCATCGGGAAGATATCTTTAAAGTTTTGATTAACTGCGTTAAATGTTTTTAGGAACTCTTCTTTTTTATTTGTTTCATAGCCCCTCATACGCTCGTTAATTTCAATACGCTCTTTCTCTAAAGTTTCTATTCTCTCGCTCAATTCTTTTAAGGCGTTTGAAACCGTTTCATAGTCGTTAATCGCCCTCATATTAACAAGACCAAGGGCTTCAATTTTCTTTTGGAGTTTTTGAATTTTTTGATTTATCTCATCAAGAGAAATCTCTGTCGGCTCAACCTCTTTAGGGTTAATACCAGCCTCTTCAAGCTCTGCCGCTGCTTGCTCCAACATTGGCTCAAGCTCACGCCTTCTTGTTTTAAAGCTTTCTATCTGTTCGTTAATTCTCTCAAGCTCTAATTCTGCGTTATTTTTGGTTTTTTCAAGCTCAAGAAGTTCATTTTGCGCTTCATCACGCTGCTTTTGGTATTGAGCAAGATTCTTACCAAGCTCTTCTATTTTTGCTTCATATTCTTTCAGAACAACTTGAAGTTCTTCAATTTCTTTTGCGTATTTTTTCTTATCTTCTTCAAGTTTTATATTTTCTTCGTTTGTGCGTTCAATATCATCCTGACGTTGCTTAATACTCATATCGTGGAATTTGATATTGTTCTTTTCTTTTTCTATATCATTTTGAATATTTAAGATATTGCGTTCAATATCGCGGATTTGATTTTCCACGCCTTGAGTTTTTTCTTTCAGTTCTTTTAATTCACCCTCGTCAATGAGTTTTTCAACTTCTTCAACTTCAGCTTGAATTTTTGATATTTCATCAAGTATATCGACATGTTTTGCCTCAAGTAAATCGAGTTTCTTTTCGTTTTCTTTTATTTTTGGCGTGATTTCATTTATTCTTGCAAACTTCTTCTCAATAGCCTCTTTTGCGCCGGAGTTAACTTTAATTAAGTTTTGAAGTTCATATTTTGCACTGTTATAAACATTTGAAGCATTTGAATAATCAGCTCTTACCTGCTCAAGTCGCTTTTCTAAACTGTCACGTTTAATTTCAAGCTCGCTATACTCGGCTTCAAACGCCTTTAAACGTCTTTTGAAAGTTTCAAGTTCCTTATCTTCCGCCTTTCCAAACAGGGAAGTTGCTCTTTTTCTTGCACCTCCAGTTATAGCACCTGATTTTTCAAAAATATCGCCCTCAAGTGTTACAACACGATATTTGCTCATTAATTTTTTAGCGCAGTTAAGATTTTCTACAACAACTGTTTCGCCCAGCGCAAAATAAAAAGCGTCAATGTATTTGTCATCAAAGTCTATAAGATTTATTGCAAAATCAATTACACCCTCGTCTTTTGGAAGAGAAAGTCGAGTCGGGGCTTTTTTAATTTTGTTCAAAGGCAAAAATGTTGCTCTGTCACGGCCTTGAGATTTTAAAATTTCAATTGCGCGTGCTGCTACATTCTCATCATCCACAACAACAAATCTTGAGCGCCCACCCATAGCAACGTCAATAGCGTCAGTATATTCCCCATCAACATCAGCCAGCTGCATAAGAGGCGCATGTACACCCTCTAAATGAGCATTCATAATAGTCTCAACACCTGCGCCAAGAGTTACCGTCTTATACGCTTGTTTATTTGCTTCAAGAGTGACGATTTTTTTGTGCGAAAGTTGAATACTGTGCCCTAAATCCTGCAATTGTGTACGCGTTTTATCCAAATCTTCAAAAGTCAGTTTTTGAACTGTTTTACACTCATCAAGCTCTTTTTGCAGTGTTTGAATTTGAAGTTCAAGCTTGTCTCGCTTATCATCAAATGTTTTTTGACCCTCTTCAAGTTCCTCGATTTGCTTATTTGCCTCACTCAGCTCTTTTTGAAGATTACTTAGCTCGTTTTCAAGAGGGAGCTTTGTTTTTATAAGCTCCGTTTCTTTGTCCTTAAGATTATCCAGCTCTTTTCTTAGGAAATTTCTTCTCTCAATATGCTCATCTGCGGTCTTATTCAACCCTGACATCTCAAGCAAAATCTGTGCAAGCTCTTGTTTTTTCTTCTCTAAAAGCTCTTCTTTTTCCTTAACTTCAGATTCTTTTTGAGCAATGGCTTTTATAATTTCTTCTTTTTTCTGTGTAAGATTTTCTATACCGTTTCTTGAATTTTCAGCAGTTTTTTTGTTATCGAGAATAAGCTTGTCGCTGTGTGCGATAGAGGTTTCTTTGCGACTTATTTCACCTTTCTTTTCTTCAAGGAGTTTTTTTACTTCAAGCTGCTTGTCTTCACCTTGAGCGCGAACCATCTCGCAAATTTCTCGGTATTTTTCTTTTTTGTCTTCGATTTTTGACTTTACTTCATCTAAACGGGTATTTTGGACTTTTATTTCTTTTGTGGAAGTTAAAATATTTTGGTGCACAAGCTCTAACGAGCGCTTTGTATCAAAGTATTTTATGACATTTATTTTGCCCTCAAGCTCTTGTTTTTCATCATTTAAGGCTTTATATTTAAGGGCGATTTCTCTCTCTTCTTTTAATTCATCCAGTCTTGCGTCTTTTTCATTTTTAACAATAAGAGAATTTTGAACACGAGCTTCAACGGTTTCAAGTTCTTTTTGTGCGGCAGTTATTTTTCTGTCAAAATCAGCAGTGCCGGCTATTTCATCTAAGTACACTCTTCTTTCTTTTGCGCTGCAGTTTGCAATTGTCGTAACGTCACCCTGCATAATGACGTTATAGCTGTTTGGAGTAATATTATATTTTTCAAGTTCAGAGTGGATTTGCGTAAGGGTGCATTGCTTATCGTTCATATAATAAATACTTTGCACACCTTGAGATGTTCTTTTTATTTTCCTTGCTATAATAAGCTCTTCCTCATCATCAAGTGCAAAAGTAACCCTGACAGAAGCTTCATTTCTGCTGTTGTGAGTTGTAATCAAATCCCCGACACCTTGCTCGGAGCGAAGAGCTCTAGCGCTTGAAAGACCAAGAGCAAAAAGTATACAGTCAATGATATTGCTTTTGCCTGAACCATTAGGGCCGGACACAACGGTAAAACCATCCAAAAACGGTATGGTGTTTTGGTTGGCAAAAGATTTAAAATTGTCTATTTCTAACTGTTTTATACGCATTCAAAACTTCCAAAGACAAGTCCGGTTATTATAATTAGACAACAAAATGCACTAGTATGTCAAATTATGTATAAATATTACTCTAAATACTATAGGCAAGTTATTTTGCGTACTTATTGAGCATTTCTATACGATTTAGAGGCCAGAATACAAAGTAAGCTCTGCCTATAACTCTATCTTTAGGTAAAAATCCCCAAAAACGGCTGTCTTGAGAGTTTCCGCGGTTATCTCCCATCATAAAATACTGCCCCTCGGGTATTACAAAAGGTCCGCAGTACATATCATCCCTGCATAGTGTCCAGTCTTTTTTTGATAAGATATAAGGCTCATCCAGAGGAATATCGTTTATGTAAACATACCAATCGCCGTCTTTATCTTGCCTTATTTCAAACTTATCACCTTCCATACCGACAATTCTTTTTATGTAGGCAATATCCCTGCAAAAAATTCCCGTAAGGCGAGAAAATACCGAAAGGACATCTTTTTTAAGTCTTTCATCCGGAGGATAAAAAACCACAACATCTCCGCGCTTTAGCTCCCTAAAGGGTTTTGAGACTTTTTCAACAAAAAGTCTGTCTTTTTCAATCAAAGTAGGGTGCATTGAACCTGACGGTATCCACCTTAGCTCGCCTATAAAAAACCTTATTAAAATTACCGCCACAATGACAAATAATAACGTGTCAAATGTTTCTTTTATAAATTCTTTTGCTGCTTTTGCAAATTGCGTCTTATTCATTTTATCCTCAAATTATTAATACAAAGTGCCCTAAGCAAAGTAAAAGCTTCAGCGCAAAAAGTGCCTTTTATTGATTCAATAGCATCTTTTGCCATTTTATCTACTTCATTAAGCGCTTTTTTTGTATATTTTTCAATGTCCGTATTGTTAATATTCATAATATCACAAGAGGGATTTTCCTGCTTAAAATAAATCAGACAAAGTGTATAAATACCGTTTTTTATATCGGATGTATTTTTTATAAAATCATCTATATCATTTCTCAATTGAAAAATTGTACCGAACCTAAGTGCAAAATCTTCTAATAACTTACTTTTTTCCTTATCGGCATCAAATATTGTACAGACGCTTTTTGCAGCGCAAACAAAAAGATTTGCCGTTTTTGCGCTTGTTTTTTGTATATAATCTTCTTTTGTTTGAAATTCAAATCTTGTTTGAAACTGATTTATCTCACCGTTAATTGTTTTTAAAATATTATCCGAGAATATCTTTAGAATTTTTGGATTTTTAATGTCGGATAAAACTTGAAAACAGAGTGAAAGAAGGTAGTCCCCTATTACTATTGATTTTTTTGAACCGAATTTTTGATAAAAACTATCTTCACCGCGCCTTTTTGCGCTTTCATCCAAGACATCATCATGCACAAGTGTTGCACTGTGCAAAATCTCAAGCGCAAGAGCGATTTTTTGAACCTCGCTATTGGGTTTGTGCCCAAGGGCAATTGAACATATGTAGCAAAAAACAGGCCTTAGTCTTTTGGATTTAGCAAAAAGAAACCGAAGAACCTCATCTTTAAGTTCATTTGGATTGTTTTCAACAAGAGCCTTTATATTTGACTCAAGCTCCAAAATATAGGGTTTTAGAGTTTCTTCGGGTTTCATTTACTATATTACAAATTTTCCATTTTCATAAATCAGTTTGTCATCAAGGAATATTTTTGAGTTTTCTTTCATGTTTTTAATAATATCCCAGTGAAGTCCCGATTCGTTTTTGCCGCCTGTTTCGGGATAGCTTGCACCAAGTGCCATATGAATTGAGCCGCCGATTTTTTCATCAAACAATATATTGCCTGTTACATCTTTAACTCTGTCATTTGTACCTATTGCAATTTCACCTACAAAGCGGCTGCCTGCGTCCATATCAAGCATAGAAAGCAAAAAGTCCTCTCCTTTTTCTGCTTTAGCGTCAACTACTTTGCCGTTTTCAAGTTTTAGCCAGATTTTATGAGACTCATTGCCTCTGTATATTGCAGGGAAATCAAAATAAATCTCGCCGTTTGCACTGTCTTCAACGGGAGACGTAAAAATCTCACCGTCAGGGAAGTTATTAAGACCTGAGCAGCTTACCCATTTTCTGCCTTCTACAGAGAAAGTAATATCTGTTTTTTCTCCTATAATATGGAGTTTTTTTCCGCCATTCATAAGGCCCACAAGCCTTTCCTGTTCGCGGCCTATTTCTTGCCATTTTTCAATAGGGTTATCCAAATCAAGATAGCAGGAATTGATTATAAAATCAGTATAATCATCAAGCGACATTTTTGCTTCTTGTGCCAGAGCTTGTGTGGGGTAATCCGCTATGACCCAATTAAGTTCACCTTTTGCAGCACGATTTAACATAACCGTGGACAATTCACGAGTTGCAGCAGAGCGCTTTGCCATTTTTTTGGCATCAGCACGAGCCATATTTTTAACATTAAAAGGAGCGCCGATTGAGATGTATTTATCTACTTTTTCGTACTCTAACTTAGTCATAGGGTCAATAAAGCCGAGTTGTTCATCGTCAGCAAATTTTATAAAATCTTCAGCAAGACCTTCAATTGAACATCTTACAACAGGATGAGCGCCGCGCTTTAGTACAAGCCTGTAAACTTCTTTTACAAGAGGCTGGCACTGAGTACTTTCAGCTCTGATTATAACCAAATCGCCCTTTTTGACTTTTGTTGAATAATCAACCAAAATTTCTGCGTATTTTTCAAGAGTAGTTTTCAATTTATTCATCGGATTCCTCCATGTTTTTGTAATAAGCATCTTTAAAACGAAGTGTAACACCGCGTTTAGATGTTTTTACAAAATCAACAAGTTTATTTACATACTCATTTTTATCAACCGTATCTTCAATAATTTCAAGAGCCTGTGTGGTATTATACTCGGGACTTCTTAAAATTCTGATTGCTTTGTGAACCGCATCACGAGAGGCTTTATCTACACCGCGTCGTCTAAGACCTATAGCGTTCAAGCCTATCGGAAGAGCAGGAATACCCTCTGCCTTGCAGTATGGAATAATATCAAGCCTTGCGGCGGATGCACCCGAGATAATTGCCATCTCGCCTATTCTTATATTTTGGTGAAATACGCTCTGACCGCCTAAAAATGCGCCAAAACCTACTTTTACGTGACCGCCTATTGTTGCAGCGTTAGCAAAAATAACTTCATCACCCAGTTCGCAGTTATGCGCAACATGAGAATATGCCATAAGCAGACACTTGTTGCCGATTTTGGTTACATTGCCCTCGCCTGAAGCGCGGTTAATTGTTGCAAATTCTCTTATCCAGCAGTTTTTACCGATGATAACGCCTGTTTTTTCGCCTTTATAGCCTAAATCCTGAGGCTCGCCGCCGATTGATGCCATAGGGGAAATTCTTGTCCCCTCGCCAATTGTTGCAAACTCAATGTGGGCACCCGCACCAATTTTAACACCTGCTTCAATAATAACACCCTCGCCTATAACGGCGTTTGGGCCTATTTCTACATCTTGAGCAATTTTTGCTGTATCGCAAATCACAGCGCTTTTGTGTATTGCCATTTTTTCACACTTTCTATTTTAATGCTATTGTAATCTCGGCTTCGACGCACAATTTGCCGTCTACGTATGCTCTTGCGTCGCATTTAGCAATCGGGCCTTTGATTTTTGTCATGTATGCTTCCATCTCAAGCCTGTCACCTGGGCGTACAATATTTTTAAATCTTACTTTATCAACTGCCGCAAAAAGAGCAAGCTTGCCTTTGTACTGATCAAGTGATAAAAGTATGGGAGCAGCGGTTTGAGCCATTGCTTCAATTTGCAAAACACCCGGCATAACGGGGTTTCCGGGGAAGTGTCCGTTAAAGAACATCTCATTTGCGGTTAAGTTTTTATATCCCTTAGAATATTTACCGGGGACATATTCTGTTATTCTATCCACAAGTAAAAAAGGGTACCTGTGAGGAATCATATCCATAATTTCCATAACATCCATGGAAAGCGGTTTTTCTGTAGTGGTATCCATGTTATCTCCTTTATAAATTACAAACTTTTTTCAATGTTTTTTGCAAATTGGATGTGAAGAGCATGACCTGCTTCTTTAACAAAAATATTTGCATTTAGCGCCAAAGGGTTGACCCCTGTAAGGTATAAATCTCCTATTATATCAAGGATTTTATGTTTAGCGGGTTCAAACTCGCTTCTAAGTTCAGTCGTATAACCGCCATCATCTGTTAAACCTACGGTGTTTTCAATAGTAACACCTTTTGAATAACCCATTTTTTGGAATGTTTCAAGGTCTCTTAAAAATCCAAACGTACGAGCCTCGATTATTTCATTTAAGTTTTCATCCTGATTAAGATTTACCCAGCGATTTTTTAAGTCGGGATGGTCATAGTTAACGGCGTATGTAATTGTTGTTTTACCTTGATTTGGCATCAGAACAATCATAGAGTTGTTGTATGAAAAAACAAAATGGTTGCTAACAGGCTTAACGGGAGCTTGCTCGCCTTGATAACCAACGGAGTTAAAAAGCTCTACCCAATATTTTGCACTGCCATCCATAATAGGAATTTCAAAACCGTCAGATTTAAAGTGAACATCAAGGTTATCTATACCGCAAATAGCGCATGCTGCCATAAAATGCTCGATAAGTGCAATTTTTGCATCCGCACCGCTTTCAACATTTGCAAGGACAACACAGTGCTCGCAAGAAACGACATTTGAAGTCTTTGCCTCAATCATTTTGTCGTTAATAAAAAATCTTATGCCCTCTTTTTTACCTGAAACATTAGGGCAAATTTCAACATCTGCCCTTAAGTTTGTCATTAAACCGTTGCCTTGTGCAACAACTTTAGATTTTACCGTCTTCATTTAAAAATTTCTCGTAATCCTCTAGTAAGTGCTGATATTTTTTGTATTTTTGAACCATAACTTCAGCTTCGTTAAGGTATTTCATACGTTTTAAGAAATCTTTTCTCGGTACTGCAGGTGCGCCCATAAGAACTGTTTTTGCAGGGTGAGATTTTGTAACACCCGATTGAGCAAGGATAATACAGTCATCACCTATTGAAATATGGTCTGCAAGACCTGCTTGACCTGCTATAACAACCCTGTCACCGATTTCGCAAGAACCTGCTATACCGACTTGAGAAACTATCATACAAGCTCTGCCGATTTTGCAGTTGTGACCTATCATAACAAGATTATCAATTTTTGTTTGGTCACCTATTGTAGTATTTTCAATAGTACCTCTGTCAATTGTGGCATTTGCACCTATTTCAACATCGTTACCAATTATAATCGAGCCAAGTGAAGGTATTTTAAAGACTTTTTGATTTTCTTTTCCGCCTTTAATTTCTCCCTCTTTTCGGGCGCTTTCAATGTTATCGGGAGTTTCTGTTACAAAGCTGAAACCGTCAGCGCCTAAGCTTGCACCGTGGTGAATTATACATCTGTCACCGATTTTAACTCTGTCACCAATATTTACACCGGGGTGAAAAAGGCAGTTTGAACCGATTTGAGCAAATTTACCGACATATACATTTGGCAAAAGTGCAGTATTGTCGCCAATTTCAGCACCACGAGAGATAACAACATTAGGACCTACAGAAACATTTTTACCAAGTTTTGCTTCAGGGTGAATAACGGCGCTGGGGTGAATTCCAACAGGAGTGTCAGGCCCTTCGTAAAATAAGTTAAGGAGTTTCATCATCGCAAGTCTTGGACGCTCAACTTCAATTGTTGTAATATTATCAAGATTTACACCAAGAGGGACAAGGGCTGCTTTAGCCTTTGTGTTTGCAAGGTTAGCAATTTCATCCTCACCCATTGCAAGTGCCAAAGTTGTTTCATCAGCCAACAAAGGTGGGGCCACTTTATCTATTGTGCCATCTTGCACAACCGTTAAAATACCTCCGAGAATTTCAGAGATTTCTTTTTGCGTAAAAGTTTTCTTACTCACCTTATGTCTCCTCAAATGCTATCAGAATATGTCTATTTTAGTACAATTATTTAATTTTGTCGATTATTTTTGTTGTAGATTTCCCCTCAACAAAATCAATAAACTCAACCCAGCCGTTATTTCTAAGAATTACATCCGCCTCTGGCAGCGTCTTTAGAGTATAATCAGCCCCTTTTGTGTAAACATTGGGCTTAATTATTTCTAACAAATCTTTTGGCGAATCTTCATCGAAAAGCACAACATAATCAACACTCTCAAGTGCACATAAAACCTCTGCTCTATCATCTTCAGAGTTAATAGGACGCCCCTCACCTTTTATTGAGCGAACTGATTTATCCGAATTCAATCCGACAATTAACACATCTCCAAAGGATTTACTCTTTTTTAAATACCTGACATGACCTACATGCAAAATATCAAAACAGCCGTTTGTTGCAACTATTACCTTTTTATTACTTCTTAAAACCTTTAAAAGTTCTTCCAGCTTATCTCTTTGTATTACTTTTCCCATTTTTCACCTTTTTTTAAAAAAATACAGCCGTCTTTTGTGTTGCAACAAACGGCTGTATTATTTATTTTTATAACTATTTTGCGCTTGTTTGACTATTATCTGCAGGAGCGCCTTGTGGAGTTGCAGTTACACCCTTTAGTTGTTTTTGAATATTTTGAGGGTCAAATGACGGGTCATTGAACTCTATTTTTGCATTTGATTTAAGTCCGTCAAAGAGATTTTGTAACGCTGCAATCTTTTTGTTTTGCTCAAGGTATGCTTTTATCTCGCCTTTAACTTGTTCAAGCGGTGCAAGACCTGCTGCAGCTCTGTCGGTTACAATGATTATATGATTACCGAATCTTGTAACAACAATTTCTGAAACGGTATCAGGTTTAATTGAAAAAGCGACATCAGAGAATTCTTTTACCATTGCTTCTCTTGGGAAAAATCCTAAATCTCCGCCCTTGAGCGCACTTGCCTTATCATCAGAGTACTTTTGAGCAAGAGCTGCAAAGTTCTTGGGGTTATTTAGCGCTTGAGCTCTGACATCTTTTGCAAGAGCCATTTTTTTATCAAGTTCTTCCTGAACTTTTTTGTTAATATCAGCTGCGCTTAATTTTCCGTCTTTGTCAGCGTCGATTATATTTTTTCTTATCATTTCAGGGTTAGCTTCAATCAAAATATGAGAGGCACGAACCCTTTGAGGGTAATTAAACTGTGCTTTATTTTGATTGTAAAAATCTTTTACATCGTTATCGCTAACAGAAACATTAGCGGTTGCCTCAATGAGCTTATTTATCTTAACTTCGTTTGCAATATCCTCGTTTATCTTCTTTTCTGTTACATTATTTTGTTTCAAAAGTTCGTCAAATTTTTCTTTTGAACCAACCTGTTTGATAATTTCTTCTTTTTTAGCTTGAATTTCAGCGTCGCTTGCCGTTATATTTCTTTTTGCATATTCTTGGTCAAGTAATTTTCTTACAATTAAGTCTTGAACAATTCTTTCTCGAGCAAGCAGCATCATGGGGCTGTTTTCTCTCTTTTGTTCTTCCGATGCCGATTTGTACTGAGGGTTGTTTTTTACAACATCCATAACCTTTTCATAATCAGCTTTGGTAATAGCGTCACCGTTTACGGTAACAATTGCTTTGTTGTTCACGGAGCACCCTGCAAATAAAAGAACAGAGCATGCTGCACTTAACAATACTTTTGCAAACTTCATAAATTTTACTCCTTATGATTAATTTTGAATTTTAAATTCGGATACTATTTTAGAAATATAATAGAACAAATCAGTCAATATGTTAAATACTTCATCAAAGTTAAGATTATTTTTATTCATCAACAAAATTCCCTTAGCGTTCGTGCAAGTTTTTGGCGGATTTGTGAATTTGAAGTATTTTGTCAAAGAAAAGTCCATTTTGCGCTTCAGATACATCCACTCCCTCTCGTTATATGGTGTGTATATCCTTATGTTATCAGGGGTTTCACGTATCATGGTAATATTATTTTGCTCTGCAATAAGTCTTAGTCTTATAAGTTTTATAAGATTTTCAACACTTTGAGGAAGTTTTGAAAATCTGTCTTTAAAACCTATTACGACATTATCCAGCTCTGCTGCGTTTTTAACATCGCTCAGGCGTTTATATTCAATCATTTTCTGCTCGTAACTTCCCACCCATTCATCGGGTATATAAGCAGTCACATTTATATCTATAACAGCATTTTGGGGCTTTTTGATTTTTTCTTTTGCATAGGGGTCTTTTGAACTGTTTGCTTTTAGCTCGTTTACACACTCTTCAAGTAAATTACAATAAGTATCAAAGCCGACATTTACCATATGCCCGTGCTGCTTTGAGCCCAAAATATTCCCGACACCTCGGATTTCTATATCTCTTAGTGCTATATGATAACCACTGCCAAGGCTTTCAAAGTCTTTTATTGCATTTAGGCGCTTATAGGCATCGGGTGTGAGTTCTTTTGATTTTTTATAAAAACAATAGCAATAAGCCTGTCTGTCGGAGCGCCCTACACGACCTCTTAGCTGGTACAACTGCGCCAAACCGAACCTGTCACAGTCATGGATTATTATTGTATTGGCATTTGAAATATCAAGACCGGATTCAATTATTGTAGTGCACAAAAGTATGTCATATTCCCTGTTTGCAAACTCGTACATAATGCGCTCGAGTTCACCCTCTTTCATTTGCCCGTGAGCCACAGCAATTCTTGCATTTGGAATAACTGAAGAGAGATAGTCTTTAAATTGGTAAATAGATTCAACACGGTTATAAAGATAAAACACCTGACCGTCACGCTGAATCTCATGATTTATGGCATTTTTTAAATACGCTTCACTAAATTCTCCAACGTAAGTTTTAACACTCAGACGGTTTTTAGGGGGAGTGTTTATGACAGAAAGGTCTTTAATACCAGATAAAGCCATATTAAGAGTTCTTGGAATAGGAGTAGCGGACATTGCTAAAATATCAATATTCTCTCTGAATTTTTTGAGCTTTTCTTTATGTCTTACGCCAAATTTATGCTCTTCATCTATCACTAAAAGACCCAAGTTCTTAAAGCAAATATCATCTCCTAAGAGCCTATGTGTGCCTATTACAACATCAACCTTGCCTTCGTTAATGTCTTTTACTACCTGCTTTTGCTCTTTTGCACTTCTAAAGCGAGAAAGCAACTCAACCCTTACACTGAAAGGCTTAAAGCGCTCAAAAATAGTTTGATAATGCTGCAGAGTAAGAATGGTTGTAGGGGCAATAAGAGCCGCTTGCCTGCCCGACATAACAGCTTTAAACATCGCTCTTATGGCAATTTCTGTTTTACCAAAACCAACATCGGCGCAAATCAGCCTATCCATAGGGCGCGACGCTTCCATATCGGCTTTAGTTTCAACAATTGCTTTCATCTGGTCGGGAGTTTCGGTGTATTCAAAGGCATCTTCCATCTCAAACTGCCATGTCGTATCAGGCTCAAAAGAAATCCCCTGCGACATTTGGCGTTTAGCGTAAAGTTCCAATAAATCCTGCGCTATAAGTTCAACCTCTGCTTTTGCCTTAGATTTTGTAGCTTCCCACGCGCTTCCGCCCATCTTTGACAACTTTGGTTTTAAAGAGCCCGAGCCCCTGTAGCGATACAGAAGATTTATCTGCTCAGCAGGCATAAAGAGCTTATCCGAGTTTGCAAATTCTATTTCAAGATAGTCTTTTTTTGCTCCGTCAATTTCCTGTTTTGTTAAGCCTTTATATATCCCTACCCCATGGATACTGTGAACTACATACTCGCCTTCTTTAATGTCATTAATTGAGTCAATGTAGTCCTGAGATTGCTTATTTTTAAAGTATTTTCTTGTCGTTACATCTTTTGAGCGTTTGTTAAATAATTCTCTATCGGTAAGGAAAATATACTTGCCGCTTGGAGTTTCAAAAGTCTCATCAAAATCCACAACGCCGCCGCCTGAGCTTAGGGCATTTGTGACAAAAATATTATCAGAAAATATTTCATTTTCTTTAAGTATTTCTTTTATTCTTTTTGGATAGTCACTACAAATAAATACCTTTGCACCGTCCAAAATATTTTCTTTAATATATTTAATTATCTCATCTGCCTCTGAAGAAAAAACAGGTGCAAGAGAGGTTTTAAACTCAATTAATTTATCAAAATCATCATCTAAAAAATTATCAAAACCTATTATTTTGAATTTTTTAATATCTTTTATAAAGTCGTCATATTTTACATGGTTTAAGTCACAAAGCGGGAGTTTGAGTTTTGAAGATACTTCTTTTTGATACTCTTCTCTAAAATCCCTGTCAAGCGTGTTGTATTTAGAAAATATTTGAGAAGATTCATCTAAAATAACAACGTAGTCCCTAAAGTATTTAAGCGCACTGTCAAGAGAATTTGTAAAGTAGTTTTGATAGTATTCAATACCTGCAAAATATCCCTCCTGTTCAAGTTTTTCGCACATTTGAGAATATATATCGCAAGCTATTTCATTGTCTGTTTTTTTAACTTCAGCAGATAGAGATTTTTTGAAATTTTCTATATTTTTTTCATCCAAAATAAACTTATAGAGAGGGTAAATTGTTATTTCTTTTGTTTTTTCAAAACTTCTTTGATTTTTTGGGTCAAAAAACCTTATATCTTCTACCGTGTCGCCAAAAAACTCTATTCTTACGGGGCTTTTTTCAAGAGTGTAAATATCTAAAATATCACCCCTTACACAAAACTCACCAACGTCCATAACGCTTGTAACTCTTTTATAACCCAGTTTTGTCAGAGATTTTACAAGGTTTGTATAGTCAATATCTTCGTTAATTTTTATTTTAAAGGAATTTTTTTCATAAAAACTCTTTTGGGGAAATTTTTCAAACAAGGCTCTAACAGGAGCTATAACAACATCATCCAAACCTGTTAAAACATTTATCTGCTCTTGGTAAATGTAGTAATTTTTCTCTACATCATCATAAAAATTTATGTCCTGAGAGGGGAAAATCTTAGCCTCAATTTGGCAAAAATTTTCTAAATCTTTTTGAAATTTAAGAGCCTCTTGCTCGCTTGGAGTGATGTATAAAATTTTCTTTTTTGAATTTAGAATAGCTCTGAATATAAGCAATCTAAGCGGGTTGTTAAGCGCGCTTAAAGAGAGTTTCATAACTCCATCAAGTGCCAGAAAGCGAGTTAGGGCAGGTATTTTAATATTTTCTAAATCCGATAACATAGAAAAATTATCGCACAAAATTATAACTTGCGCTCTTCTAAAAGTGCAGCACCTATAACACCCGAGTAATCACCAAGAGCGGCTTTTTTAAACTCTATAGATTGAGCAGGGGTAGGCAGTGCCTTAGCACGAGCCTTTTTAATCGTTGCAAGATAAAAATCATCCACACTTTGAATTAAACCGCCGCCAAGAATTATAAGCTGCGGATTGTAAAAATTAATAACACTGGCTATACCGCCTGAAAGGTAGTCTACAGCCTCATTTACATACTGCGTAACAACCTCATCATGGGCCTCAAGAGATTTTTTAATATGTTTTGAACTAATATTATTTTTGCCCTCCGTAAGCTCTGTTATTATAGATTGTCTGCCTTTTTTAACCGCACCTAAAATCCTTGTTTCTATTGCAGTTCTTGACGCATACGCCTCAAGACATCCGTTAGCACCGCACGCACAAGCTCTTCCGTTTAAATCTACAATAATATGACCAATCTCGCCCGCGCTCTGGCTTGCGCCAAGGTGAATTTTGCCGTCTTTAACTATGCTTGAGCCGATACCTGTGCCTACAAAAATACAAACAATATCCTGATAACCCTTGCCTGCGCCAAATTTTAGCTCGCCAAAAGTCGCAACTTCAACGTCGTTGCCGATGTATACGGGCAATGAAAATTTTTCTTCAAGTATCTCTTTTATGTGTAAATCCTTGCATTCAAGGTTTACCGCATTTATTAAAACACCTTCTTTTCTCTCAACTTGACCTGCCAGACCTATACCGATAGAAGATATTTCATCTTTTGAGATTTTTGACTCACAAAATAGTTCCTCTATGGTTTCAATAATTTTAGCGGTGACTTTTTTGTTGCCTTTTTCTTTTTTTGTTTTGTTTTTAACTTCAAAAACCACTTTGCCGTTTGCTTTTTCTACAACACCTGCAAGGATTTTTGTCCCGCCTAAATCAATTCCTATAGAGTACTTTTTCATATAATGCCTATTTTAAATCCACTGTTTGTTTATTTTTCAGACCTTTTGTTTTGAGTTTCTGTTCAATATAGCGCCACCATTTGAGTTTTTGTTTAAAAAGGTAATGATACCCCTCAAAATTAGCGCTTGAAATATCTTTTTGTTGTTTATCCAAAAAGTGCTCAAACTCTTTTTCCATAGTTTCGGTAAGTTCTTTTCTGTTGAGTTTAGGGTCTGTAATAATTCTTGGCTTACCAAACTCAACAAGTATCTCGGGTCTGTCTTGTCTTAAGAAAGTATAGTTAATTGCAACAGGCACAAGGTTCACACCGCCGTATTTTTTTGCCGCCTCTTTTGCAATGTAGGCCAAACCTGACTGAAAAATCTCCGGACGATAAAGCGGGGGCCTTATAATACCTTGAGGGAAAATCCAAAAAGCAATGTCAGGGTCTTTTAGCGTTGTTACCGCATATTGCAAAAACTTCATAGATGCCTGCGGCGATTTTTTGTTTATAGGAAAACAACCCACATATTGAAAAAGAGGAAACCTGTTCATTTCTTCAATCATAAAACGGAAGCGAGGTTTTTTTATCACTTTGCTTACAATTCTATATACAATATTGTATGCTAAAACCCCATCCCACCAGTTATTATGAGGTGCATAAAATATTGTCGCCTTGGTTTTATCTCTTTGTTCAAGATTATCAAGGTTTTTGTACATAAGAGAACAAAAACGGCTTTCAATCATTTTTGGGAAAACAATATCACCTATAAAGTGCCAAAAAGGTATATTTTTAGCCTCTCTAAACTTTTCCTCCCTGTTTCTTAGCTTCGTCGGAGGAATTGCACTATACATATGTTGCGGTGTATCTAAGGTCATACTGTAATTCTATTTAATTTTAACAAATGTGTCAATTAGCTTATACGGTTTAGCTGACAATATGCCCTAAATGCAGTGAGTTCTTTTTGTATAATATAGTGATGTCTATCAAGACCAAGACGCGAAGCTAAAAGCAAAGATTTTTCATACACTCTTACGGTATTTTGCGCAAGAGCAAGTTTCTTTTCTTCATCCGCTTTAACTATAGAATCCTGCATTATATTCGCCCTCATACGATACAAGCGCATCTGCAAGAATATCAATTCATTAGCGCTTGCATCCTGCAGTGCAAGTTCACAATACATTTTTGCATTATCAAAATCACCTTTTTGCAAATATGCGCGGGACAAAAGCTCTTGGAAGAGAATTTTAAAATTAATACTGCTAATCTTTGCACTCTCGCAAATTGTAACCGCTTTCTCGCAAATTTCTATACATCTGTCAGAACCCGATGAAGGCAGAGTTGCCTTAGCGCTTATATACCAAGCCAAAAGCGCACCAAAGGCTATTTTTTTATCCGAAAAATAAGTCATCTGCTCGGCACAAATCTCAAGCGAGCGAAGAGCGTTATTTTCTTTTAAAAGAACATAAGCAAGCATGGTTTTTAGAATATTTTTTGTATAATCATCCCCGCAGTTATTGGCAAAAGTTACCGCCTCAAAGAGGTCGTCCTTAATATTTTCAAAATCTCCGGAGAAGATTTTGTTAAATATATCTATCAAATTCCACTTGGAAACGAGTTTTAAGTCTTTTATGGCATAAGAAAAGTCTTTTAGGATTGATTGCAGAATTTCATCCGAATCCTTAACAAAACCGCGCGAAGTCTGAGCACAGGCATTAGCCAGCGCAAGGTGCATTTTAAGCCTTGTGGAATGATTGCTCTTATCTTTATTAAGTTCTTTTTGAATTTCTCCAATCAGCTCAAATGCCAAAGGATTACCCTGCTGAGCATAAGACTCGGCAAGGATTATATTTGACATAATCCAAGTTTCGTAAACTTCTCTAACACTTGCAAAATCGTTCTTTTTAGGATGCTTTAAAAACTCTTGCAAAACAGGATTCACTTCATTGTTTACTATACTTGCAATTTCAGACCAATTGCCAAGCTGCAAAAGAGCCTCAAGTTTTCTTGTTTTTATAAGGGCCCTTTGCAAATCCTGCTTGGGTTTAGAATATATTGCAAGAACAGCATCCACTGTTTCTACTATTGCAGTGTAATTTTGAGCTATTTTGCAACTTTGAATTAAATACCCGCTAAGCTCTACCACTTTGCTTTCGTTTTGTTTATTTTGAGCACTTACTATAGCATTTGACAAGTACTCCATAGCTTCTTTTGGGTTCTTCTGATAGGTAAGTTTACCCAGACGCTCGCAAATATTATTCTTTATGTATTCAAAGTTTGGCAGTTTAACATCTTCAAGCAGTATTAAACTCTGTTTTTGGCACATTGTGTAAAAACTTACATCACCAATATATGAAGCAAGTTTCAAACTCATTGTCCAAAGTTTAAACGCAAGCTCTTTTTCACCGGCAATTTGCGCCAAAAGAGATGGTATAGCAGGAGATGAAACGGTTCTTTTATGAATCTCGTTAAGCAGTGCTATCTGCATAGGCAAAATATCTTTATCTTCTTTTGCATAAGCGTAGGTATAAGACCAAACAAGAGAATTTTTAAATTCAAAAATATTTTCGGTAATTCTTTTTATATAGCCGATTTTTTCAAGAAAAGCAGCAACTCTTTCAAAACGCTCAAGCTCAAGAGAAAAAACTTTCTCCATTAAAGATTTTGTAAACTTGCCGCCAAGCATGGATGAAACCATTAAAAATTCATATTCAAAGCGATAATTGTCTTTTAAATACTCAAAACGCTTATTTAAAAGCTCCTTTAAAGAGCTTACTATATACATTGACTCTTGTTCTTTATCAAAAATAAACTCTTTGTTTTGAACGGTTATAACTTTTGTTTCGATTAAATCGTATAAAACCTGCTCAACGTAAGCAATATTACCTTTTGTATTCATTATTATCTGATTTAGAACACCTTGTGGCAAAACATCGTAGCTACCCAGTTGCGATTTAATGAAGTCCTTAACATCAGGTACTTCTTTTTGCGCAAGAGTAATATTTAAACAGGCGTTTTTGGGCAATTTATCACTATTTATATACATGGCGATTGCATGCTGATTTCTGTAGGTCAAAACTAGTTTTGCACCCGTTTTAAAGTAATCGCTTTCAATCAGATATTTAACAAAATCAAAAGAAGTTTCATCTATTAAATCAAAATCATCTATCACAAGTGTAAGCTTGTTTTTAGATTTCAAATAAACAAGAATGTCTTTTAAATCTTCAAAAGTTTTTTTCTTATTCTCAAGAATATTCTCGTAATACGCCTCTTTAAGAGGATATACAATGTTAATTAAAGTATCAATTTTTTCTTGAGCAATATGACCCGATAAATTTTGCCCAAGTGCATTTTTAAGCTCTTGAACTCTTTTTTCGTACTTACTTGGAGCAAAAGAAAGGTCAAACAGAGAAAGACAAACATCCTGAATAAGACCCATTGGTGTAACCTGAGTAAGCGCGCAGCAGTGACCTTTAAGGACTATATGAGGCTCGCCCTCAAGTCTTTTATACATTGCATCCAACAGATGCGTCTTTCCGCAGCCGCGAGGAGCGTTTATTGAAATAGCTCTGATTTCACTATTTGTATCATTAATTGCATCAAGTACCATCTCAAGCGCAACATCATCTCTTCTTGATTCACTTTGAGAAAATACCGGTTTTTGCTCAAGAAATACCATTTTGTAAGACTCGGGAGAGATTTTTATAAGAGGGATTTCAGAAGATAGTATTGAATAAGCGCCTTCTGAAGTTATTATGTCTTTTTCAATTCCCGAGTTTAGTTGTTTTGGGGATACAGCCTGAGTGTACTCCTCCTCTTTTAAGACGGCAAACTTATAGTTAATACCTGCTCCAAGCGTTTCGCTTAAAATATTGTTAAACTTTTCAAACTCACCCGAGAAGAGCTTGATTTTATCCAAAAATTTAAAGTTTTTTGTATGAGGAATTTTAAAAACACACACATGGGGGTTAATGAACTCACACGATGTATTAAAACCAAGTTTTATAGAGGTTTTTATATTAAGCACAACTTTTTGCCTAAATTCCTCATCTTTATATTTATCAAAAAGATTTTCGAGATTTATAAAATCAACAAAAACTGCTAAACGAGGCTGCTTTGGGGTATTTTGAACTTTTTGTTTGTCTTCTTTTTTGGGTGTTACCTCTTTATTTACCTGAGGACGCTTAAACTTTCGCTGTTCTTCTTTTGCTTCAGCTGCTTTTTGCTGCTCTTTTGTATTTTTGTCAAAAACATAAGAACACTTGCGACACTCGGGAGATGAAGCATAATTGGCACTGCCGCATTTGGGACAGAATTTTACAAATGCAAAACCGCAAACAGAACAGGAAGAAGAGCCTATTCGTGTATAATTTCCGCATCTTGGGCACTTAAACTTAAGCCTTAAGCCGCAACTTGGGCACAAGACATCTTGAGAGCTTACTTCAGTTTTGCACTTTGGACAAATCACTTCTTAATCTCGTTAAGTATCTCAGGAATTTTAACAATATTTTACAATTATTATATATGAAATTTCATTTAAGTCCATAAATGCAGATAATAAATAGTCGATTTGTACCAGTTTAAAAATTGTGCTATTATCATAGCTATGGAACTGGGAGTAAACATAGACCACGTAGCAACACTCAGAAACGCCCGCGGAGGAGTCGAACCGGACGTACTTGATGCTGCAATAATAGCTCAAAGAGCAGGCGCAAGCGCCATTACAATACATTTAAGAGAAGATAGGCGCCACATAAAAGACTCTGACCTTGACGCCATTAAAAAGAACATAAAAACAAACATAAATCTTGAAATGGCTGCAACAAAAGAAATGCAGGAAATTGCCGTAAAAAATAAACCCTACTCCTGCTGCATTGTGCCTGAAAAAAGACAGGAAGTAACAACTGAGGGCGGTTTAGATGTTTATTCTCAAGAAGAATATATGAAAAAATTTATAGAACCCCTGCATGCAGCAGGCATTATTGTGAGCCTTTTTGTTGACCCCGATGAAAAGCAGATTTTCTCCGCCCACAAGTGCGGTGCAGACTTTATTGAGCTTCACACAGGTGCTTTTGCAAATGCTTTTGGCACAGAGGATGAAAAAGAAGAATTTGAAAAACTAAAAACAGCTGCAGCACTTGCTCAAAACCTTGGTCTAAAGGTTAACGCCGGCCATGGGCTTAATTATGAAAATGTTCAACGCATGCATGAAATAGACGGGCTTATTGAACTGAATATCGGTCATAGCATTATCTCTCGTGCAGTTTTTGTCGGGCTGGAGCAAGCAATAGAAGAGATGAAAGACCTTATTTCTTAATAAGTGTATTTTTTAGTATTTTTCTTTTCATTCATTTATAGGATTTTCATCTTGTAAAGCATTGTTAAGTGTTTTTTTAACATATTATTAAGAAATGTAACCAAAAATGAAACATGCTCAAATCATGTGCCCATGCATGTTTTAAGAGATAACACATGTGCAACAATATGTTTACTAAACAAAATGTTGTCACGTACATGCAAATGAAATATAATGAAAAAGTCGTGCAAACACGCACAACAGGGGAAATGATAAGTGAGTGCTTCAAGTGCTGTATCAAAAAATCTCGACCGTATATTGAAAATCGTTGATGGGAAAAATGTAAGGATAGTTGCTGTTACCAAATACTACGATTCTTCAAAGATAAAAGAGGCCTATTATGCTGGTTTGAGAGATTTTGCTGAAAGCAGAGCTCTTGAAGCGGTAGAAAAAATCAACGAATTAGACGATGAAATCAGGTCAAAATCAACTTATCATTTTATTGGACATTTACAAACGAATAAAGTAAGGCATGTTGTAGGTAATTTTGACTACATTCAAAGCGTAGACTCACTTAGGGTAGCTCAAGAAATAGCAAAACATGCGGCAGAAAAGAATATTGTCCAGAAAGTTTTGATTCAAGTTAATAACGCCAATGAGGAATCAAAATTCGGAATTGCACTTTCACAGTTAGATGCTTTGATTGAGCAAATTGGTTCAATGAACTCACTAAAGCTTGAGGGGCTTATGAACATTGCTCCAATATGTGCCGATGAGAAAGAACTGAGAAGGCTTTTTTCTCAAATGAGAGAACTTAAGGAAAAATATAAACTAAAAGAACTCTCAATGGGCATGAGCAATGATTTTAAAATCGCTCTTGACGAGGGTGCAACAATTATAAGATTAGGAAGAATACTGTTTGAAAATTCATAAAAGGAGGAAAAGAAATTGGCAGGCATAGGAGAAAAATTCAAGTTTTTATACAACTTATTCGGTTTTGATAATCCGGATGAGAATGAATTCGGCGAATTAAACGACGAATATGAAAACGAGTATGAAACAGATGGTACTAACGTACTTAAGAGAAATTTTGAAGCACAAAGCCCTATGGAAACTAGAGAACGTAATAATTTAAGAGTTTTACACGGAGCTAACAGAGGATACGAAGTTATTGTATTTGAACCCAGAGCTTTTAATGAATCTATTAATATTGTTGAAGCACTAAAATCAAGAAAAACCGTTATCCTTAACCTGCAATTACTTGACAGAGAACAATCTCAAAGAATAGTTGACTTCCTTTGCGGCTGCACACACGCACTTGATGGTTCACAAAGAAAAATCGGCGAGTTCGTATTTATTTTCACTCCTTCCAACATAAACATATCTCAGGAAGTTGTAAACTCAAAATTAACAAGAGACGCTATCTGGACAGCAAGTAACTAGTCCTTGCGTCTTTTTTAATACGGAGAAATAATAGAGAGATTTTAGCGCACCAAAATAAGGTGCGCTTTTTATTGTCATGAAGAAAAAATTGTAAAAAAAATTAACAAAACAAAAATTAAATAAATATGCTCAAAACGCCTATATATAAGGAAAAATCAAAAAATTAGCCGGCAAAAGTTTATAATTTGCAAAATAATCATGTGCCCTGTATAATCAATGGAGTAAGTTAGTTAGTATTATAAATTGAGGTAAAAATGAGCACATTAGAAAGAGTTAAAAAAGTTGTAGTTGACCAATTAAGCGTTGATGAAAATTTAGTTACACCGCAAGCAAGCTTCACAGGCGATTTGGGTGCAGACTCATTGGATACAGTTGAACTGGTAATGGCTTTTGAAGAAGAATTCGGATGCGAAATCCCCGATGAAGAAGCCGAAAAAATTGCAACGGTTCAAGACGCTGTAGATTATATCGATTCTCATTCATAGTTAAAATTTGAGACACGAGATTCATTTGCAAAAAAGTTGCAATGAGATAGTATCAACTTGTAACTTTTTGTTTTGAAAGTTTAAGGAAGAAATGATGGAGAACAAGAAAAGAAGAGTAGTAGTTACCGGTATTGGTATGGCAACGCCTTACGGTTTTGGCGCAAAGAAATTTTGGGACAGTATTCTAGAGGGCAAAAGCGCAATAAGCACAATTGAAAGAATACCTCTTGAGGGGCACAGTGTTCATATAGCCGGCGAAATCAAGGATTTTGAAACATGGGGCAAGCTCGACCCTAAAGACGCTAAGAGAATGGACCGCTTTACCCAATATGCGGTTGTTGCAGCAGATGAAGCAGTTGCTGACTCAGGCGTAAATGAAAATAATGTTGACCCATATAGATACGGCGTTATTGTAGGTTCTGCCGCAGGCGGTTTTGATACGTTTGAAAAACAACACCACAACATACTTGAAAAAGGGCCTACAAAATGTTCTCCATTCACGGTTCCTATGCTTATTGCAGATATGGGCGCAGGTAGAATTTCCATGCGTCATCATGCTAAAGGTGTTAACAAAGCAATTGTTACCGCTTGTGCTACATCTGCTCACTGTGTAGGTGACGCTTTCAGAACAATTCAATACAATGACGCCGATGTTGTTATAGCAGGCGGTTCTGAAGCTGTTATTACAACTCTTGGCATCGGAGCATTTACTTCTGCAAGAACACTTTCAAAGAGAAATGACGAACCGCAAAAAGCTTCTCGTCCATATGACAAAGACCGTGACGGCTTTGTAATGGCAGAGGGCGCTGCTATTATTGTTCTTGAAGAATTAGAACACGCTAAAGCAAGAGGCGCAAAAATTTACGCTGAAATCGTCGGCTATGGCCAAACAGCTGATGCATACGATATCGTTGCACCTGACCCTACAGGTGCAGGCGCTGCAAAAGCTATGGAGTTGGCAGTGAAAGATGCTCACATTGACCCCAAAGAAGTTGATTATGTGAACGCTCACGGTACAAGTACAGGACTTGGCGATATAGCCGAATCAAAGGCTATTGCAAGAGTGTTTGGCGACCTTGACACAAATAAAAACCTTAAAGTATCGTCAACAAAAAGCATGCACGGACATATGCTTGGTGCTACAGGTGCTGCTGAGTCTATCGTTTGTATAAAAGCACTTCAAGACGGTATTGTACCGCCAACCATTAACTTGGAAAATCAAGACCCTGAAGTGGCAAACCTAAACTATGTACCACATAAGGCACTTAAAGCTGATTTAAAATACGCCTTAACAAATTCGTTTGGTTTTGGCGGACATAATGCATCGTTATTGTTTAAAAAATACGAAGATTAATTTAATATTGCCGGCGTGGTTGGTTACTTGCCGCCATGTTGGCAGATTGAAAATTGAATAATGTTTATTAAATGTCGACGTGGCGGCAAGCGCGAAGACGTGGAGTGCGTGGTTCAAATTCTACCATTCCGCCATGTTGGCAGATTGAAAATTGAATAATGTTTATTAAATGTCGACGTGGCGGAATGGTAGACGCGCATGCTTGAGGTGCATGTGGGGAGACCTGTGGGGGTTCAAGTCCCCCCGTCGACATTAAACTTTTTAGAGCCTTTATGAAGAGGCTCTATTTTAGTATTCAAGCGACTTTTGCGGGTTCCAATTACTGTTATTTTGGTTAAATTCAAAGCACTATTTTTAAGTGCTTGTTTAGCTTGCTCTGAGCGTGTTTCAAGGGTTCCAGTCAAGGTTTCAATGTCTGCTGAAAATTCTTGTTTTTTAGCAAGTTTTAATTGCCTCAAATGTTCAAATACAGGTCTTAATTTTACTGTCAATTTGTTAGTATCTTCATCATAAGTAATACTTTCAGTAATAGTATTTAATATCAAACGTTTTTCATCCAATGTAGCTTTAAGATAAAGTTCAGGAATTCGATTAGCAAAGTCTATTAATATACTGATACGTTTTGTTGTATCTTTGGAGTTCTCTGCTAGGTATGCTATATTTCTAGCAATACTTTCCTTCTTAGCTTCTAATTTGCGTAGAATTTCACCTCTGGTAATATCGCTAATATCATTATTCTTTTGAATTAAATGTGATGTAATGCTATCTACAACATCATCATATTGCTTTCTAAGTTCCTCTATGGACTTATGCTCATATTTCTTCAAGTCATCAATAGCGTTAAATATTTCTTTCTTGATAACTTTAATTTCTTTTTCGGTAATATCAAAGCTTTCAATTACCTCTTGAATGGCTTCATCAATCAAATTTTCATTAATGTTTTTCTCTTTCTTATGGGCTTTTGTGTAGTTGGAGCAATGATAATACACGTAAGTTCCACTATTATGAGCCCCTCTTTTGGTTATTCCAACCATATTGTAACCGCACTTAGCACACTTAATAAAGTTTGAATAATTATAAACCAGACCCTTAGGACTCCGACTCTCAGAACCTTTTAAGAGTAATTGAACCCTATAAAATAACTCATCAGATATTATCGCTTCATGCTTACCGTCATAAACTTCACCTTTGTGAACAACTTTACCAATGTATACAGGACTTTTTAAAATGTCTTCAATGCGTTTCTTAGGGTAAGGTTTACCACTACCGTCAACAAATCCATATTTAGCAAGCTCTTTACCAACCCTATCATAAGAAAATAAGCCTGTTGCATACAAATCGAAACAATGTTTAATGTAATCTTTCTTCTCTGGGTCAGGGATTATAATTCCATGCCTGTTTTCATCACGAGCATTCAAGTATCCAACAGGAGCTTTTCCTAACTGGTAGCCATTTTTGGCTCTAGAACTTAAAACAGAACTCGTTCTATCTTTTATATTGTCCAATTCATCTTCTGTTTGACCTATATATACACCCAAAAGAACTTTTCTTACTTTTCTAATATCATCAAAATTTTCCATAATACTAGCGATAGTGCAATCATATTTTCTAATAGGTCTTAAAATGTCAGCAAAGAAATCCTCTTGACAACGAGAGAGTCTATCTAATTTCCATACAACAACATAAGCAATCTTATTATGATGTTCTTTGACGTACTTTAATAAGGCTTTAAGTCCTTTCCTATTGATATTAGCTCCAGTTTTTCCAGCATCTTCAAAATAAACAAATTCACAACCACTTTTCTTCGCTTTAAGTTCGCATTGTTCACGTTGCATATCAAGGCTAAGTCCGCTACTAGCCTGTTCAGCAGAGCTTACTCTACCGTAACCTACTACAATTTTTCTACCTTTGTTGTTGAGATTTTTCGTCATTTTCTTTCTCCTCTACAATTATATCATTATTACTTTTATGATTATCAACTCTGATACCAATTTGTGTTATTGTAACCATTAACTGTGTTAATAAGGCACTATCCACGGCAACATTAACGGTCTCATTATTAGGTACAAAATCAATAGTGATTTTCTTAGCCATTTGCACCTTCTTTTTCCGTTACTATTTGATAATAAGCCTGTAACTTACGAAGGGTATCCAGCATTATTGTTACAGACTTAGGTTTACAATAAACCAAGAATGTCAGAATATTTTTACGCAGATTAGCCAAACAATTGAACTCTTCAAGTTCTGTATCTGTAGCATTTACATACTCAGTTCTTATGTGACTTTGAACTATACTAATATCAAAATTATTGTCCTTAAGTATCTCGATAAATCTTTCTGCCACAAATATTTCTTGAAGTGTCATATTATTATGACTTGTTTCTATGGCTTTCATCCATTTAAGTCGTTCCGACAATACTTCAAGATTTCCGCAAAACTTTTCTACCTGCTTAAATAGGGCTGCTTCTGTACTATTAAGGACGCTAGATAAATATAATACACGAGGTTCATCCTTATCGATGTTAAGATTCTTTCGTATGCTCGATAAAGAGTAGAGTTTTAGTTCAAAACGTAATGTACGTTCTGCCAGCTGAATTCCTTCATGTCCAATAGTCTCTGTATATAACGTTGCTTTTGTTATTCTTCTCTTGCTGAAATTCAATTCTTGCCCTTTAGAATAAATTGCAAGCGAAAAACCAGCCTTTTGTGCTTTCGACTTTAACATTAGCCCATGTCTACCGTATTTAGCGATATTGTGTCTATTTGTCGATATTGGAAAAAATGAGCTGATTCCATCTATATATTTGCAAACTTGCTCTTTTGATTCCAGTGTAATGTCAACTACCAAATCACAAAGAAAGACTTGGGCGTGCCTGATAAATTTATCAATATTGAAATTTACTATATCTAAATCTACAACCTTTTGCAGTGCAGCTTTAATATTATCCTTATGTAAGCTCCCTAATACACCAATATCAGCCATCCATTTACCAGTAATGTCAATCACAAAATATCCTTGGTACAGAAACATATTATTTAGACCAACAACTCCCTTGTAGTCATTGTATCTAATACGACGTTTTACACTAAAATCTCTAAAAATATCTGGTTCTGGCTCTGGTTTCGGACTATTCTCTTTCTTCTCTTTTTGTGCCTGTATATATTCTTGATATTCCTCTTCTGTATCAAATAAATCTGATGTATCAAATTTAAAATTCTCGGATATATCATTTGACACAAATGAACGTCTTAAAGGCGTATTGTTTTCATGTTTATCAAGGTATGATGGTGGCTCTTTAGGATTTTCAACATCTTCCATTGCGTAATCGACAAAATTAATCCTATCTCCCCAAATTCCAAGATTTATGCCCATTCTCAATCTATCAAATTCTGGTCGTACGGATGTTGCAATATCGTTATCGATAATTCCCTGTACAGTCTTAATCTGTGTGTTAAGAGTACTCAAAGCTGGTGCTTTGTCTTTATCAAGATTAAAATCATTGGTTTTGACATCACCTGTTTTTGATATATCATGAGTTACGGAATTAGTTTTCTTATTTGTTCTAGAAGTTTTTGCCATAGAATATATCTCCTATATTCTAATTAGACCGCTTCTAAACTAACTTCCTAACGACTTTCTAACTTGGTTAGTTTGCATAAAATTAACCTGCTGTTTAGTATTGAACAGCAGGCATATGTAAACAATTGTAAATTTTAATTTATAATAAATTAGTCGTTAGTTTTCGTTATCAGAATAAACTCTTTTGAAATCTCGTAACAATCTGTGTTTTTATTCTTTTTAAGTAACGGAATATTGGTATTATTTATATTTCGATAATATTCGTTCAAGCGTGATATTGCCATATCCTTACTAGCTTGTTTCAATTTTATTAATTTTGCTCTGCTAAATAACCTATCGGAATGTATTTTATATTCGTTCTCTGAGATTACCCAATCTGTTATAACATCCAATAATTTCTGTTGTTGCTTGGGGTATTGCTTACACTTTTTATCCTTCTTAGTTTTGCTAGTAGTACCATTAAACTTACTCAGATACCACTCCATATCAAGCGTGTATTTAGAAATAAAATAGTCTTGCCAGTACCTAGCATAAATACATTCTCCTAATGGATTGTATTCGTACAGCTCCATTGGATAAGGCATATCCCCTTCTGGTGCAAGGCTAATATTCATATCCTTTATAAACTCATTATTTTCAAGGTATCTAGCTAATATCAACGGGGTAAACTTTGTTTTGTCAATTATATATCGTTTCTTGTTAGTCCTTAAATCTTCTGCCATTTTAATAAGTTCACAATTAAGAGACTCAAGAGACTCGAAAGAGTTGTTTTCTTCAACTAATTCTCCATTGCAATATAAGTTACAATATTCTTTTAAAAATGCTCTTAATTGGTCGAAATCATTACAAGTAACCTTTATTCCACTTGTAACATTTTTGCACTCAACACAAGGGAAATTAGAGGTTAACACACTACAAAAAGTTATGAGCTGAGCCTTCGACTCCTTGTCTCTTACCTTAAATAAAACTTCTTTACCTAATAAAAGGTAAGTTAATATAGAAAGATTAATATTACAAATATAGTTCATATGCCTTGTTATATCGCAAACATGAAATAATTTCAGTAGAATCAATTTATATTAGTTTAACCACTATCATTGGTAAGAAACAACAGAAACACTATTTTCCAAGATAAGATTAAGTTTTAACCCTGTCAAACTTAATCTATAATTTATATTTCTATGGGGTAAAAATTCTCAGTATACTGGGCTTTTTCCCAGCCTATTTTAGTGAAACTTTCTTTATTTCAAAACAGGTAGCCTCTATTCAATTTTTAAAGAATATCCAAGTATATCTACAATTCGTTGCATGTCGATGTACCTTAAAGAGCCACGTTTCAGTTTATTTGACAAATTAGCTTTGCTCTCTTTTGTATAATACTTTTTGTTAAGCTCTTCAGCAAGTTTTTCCATAGTATAGCCTTTAGCAACAATCATGGACTTAACTTGCCTTTTAAGGGCTTCTGTTGCTTGCTCATCAAGTTCTTTTGCTTTTAATTCATTATCCATAATTTACCTCTATTCATAGAATACACTATAAAGTGAACTTAATCAATATATATGTAAACAAATGTAACGTTATAGTTTATTAAACTATTGACTTTGTATACTAAATCGTGTATTATGTATATGTAAGCAAAAACAAAGGAGATAAAACTATGACAAAGGTAATTACAACAAACATCAATCTTGAAGACAATGCAAAAGTTATCAAATCTTTAGACTTAAAAATAGCTGAATTGAAAGAGTTAAGGGATGAAAAAATAGCAGAAGTTAAAGAGGTTATGAATCAAGCAAACGTTACAGAACTTCAAGCTGGTGCTTTCACTTTTACCCTTAAAGAAATCACCAGAAACAATGTTGATACTAAAACTTTGAAAACCAAATATGCAGAACTTTACAAGGCATTATTAAAAGTATCAAGTTACATTAAATTCGAGGTTGCCTAAGCAACCTCGAATAAAAGGAGTAAGAACAATGATAAATCAAGGTGATATTAATATAATTTTAAAATTTATGCCAACAGCTCAAGCTAAATGTTTCATTGCTGGACTTATCGGCAAAGAGAAAGAATATTTTAAAAGAATAGCTAATAATATGGCAATGACTATAAAGGAAGCTCCTGCAATCTGCGAAACAGAGGATAAGGGGGAAGAAATTAAACCCGTTTTACATTACTTTTGGGGAAATGTTGATATTTATATAACAGAAATTGATAAAAGTGGATACAATCAACATTTTGGATATACAAGCTTGGGCTTAGGATACTTTGAGGCTGGATATATAGACCTTGAACACCTCTTTAAAGAACTTCCAGAACTAAACCTTGATTTTAATTTCAGACCAGAAACCATAGCCCATTATAGAAAAATATATGAGGCATAAATAAGCGATAAAAACGACCGTATTTATTGCACGAATTTATGACATAAGAAGGTCTGTATTTCATTGATTGAACACAGACAAAGAAAATAAGATATTGAGGTTTTTATTAAAATAGGTAAAATTATGACAACATACGCTTTTATTAGAGTATCTACACTAGAACAAGACACTGAAAAGAATAAAATTGATATACTACAGTTTGCTAACCGTTTAAAACTTGGTAATGTTGAATTTACGGAAGAACAGTGTTCAGGAAAAATCAACTATAAAGAGCGAAAACTCGGAGCTTTGATTGATAACATGCAATCTGGAGATGTAATCTGGAGATGTGCTGATAGTTCCTGAATTGTCAAGAATTGCAAGGTCTATTACTCAAATACTGGAAGTGATAAAAGTAACCAAAGATAAGGGTATCACTCTATATTCACTAAAAGAAAACTTCTGTAACAGTGAAGAAAGTATAACTGCAACCGTTACAAGTACAATCTTTGCACTGGTTGCACAGATAGAAAGAGAATTGATTAGCATGAGAACAAAAGAAGCTCTCCATGCCAGAAAGATTGCAGGTATTAAGTTAGGAAGACCTAAAGGTAAGGGAAAATCAAAGCTTGATGAGCATAAAGAAGATATTCTAAAACTGTTATCACTAAAAGTACCTAAAACAATTATTGCCAAGCAGTTTGCTTGCTCAGTAGGTAATTTGAATAACTTTTTAAAGTACATTCAAAAAGATTGATTTAGCCTTTTGTTTTGTTTACTTATTTACAGAGGATGGCAAAGCCATCCTCTGTAATGAACTTATACAATAATCTATCCTACCTCTTAGGGAAACAGTATATTTACTTTTTCACGTCAGTAACATTTATTTTCACTTCGGGTGGTATAACCACCTCTAATACTCCAAATATTTTATCGTACATATTCATATAATCTGTATACAGTTCACGGAACTTGTTTTGACCTTGCTGCCATTGTTTTCCCGTTAATTTCCGATTTAATTCAAAATCCAAAACGGGTTTCATATCTTCAATAAATAAACCTATATACCTTAATTCTCTTGATAACATTGAAGTCTGACGACAATGAGATTGTTTATTACATATTGTCATTGTATAATCACCGGAATTATCAGGAACTGGCTGTAAAATTATTACAAAAGCATTGTCTCTTACCGGATATGCAATTTGCGGATTATCTGTATCTACTATACCTTGAATTTCATTAGCTTGAGCAATGTTTGCAAAGTTCAATAACGCTGCCAATAAAAATGCTACACTTGCTATAAATAAGAATGTTTTCATATTTTAATTACTTCCCTTATATTCATATTTACCTTGAGCTGCCCTTTCTTGTCTAATAGAATTCATTTCCCTATAAAAAGTATCTTGACTTAATTCTCTCCAACCAAGTTCATATTTAGAAAAGTCAATATTTTCACCATTCATAAAGCGAATAAAAGCCCCGATGTCTGTGCACTGGCCTCCAATAAGCCCTTGAGAATTTTTATTAGTATTAAGACTTGCAACACAAAGAGGTTGACCATCTTTTGTATAAAAACCCCATAAATACTGATTTTCTGTTATTGTAACTGTTCCAAATACTGCAATAGTTGTTTTATTCGTTTTTGGATTATATACCTTATACGTAAAGTTTTCAGCTAATGCTGGAGTCAAAGACACACCCAAAATAGTTGAAATAAATAACAATGCTGATAAAAATCTTTTCATAATCGTTCTCCTTTAATTATTCATAATAACCTTTTGTAACATCACTTCTAATACTGCTTATTCTTGCTTTGTATTTTCCACTGAGTTCTGAAACATAATAACTTACTCTAAATTGAGCTTCATCTATTGTATAGGGCTCTGCATTTTCTCCATAGCCACTATATCCAGCTATGGTATCAGGCTTATAATTCTTAAAAGATATATCAGCTATACATAGGTCAGGATTATATACATTTTCAGCCCAGCGAGGATTAGACACATGGAACTTTAATCGTGGATTATAGCTTGATATAGAATAAAGAACTTGGTCTTTGTTAGGAGAACTTTCTGCAAATTTTTTCTCAATTTCATTGACAAGAGATTTACCTGCACCACTCTGTGCACATCCTGCATTTTGTCCGCCCAGATTAGAAAAGGCAACATCCATAGCACCAAAGCCAGAATAAGTACCTGTTACACGTTCTTTTACTTCTTGTGCTTGTTCAGTATTGTAATCTGAACTTATATTATCTGTATTGTTATACGTTTCAGTTTCAGGTAAAAACGAACCTATTATACCTAAAATTATGAAAATTCCTAAGAACCAAGCACACCCTATACCAATATTTCTACCTTTATTATTCTTTAATGGTTCTTGATATATAATATCTCCAGACTTTACCTCTTCTAAGAATTTTCCACAATGTTTACACTTTAGTGCTACTGCTTTTATCTCTCCACCACAATAGGGACACTTTTTTGTTTCATTAGTCACGGCAAGGTCCTCCCCAACATCTTCTAGGTAATTCATCAGGATTATAATCCGTTTTGAACTCAACATAGGGATTTCTATCTCCATAAACTCTATCCATTAAACGTTGAGTCCTTTCTCTCTGATGTTCTTGTTGAATTTGTCTTTCTTTTATCTCTTTCTCCTTTGCTACTTGTAGATATTGCTTTTGCTCTGCATAGGCACACATGCAAAAAGAGCCTATAAGGACTAATGAGATTGTAATTAGGAACTTCTTTTTCATTTTTACCTCCTTAATAGTCTTTCTTAATCCAATTGTAAATCTCAACACTGCGTTGATAGGCACTACTATCACCAATTCTTTGATATTCATTCATTGCATACTCTATATCTGCCAACCCTGCATTTGCCCCTTTTAATTCTGCTTTTGCCATACCTCTATAAAGATAAGATTCTGTATTGCTCGGGTTTAAACTTATAGATTTATTAAAGTCATACAGAGCAGCTGCAAAATATGAGTTATTTCCTGTAGACTTACCCCAAAGACAGTAACTATATCCCCTTTGATGATATGCCATATCATCGCTTTTATTTTCCTCAATAGCTTTGCTAAAATCATTAACTGCTTCAGGATAATTTTGGGTTGATAATTTCACAACTCCTCTTGCATAATAACAATCGCCGTCTGGCTTTAGTGATATTGCCTTGTTTAAATCTTGCAATGCTCCAACGTTGTCTCCCAATCTATTCTTTACTTGTCCTCGAATTTTAAGAGCTTTGACATTGTTAGGATTTATATCCAATGCTCTTGTTAAACTGGTTTGTGCTCCAAATAGATTATTTTGGTCTATTTGCTTTAAGGCTTCATTTATATAGCGATTACACTCTTCATTATTTAAACCTTGTTGCGATTTTGCGGGAACACTTTTGGTTTTCACTGTATCACTTTGTTTTTGATACTTATTTTCATGCATAACTTGAATGTACTGTTTTTGCTCAGCTAATACATAACTTCTAAAAGATAAAAATATCATTAATACTATGATTATATTTCTTATTTTCATAAAATCTCCTATTGTTGAGCTTTTTAAATTACCATTGCTTTCCCAATACTTTTAGTCTGTAGTAATCATAAGGAGCAAGAGCTGGGAATATAATCCAGAATGCCGAGCCCGTGCCACCAGTAATACCTGCAATCAAAAGTATAATAATTGAATATATAAGGAACTTAAGCCACATACCTTTAAATAGATAATAAAAAGCTCCGAATAAAAAGGCAGATAATGTACTTAAAAAATCACTGAAATATATGGCACAACTCATATTCCAACGTTCATTTAAGGATGTTTTCCAGAATAGTGGGTTATATTTCCACCAAGCTCCATTAATTACAACATTGTCAATTATTTTAAATCTTTTCTTCCAGTTATCATTTACGTCTACTCTTGCAAATTTTCCGGATATAGCACTTCTATCAATCGTTTTATTAAGAAATTCTCCACAATGTTTACACTTAACCGCACTTGCTAAAATTTCTTCTCCGCAGAAGGGACATGCCTTAGTTCCTGTTACTTTTTCTTTCTTTTCTTCAAGGAATTCTCCACAATGCTTGCATTTGATGGCATTCACGTTAATTTCCTCACCACAATAAGGACAAGTTTTGGTTTGCATTTCTTCTGTCATTTCACACCTACTTTCCTATTTTCGTCGAACACATTTCAACTCATACAGAAATAGTAACACAAAAATGCGAAAAGTATCCTATTGTATACGAATATTAAATAAAATTATATCCTGTTTTGCGGTTTAATAAAACAACTTACTCAAATAGAATGAGTAAGAGGAGTATTATGGTTAGAAATAGTTTCGGACAAAAATTAAAGCAGATAAGAAAAGCAAGGAACTTAACACAGGCTCAACTAGCAGAACTTGCAGGAGCAAATGAAAAACATATCTCCAAAATAGAGACAGGTGTTTACTTTCCTACATACACAACACTAACCAAGATATTAAAGGCACTAAACCTTAGTATTGAAGATGTAGGACTTAATCTTGAACATATATCCTCTAATGATAGCCCTTATTACACAAAGGCACTACAGATACTTAACAGTGCAAAGTCAGAACATGAACTTGAGTATTACTACGGACAACTTAAACAAGCTCAAAAGGGGATAGATATTTTAAAAGGAGAATAGAAACTCGATACAATCAAGTTGTTAAAATTTTTGGTAATTTATTCAATAAAATTTTTAAATAAGAAGGGGTTACATATAGCTAATACCATTAACCTTAAAGAGATAGGGGCTAATTTATAACTAAATTTGCTTGAGGAAAACTCTAACAATGGATATTGACATTATAAATTAAGATTTAGTTTTATTTGACCTTGATATTTAGGATAAAACACACCTATAATTAAGAATGGATTTGGGGCAACATTATGCCATCTTTGCGTTGTTCCCATAAAGAAATAAAGGTCTTTATTGTTGATGAAATCATCTCGGTATTTTTGTTTTACTTTTTGAAGTGCAATTTCTTCATTTCCGTAGGTCTTCAAACAGTTCCAGTATAACTGACCAATTTCCCAGTCTTCTATCATCAAAGTAGCTTCCCTACCTTCAATATCCTCGAATCTGTATGAAAATTTATACGGTAACTTTTTGACAACTTCAAACAAATCTTCACAGTTATCTTTGTATGTTTCAAATAACGACAACTGAGCTCTTTGATTTAAAATCTTTTCAATCTTTTTCTTATCGTATTCATCACTCACAGACTCAATAACAAAATCCAAAATCTTTGTAGGCTTGAATACGGCTAAGGATTTACCTTTGTCTTTAGCTTCATTAATTAACATTGTTAGATTAGTGTAGTAACCTTTTTTAAACACAATATCTTTTCGTTCTTGCCAGTTATTATCAGTATTCAATTTGTTTAACGGTTTAATATTCTGGAATAGCCTATCAGTTGGAGTATAACTTTCAGGTCTAAAATCTCTAGTGTATCTCTCCAAGTCCAATTCTATCCATTGATACTTGGCATATTGTTTATCATAATCAAGTTTCCTAAATGGTATAGGAAATATCCTTATCATAGACCCGTCTTCAAGAAAACCAGCTGTGCAAACAAGCTCATCATATTTAGATGAGATATTAGGATAAGTTTTAACCGTAATCAGAACTTTAGTTTTAGTCATATTACAACTCTACTACATTTGTATCACTTAGTAAATTGTTCACAATGTAATCTTTTATTCGTGTTCTATGGCATTTATTAACATCTTTTTCAAAGCATGTGAGGGCTATACGCTTGTATTTATCCATATAATCAATGATTTCACGCAAGTAACTTTCTTTACTTGGAAGTGTTTTTTCATATTCATCAAATAATGCCTTGTAGTCATTTATTGTTTCAAGTTTCTTGCGCTTCTCTGTTATAATGCCTAATTCAGGGATATGTACATATTTTATCCCCATTTTATTTACAATAGAAGCTAATATGCCTTTTGAAAATCCATATTTATGGCTGAACGGGTTTTTTCTCACATCAATTAATAACTTAATATTGCACTGAATGAGTTTGTTTAAATACATCTCAAAAGAAATACCCTCATAACCTATAGTAAATAAGGTTGGTGTTTCATCATTTAAACTGTAATGATTCTCAATATACTTATCAATACAAGCCTGTTCTTCCTTAGAAAGCATTTCCTCTTTTATTGTGCTATGAATTGTATAGTAAGGATAGTCTAAATATACCTGTCTTACGAGTTCTCTCTGACTTAAATGTTTATAATTCTTTCTGATTTTGTATAGAACTAATCTATCCTCATTAGTAAGCATATCTTTATACGATTTCTTAACTGGTGCTAAATTCCATTCCTCATTATGACATATTAAATGGTCTTTTTGTAAATGCTCTAAGTCTTTACTTGCTTGAAATGAATAGCAACCGAAGTTATATGGCATAAAATCATAAGAAGGCTCGTTCTGCATTCTTGTGAAAAGAAACAAATACTTTTGCAGCTGAGTCCTGCTTAATTTACCATTAAATTCTTCAAGTATTGAAAGGATTATCTTTTCTCTATAATATAGCATTTCTATAATTCTATTGTACTTTTCTCAATACAACATTATAATACAAATAATTTAAATATACTACGGTTGCCATCCATTTACACTATTTGATAAGTATAATTAATCAATGGTTTTTATAATTAAAGGGTTGTGGCATAAAATTTTCAATATATTCAAGTAGAAAATTCTATATTTAAGTGAAAGCTAATATATATAAAGTATTGATATTAGAGGGACAAGAAAGAATTAAAGGCTATAGTACAAGAATTTTTCTTTATACAATAGATATTAGGATTATTTGCTAACTTTATAAGTATCGATAATCCTATTATACTCATTGAAGAAAGAATTATTTTTCATAAGAAGATTATAAATTAAAATATACTTGATATGTAAATTATGGTTTTCGTCTATACACGGTATTACTTTGGCATTTTCTAAAATCTTTATATCTTCATTAAACATATTTAGCTTTTGTGTATTCTCCAAAGATACACGCAACTCTTCTACAAGCATATTATCAATTATAAAATTCTCTAATAACTCAATTAATAATGTTTTCTCTCCTAAATCTAATTTCGCAATGAAATTTTCAGCTTGATGAAATAACATAATCCAAATTCTAAAGAAGTTTATATAAGCAGGCTGTGAGGATAAATTTATAATTGAAGGTGATGGTTTAAGAAGTTTGCTTATATCTGAATATTTGAGTGCACCATTACCAAAAATTCTATCATATTCCCCCTTATATTGATTGAGATAAATGTAGAATAAGTTATTTAATCGCATAATTTCAAGTTTTTGTTTCTTTACAGTATCGTGTTTTTTCTTAAACGCAAAGATTACATCAATGAAGGTGATTGTAATAAGTATGCTTGCTAGCTCTGTAACGATATTTGCCTTGTATTCATCATTATGAAAATAGACTAAAATTAAGATTATAGCAGCAACTAATATAAGGGTAATACATAAAGTTGGATTATATATAAACCTTTTTATTTTATTCATTGTCTTTATTATCCGCATTAAGAGTTATTATCTCTAATATTACTATAAAATAGTAATTATTTAAGCACGCTCCAGCCCTAGAATTATTCTCATGTTATAATATTGCGTCGTTGACTCTTTCACAATACTGACAAGTTCTTTGTAAACACTTATACTTACTGTTGACTCGGCGATTTTTTCAGATACAACTATATTGCCAAAAGGTTCCATATTCGGGAGCTTATCGACATTTTTTCTATGCAAAATTAAACCAAACTATGGGGACTTGAACATTGGCAAGTCTGCCGTTGCAAAGCAAGTTTGCAAACCCCCGTCGACAAATTTTTATGCAACAAAACAACACATCTGCAACAAACTTTTTAGTAAAAATCTATTGCACCTGAGAAGAATTTGATTTATTTTTTTGTTTCAAAATTAATGCAGTAGCGCCACCTGCCACTGCTGCGCCTATAGCAACTGTGGCAGCAGTGATTGCTGCGTATTTTTTTATTGCACCGCTACCAAGCTTTTTAAGAAACAGCGAATCAGAATTTTTAGCCATCGCAAATGGCTTATTAACAAGTTCTTTAGTAACAGCTTCATATACAATGTGATTTCTGAACTCATCAATATACCCTTTCATTGCTTCATCTTTAGCAACATATTCTTTTAATAATTTTTTAACTTCTTTTGGGTTAGAATTACAAGTCAAATTATTATTTTTGATAAATTCATCCATTGCTACTGTTGCTTTGGAGCTGAGTCGCTCCTTAAAAAACGTAATTCCCTCACAACCTGTTATCTTTTCTCCTTTCAGATGTTTAACAACAAGTTCGCCTAAAGTGTCTACTAATTTCTTATCTACACCGGATTCGCCATAACTTGCACGCAGATTTTTCAAGGTTTTTTGCCAAAGCTCATAACTTGAAAAAAGACCCGTGCCAACACCCGCTGCACCACCTGCCATAGATGCCAAAGCAACTTTTACTTTGTCCGATTTAGTAAAAGTATCATTTTTTAAAGTTTGAATACTGTTTGTATTGGTTGAAGTTTGTACATTATTTGTTTCGCAAGAAACTGTTTTATTAACTTGGTTATTTGATATTGGCGAAACAACAGTCATTATTAATCCCTTAAAGTCACTAACCTATACATTTAGTCAACACTTATGAATAAATATTATTGCGCTAAATTATAAATTTCTCCCAATATTTTTACAATCTCTTAACAATTTTTATTAATTACATTTTATTCGTTGTTCTATGATTTCAGATAAGTGTATATCGACATTTTTTATAGCCTAAAAATTATCCTTTAAAAACCTTGTAATGCTCACCAAGCCCTTAGAAGATTTCATTTGCTCTCTTAAACTTTTTGTCTTTTTAAAGTCCTGACAAAACAACAAATCAAGACTATCTTCAAGCGTTTTATTTAATAAAATAGAATCCTGTGACCAAATAAGCTCTTTTGCCATATGTAAACCTCCGCATAAACAATTTATATAACCCAAAACACGCGCTCAATTATCCAAGCGGGTAGTTTACTAAACAGTATAATGATTTTAAATCACTTTTCTACTTTTGAGCATTTTCTGCCTTGTGCGAGCATCGGGCATATGTGAATTAATCCTTGCCCAAAAGGTTTTTGCATGGTTTTTCTCAACCGTATGCACAAGCTCATGCAAAAGGACATAGTCAATAAGTTCCCTATCAAGGGTCACAAGAGAAACATTTAAATTAATATTATTTTTAAAAGAGCAGCTCCCCCAGCGGGTTTTCATATATTTAAGCGTAACTTTATTGTACCTATACCCATATTTCTGAGCCAGCTCATCAAGTCTTTTTGGCAAATACACTTTTGCTTTTTTTCTAAGCGCAAGCACATAGCTTGAAGATGTATCAAACTCAACTCCGTCCAAAACATATTTTTCAGGCTTAATCTTACTAAGCGCATTTTTAATTTCATCAATATTATCAATGGCAAATTTTCTTGCAGTAGAAAAAGAAGCCCTCTTTGGCATACTGACAAGAACGCATTTATCAGGTTTTATAGAAATTTTTATATACCTTGAGAGCACGTTTTTTCTGAAAACAAATTTAACACCCTCAATCTGCTCGGTTTTTTGGCTTTTATTTTCTTTCTTTTTTAAAAAACTAAGCAGACTCTTCGGTATCATCTCTAAAAACTTTCAAATGCCGCGCATTACCATCGCCTATACTTACCGAGGACAAATTATGCGCCTCAACAAGCTCATGCTGGAGCTTCCTTACGCTTTGGCTTTGAGGCTCAAGCTCAACCGATTCTGCCCCCTCAAAAATCTTTGCTATAGCAGCTTTTGTTTCATCAAGCGCAAGCTCAACACCGTCTTTATAGTTGTTATGATGTTCAACATCCTGAGGTTCTTGAGTCAAGTGCAGTGCATCTTTTAGCACTTTTTGAATTTGCGACATGGAATTTGTTCTGACAAAAAATACAGGCAAACGATACTCGTTTGCGGTAGCCAAAATTCTTGTGCCGCCTTTTGCAAAGTTCTTGTGAGCAATTACAAAATCGGCATCTTCCACATTTCTTACAATCTCTGCGTTAATATCCAACCGCTCGATAATTTTATCCACAATTGAGCGAGAAACAGCGTAGATATATATTTTCTTATGCTTTTTAACATCATCAATATACTTCTGACGATTAAAACTAAAATTCAGCGGGCTTTGCGCTTTTTTATCCAACTCCTGAACCTTTTGCGCTATGTTTTGAACCGCAGCTTTTGTTTCATAAGACTGGTCAACTTTTCTTATCTCAGGAGTTATAGGCCAGCCTCTTAAAATATAATCAACCGCCTCTGCGGTGTCTTTATATACAGCAAGGGTATTCCTGTCAATTATTTCAATAACTATATCAAATGTCGGCTGCTTTTCACGCTCAAGGATGGTTTTTTGTGAGCCCCTGTGTTTAGCTTCATCATCTCCTAAAGTAACAGAACTTACTCCACCCACAAGGTCAGACATAGTAGGGTTTTTAATAAGGTTTTCTAAAGTATTACCATGAGCCGTTGCTATAAGCATAACACCGCGCTCGGCTATTGTTCTTGCCGCCTGAGCTTCAAGCTCTGTACCTATTTCATCAACAACAATAACCTCGGGCGTATGGTTTTCAACCGCCTCTATCATAACATCTTTTTGAAACTCGGGCTGCGACACTTGCATTCTGCGCGCTTTACCGATTGCAGGGTGCGCAACATCCCCATCGCCTGCTATTTCATTTGACGTATCAACAACGACCACGCGCTTGCCCAAGTCATCTGCCATAAGGCGCGCTATTTCTCTTAATTTTGTTGTTTTACCGACACCCGGACGCCCTAAAAACAAAATACTTTTATTCTGTACGACAAAATCTTTTATACAGCTTATCGTACCTGTAATAACTCTACCTATACGACAGGTAAGACCGATTATTTTGCCCTGCCTATTTCTTATTGCGCTTATTCTATGTAATGTACCGGGCAATCCCGAGCGGTTGTCGTTTGTAAATTCGGGAATTTTTGAAACGATAAACTCTAAATCATCACTTGTGACGTTTTCTGAGCCAAGATAAATAATCTTTCCGTTACCAAGACGAACCTCTGGAATTCTGCCAATATCAAGAACTATCTCAATAGCATCATCAAGCAAATCTTTCTGGATATTTCTTCTGATTTTTGAGGGGAGAATCTCAATTAACCTCATCAGGTCATTGTGAAATTGCACTTCGCTCATTAAACGCCTTTCAAACACCGCTGCGCAAGGCAGTCCTTGCACTTACATTATAACTCATTTTAGATTAAATATGAAGTATAAATTTACAAAATGCTACAAAAGTAGCAATTAAATTAACTTAATTGTCTCATCCAAAAGCTCACAGAGTTTTGCGCCCGCTATTTTTCCCATTTCAACAACTTCTTTATGGTTTGGCGCAACATCGGACAAACCAGCAGCGTAGTTTGTAATAAGACTTATTCCTAAAACCTCCATAGAGCAGTACTTTGCAACAATAGCCTCAGGAACTGTCGACATGCCTGTGGCACTTGCGCCTAAAAGCGCCAACATACGCACCTCAGCGGGTGTTTCATAGCTTGGGCCGCTAAGAGCACTGTATATCCCGTGTTTAAGTTCAATATTCAGCTTATCAGCGCATGTTTTTGCAATATCTCTTAACCTTTTTGAATAAAGGTCATTCATATCGGGAAATCTTGTACCTAAAGTTTCATCATTTTCGCCGATTAGAGGATTTGAGCCCATAAAATTAATATGGTCTTCAATTAACATAATACTGCCGGGTGTAAGGTCTTTTTTAAGAGAACCAGCGGCGTTCGTTATGATAATCTTATCAACTCCAAGCTTTTTAAAGACTTTTATAGGATACGTTGTGGCACTAAGAGAATGTCCCTCATAGAAATGAAATCTGCCTTGCATAATTACCGCTTTTTTAGAGTGAATTTCACAAAACAAAAGCTCGCCCTTGTGCCCTTTTACTTTTGATGGAGCAAAACCCGTGATATCGGCATAGGGAATTCTTATGCCCTCTAAATTGTCACAAAATGCACCTAAACCCGAGCCAAGCACAATTGCTAACTCGGGTTTAAAATCGCCTATTTTACTTCTTATAAAATTTATAGTATCTTGCATAAACTATTAGCCGACAAGTCCGCTGTCGTCGGATTCAGATGCCTTTACCATAATTGCATGCTGCACGGGTTTTTCTTTTTTTATAGCAGGGTCAAATGACATTTCAAAATCATAACCAAAATCATCTTTTGATTTTTTCATTTGAGATTCATCAACGAGTTTTTTTGCAAGTTCAATCAATTCATAAACAAGTTGATATCTGTTGTTTGTTTTTTCGTTTAAATCCCACGCTATTTTTGTAATTTGGCTCATAAAATTCTCCTTATAACAATAATATACAATGACTTAAGTGTCCATGCAAGAAGAATTTTATTCCCAGCCAAAGTATTCAAACTGTCTGTCGTTCCTATCTTTTAGCTTTTGATAAAAGTCAGGAGCATAAAGTCTTAAAAGCCCGTCGATTATACCCACTTGCTCTCTTTCTCTAAGCTCAATTGAATCATTTCTTATTCTCTTTGGCGAATACGTACGTGCAAGGTTGTTGGGCAGAGAAGTTCCAGCAAGCATTGTCCTTTGAGATGCCAATTTTAATCTTCGCATTCTTGTTTCAAGAGGAGAAAAACTCCACACTCTGCCCATTAATTCACTTTCAAGGCGGGCAATTCTGTAGCTGTCTGTTTCATTTGTTACTTTGTTATGAAAATGTCTTTTTTCCATTATGCTTACTTCTTTTTCAATCTGAGGAGTAAAAACTACCTCGGGCTCTTTTGGCTGTGCTTTTATTAAATCTTGTTTTGTTATTGTAACTTCAGCCTGATACGGGTTAGTTTCATCATCTGCAGCACAAATATAGGGCAGAGGGGCTAATAGCACCAAAAACAGCCATAGTGACATTACAGTTAGCATAGCAAAAAGATATTTTTTATTTTCCACTTTTATTTCCTGCATTAAACAGGCATAACTTTCACCCGTTAAAATAACTTTAAAGTTTTTTATCTCCTAAAACCGCGCCCAATAGGGTATTTTAAAGTTTAATATTAAAATATGTAACAATGTGATTTAAAATCGTAAAGTTTACACCAACTACTGCCGAAAACCCTAATAAGTTGAGAAGTTCGGTTACAAGGGACAGTTATGAAGAAATTTGGAGTGTTATTTTGTCTTATATTTGCTATTTGCTTTACGTTTAACGTAACAAATGCAGGCGGATTTGAAAAAATTACAAGCAATACAACAATAGCCTCGGCACTAAGCGCTCTTGAAGATGTAAACAGAGGAGACGTAATTGCTATTTTAAACGGAAGAAACTCAACCGGCAGACCAATCAGAGTTATGTTTAGAAACCTTGCAATATACGGCTGCAGCAACTGCGAAGCATTCACTACGAAAACTCGCGGCGGAGACCTTGTAATCTACATAAACGAAGAACACAGAGGTGCACCAATTGAAACAATCGCTTGTCTTATAGCTCATGAAAGCCAACATCACACATTTACAAATACAAGAGCAGAAGAGCTGAGAGCTTGGATATCAGAAACTACTACTTGGAACGCTTTTGTAAGGAAAAACAGAAGCATAGCATACCTGAAACACCCCCTTGTTAAACGCGAAAACTATATTTCAAAACTTTATGTGCACCAAAACGGTGTCGACAATATAAGACAATTGATTGCAAAAAATCCTGTGTACGCAAACCTTGAAAACTAAGGTTCAGGCGAACTTTCAACCTGATAAAAGTACTTATAACCTTCATTATACGCTTTAACTATTGTATCTGAGAACTTCTTAGCTGTTGCCCAGTAAGATGTATGCGCAGCAAAAAACGGTCTTGGCGAGGCAACATCTGATTTATCATAATAAAATCCGCCGCCGTCTTTTATTTGAGATTTTATTATTTCTTTTGTTTGAGCAAAATTCAGATTTTTAGAAACCGGTATACCAAGAGGGTCATCGGCATAATTAACATTAAGATAGAAAATATCATTTTCTATAAGGTATTTATAGCTTAGAGTATTTATTTGAGAGATTTTGTACTTATCGTCCCACAAATCCGAATAAAAAAGAGGTATGGGAGAAGCGTAGTTTATAACACCTTTTATGACACCATCGGGTGCGCAGTATTTTTGAGTGTATGTATCAATCTGAGCAAGGTTATTTTCAAGCAGATTTTGATTAGAATTAACAACAAGTCCGCCTGTCATATTGTATGTTAAAATATCTGCTCTAAAAAGAGCATCAAGGCAAGTGTTTTGATATTTATTGGCATCTTTTAATTCTTTTTTTGCACCTGAAATATCAAGTTCGTTAACCATTTTTTCTATATCTATTACGGGTAATTTAACCAAAAAATACTGATAAGTTACAAAAGTCCCCGCACTATAGCCCAAAATTACCACTTTGTTGTTTTTCTCGTACGCATCCAGCACCTGATTGTGCAGCATATCAAGCACGGGCATCATATTTTGAAATTTTGAAATCCATATTGCATCATGGAAACACATAGAAATAAAACGCCTTGTAAACTGTGCAAGACGCGGGCTGGTACGTTTTAGAATATTAATATCCTGATTAAGCTTTTCTATTTGATATTTTGTTAAATCACCCCAAAAAAGATAACTTGGCTCATTTGCAAGGCAATAGCAGCCATCTTGAGTTAGTTTTTTTGACATAAAAGGGTCGGAATTTATTTTTTTAACAAGAACAGTGTGAAATTTTTCTACCCCGTTAAAAAACCAGAGCTTGTTTTTTTCATCATTTGTATTAGAGCCGTTTATATATATAAAATTAACTTCATTTTGACTAAATGCGCAATTTGCACACATAAAAAACAACAAAATAAATAAAACTGCCTTTTTCATATCCGCCCCTGTTTATATAAAAACCCTTATGCGAGTGGATTTTGTTACCCGCGAAAGAAACGCAGGTGGGTGAGTGCCTCGATAAATCCGTTTCCTTAAATGCGCAAGCACAAGGTATACTTCAATTATCTTTTAAAAGAGCTTACTCTCCCTTTTAATCAAAATGTAGGAACAAAATTAGCACCCGCACAGGGTTAATTATATTCTAACACAGCTTTTAATAAGTGTCGATAAAAATCCCCTTTTAGGATAGATAAAAGGGGAGGAAAGAAATTACAGGGAGAATGGTGTTGTTTTGTTATTTTTAATTAGATGAGCCGGTTATGTCTCTTAATTCCGCACGAAGGAGTTCAGCCTGATTTTCAAGAGCAATAAGTCTGTCAGTTTCTTGGGCCCTTAGAGGGCGAATACTTTTTGAATCAATCTCCATAAGTTCAATTTTTATCTCCTCTTCACGTGATATATTGGAATTACTTTGAACCTGATAATTTACATAGATTTTTTCATTATCTTCACTATATGTTTCAACAAGTGTTTGATTACTTAAAGCACTTGGACAATCCTGATAAACTACAGGTTTGTAGCCTAAAAGCCTGTAGTCGTTTTCCTGAGGATTAAGAATTATTTTTCCCTCAACCTCAACAAAATGCGGGGCTAATTTAAGACTATTGTTTATTAATTTTGCAAACATTATTTTTCCTTTCTTAAGTTAGATACTCAACAGTTATGTTACTCACTTTTAAATCACAAGAGCACTCAAAATAATCATTAGAAGTTATGAAACCTCCAAAACTGTATGCATAGATGTTATTTCCCAATGCATTACTTAATTTTATACCGCTTGGATAGTCATATCTGGTTCCGTTGCAAATCAAATAATCCTGATAAAAACTAAGCGAATAACTAACATTATTTACGGTAGTCACAAAACGATTTCCATTTACCATAACATGGCATGCATAACCCCCGTAACGAACCATGATATACCCGTTAAGCAACTGTATATAGCCATCAGGTTGCTCGCGGACATACCAACCTTTGGTCGTTTTCTGGTAACACGAAAAAACAAAATTAATGCTTTTTGCATATTTAAGCCCGTCTATTGTTCGAGAAGAATTTGGTCTTGGTAAATTTGCACTATTTGTATAACCGCTGCATACCGAACGAATCAAACCATTGCTTATAGAAGAACCTCCGGGGATGGAATTTATCCAACTGCCCCATTCGTCAGGCATAAAAGCATTATAAACCCTGGTATAAACATGATGGGTATTTTTTAGTAACTCGATTATTTTTTTATTCATGGTTATTTACCTCAATCTTGTTCAAGCTTATTTAGAGAGTAATAACCTGACCAATGTGTTCCGCCTGATGTTGTATCAAAAATCATTCTATTGGTACTTACGCTATCTGCCGTAATATTTGGCGGCTCTCCATAACACCACTTAACATTTGAAGGTAAAGTTATTGTGCAATCCGCATTTAGCGTAAATTCAAAAATACAATTTACATACTTTTCACTATCATCCAATGCAGGAAGAATTATCTCGGAGTTAGCCAAAACAGAAGCGGTATTCACCCTGTTTGCTTGAAGCTGAATTTGAGCAGTAGGTATTTGTCCGTCTTCAGCAGGGTCAGGCGTGACAATACTACCCAACCTTAAAATAGTTTCTTCATTAGAAATATTTTCGGAAATTGCATCTACATCATTTTTGATAGTTTCTACATCATCATTATGCATTGCTTCTACATCATCCATCCTAAGCCCAAGCGTATTGTTAACCTGTTCAAGAGATTGTTTAAGATAGTTAAAGTTTTCATTTATCTGCTCGGCAATGGCCTTTTCACCAGCCCTAAAAGTATTGGGGATAATAAAAGACATCTTGTCTCCTCTCTTTTGTCCTACAAAATATAGGATAAGTTCTAACAAAAGGATTAACAATTACCAAAAATACATGAGTAATTTGAATTAGGTAATTGTTAAAAACATTGTATAGATTAAGTTTGGGAGATTTTTTAAAAAATAAACTTATGTAAAATTTGAATAAAATTGTTGTTTAGGTATAATTATTTTATTGAAATTTTTAAATTTATGTATGTCCACGTAAGTATCAGATGGCAGAGTGAACGACAGTTTGCGACAGTTCAAATCAGGTTCTATCCATCTGAACGGTTGAAAATTAAATAGTTTAAATATGTCCACGTAGTTCAGATGGATAGAACGTCACCCTCCTAAGGTGAATGTCGGAGGTTCGAATCCTCTCGTGGACATATTTTTTGTAAACCTTTACACAATAGCAAATCAAAAAACAGAGGATTCGAACAAATGCAGACAAGCTGCATATCCTCGCCCAAGGCTCGTCTAGTCCTCTCGTGGACATATTTTTTGTAAACCTTTACACAATAGCAAATCAAAAAACAGAGGATTCGAACAAATGCAGAC